>NZ_CAJPVI010000001.1 GCF_905397435.1 Cupriavidus numazuensis
GGGGCCGGAGCCTGGGCAGGCGCTGCCGCGGGAGCCGGAGCGGGTGCTGCAGCGGCCGGAGCCGGTGCGGCGGCGCCAGCGGCGCCTTCCAGCAGGATCAGCAGCGTGCCCTCGGCCACGTTGTCGCCGACCTTGACCTTGACTTCCTTGACCACGCCGCCTTGTGGCGACGGCACGTCCATGGTGGCCTTGTCCGACTCCAGCGTAACGACGGCGTCTTCGGCGTTGATCGTGTCGCCCGGCTTGACGTGGACTTCGATCACGGGAACGGCGTCGTAGTCACCGATATCGGGCACCTTGACTTCAATGGTGCCGCCAGCTGCCGGAGCGGCGGCGGGCGCCGGGGCAGCGGCCGGAGCCGGTGCGGGCGCGGCGGCCTGGGCGGGGGCCGGAGCCGGTGCGGCAGCAGCTGCGGGCGCCGGGGCCGGCGCGGCTGCGCCTGCGGCTTCCAGCATCACCAGCACGGAGCCCTCGGATACGTTGTCGCCCACCTTGATGCGGACTTCCTTGACCACGCCGGCCTGCGGCGAGGGCACGTCCATGGTGGCCTTGTCCGATTCCAGCGTGACCAGCGCGTCTTCCGCGTTGATGCTGTCGCCGGGTTTCACATGCACTTCAATGACGGGAACGGCGTCATAGTCGCCGATGTCCGGCACCTTGATTTCAATCGCTTGACTCATTCAGTGTCTCCTGGGCAGGCCGGCGCGCACGACATCCGCAAGCGGCGAGGTTACCCTCGCCGCCCGCTTCTGTCACGCCGCTGTGCCGCAAGGCGCGCCGAATTTTTCGGGGCGCCCGCGGCACGGCGTCGCCGTACTGCGGGGGTTGGTGCAGGAAGCCGGTCAGACCGACATCGGGTTCGGCTTGTTGGGGTCGAGGTTGTACTTCTTGATCGCTTCAGCCACCTTGTCGCGGCTGATGGCGCCTTCGTCGGCCAGCGCCTTCAGCGCGGCCAGCGTGACCCAGTGGCGATCCACCTCGAAGAAATGGCGCAGCTTTTCGCGGGTGTCCGAGCGGCCGAAGCCGTCGGTGCCCAGCACGACGTAGCGGCGCGGCACGAACGGACGGATCTGTTCGGCGAACGCACGCACATAGTCGGTCGAGGCAATGACCGGGCCGCGCGCCGACTTCAGCTTCTGCGCGACGAACGACTCGCGCTGGGGCTCGGCCGGGTGCAGCAGGTTGAAGCGCTCGGCGGCGGCGCCTTCGCGGGCCAGCTCGGTGAAGCTCGGGCAGCCCCACAGGTCCGACTCCACGCCCCAGTCCTTCTTGAGCAGTTCGGCAGCAGCGATCACCTCGCGGAAGATCGTGCCCGAGCCCAGCAGCTGCACGCGCGGTGCGTTGCTGTTCTCGACGCCCTTGCGGAACTGGTACATGCCCTTGACGATGTCCTGCTCTACGCCAGCCGGCATTTCCGGATGCTCGTAGTTCTCGTTCATGACCGTCAGATAGTAGTAGACGTCTTCCTGCTCGGCGTACATGCGGCGCAGGCCGTCCTGCATGATCACTGCCAGTTCGTACTGGAAGGTCGGATCGTACGAGATGCAGTTCGGGATCACCGCGTGGAACACGTGCGAGTGGCCGTCTTCGTGCTGCAGGCCTTCGCCGTTCAGCGTGGTGCGGCCGGCGGTGCCGCCCAGCAGGAAGCCGCGCGAACGCATGTCGGCTGCTGCCCAGCACAGGTCGCCGATACGCTGGATACCGAACATCGAGTAGTAGATGTAGAACGGGATCATCTGCACGCCGTGCGTCGAGTACGACGTGGCGGCGGCGATCCAGTCGCACATGGCGCCGGCTTCGTTGATGCCTTCCTGCAGCACCTGGCCAGTCTGCGATTCCTTGTAGAACATGAGCTGGTCATGATCTTCCGGCACGTACTTCTGGCCTTCCTGGTTCCAGATGCCGACCTGGCGGAACAGGCCTTCCATGCCGAAGGTACGCGACTCGTCCGGCACGATGGGCACCACGTGCTTGCCGATCTGCTTGTCCTTCAGCAGCGTGTTCAGGATACGCACGAAGGCCATGGTGGTGGACACTTCACGGCCTTCGCCGGTGGCCTTCAGCAGCGCCTCGAACGCCGACAGTTGCGGCACCGGCAGCGCCTCGGCCTTCTGGCGGCGGGCCGGCAGGTAGCCACCGAGGTTCTGGCGCGCCTGGCGCATGTACTCCAGTTCCTTCGAACCTTCCGGGAAGGTGATGTACGGCACTTCGTCGAGCTTGTCGTCGGGTACCGGCAGATTGAACTGGTCGCGGAACTTGCGGATCGCGTCCACCGGCATCTTCTTCTGCTGGTGAGCCACGTTCATGGCCTGGCCGGCGTCGCCCATGCCATAGCCCTTGATGGTCTTGGCCAGGATCAGCGTCGGCTGGCCCTTGTGCTCGCTGGCAGCCTTGTAGGCGGCGTAGATCTTGTGCGGGTCATGGCCGCCACGGTTCAGGCGCCAGATGTCGTCGTCGGACCAGTCGGCAACCATCGCCTTCAGTTCAGGCGAATTGAAGAAGTGCTCGCGGACGTAGGCGCCGTCCTTGGCCTTCATGGTCTGGTACTCGCCGTCCACGCAATCCATCATGCGCTTCATCAGCAGGCCCTTGGTGTCGCGCGCCAGCAGGGAATCCCACTTGCTGCCCCACACCACCTTGATCACGTTCCAGCCGGCACCGCGGAATTCGGATTCCAGTTCCTGGATGATCTTGCCGTTGCCGCGCACCGGACCGTCCAGGCGCTGCAGGTTGCAGTTGATGACGAAGACCAGGTTGTCGAGTTTCTCGCGGCCCGCCATGCCGATCGCGCCGAGCGATTCCGGCTCGTCGGTCTCGCCGTCGCCGAGGAAGGCCCAGACCTTGCGGTCGCCGGCCTTGGCCAGGCCGCGGCTGTCCAGGTACTTCATGAAACGGGCCTGGTAGATGGCCATGATCGGGCCCAGGCCCATCGACACCGTCGGGAATTGCCAGAAGTCCGGCATCAGCCACGGGTGCGGGTAGGACGAGATGCCCTTGCCGTCCACTTCTTGGCGGAAGCTGTCGAGCTGATCGGGGGTCAGGCGGCCCAGCAGGAACGCGCGCGAGTACACGCCCGGCGCCGAGTGACCCTGCACGAACACCAGGTCGCCACCGCTCTGCTCCGAGGGAGCGCGCCAGAAGTGGTTGTAGCCGACGTCATACAGCGTGGCCGCCGAGGCGAACGAGGAAATGTGGCCGCCAACGTTGGTGTGCTTGTTGGCGCGCAGCACCATCGCCATCGCGTTCCAGCGCGTGTACGAGCGGATGCGGTGCTCGACGTCCTGGTCGCCGGGAATACGGGCCTGCTGCTCGACGGGGATCGTGTTGATGTACTGCGTTTCGGCGTGGAACGGCTGCGTAACGCCATTCACGCGTGCGTACTCGATCTGCTTGTCGATCAGGAAGGCCGCGCGTTCTGAGCCCTCTGCGGCGATGACGCCCTGCAAGGCGTCCAGCCACTCATGGGTTTCCTGGGGATCGGCGTCGTTGGCGCTGGATGCGCCGAGAATCTGCTCGGGTACGGCGGACATGACTGTCTCCTGGTGAATTCCTGCTCCGGAGCCCTGGCTTTTGGCATTCGGGCCCCGGGGTGACGGGGTATGACTTGCGGATGCGTCGCCGCCGCGCCTTGCATCGGAGCTGCCGCCGGGCGTCCTGTTCCGGACACTCCGCGCGGCAGGCGCATGGTTACCGCCCGCGTTCTTGGTCGATCGGATTCTATGGAAGCAGAAAGGGCAGCACAAGCAAAATTTTCAAATTGCGATATCGTTTTTTATAATGTGAAATATTGGCGCGGCGCACCACACTTCACACCCACTGCCCTGGCCCATACGGGTCAAGCCGGGCCGCGACGTCAGGCATTTCCTTGATTTCATTGGCGCTTTCCCCAAGCGACGCACCGCAATAATCCCGCTACACTGGCCGGTCAGCCGTCAATCCCCGTCATGTCGTTTTTCGATCGTTTCCTGTCCAGCCTGCGTGCACCCGTCGTTCCGCCCACCGCCTCGCCCACCGCGACCTCTACCGCCTCCGATAGAGCCAGGGCAGCCGGAGGCGACGGCGCACACGCCGCGCCGCCGACCGGCACGCTGGGCACCATCGACACCATCGCACCCGTCGATGACGGCGGCACCGTCTCCGCGCCCACGCGCGGCCTGTGGTGGCTGCGCTGGCGCAACCTCGTCGCCACGAGCTGGTTCATGTTCATCCCGCTGGTGGCCATCGTGCTGTTCAGCGCGGCCATGGGCGTCATCCTCTGGTCCCTGCACGAGACCGAGCGCCAGCAGCAGCGCGACGCGCTGTACCGCGACGCGGCCTGGGCCCAGCAGCGCGTGCGGCTGTCCCTGCTGAGCAACCAGGACCAGCTTGCCTCGCTCGCGCGCGACATTGCAGCCGCGCAGCTCGAACAGGGCGCGTACCGGACCGCGGCGCAGGAAATCCTGCGCGAAAACCCCGAGATCGTCTTCATCAACTGGCTCGATGCCACGCGCCGCGGGCGCTGGTCGCTGCCGTCCACCTCGGAATTCGCGGCGCGCCTGCGCGAGAACCAGGACCAGCCGCTCGAACCCGAAGTGCTGGACACCTTCGACGCCGCGCGCGAAACCCAGCGCGTGGTCTACTCGCGCCCGCTCACCAACGACCGCGGCGACAGCTTCATGCTGATGGAAGTGCCGATCGTCCGTGACAACGAGTTCCTTGGCACGCTCGGCGCGCTCTACTCGATCAACGGCATCCTCACGCACCTGCTGCCGCCGGAACTGACCGAGCGCTACCGCTTCTCGCTGATCGACAAGAACAACCAGACCCGCGCCAGCACCTCGCTACGGCCGGTGCCTGGCAACGCGCTGTCGTACGAGGTACTGCTCGATCCGCCGGGCCATTCGCTGTCGCTGCGCGCCGACGCGTATCCGCCGCCGTCCAATCTGCCCAACAACATGCTGCTGTGGCTGGTGGTCGGGCTGTCGTGTTTCCTGCTGTGGAGCCTGTGGAGCATGTGGCGGCACACCAGCCGCCGCTCCGAGGCGCAGCGCGCGCTGCTGGCCGAAACGTCGTTCCGGCGCGCCATGGAAAACTCCATGCTGATCGGCCTGCGCGCGCTGGACCTGAACGGCCGCATTACCTACGTGAATCCGGCGTTCTGCCGCATGACCGGCTGGCAGGAGAACGACCTGGTCGGACGACTGCCGCCCTTCCCCTACTGGCCGCCGAACGACCAGCAGGAAATGCAGCGGCAGATCGACCTCACGCTGCAGGGCAAGTCCCCGTCCGGCGGCTACGAGATGCGTGTGATGCGCCGCGACGGCAGCAGCTTTTTCTCGCGTATGTACGTGTCGCCGCTGGTGGACAGCCGCGGCCGCCACACGGGCTGGATGAGTTCGATGACGGACATCACCGAGCCCAAGCGCGCGCGCGAGGAACTGGCCGCCGCGCACGACCGCTTCACCACCGTGCTGGAAAGCCTGGACGCCGCGGTGTCCGTGCTGGCCACCGACAAGGCCGAGCTGCTGTTCGCCAACCGCTACTACCGCCAGCTGTTCGGCTGGGAGGCCGAGGGCCACCTGAAACTGGCAGGCGACGACGTCGACAAGGACCAGGTCTCGAGCGACAACACCGACTATGTCGATGCGTACGCCGGCCTGCCAGCCTCGGAACTGATGCCATACACCTCGGACGCGCGCGAAGTGTTCGTGCCCGATATGCAGAAGTGGTTCGAAGTGCGCCGCCGCTACATCCAGTGGGTGGACGGCCATCTCGCGCAGATGCAGATCGCCACCGACATCACGATGCGCAAGGCCGCCGAGGAAATGACGCGCCAGCACGAGGAGCGCCTGCAGTTCACCAGCCGCCTGACCACCATGGGCGAGATGGCGTCGTCGCTCGCGCATGAACTGAACCAGCCGCTGGCCGCGATCAACAACTACTGCATGGGCGCCGTGGCGCGCCTGCATTCGGGCCGCAGCACGCCGGAAGACCTTATCCCGGTACTGGAAAAGACCTCGGCACAGGCCGTGCGCGCGGGCACCATCATCAGCCGTATCCGCGGCTTCGTGAAGCGCAGCCAGCCTCAACGGCGCGAGGCCTCGCTGCACGATATCGTCGCCGACGCGGTCGGCCTGGCCGACCTCGAGGCCACTCGCCGGCGCGTCACGATCCTGACGCGCCTGCCCGCCCCGCCGACGATGATCTACGTCGACCCGGTGCTGATCGAACAGGTGCTGGTGAACCTGCTCAAGAACGCCGTCGAGGCGATGTCCGGCATGCCCGCCCCGCGCGCGGGCGGCGTGGTGCGCCTGCACGCGCGCATCGAGCCGGGCGAGTTCGGCAACAACGTGCATATCGACGTGATCGACCAGGGTCCCGGCGTCGACGAAGCCACCAAGGAACGGCTGTTCGAGCCGTTCTTCAGCACCAAGTCCGACGGCATGGGCATGGGGCTGAATATCTGCCGCTCGATCATCGAATCCCACCAGGGCAGGCTGTGGGTCGAGAACAATGTCGACGGCATTGGCTGTACGTTTAAAATCATGCTGCCTCTGCAGCCGGCAATGGCTGATCAGTAACGACACGCGCCCGATCACGGAACTGCCGGCACCCCCCGCCGGTGGGGTGCCGGATCTGTTACATAGCGCCGCGGCCGGTTACACTTCTGCCGCAAATGAATGGTTGTCCCAGGAGACTTCATGACCGCAACGCCAAACCCTGCCCCTCACCGCGGCGAGACCGTCTTTATCGTCGACGACGATGAAGCGATGCGCGACTCGCTGACCTGGCTGCTGGAGGGCAATGGTTACCAGGTGCGTGCTTTCAGCAGCGCCGAACAGTTCCTGGCGGCTTATGACGCCGGCCAGGTTTCCTGCGTGATCCTCGACGTGCGCATGCCCGGCATGAGCGGCCCGGAACTGCAGGAGCGCATGATCGCCGAGAACATCGACATTCCTATCGTGTTCATTACCGGCCACGGCGATGTGCCGATGGCGGTGTCCACGATGAAGCGCGGCGCAATCGACTTTATCGAAAAGCCGTTCGACGAGTCGGAACTGCGCTCGCTGGTCGAACGCATGCTGCAGAAGGCGCGCACGGATCACTCGGCCGCGCGCGAGCAACGCGCCGCCAAGGACCTGCTGGGCAAGCTGACCACGCGCGAGCAGCAGGTGCTGGAGCGCATCGTGGCCGGCCGCCTGAACAAGCAGATCGCCGACGACCTGGGCATTTCCATCAAGACGGTGGAGGCGCACCGCGCCAACATCATGGAAAAGCTCAACGTGAACACCGTGGCCGACCTGCTGCGCCTGGCGCTGTCGCGCAACAGTTGATCCCGCAAGCTGCCCCGGCGCTCGCCGGGGCACGCGTCCCTGCTCCGCCCCCCTCCGCCCCTTCCGCCCCCTTCGGCGCGCACCTCAGTTCCGCAGGTAATCCTCGTCACGGAACGTCACGACCCATTGCGGCCGGTACACCACAAAGATCGCGACCAGCATGCCAGTCAGGAAGGCCTCGCCGAAGGCAAGGATGACGATGGCCGCGAGCGTGTCGGCGGTGCTGAAAGGCAATCCCGGCGCCATCCAGTGCCGCCAGGCCGCTTCCGCCGCGCCGGCGCCCATGGCGGCCAGCCCCGCGCAGAAATAGCCGTGGCCGAGGATGAACACGAACGGGTGGTGCGGCAGCATGCGGCGCATGAGCCCCTGCAGGGCGGCAGAGATCAACGCCGGCAGCAGCGCGAGCCAGACGTAGCGCACCCAGAGCGACGGCCAGTCGAACAGCGCCCAGCCATGGCCGGCCAGGTACTCAAGACCGAACAGCGATACCAGGTCGACCACAAACAACGAGACGAGCGCCAGCGGCAGCCCGAACAGCGTCACCATCAGCGTGGCGCCGAGAAGCTGGATCACCAGGCCGCCCACCAGCGTGGCACGGATCGTCCACAACAGCGCCACGAACATCATGCCGCCCAGCCACGCATGCTGCAGGGAATCGCGCCGCAGCAGATGCCACGGACGGCGGCTGAGGGCCCAGCCCAGCCCGACGACAGTCAGCACGATGAGCAGCGGGTCGGACAGCAGGGATGGGAGCGCGGTATGCATGCACCGATGCTACCAGTGCCGCCGGGCATCCCGGCTTGCCAGCGATCAAACGGCCGCGTGGCCAGCCGGGGGCAGAATGCCCGCCCGTCACCCCGTATAATTCGCCTTTAAGCTCTGCCGACCGGGCGCCGCCCCGCGACGGCGCCTTCACTCCGGCCACAAACCCGCCTCTCCCCCATGTCTGCACAACTGATCGACGGCAACGCCCTTGCCAAACAAATCCGTTCCGAAGCCGCCGTGCGCGCTGCCCGCCTGACCGAACGCGGCCACCAGCCTGGCCTGGCCGTGGTCCTGGTCGGCGAGGATCCGGCCAGCCAGGTCTATGTGCGCAACAAGGTCAAGGCCTGTGAGGACAACGGCTTCCATTCGTCGCTGGACCGCTATCCGGCCGACCTGTCCGAGGCCGACCTGCTGGCCCGCATCGATGCACTGAACAACGATCCGAAGATCCACGGCATCCTGGTGCAGTTGCCGCTGCCCAAGCACATCGACAGCCACAAGGTGCTCGAAGCCATCGCCCCGGAAAAGGACGTCGACGGCTTCCACGTGGCCAATGCCGGCGCGCTGATGACCGGCGCCCCGCTGTTCCGCCCGTGCACGCCGTATGGCTGCATGAAGATGCTGGAATCGATCAACTTCCCGCTGCGCGGCGCGCGCGCGGTGGTGGTCGGCGCCTCGAACATCGTGGGCAAGCCGATGGCCATGCTGCTGCTGCAAGCCGGCGCCACCGTAACCATCTGCAACAGCAAGACGCGTGATATCGGCGCGCATACGCGTGACGCCGACGTGGTCGTCGCCGCCGTGGGCAAGCGCAACCTGATCACCGCCGACATGGTCAAGCCCGGCGCGGTCGTCATCGACGTGGGCATGAACCGCGACGACAACGGCAAGCTGTGCGGCGACGTGGATTTCGCCGGCGTGCGCGAGGTGGCCGGCTATATCACGCCGGTGCCGGGCGGCGTTGGCCCCATGACCATTACCATGCTGCTGATCAACACGCTGGAAGCCGCCGAGCGCGCCGCCGGCTAAGCCTGTGTGCCGTTGCGGCACGCGCCGCAACGGCACTGGAAAAGCACCGGGGCTGCCCCAATCTGCAAGCCATTGCCTCTTCAGGCCTGATAACCGAGAACCGCCATGGACCAAGCCGTCAACAATCCACTGCTGGACTTCACCGACCTGCCGCGCTTCTCCGAGATCCGCCCCGAGCACATCAGCCCGGCGCTCGACGTGCTGCTCGAGCGTGCCCAGGCCGCCGTGGCCCGCGCCGAAGACCCGGCCACGCCGGCCGACTGGGCCAATGCCGTCGAGGCACTGGAAACCGCCACCGAGCCGCTGGGGCGCGCGTGGGGCGTAGTCGGCCATCTGAGCGCGGTCGCCGATACGCCGGAACTGCGCAAGGCGCACGCCGAGAACCTGCCGCGCATGACCGAGTTCTGGTCGTCGCTCGGACAGAGCCTGGCGCTCTATGAAAAGTACAAGGCGCTGGCCGCCAGCCCCGAGTTCGCCGGCATGGACGCCGCGCGCCACCAGTTGATCGAGAACGAGTTGCGCGGTTTCCGCCTGGGCGGTGCCGAGCTGCCCGAAGACAAGAAGCCGCGCTTTGCCGAAATCCAGGAACAGCAGGCGCAGTTGTCCAAGGCGTTCTCCGACCACGTGCTCGATGCCACCAATGCGTACGCGCTGGTCATCGAAGATCCTGCGCGTCTGTCCGGCCTGCCCGAAGACGCCAAGGAAGCCGCGCGCCACGCCGCCGAGAAGGACGGCAAGGCCGGCTGGAAGTTCACGCTGCACTTCCCGTCCTATTTCCCCGTGCTGCAGTACGCAGACGACCGCGCACTGCGCCAGACCCTGTACGAAGCCAACGTGACGCGCGCGTCGGCGCAGGGTCCGCAGTACGGCAGCGGCCAGGCCGACTGGGACAACACGGACAATATGCGCGAGCAGCTCGCGCTGCGCCGTGAAGAAGCGCAGATGCTCGGCTACCAGTGCTACGGCGAAGTCTCGCTGGTACCCAAGATGGCCGAATCGCCGGCCGAAGTACTGAAATTCCTTGATGAACTCGCCATCAAGGCACGTCCTTATGCCGAGCAGGATTGGGCCGAACTCAAGGCCTTCGCTGCGTCGGAACTGGGGCTGTCCGACCTCGCACCGTGGGACGTCGCCTACGCCTCCGAAAAGCTGCGCGAGCAGCGCTATGCGTTCTCCGAACACGAGGTGAAGCAGTACTTCCCCGAGCACAAGGTGCTGCAGGGTCTGTTCGGCGCCGTCGAGCGGCTGTTCTCGGTGAAGATCCAGCCGGACGAATCGCAGACCTGGCACAAGGACGTGCGCTTCTTCCGCGTGAGCGCGGCCGACGGCACGCTGCTGGCCCAGTTCTATATCGACCTCTATGCGCGCGAAGGCAAGCGCGGCGGTGCGTGGATGGATGATGCGCGCGGCCGCAAGCTGCTGGCAGGCGGCAAGATTCAGACGCCGGTGGCCTACCTGACGTGCAACTTCTCGTCGCCAGTCGGTGACAAGCCCGCGTTGTTCACGCACGACGAGGTCATAACGCTGTTCCACGAATTTGGCCACGGCCTGCACCACATGCTGACGCAGGTGGGTGAACTGGGCGTGTCCGGCATCAACGGCGTGGAGTGGGATGCGGTGGAACTGCCGTCGCAGTTCATGGAGAACTTCTGCTGGGAATTCGAAGTGCTCAGCGGCATGACGCAGCATGTGGACAGCGGCGAGCCGCTGCCGCGCGCGCTGTTCGACCGCATGCTGGCCGCAAAGAATTTCCAGAACGGCATGATGACGCTGCGCCAGATCGTGTTCTCGTCGTTCGACATGCACCTGCACACCGACTTCGATCCGCAAGCTGCCAAGTCGGTGCTCGACCTGTCGCGCGAGATCAACGACCGCGTGCACGTGGTGCCGCAATTCCCGCTGTCGCGCTGGCCCAATACCTTCAGCCACATCTTCGCTGGCGGCTATGCCGCGGGATACTACAGCTACAAGTGGGCTGAAGTGCTGTCGGCCGACGTGTATGCGGCATTCGAAGAAGCCGCGCAGCTTTCGGGCACCGTGCTCGACAGCGAAACCGGCGCGCGCTACCAGCGCGAAATCCTGTCGGTCGGCGGCAGCCGCCCGGCCATGGATTCGTTCGTTGCGTTCCGCGGCCGCGCGCCGCAGATCGACGCGCTGCTGCGCCATGGAGGCATGGCAGCATGAGCGCGGCGCTGCCTGCAACCGGACCGCTGCGTATCGCAAGCTGGAACGTCAACTCGCTGAAGGTCCGCCTGCCGCAGGTGCTGCAATGGCTGGCGGAACAGGAACAGGCCGGCGCGCCGATCGACGCGCTGTGCCTGCAGGAACTGAAGCTGCCTGACGACAAGTATCCGCTCGCGGAACTGGAGAACGTCGGCTTCCACAGCGTCTACACGGGCCAAAAGACATACAACGGCGTCGCCATCCTGGCGCGCGATGCCAGCATGCCGGGTCCGACCGACGTCGTGCGCAATATCCCGGGCTTTGAAGATGCGCAGCAGCGCGTCGTCGCGGCCACGTATGGCGACATCCGCCTGGTCTGCGCGTATTTCCCGAACGGGCAGGCGCTCGATTCGGACAAGTTCGTCTACAAGCTGAAGTGGCTCGACGCCATGACGGCATGGCTGCGCGAAGAGCTCGTGAAGTATCCGCGGCTCGCGCTGCTCGGCGATTTCAACATCGCCCCGGAAGACCGCGACGTGCATGATCCGGCCAAGTGGGAGGGCCAGAACCTGGTCTCGCCGCAGGAGCGCGCGGCATTTGCCGCGCTGGTCGAACTGGGCCTGGCGGATGCGTTCCGCAAGTTCGAGCAGCCGGAAAAGGTGTTCTCCTGGTGGGATTACCGCATGTTCGCGTTCCGGCGCAATGCCGGCCTGCGCATCGACCACATCCTGCTGTCGCCGGAACTGGCCGGCAACTGCTCGGCCTGCGTGATCGATCGCGTCCCGCGCACCTGGGAACAGCCGTCCGACCACACGCCGGTGGTCGCCACGCTGAACTGCGGCTGACCTGCATGCTCCGTTCACGCAAGTCCGGGCAAGCCCGGCTCGCGGCGAACGGAGCGCGCCGCTACACTGCGGCGATGACCCCCGCATCACCCTGCCACCGCCAACGTCCTGGTTTGCCAAGGCTGGCCCGTTATCCGGCGCCTGCCTGCATCACTGTCTCCCGCCCATGACTGTCTCCGCAACCAGCCCCGGCACCCGGCTGCAGCGCCTGCTTCCCTGGACGCAACGCGTATCCCGGGCCACGTTACGCGCGGACGTGATAGCGGGCTTGCTCGGCGCCGTGCTCGTACTGCCGCAGGGCGTGGCGTTTGCCACGCTCGCGGGTCTGCCGCCCGAGTACGGCATCTACACGGCTGTGGTGCCGTGCATTGTCGCCGCACTGTTCGGATCAAGCTGGCATGTGATGTCGGGCCCGACCAACGCCAACTCGCTCGCGCTGTTCGCGATGCTGAGCCCGGTGGCGTTCGCCGGCAGCCCGGCCTATATCGGCCTGGCGCTGTCGGTGACGATCCTGGTCGGTCTGATGCAACTGGCCGTCGGCACGCTGCGGCTTGGCACGCTGGCCAACTTCATTTCGCCGTCGGTGTTGCTCGGCTTCACATGTGGCGCGGCCACACTGATCGGCCTGTACGCGCTCAAGGATCTGTTCGGCCTGGCGGTGCCCACCGGGACCAGCGCGTTCGGCGTGCTGCGCTTCCTGTTCGACAACGTTGACGACATCAACTGGGGCGCCGCCACCGTGGGCGCCGTCACGCTCGGTGCGACGCTGCTGTTCAAGCGGCTCAACAAGCGGCTGCCGTTCATGCTGCTCGGACTCATGGCCGGCTATGGCGTCGCCCTGCTGCTGAACCAGACCGGCTGGGGCGGCGGACACCTTGTCAATGTGGTCGGGCCGATCCCCTCGGCTATCCCGGCCTTCCACGTGCCCGATGTCTCCTGGCGCAGCGTGCCAGACCTGCTCGGCATTGCCGCCGCACTTACCATCGTTGCGCTGGGCCAGTCGATCTCGATTGCCAAGGCCGTGGCACTGCGTTCCGGCCAGCACATCGACGCCAACCGCGAGTTCATCGGCCAGGGGCTGTCCAATATCGCCGGCGGCCTGTTCTCCGGCTATATCTCGTGCGGTTCGCTCAATCGTTCAGTGCCGAACTTCGAAGCCGGTGCGAAAACGCCGCTGGCCAGCGTGTTCTCGGCGCTATGGCTGCTGGCGCTGGTGGCCGTCAGCGCGTCGCTTCTGGCGCAAATTCCACTCGCCGCGATCGCGGCGATGCTGCTGCTCGTAGCGTGGGGCCTGTTCGACTTTGCGCGCCTGCGGCGCATCGCGGCGCTGAGCCGTACGGAGTTTGCCATCGCGGTCGGCACATTTGCCGCCACGCTGGTGATCCGCCTGGAGATGGCGGTGCTGCTCGGCACGATCCTGTCGCTGGTGGCCTACCTGTACCGTACCTCGCGACCCGCAGTGCGCAGCCTCGTGCCCGACGCCGATGATCCGGGACGCCGCTTCACGCCGCTCGACGAATTGCATCGGCCTCAGCCGGAGTGCCCGCAACTCAAACTGCTGCGCATGGAAGGCGCGATCTACTTTGGCGCCGTGCAATACGTGACGGATCGGCTGCACTGGCTGCGCACGGTCAATGCCGGCCAGAAGCATTTGCTGGCGATGACCAAGAGCATGAACTTCATCGACCTGGCCGGCGCGGAGATGTGGGAAGCCGAACTGTCGGAGCGACGCGCCGCCGGCGGCGACCTGTACTTCCACCGTCCGCGCACGCAGGTGCTGCAAACGTGGGAGCAGACCGGGTTCACCGGCAAGCTCGGCCCCGACCATGTCTTCTCGACCAAGCGTCAGGCGCTGCACACCATCATCGGCCAGCTGTCGCCCGATATCTGCGCGCAGTGCAAGGTGCGCATCTTCGAAGAGTGCGCGCAACGCCCCGGCGCACAAACGCACGCAGAAGCGCTGTGACGGCAGCGTCAGAAAACCAGAATTCGGTGGATTGAGACGGGACGCTGTCACCGGTGAGAACCGGAAGCAGCTGGGTATGATATGACGGGTTAGCCGTAGCGGCTGTGCGGAGAGCGATCCTGCCGGGAGGATGCTGATGCGAGATGGGCGCCCGCGGCTTGCCTACGGCTGGCCGGGGCATCCATCCGAATCAGACCGGTGCCACGTGTGCGCGCTTGACGACGACCGGCTGCGGGACGCCCTGTTCGATCAGCACCACCGCCGCACGTTCGATCGTGTCGCGGCCGGCGCGGAAGGCTTCTTCCAGCGAAAGAACCTGATCCGCACTGAATCCTTCCCACAGTGCTTCGCGTGTCACCACGCAGGTTACCTGCTCGCCATTGACGATAGCGTGAAACAGCAGGCCTTCGTTGTTGATGTCGTAGCGCTCTTGCTCCTGGAACTTGATTTCCATCGGTGCAGCCCTCCATATGCAAGTGGAGAAACATCCTAACATGGCCGGAGCGATATCGTATGCGCCGGCCCTCACTGATGCGCCCAATCGAATGACAACCGGATGGGGCTGCCGGTTCCATTGGCGAGCGGAGCGATGCCGACGTCGCAAGCTGCCATGCATGGCACCCCGAACATGGTTGATGCACACAGGTGTTTGACAAACTCCGAAATCATGTTAAAATCTTTTTCTTCGTTGGGGCGTTAGCTCAGTTGGTAGAGCAGCGGACTCTTAATCCGTAGGTCGAGTGTTCGAGTCACTCACGCCCCACCAGCGAATTCAAAAAAAGGCCAACCGCAAGGTTGGCCTTTTTGTTTTCCGGCGTCTGATTGGATTATTCAGTGCCTGCTCGATAGCAGGCACCAAGACAACACGCTCAGGCTCCGCCGTCGCGTGCGCGCTCGAACAATGTGCGCGCGAGCTGTCGGTGCTGCGACAGTACGACCGGGAGGTCAGCCGTCAGCAGTTCGCCGTCACGAACGACGACCCTGCCATTGATCACGCTGGTCGCCACATTCGCGGGCGTGCAAAACACCAGCGACGCGACCGGGTCATGCCCGCCGCCGGCAAAGCCCACGGCCGACATATCGAACGCCACGAAATCGGCCGACATGCCCGGCGCCAGCGCGCCAATGTCATCACGGTTGAGCACGCGCGCACCACCGAGCGTTGCAATCTCCAGCGCCTCACGCGCACTCATCGCGGCCGGCCCATATCCCACACGCTGCAACAGCAAGGCCTGGCGCGCTTCGCCGAGCATGTGTGCGCCATCGTTCGAAGCACTGCCGTCCACGCCCAGCCCGACCTTGACGCCGGCGTCGCGCATGGCGCGCACCGGCGCGATGCCGGATGCCAACCGCATGTTCGAGCACGGGCAATGCGCCACGCCCGTGCCGGTACGCGCAAACAGCGCAATCCCCTCGTCATCGAGCTTCACGCAGTGGGCATGCCAGACATCGTGCCCGACCCAGCCGAGGTCTTCGGCATACTGCGCAGGCGTCAGGCCGAACTTCTCGCGCGAATAGGCGATGTCGTTGTCGTTCTCGGCCAGGTGGGTATGCAGTGACACCCCGTAGTGGCGAGCCATGACCGCCGATTCGCGCATCAGGTCGCGCGACACCGAAAACGGCGAGCACGGCGCGAGCACCATGCGCAGCATCGCGTGGCGCGAGCCGTCGTGGTATTGCTCCACGAGGCGCTGGCTGTCCCGCAGGATAGCGGCCTCCTCCTCCACCACCACATCGGGCGGCAACCCGCCCTTGCTGCGGCCGACACTCATCGAGCCGCGCGCCGCGTGGAAGCGCATGCCCATTTCCTGTGCGGCGGCAATGGAGTCATCCAGGCGCGAGCCATTCGGATAGAGGTACAGGTGATCGCTCGTGGTGGTGCAGCCCGACAGCATGAGCTCGGCCATCGCCGTCTTCGTCGAGACGCGGATCATCTCCGGCGTCAGGTGCGACCACAGCATGTAGAGATTGGTCAGCCACGAAAACAGCTCGGCGTCCTGCGCGGCGGGCACGGCGCGCGTCAGGCTCTGGTACATGTGATGGTGCGTATTGACCAAGCCCGGCGTCACCACGTGACCGCGCATGTCGATCACCTGCGCCGTGCCGTCGTCGATCTTGCGGCGATATTCGAGCGGCAGATCCGCCGTGGCTCCAACCCATTGCACCGCAGGACCTTCGGCAACCAGCGCGCCATCGGGAATCTCCCGCCGTTGCGCATCCATGGTGACAAGCACATCGGCATTCAGGGCGATCAGGGTCATTTCAGCAACTCTCGGCAGATTGGCATGACGCGAGTCTATGACTCGCACCGTCAATCCGGAAGTGCAGAATTTCGCCAACAATGTCCACAAAAAGTGGACACCAGCACGATCAGCGCCCTTGCGCGAACAGTGCAGCCAGCCGCTCGCCGATGTCCCCGGCCATCAATTCGGCCGCCGGGCTCAGTGCAGCTTGCGCCCGCGCCACCAGCGCCAGCGTCTGGCGTCGCAGATAACGGTCGCGCAGCGGCACAAGGACCAGCGCACCACGCGCGCGTTCTTCCATGATGTCGAGCGGATTGAGCAGCGCAATACCGCTGCCCAGCATGACCAGGCGCTGGATCAGCGCCATCGAGGTCGACTCGGCAGCAGGCGTCACGTCGATGGCATTGCGCGCAAAGGCATCGTCGAGAATGCCGCGAATGGAAAGCGATGGCGCCGGCAGCACCAACGGATAACCGACGCATTCGCTGAGCAGGACCGACGGTTGCGCCGCCAGCGGGTGACCGGGCGGGACCACGGCGCCGATTTGCCAGTCACTCGCTCCCAGGGTGCGCAGCGCCGGCGCAGCAGGCAGGTCATAGCCGAGACCCAGGTCGGCATCGCCCTGCCCCACGGCCATGGCGATCTCGGCAACCGGCAGGTCGACCACGCGCACGACAATGCCCGGATACCGTTGGTGAAATTCATGCGTCAGAGACGGCATCAATGACCCGGCCAGCCCGGCCGTCACTGCTACCGTCACCTCGCCGCGCCGGGCGCCCTTGAACTCTTCGATCCGATCGCGCAACGCCTCGTGCTCGCGCAATGTCTGCCGGACGTGCGCGAGCACCATCTCGCCAAGCGGCGTCAGGCGCAGGCGTTTGTTGATGCGGTCGAAGACCGGCGCACCAAGCTCGGCTTCCAGATCGAGTATCTGCCGGTTGATCGCCGTAGGCGCCACATGCAGAGACTCTGCCGCCTTGCGGATGGAGCCGCAGCGTACTACCTCATCCAGATAGCGCAGGATCCGGGCATGCATGAACGTTGTCTGGGTGGCCGCAGTGGGAAGGTCGGCATTGTAGCCCTGAGTGCCGCAAAAGAAATTTCGACTTTCCTATTGCGTCTTACTAGATACCTTGCTAAAATCTTTTTCTTCGTTGGGGCGTTAGCTCAGTTGGTAGAGCAGCGGACTCTTAATCCGTAGGTCGAGTGTTCGAGTCACTCACGCCCCACCAACGAATTCGAAAAAAGGCCAACCTTGCGGTTGGCCTTTTTGCTTTTGGCCTCCGTCGCCCATTCGGACGGCTAATTCCTCACGACAGCCCGCTTTATTTCTCGATACGCGGGTTCTTCCCGATACCGTTTCCCGCCCTTTCCCTGTTGAATGGCCGTCGGCGCACAACGCGGAACGCAGTTCCGTATCGCGGAACAAATCGTTTCGATGTTGTTGGCTGGCTATCGCATAACGATGACCAGCCCGCCCCAGCCAGGACCGGACGACTCACCGACAAGCGCAGGCGAACATAATCGTCCCGAAGAACGCCCCAGCATCCGGACTGGCCGACAATCAGTGAATGAAGAACGGAGGCACTCCTTGAAAGCAGTTCTCAAAGCAGGCGCTGCGGCCTGCATCGCAGCCCTTGGCCTGTTCCATGTCAGCGCACAGGCGCAGAGCTACCCGACCAAGCCGGTCCGGCTGATCGTGCCGTTCGCGGCAGGCGGCACCACCGATATCGTCGCGCGCGCCGTCTCGGACGCGCTCGGCCGTGAACTCGGCCAGCCCGTCGTGGTGGAAAACCGTGGCGGTGGCGGCGGCGCGATCGGCGCCGATGCACTGGCCAAGTCCACCCCGGACGGCTATACGCTGGGCATTGCCACCGTGAGCACGATGGCTACAAACCCCGCCACCAACGCCCGCAACCCGTATGACCCGATCAAGGACTTCGCGCCGATCACCAACCTGGTGAACGTGCCGAACGTGCTGACGGTCAATCCGAAGGTTCCCGCCAAGACGCTGAAGGAATTCGTCGCGCTGCTGAAGGCCAGCCCCGGCAAATACAGCTACGCGTCGGCCGGCAAGGGCAGCATTTCGCACCTGGATGGCGAGCTGTTCAAGGACATCACCAAGACCGACATGGTCCATATCCCCTACCGCGGATCGGGCCCGGCGCTGAACGACACGCTGGCCGGCCAGGTCAACGTCCAGTTCGACAACCTGCCGTCCTCGATGCCGTTCATTCAGGCCGGCAAGCTGCGCGCGCTGGCCGTGGCCGCGCCCAAGCGCGTGGAAGGCCTGCCTGACGTGCCGACCTTCGCGGAAGCCGGCATGAAGGACATGAACAATATGGCCTGGTATGGCCTGGTCGCCCCGGCCAACACGCCTGCGGCCATCGTCACGCGCGTGCATGACGCCGCCGTCAAGGCGCTGCAGGATCCGGCGGTCAAGCGTCGCCTGGCGGACAGCGGCGCGTACCCCGACGGGAATACGTCGGCGCAGTACGCCGCTCAGATCAAGCGGGAACTGGATCTGCGCAAGAAAATTGCCCACGACCAGAACATCACGCTGGAATAGATTTCTGCGCTCAGCAAAAAGCCGGCTGCGAAACCAGCCGGCTTTTTTTTGTGCCGGATCGTGCATTACCAGCAATATTCCATTGCTTATTCTGCGTCAACTTGACATTGCACAGTACCGTTCAGGACGAGAAGGCGTTCAATACATTTAGAAGAAAGTTTCACTTTGCGGACCAGCGCCGACTCGGTAAATTAGCCGTGGAGTCCGCCAAACTCGGCCCCAACCGGATCGCGCAGGCGCTGCGCGACCTCCACTCGCGAGGATGAAGATGCTCAAGAAGACCGTTCCCACCCTGATCGTTGCCGCGCTTGCTGCCTTCGGTGCAACCCAGCTTGCGTACGCGCAGAAGAACTATACGGAGGGCGGCGACTTGTACGGCGGCAGCCACACCAAGAAGAAGGCCAGTCCGAACCAGAGCGCTGCCAAGTCGGGCAAGTTCGACCCGTACACGGACGGTGCGAAGCAGTCGACCAAGGCTGACCTGGCTGGCAAGAAGCTCGACCCGAACACCGATGGTGCCAAGGCAGGCAAGTACGATCCGTACACCGACGGTGCCAAGTCGGGCAAGCCTGACCCGTACACCGACGGTGCCAAGGCCGGCAAGTTCGACCCGTACACCGACGGTGCCAAGGCGCCTGCGGCCAAGTCGCAGTAAGCCCCTCAGGCCTGCTTTCCAGAGCAGGCCACGCAAACAAGACAGCCCGCATTTGCGGGCTGTTTGCTTATGGCGCTGAAGGATGCCGCCTGTCAGGCAGCCATGGCATGCTGGGGCACGGATTCACGCATGGTGCCGCGATCGCGATAACGCACGTGCCAGGACAGCGCTTCCTCGAGCAGGTGCGGTGTCTGCCCGCCCAGCCGGCTGGCACGGCGGAAGTAGTCGCCCAGCACATCGCGGTAGGCCGGGTCCGCGCAGTTGTCGATGATCTGCCTGGCACGCTCGCGCGGCGCAAGGCCACGCAAGTCGGCCAGACCGTGTTCGGTCACGATGATATCGACATCATGCTCGGTGTGGTCCACATGCGAGACCATCGGCACGATGCTGGAGATATCCCCGCCCTTGGCCACCGACTTGGTCACGAACACTGACAGATGCGCATTGCGCGCGAAGTCGCCGGAGCCGCCGATGCCGTTCATCATGTGCGTGCCGCCGACGTGCGTCGAGTTGACGTTGCCGTAGATATCGCATTCGAGCGCGGTGTTGATGGTGATCAGCCCAAGCCGGCGCAAGATCTCCGGATGGTTGCTGATTTCCTGGGGCCGCAGCACCAGGCGCGAGCGGTACCGCTCCAGGTTGGCCAGGAAATGCTGGTAGACCGAGCGCGACAGCGTCACCGAAGAGGCCGACGCGAACGCAAGCCGACCGGAATCAAGCAACTCGATCGTACTGTCCTGCAGCACCTCCGAATACATCTTCAGGTCGTGGAACGGCGAGTCGATCAGTCCGTGCAGCACGGCGTTGGAGATGGTGCCGATGCCGGCCTGCAGCGGCTGCAGCGACGGCGTCAGGCGGCCGGCGCGCACTTCGCGATCCAGGAATGCGTTCAGATGCCCGGCAATATCGCGCGTGCCTTCGTCGGGCGGCAGCGCATTGGACGGGCTGTCGTCCTTGCCCGTGATGACAATGGCGGCAATCTTTTCGGGATCGATCGGGATATACGGCAGGCCGATGCGCTGCTCTGCGGAAATCAGGGGAATGGGCTGCCGGTACGGGCGCTGCACCGGGAAGTAGATGTCGTGGAAACCTTCGAGCGCGAGCGGCATATTCATGTTGATCTCGACGATCACCTTGCGCGCCAGCATGGCAAAGCTCGCCGAATTGCCGACCGACGTGCTGGGCACGATGCCGCCCTGCTCCGTGATCGCCACCGCCTCCACTACCGCTACGTCCACCGGGGCGATCTGACCGGAGCGCAATTGCTCGACAGTTTCGGACAGATGCTGGTCGATGAACATGACCTCGCCCGCATTGATCTTGCGGCGCAGCGTCTCATCGGACTGGAACGGCAGCCGGCGCGCGATCACGTCGGCCTGCGCCAGCACCTTGTCGATGTCGTTGCCGAGCGATGCGCCGGTCATCAGCGTGATGCGCAGCGGCTCGGTAGCGGCGCGGCGCGCCAGTGCAAATGGCACTTCCTTGCAGTCGCCTGCCCGGGTGAAGCCGCTCATGCCCACTGTCATGCCATCGCGGATAAGCTCGGCGGCCGCGTCGGCCGAGACCACCTTGTCGAGCAGCCTGGGCAGGCGAATGCGTTCCTTGTACATCAACATCTCCGGTTGCCGGGCGGTTCCGGTCCGCCCGTGCGCCCCTTGGCTTTAGCGCGGGGGTTGGAAAGGCAGTGTAGCCACGCGCATACATTCCCACAGGGATATAAATTCATAAGTTGCAGTCGTGATTTTCATAGCCCATGTGCCAAGTGAAGTGCTGGCCATGTCGCTTGCATGGGTCGCCATGTGACGCTGTGGCTCGAGGCAGGACAGGACAAACCCTAGGGAACATACAAAAAACATTCGCTTCTGGTAGTGTCTGCCGCTATCAGGAAAGACCGCCCCGATTTGCCCCTGATTTCGAGGCGCGGCACCTGTGCCGCCCGGGCCGGCCAAGCTCCGGCCCAAGAGCGTTGTAATGTCGGCGACAGACATGAGGAGACGCCAATTCATGCACACCAAACCACTCGAACCCAACGAGCCGGTGGTCCTTGCCCTGGTGGACGCTGTCACCGCCTGGCAACGCGCCCTGGAGCAGACGCTGGCTGCTTCAGGTTTGAATTACGCCAAATGGCTCCTGTTGCGTGCCATCCGGCAAAATATTTTCGTCCGCCACGAGCCGCTTGCCGGGGCCATGCTGATCGATGCCGCCTGTTCCGAACGATTGCTGAGCGATTTGCAGGGTGATGGCTGGATCGAATACTCCGGCTCCGCCGCCGCCCCGCAGATCTGCGCTGCAGCAGAGGGCCGGCTCGAACGCGTATGGCAAGCCGTGAAAGCCCTGCATTCGGTCTCGGTATCGCCGTTCAGTTCGCAGGAACGCGCGGCGCTGGGTACGCTGTTGCAGCGCATGAAACTGACCCTGAGCGATCATTCCGAGCGTCGCAACCGCAGCACGACGACGGAGCCGACCGCCATGGTCGTTTGCACAAGCAGGGCCTCCTGCACCGGCACCTCCCAGCCTGCATGTGCCTGACCCCGGGAGCCTGATCCGGGCGCCTGACGGCACTTGCCCGGCGCCGCCTTGGCGGCGCGGGTGAACGGCTGACGCCGTGAAGACTTTCCCTTCGCAACGTCCTGTTTTTTCCTAAAGTATGAGCATGCACCGGCACATGCCCCGCCTGCGTACAGGCGCGCGGCATGCCCCGGCCCGCGCCCGATACCGCAAGGAGGCACCATGCCGCAGGAGAACGAAGAAAAAGTCGCACACCTGCAGGAAGAAATGCTGGCGTTCGCGCGGGAGCGGTTGCCCGCGGCAGGGTTCGAGCTGCTTGAACCGATTCTGCGGCATTACTACGACCAGACCGACTCCGATGACCTGATCCACCGCGAAGTTGCCGATATGTATGGCGCCGTGATGGCGCATTGGCAAACCGCTCAGAAGTTCGTACCGGGCACCGCGCGCATTCGTGTGTACAACCCGAACCTGGAAGAGCACGGCTGGCATTCGGACCACACCGTGGTCGAGATCGTCAACGACGACATGCCCTTCCTGGTCGACTCCGTGACCATGGAGATCAACCGGCTGGGCCTGGCCCTGCACTCGGCGATCCACCCCGTCTTCCGCGTATGGCGGTCCCCCAAGGGCGGCATCGAGAGAATCGAAGTGGGCGGCGCCGGCGGCGATGCGGCATCGCACCTGGAATCGTTCATCCATTTCGAGGTCGACCGGACCGGCGAGCCGGCGCGGCTCGAAGCACTGCGCACCGGCATTGCGCGCGTGCTCGGCGACGTACGCGCCGCGGTGGAAGACTGGCAACGCATGCGCGATATCACCGAGACCACGATCGGCAACATGGCGCAGGCACCGGATGCCAATAGTGCTGACAGCACAGAAGGACGCGCCTTCCTGCAGTGGATGCTCGACAACCACTTCACTTTCCTTGGCCAGCGCGATTATCAGTTGGTCTCCCAGGACCAGCGCTATTTCCTGCGCGGCATGCCGGACACTGGCTGCGGCATCCTGCGCGAAAGTCTGCGCCCGCCAGAAGCCGACGACCTCACGCCGCTACCCGCCGCGGCCACGTCCATCATTCAGGGCAGTTCGCCGATCTTCCTGACCAAGGCCAATTCGCGCGCCACCGTGCACCGGCCCGGCTACCTCGACTACATCGGCGTAAAGCTGCTCGATGCCAACGGCAAGCTGTTCGGCGAGCGCCGCTTCGTGGGCCTGTACACGTCCACGGCCTATACCTCTCCGATTGCCGAGATTCCGCAGGTGCGGCGCAAGTGCGCGAATATCCTCGCGCGTGCCGGCTTCCTGACCAAGGGCCACCTGTACAAGTCGCTGGTCACCATCCTCGAGCAGTATCCGCGCGATGAACTGTTCCAGATCGACGAGGACGAACTGTTCGACATCGCCATCGGCATCCTGCGTCTGCAGGAACACCAGCGCACGCGCCTGTTCGTGCGGCGCGACCGCTTCGACCGCTTCGTGTCCTGCCTGGTGTTCGTCCCGCGCGACAAGTACAACACCGACCTGCGCCAGAAGATCCAGAAGATCCTGATGGGGGCATTCCACGGCAGCGCGTGCGAGTTCACGCCGCTGCTGTCGGAATCGCCGCTGGCGCGCATTCAGCTCACCGTGCGCGGCGAGCCTGGCAGCATGCCGCAGGTCGACACGCAGGAACTGGAATCACGCATCGTCCAGGCGAGCCGCCGCTGGCAGGACGATCTGGCCGATGCCTTGCATGAGAGCCGCGGCGAGGAGCAAGGCAACAGCCTGCTGCGCCGGTACGGCAGCTCCTTCCCCGCCGGCTATCGCGAAGACTACCCCGCACGCACCGCGGTGCGCGACATCGAGCTGATGGAGCACGCGTTGCAGGGCAATGGCATTGCCATGAACCTGTACCGCCCGATCGAGGCCGTGCCCGGCGCATTTCGCTTCAAGGTGTACCGCGCTGGGGAACCGATTGCGCTCTCGCATAGCCTGCCGATGCTCGAGCACCTTGGCGTGCGCGTGGACGAGGAACGCCCATACCTGATCGAGCCCGATGGTGGCGCGCCGGTCTGGATCCATGACTTCGGGCTCGAGATCGCGGACAGCGCGAGCGGTGCCGATTTCGATATCGAGCGCATCAAGGCGCTGTTTGAAGATGCGTTCGCCCGCGCGTGGAATGGCGAGATCGAGAACGACGACCTCAACCGGCTGGTGCTGCGCGCAGAGCTTGCTGCGCGCGACGTCACCATCCTGCGCGCGTACGCGAAGTACCTGCGCCAGGTTGGCTCGACCTTCAGCGATGCATACATCGAACGCGCACTGACCGGCAATCCTGGCATCGCCGCGAAACTGGTGGCGCTGTTTGTCGCACGCTTCGATCCTGCCACGATGAGTACGCGCGACACGCGTTGCCAGCAATTGCTCGCCGATATCGAGACGGCGCTGGACCAGGTGCCAAACCTCGACGAGGACCGCATCCTGCGCCTGTTCCTCGGCGTAGTCAACGCGACCGTGCGCACCAACTATTTCCACCGCGATACCGGCGGACAACCGAGACCTTTCGTCTCGTTCAAGTTCAATCCATCGCAAGTACCCGGCCTGCCTGAACCACGGCCGATGTTCGAGATCTGGGTCTACTCGCCGCGCGTGGAAGGTGTGCACCTGCGCGGCGGCCGCGTGGCCCGCGGCGGTTTGCGCTGGTCGGACCGGCGCGAAGATTTCCGCACGGAAGTGCTGGGCCTGATGAAGGCGCAGATGGTGAAGAACACCGTGATCGTGCCGGTCGGTTCGAAAGGCGGCTTCGTCGTCAAACGCCCGCCGCCGCCGACGGATCGCGATGCGTTCCTGCAGGAAGGCGTCGCGTGCTACCAGACGTTCCTGCGCGGCCTGCTCGACCTCACGGACAACCTTGTGGCCGGCGCGCTCGTGCCGCCGCCTGACGTCGTCCGTCTTGACGACAACGACCCGTACCTAGTCGTCGCAGCCGACAAGGGCACGGCCACCTTCTCCGATTTCGCCAACGCGATCTCGGCCGAATATGGCTTCTGGCTGGGCGATGCATTCGCGTCAGGCGGCTCGGTCGGCTATGACCACAAGAAGATGGGCATTACCGCGCGTGGCGCGTGGGAATCGGTCAAGCGGCATTTCCGCGAGATGGGCATCGATACGCAAACGACGGACTTCACCGTGGCCGGCGTCGGCGACATGTCGGGCGACGTGTTCGGCAATGGCATGCTGCTGTCTCCGCATATCCGGCTGGTGGCCGCGTTTGACCATCGCCATATCTTCCTGGACCCCGATCCCGATCCGGCTTCCAGCCTGCAAGAACGCGCGCGTATGTTTGCGCTGCCGCGATCGAGTTGGGCCGACTACGATACCAAGCTGATCTCGGCCGGCGGCGGCATATTCCCGCGCACAGCCAAGACCATCGCGCTGTCGCCGCAGGTCCAGGCGGTGCTGGGCATTACCGCAAGCACCTTGGCGCCGGCCGAGCTGATCCACGCGATCCTGATGGCGCCCGTGGACCTGCTGTACAACGGCGGCATCGGCACCTACGTCAAATCGAGCCAGGAAACGCACTTGCAGGCCGGTGACCGCACCAACGACGCCGTGCGCGTGAACGGCGCGGAGTTGCGCTGCAAGGTCGTCGGCGAAGGCGGCAACCTCGGCTTCACGCAGCTCGGCCGCATCGAGTTCGCGCGCCGTGGCGGACGCATCAACACCGACGCGATCGACAACTCGGCTGGCGTGGATTGCTCGGACCACGAGGTCAATATCAAGATCCTGCTCGGTCAGGTCGTCGCCGAAGGCGAGATGACGGAAAAGCAGCGCAACAAGCTGCTGGCCGAGATGACCGATGAAGTCGGGCTGCTAGTGCTGCAGGACAACTATTACCAGACGCAGGCCCTGTCGGTGGCGGGCCGCGGCAGCACCGCTCTGCTCGATGGCGAGGCACGCCAGATCCGCTGGCTGGAGCGCGCCGGCCGCCTGAACCGCGCGCTCGAATTCCTGCCCGGCGACGAAGAGATTGCCGAGCGCAAGGCCGCCGGCGAAGGGCTGACCTCGCCGGAACGTGCAGTGCTGCTGGCGTACAGCAAGATGTGGCTCTATGACGAACTGCTGGCCTCTGACGTCCCGGAGGATGCACTGGTGGCGGGGCTGCTGCTCGACTACTTCCCGGTACCGCTGCGCCAGCGCTATGGCGAGGCCATGCAGCGCCACCCGCTGCGCCGCGAAATCCTGGCCACGCACCTCACAAACCTGCTCGTCAACCGGATCGGTGCAACCTTCGTGCATCGCATCATGGAAGAAACGGATGCGCGTCCGGCGGACATCGTGCGCGCGTGCCTGATCGCGCGCGACGTGTTCGGACTGACTGCGCTGTGGGAAGACATCGATGCACTCGACAACCGCGTGGCCGATGCCGAACAGGCACGGATGTTCAGCGCGGTCGGACAACTGCTTGAGCGGGCCTGCCTCTGGTTCATCCGGTACTTGCGCACCGGCGGAAGCACCGCTGCGGACATGACACGCTTCACGCAGGCGGCCCAATGGCTGGTCCCGCAATTGCCGGCCTTGTTACCGCAGGCCGATGCCGCGGCACTGGCCGATCGCACGCGTGCGCTGACCGATGCCGGCGTCGAGCCGGCGCTGGCCCAGAAGGTAGCCAGCAGCGACATCGCCGCGGCGGCGCTCGATATCGCGGAGGTCGCAGCATCGTGCGATCGTCCGCTGGAACTCGTGGCTGGCGTCTACTTCGCGCTCGACACCCAGCTCAGCTTCGGCTGGCTGCGCGAGCGCGCGCAGGCGCTGCCCGCCGATACGCATTGGGATCTGCTCGCCCGCACCACCACGCTGGATGACCTGGGACGCCTCAAGCGCGCGCTGATGACCAGTGTGCTCGGGCAGTCCGGCGACTATGGCAACGCGGAACCGCTGATCGACAGCTGGCGTGGCAGCCGGCAAAACGCGCTGGAACGCTTCACGCGCATGCTGACCGACCAGCGGGCATCGGGCGCCACGGGACTGTCGATGCTGTCGGTGGCTATCCGCGAGATCGGGATGCTGGAACGAAGCTGACGAAGCCTGAGGGACCGTCAGGTCCCTCAGTCCTCGCCCTCGTCCTCGTCCGGCCCGCGCGGGCGGAATTCGAGGCCCAGCAGTACGACCAGCTCGAAGGCATCGGCGAGCAGGTGTGTCTGCCGTGGCAGCAGGCTGGCGTAGGGCATGTCGTAGATCGACTGGTGCGCGGCGCGCTGGCCCTTCAGGCCCCGGTCCCGGGCAATGTCCGAAAGCAGCGCCGCAAAGCCGGACAGGTCCTGAGCGGCCAGCGCGGAATTCAGCACCCTGGCGATCACCTCGGGGGATGCGCCGGCCCAACCGATCCGTTCGGCATTGGAGGCTGGCTTGTGAGGGAGGTCGGAAATGTCCATGGGCAGTCTAACGGTCCGCGGTCCTGCTCCTTGAGCGCAAAGTGACGTAGCAATTACCCTACATGCGAGGGGTTAAATCAATCCATCCGCTGACGAACGAGCCCCGCCAAGCTCAGCCATTGTGCTGCACCCATTGGCGTGCCCATGCGATGGTTGCCACGCGCGCTTCTTCCGGTGTCGGATACGTCGTGGGCGGTGAGCCGCCTTCCAGCGCGACGGCGCCGGAATCCCAGATATCGCAGACGCCGCGAAACCGGCTGGCCCCGAGCGCATGGCAAAACACATGAATCACGAAACCGCGGTATTCGACGATGTCGGTGGCCGCTTCCGGCAACGGCTCGGGGTCCACTGCCTGTTCTTGCTCCGCAAGCACGGCAGCGGCCATGCCCGCACCGGCATCGCGACGCACACCGTTCGCCAGCCACGCGCCGAGGCACGCCACTGCGGCACCGGACAGCAAACCCAGCCCAAACCAGCAGGCCCTGTTATGACAATGCGCCATGGCTGCCCCCTTGGATTCACGGAGCGACGTGGAGCGGCGTTCGTCCCCCTTGTGGTTCAGGTTATACCAAAGCCGGAAACACAGTCGCCGCAATGGCAGCATTCGTCACTTCAATGCCGCGCGCAAAGGAGATGACGCACGCGTTCCTGGCATTTATACTGTATATTCATACAGTATTCACAAAGGCACTACCATGCCGCTCTATCAATCCGATTCCATCTTGCTGGAAGCGCACTACTTCGGTGACGATGCGGAGTACATGCGCCTGCCTTGCGCAAACGTCAGCGTCGGCAACGGCGCCATCGTCGTGCAGGGCATCGAGCCGAGGCAACTGCAAGGCTTGCGCTGGACGCCCGACTTCCTGTCGTTCGACGCGAGCGGCAACCACCACCGCTACCCGGTCGGCCGACCGGCCTTCATCGGCCCTGACCGCGCGCAATTTGCGCTGCTCTGACGAAGCCCTCTCGCCGACACCATGCAAGCTGACAGCACCGCTGATCGCCTGATCAAAGCCCTGGATCTGCAGCCCCATCCGGAAGGCGGCTATTTTCGCGAAACCTACCGAAGCGCGGAGAATATCCAATGCAGCGACGGCCGGCAGCGCAGCGCGTCGACTGCCATCTACTACATGCTGCGCGACAACGATTTCTCCGCATGGCACCGCATCCGGTCGGATGAACTGTGGCACTTCCACGCCGGCACGCCGCTCGATGTGCATGTGCTGAGCGGCGACGGCAACCTTGTCACGCATCGGCTTGGCAATCCGCTGGAGCACCGCGGCGCGCTGTTTCAGGCCATGGTTCCAGCCAATCATTGGTTTGCTGCCGAACGCGTGCCATCAGGTGCGCAGGATTTTTCGCTGCTTGGTTGCACTGTTGCCCCGGGGTTCGAGTTCACTGAATTCGAGCTGGCAGATGCATCGGGGCTTGTGGCGATTTTTCCTCGTCAAACCAGCCTGATCCACCGGCTCTCACGTCGGCCTACGTGAGCGTTAGTCGCGGTGCTACGATGGCCTGAAAGAGCCCCGGAGACGCCCATGGTCCTGAAGCGCTATCACGAACTGCCTGCGGAAGAACGGGACGCTTTTGAAGCCGCCTGTGCGCGGCATGGTTTTGTTGTCGAAGACTTTGAGGTGACGGTGGACGATGATGGGTCTGACGCGCAGCGGACCATCAGCGTTGGGCGCGTGGTGGGAAGTCAGTTCGAGCGGTACGCGAGGGCCGATGGCGCAGCTTGGGTTGGACGCTTCGAACGCGACCTGGCTGGCGATGTGTTTGGGTTTCCGTTGGCGGATTGAGCGGTGAGCCAACATCGCTTTCCTGACCGCACCTCGTCATCCTGCATGACATACAACAAGCAGGATTGGATGCAAGCCCTTCACGCTGAGGCATAGTACCTCCAGCACACCATCGCCTACAGTAGTTCCTATCGGTCTGCACACAGGGCATGGAGCCCCTTTGCCGCCAGGAGAACAGCCGTGGGAAAACTGCAAGATCGTCGCCGCTTCCTCGGTGCTGCGCTCAGTGGCGTGCTGGCCCCTGCCTTGCCAGCCTGCGGCGGCGATGGCGATTCCCAATCCTCGCCCGGATCCGTCCCCGAAGCGCAGATCACTCAGGCCATCGCCCAGGTCGACACGCTGGCCGCCAACCTGATGAGCGCTTCCGGTGTGCCCGGCATGGCGGTTGCCGTGGTCCGCGGCAACCAGACCGTGTACGCCAAGGGCTTTGGTCGCCGGCTGGTGACCGACCCCGCTCCCGTCGATGCCGACACCGTGTTCCAACTCGCCTCGGTGTCCAAACCCATCGGCGCTACGGTAGTGGCGCGCCAGGTCGGGCGCGGCAGCATCCAGTGGGATACGCCGGTCATCAAGCATTTGCCATGGTTCGCTCTGTCGGATGCCGAAACTACCGAGGCCGTGACCGTCGGCGACCTCTATGCGCATCGTTCCGGCCTGCCCGACCATGCCGGCGACCGGCTCGAAGATATGGGCTACGATCGCCGCGAAGTACTCACGCGCCTGCGCTTCCTGCCGCTGCATCCGCTGCGCGCGGTCTACGAGTACACCAACTTCGGCATGACCGCCGCAGCCGAGGCCGTGGCGACCGCGGCCGGCATCGACTGGGCCACGCTATCGGAGCAGGCCATCTACCAGCCACTGGGCATGGCGCGTACCAGCTCACGCTACGCCGACTTTGCCGCGCGCGACAACCGGGCACTCGGCCACGTGAAGGTCAATGGCAGTTGGGTGCAAGGCATGGGAACCATGCCGGATGCGCAATCGCCTGCGGGCGGAGTCAGTTCTTCAGTCAACGACATGGCGAAATGGCTGATCATGCTGCTGGCCAAGGGTGAGTACGCCGGCCAGCGCATCGTCGATGCTGCAGCACTGGCACCCGCGCTGGAGCAGCAGATGCAAAGCAGTCCGCCCGTCAATGGCCGCCCGGCGGGATATTACGGCTATGGCTTCAACGTCGGCACGACCGAGCTGGGCCTGACTTCCTACAACCATTCAGGCGCCTTCGCGGTGGGCGCGGCCACCAGCTTTACCGCAGTGCCGCCGCTGAACCTGGCCATCGTCACCCTGACCAACGGCTACCCAATCGGCATCCCTGAGACGTTGAATGCGCAATTCCTCGACCTAGTCCAGTATGGCGCCTTCCGCCGCGACTGGAGCGCGATCTTCACCGAGGCCTTTGCGCCGCTGCTTGTGCCCGAGGGCCGGCTGGTGGGCCAGTCGCCGCCGGCCAGCCCGTTGCCGGCGCGCGCGCTATCCACCTACGCAGGCATCTATGCCAACGACTACTATGGGCCGCTGCAGGTCGCCGAGCAAAGCGGCACGCTCGTGATGACGCTCGGTGCCAGGCCCCTCACCTTGCCGCTGACCCACTTGGACGGCGATGTCTTTACCTTCACGCTCCACAACGAGAACGCGACGCCGGGCACTATCTCGCGCGCAGCGTTTGCCAGCGACCGGGTGTGGCTCGAGTACTACGACCACGAGGGGCTTGGGGTCTTCACCCGCTGAGACTTGCGTTGCAGGCGCGCTCCTTTCTCGTTTGCGCCAATTCTCGTACACGCACCCCATTCCCCTGCGGATCGTGCCGCATAGTCAATGAGCACGCTGAGGTGGTGGCCGGCAATGTGTCGATTCGCTTCCGTCGGGCCTTTGCGTCGCGATGGTAAATGCGTTTTCCCGACGCTCGATTAATCGATGATTGAGCCGGAAAAAATCCATTAAATGCGCGGGCGCGTGAATGGGCCACTATGAGCGCCTTGCGTAAATCACCGTCTCGCAGATGGCCGAGGAGTACCGCGTTGCGGTCGCACACGTGAGATCGCCACGCGACTGGGCATTGGTGGAAGCGCAGCCTGCGTAGGCTCACTCATCGACAATGGCGCCACGAGCTGAGAAAGGCGGCGAAGTTAGACAAACCTGCCGAAGATAGACAAAAGGCCTGACAGGTAAAACCTGTCAGGCCTTCTATTTACTGGTCGGGGCGAGAGGATTTGAACCTCCGACCACCTGCACCCCATGCAGGTACGCTACCAGGCTGCGCTACGCCCCGAAGAAAAAGATTATAGCAGACGCATTTCCCCGCTGACCAGCCGTGCTGCTGAAATTTATGTGCGCCGCACGATCTGCTGAAGCTGTGCGAGCAGGTGCTGGACGTCGACGAGTTCACCTCGAAGACTGGTGATATCCACCGACGGCACCGACGTCTTCGCCGTGGTCTCCACAGCCACTTCTTCTGTCTCTGCCGCGGCATGATGATGCGCGTGCCGCCCTTCATCCAGCCGATTGCGCGCACCATTGATCGTGAAGCCCTGCTCGTACAGCAGCTCCCGAATGCGACGGATCAGCAGGACTTCATGATGCTGGTAATAGCGCCGGTTGCCCCTGCGCTTGACCGGCTTGAGCTGGGTGAATTCCTGCTCCCAGTAGCGCAATACGTGCGGCTTGACTGCGCACAGTTCGCTGACTTCACCGATGGTGAAGTAACGCTTGGCGGGAATGGGCGGCAGCGCTATGCGCTCGCTGGATTTGTCCGACATGAGTGGTGTAGACAGGCGTCAGGCCATGCCGGTCGGTTTGAGTTGGCGCGTCGATCCGCGCGCCATGAAGCATACAGACGCCTGCTGTGCCAAGCAATCCGCCGTTGGGGTGATCCCGGCCGGTCGGTCAGCCTGGTACGTCCAGGCCCGCACGCTCCTCCACCAGGCTCTTGAGCTTCTGGCTTGCGTGGAATGTCACGACGCGGCGCGCGGTGATGGGAATGACTTCACCGGTCTTCGGATTGCGGCCGGGGCGTTGCGGCTTGTCGCGCAACTGGAAGTTGCCGAAGCCGGAGAGCTTGACGCTATCGCCATGCTCCAGCGCTTCGCGAATGACGTCGAAGAAGGCTTCGACCATGTCCTTCGATTCGCGTTTGTTGAGGCCCACCTGGTCGAACAGCATTTCGGCGAGTTCGGCCTTGGTCAGCGTCGGCACCTCGGTGGCGCGGTTTTCCGGCATGGAGTCGTCGCGGGAGGAAGCCTGCCGGTCGCTCATCTCGCCCAAAGCTGCTGCGGTCATGGAGTTCGCGTCTCGATCTTTCATGTCGATCGCTCAAGGAATTCTGTCTGGCGATCCGCCCGGGTGCACTGCCCGGGCGCCCTGTCTGTGGTACGTGCTGGTGGTCAGCCGCGCAGGCGGGCCTGGAAGGCTTCGCCCAATGCTTCGACCATGCAGCGCACCGCGCTGTCGACGGTCTCGTCCTGCAGGGTCGACCCAGTATCTTGCAAGGTCACCCGGAACGCAAGGCTTTTCTCGTCGGCCGCGATGGCGGCCGAAGCAGCCTTCGGACGGAACTCGTCGAACAGTACCAGGCTCTGGCAATAGCGGCCAAAGTCCTGCTTGTCGAGCGCTGCGCGCATGCTGTCAAGCATGTCCTGCACGCGTACCGACTGCTTCACGACTACAGCCAGATCACGCACGGCGGCAGGGAACTTCGAGATCTCGGTGTAGCTCGGCAGGCCAGCTTCACGCAGCGCATCGAGCTGGAGTTCGAACAGTACAGGCGCCTGCGTCAGTTCATACTCCTGCAGCCAGCGCGGATGCATTTCGCCCACGACGCCGACCGGCTTGCCATCGATCAGCACGCGCGCTGCGCGGCCCGGGTGCAGCGCCGGATGTGCGACCGGTTCGAAGCGCGCGACGCGCGGATGGAACAGCGCTTCCACATCGCCCTTCACGTCGAAGAAATCGACGTTGCGCGTGGCGATGCCCCACTGCTCTTCGAAGGCGGGACCGTAGGCGATACCGGCAGCCATCATCGGTTGATGGTAGCCGGCCACCGTCAGGCCGCCGTCCTTCACATCGGCATCGCGATGAAAGACACGGCCGACTTCGAACAGGCGCACACGTGCAGCCTTGCGGTTCAGGTTGTAGCGCACCTTGTCGAGCAGGCCGCCGATCAGCGAGGACCGCATTACCGCAAGCTGGCTCGCGATGGGGTTCAACAGGCGGATCGGGTTGTCATTGGCGGCGAAGTCTCGCTCCCACTTCTCCTCAACGAAAGCGAAGTTGATGACTTCCTGATAGTCGCGCGCGGCCAGCGCATGGCGCACTACGTGCGTGGAGCGGCGGCCTTCGTTGGTCGGGCGCATCTCGCTCTCCGCCACGGGCGGGCGCGCGGCAATGCGCTCGAAGCCGTAGATGCGCGCGACTTCTTCGATCAGGTCTTCTTCGATCTCGATGTCGAAGCGATAGCTCGGCGGCGTGACCTCGAACACTTCGCCTTCGGCACCTTGCGAGCGCATGAACGGAAGCTGCAGGCGCTGGAACACATCGGCCACGACGGCCGACGACAGCTCGATGCCGAGCACACGTTCGGCCCGCGCCAGACGCAGACTGACGGGCTTGCGCTGCGGCAGGTTGACGATGTGATCGTCAACCGGACCGGCCTGACCACCGCAGATCTCGAGGATCAGCGCGGTGATGCGTTCGATATGCTCAACCGTCGTCGCATAGTCCACGCCGCGCTCGAAGCGATGCGCCGCATCGGTCGAGAAGTTGTAGCGGCGCGCACGGCCCTGGATGGCCGATGGCCACCAGAACGCAGCTTCCAGATAGATGTTAGTCGTGTCCAGCGTCACAGCGGTGCTGTCGCCGCCCATGATGCCGGCCAGGCTCTCGATCTCCTTGTCGTCGGCGATCACGCCGACCTGCTCGTCCACCTCGATGGTGTTGCCGTTCAGCAGCTTGATCTGTTCGCCCTTGCGGCCCCAGCGCACGTCGAGCCCGCCGTGGATCTTGTCCAGGTCGAACACGTGCGACGGGCGGCCCAGCTCGAGCATCACGTAGTTGGAGATATCCACCATCGCCGAGATGCTGCGCTGGCCCGAGCGCTCCAGGCGCTGCACCATCCAGGCCGGCGTGGCCGCGCGCGCATTCACGCCGCGGATCACACGGCCCGAGAAGCGGCCGCACAGGTCGGGCGCCGACACCTTTACCGGCAGCTTGTCGTCAATGGTGACCGCCACGGGCTTCATGTCCGGCAGCGTCAGCGCGGCGCCAGTCAGGGCCGACACTTCACGCGCCACGCCGTGGATCGACAGGCAGTCAGCCTTGTTCGGCGTCAGCTTGATGATGAAGACCTGATCGTCGAGATCCAGGTATTCGCGGATGTTCTGGCCGACAGGCGCATCTTCCGGCAGCACCAGCAGGCCGCCATGGTCTTCCGACAGCTTCAGCTCGCGCGCCGAGCACAGCATGCCGTAGCTCTCCACGCCGCGCAGCTTGCCAACCTTGATTTCGAACGGCTTGCCATCCGGCTCAGCCGGCGGCAGCACGGCGCCAACCAATGCGCACGGCACCTTGATGCCGGGCTTGACGTTGGGCGCGCCGCAAACGATCTGCAGCGTCTCGCCGGTGCCGGCATCGACCTGGCACACGTTGAGGCGGTCTGCATTGGGATGGCGCTCGGTCGACAGCACGTGTGCGACCACGATCTTGTCGAACGGCGGCGCGACCGGGCCGACCTCTTCCACTTCGAGCCCGGCCATGGTCAGGCTGTGCGACAGCGCGTCGGTGGAGATCTTTTCAGGGTTGGCGAAGGTGCGAAGCCAGGATTCCGAGAATTGCATGGCGCTTCTGATCCGGTAAGTATTCTGTGATGTCTTTGACGAAGGGCTGGGCGCGGCGCGTCAGGCGAACTGGCGCAGGAAACGCACGTCGCCTTCGAAGAACAGGCGCAGGTCGTGGATGCCATAGCGCAGCATCGTCAGGCGCTCGAGGCCCGAGCCGAACGCGAAGCCGATGTAGCGCTCCGGGTCCAGGCCCATATTGCGCAGCACGTTCGGGTGCACCTGGCCGGACCCGGAGATCTCCAGCCACTTGCCGTTGCCGAACGCCATGTCGATCTCGGCCGATGGTTCCGTGAACGGGAAGTACGACGGGCGGAAACGCACCTGGATATCGTCGCGCTCGAAGAACTTGCGCAGGAAGTCGGTGTACACGCCCTTCAGGTCGGCAAAGCTCACGTCCTCGCCGATCCACAGGCCTTCGACCTGGTTGAACATCGGCGAGTGCGTGGCGTCGCTGTCGACGCGGTACGTGCGGCCGGGGCAGATCACCTTGATCGGCGGCATGGCTTTGCCGGCGTACTTCTCGACGTGCATCTTCGCGTAGCGCACCTGCATCGGGCTGGTGTGCGTGCGCAGCAGCAGGAGCTTGTCGTCGCTGTCGCGGCCGTCGATATAGAACGTGTCCTGCATCGAACGCGCCGGATGATTGTCCGGGTTGTTCAGCGCGGTGAAGTTCATCCAGTCCGTTTCGATCTCGGGGCCATCGGCCACATCGAAGCCGATCGAGCCGAAGATCTGTTCCACGCGTTCCCACGTGCGCATGACCGGGTGCAGGCTGCCGCGGCTGACTGCGCGGCCCGGCAGGGTCACGTCGATGGCTTCGGCGGACAGGCGCGCATTCATCAGCGCATCGGCCAGTGCCTGGCGGCGCGCCGTAAGCGCGGCTTCGACTTGCTGCTTGACTTGGTTGATGCGCGCGCCTTCAGCCTTGCGCGTTTCCGGGTCGAGCTTGCCGAGGCCCTTGAGCAGTTCGGTCAGCGCGCCGGTCTTGCCGAGGAACCTGGCCTTCTCGTTTTCCAGCGTGGCGTTGTCGTTGGCGGCGGCGAAAGCGGCCTGGGCGTCGGCGACGATTTGATCCAGATCCTGAGACATGGCGGTCGTGGAAATAGCTTGGCGCCGTGACGATGCAGCCGTCGCGGCGTGGGTTGGTGTTCGTTTCGAATGGCGTTTCGGCACTGCCCGCGGTGATGACTGCTAAGCAATCGCCGAAGCGGCATTCGAAAATGAAAACGGGGCCCCGTGAGAGCCCCGTTTCAGCAGACCTTGCGGTCGGTGCTTGCCCGGCAACCCCTACGGGTTGCCGCAGCCGGCATCAGGCAACGGTGGCTTTCACCTGGTTGACGATGGCGGCAAAGGCAGGCTTGTCGTGAATAGCCATGTCCGACAGCACCTTGCGGTCCAGTTCAATCGAGGCCTTCTTCAGACCGTTCATGAACACGCTGTAGGTCATGCCATGCTCACGCGTCGCGGCATTGATACGCGCAATCCAGAGAGCGCGGAACACGCGCTTCTTGTTGCGGCGATCGCGGTACGCGTACTGGCCAGCACGCATGACCGCCTGCTTGGCGATACGGTAGACATTATTGCGACGGCCGCGGTAACCCTTGGCAGCGTCGATGACTTTCTTGTGACGGGCCCGTGCAGTGACCCCACGCTTTACTCGAGGCATGTAATTCTCCTTTCGTTTTCGTAAGGGTTATGCGTAAGGCATCATCGCCCGCACCGACTTCAGGTTCGTCTCATGGACGTCCTGAGTACCGCGCAGGTGACGCTTGTTCTTGGTGGTCTTCTTGGTCAGGATGTGACGCTTGAAGGCCTGGCCACGCTTGAACGAGCCATTCGGACGGGCAGTAAAGCGCTTGGAGGCGCTTTTCTTCGTCTTCATCTTCGGCATGAAAAACTCCAGCTCTATGACATGCATGCAGGTGGACGGCTGTCGCCGACGCTTGCAAGACCCGCATCCACTTGTTGTTGCACGGCGCCACAAGGGTTCCGCGCTACTTCCACGCGACACAACGCCGGAATGCCTCGGCATCCCGGCCGCCGCATCGCGCAAAAATTACTTCTTCTTCTTGGGGGCGATCACCATCACCATCTGGCGCCCTTCCATCTTCGGCATCTGCTCGACCTGGCCGATTTCCTCCAGGTCCGCCTTCAGGCGTTCGAGCACACGCACGCCGATTTCCTGGTGCGCCATCTCACGGCCGCGGAAGCGCAGCGTGATCTTGGTCTTGTCGCCATCTTCCAGGAAGCGCTTCAGGTTGCGCAGCTTGACGTTGTAGTCGCCATCATCCGTGCCAGGGCGGAACTTCACTTCCTTGACCTGGATGATTTTCTGCTTCAGCTTCGCCTCGTGCGCGCGCTTGGCTTCCTCGTACTTGAACTTCCCGTAATCCATGATCCGGGCGACAGGCGGAGTCGCGTTCGGGGCGATCTCCACCAGGTCCAAGTCCTTGTCCTCAGCCAGCCGCAGTGCGTCCATGAACTTGACGATGCCGAGCTGCTCGTTATCAACCCCTACCAGGCGCAGCTCAGGCGCACTGATCTCCCGGTTGATGCGATGACCTTTGTCCGTAGCGATGTTGCGTTACCTCAAGAAGACAAAAAAACAAGCCGTGCTTCCGACCCATCAGGCTTTGTGGGTGACGTCCTGTTGCAGACGCTCCACGAACGCGGAGACGGGCATCACACCCAGATCCACGTTGCCACGGGCACGCACGGCCACTTGATTGGCATCCCGCTCCTTGTCGCCCACCACCAGCAGGTAGGGGATCTTCTGAAGCGAATGCTCGCGGATTTTATACGTAATTTTCTCGTTACGCAAATCGGCCTTCGCCCTAAACCCTTGTTTTAGCAGCGATTGCACGACGTTTTCGGCATATTCAGCCTGCGATTCCGCGATATTCATGACAACCACCTGCTCCGGGGCCAGCCAGGCGGGCAGTGCACCTGCGTGGTTTTCGAGCAGGATGCCGAGGAAACGCTCGAACGAACCGAGAATTGCCCGGTGCAGCATTACGGGGCGCTTGCGCGAGTTGTCCTCGGCCACGTATTCGGCACCCAGCCGTTCCGGCAGCACCAGATCGAGCTGCAGCGTGCCGCACTGCCACGAGCGGCCGATGGCATCCTTGATGTGGTATTCGACCTTCGGACCATAGAATGCGCCCTCGCCCGGCAGTTCTTCCCAGTCCACGCCGCAGGCGCGCAGCGCCAGGCGCAGGCCTTCTTCGGCGTGATCCCAAACCTCGTCCGAGCCAGCGCGCTGCGCCGGACGCAGCGACAGCTTCACCGCCACATCCTTGAAGCCGAAGTCGTCATAGACCGAGAACGCCAGTTCGTTGAAGGCCTTCGCCTCGGCAACGATCTGCTCTTCCGTGCAGAAGATATGCGCATCATCCTGCACAAAACCACGCACGCGCATCAGCCCGTGCAGCGCGCCTGAGGGCTCGTTGCGATGGCAGGCGCCAAACTCGGCCAGGCGCAGCGGCAGGTCACGGTAGGAACGCAGGCCATGGTTGAAGATCTGCACATGGCCCGGGCAGTTCATCGGCTTGATCGCGTAGTCGCGCTTCTCCGACTCCGTGACGAACATGTTTTCCTTGTAGTTCTGCCAGTGGCCGGACTTCTCCCACAGCGAACGGTCCATCACCTGCGGCGTGCGCACTTCGTCATAGCCGGCAACCGTCAGGCGGCCGCGCATGTACTGCTCGACGGCCTGCCATACCTGCCAGCCCTTCGGGTGCCAGAACACCATGCCCGGCGCCTCTTCCTGCAGGTGGAACAGGTCGAGCGACTTGCCAAGCTTACGGTGGTCGCGCTTCTCGGCCTCTTCAAGCATGTGCAGGTAGGCTTCCTGGTCTTCCTTCTTGGCCCAGGCCGTGCCATAGATGCGCTGGAGCATCTCGTTGTTGGCATCGCCGCGCCAGTAGGCGCCGGCCACCTTCATGAGCTTGAAGACCTTGAGCTTGCCCGTAGACGGTACGTGCGGGCCACGGCACAAGTCGACGAACTTGCCTTCGCGGTACAGGCCGATCTCCTGGTCCGCCGGAATCGAGGCGATGATCTCGGCCTTGTACTTTTCACCCATCGACTCGAACAGCGCCACCGCCTCGTCGCGGTTCCAGACCTCGCGCGTGACCTTCTCGTCCTTGCGGGAGAGCTCCGTCATCTTCTTCTCGATGGCGGCCAGGTCTTCCGGCGTGAAGGGACGCTTGTAGGCGAAGTCGTAGTAGAAGCCGTTTTCGATCACCGGGCCGATCGTCACCTGCGCGTCCGGGTACAGTTCCTTGACCGCATACGCCAGCAAGTGGGCCGTGGAGTGACGAATGACGTCGACGCCGTCGGCATCCTTGTCCGTGATGATGGCCAGTGCCACATCGCGATCGATGGAGTAGCTCGTGTCGACCAGGTTGCCATCCACCTTGCCAGCCAGCGCGGCCTTGGCCAGGCCAGTGCCGATGCTTTGCGCCACTTCGGCGACCGTCACCGGGCCGGGAAACTCGCGACGGGACCCATCCGGCAGCGTGATTGCGATCATTTCGACTCTCCAGGATTCCGCCCCGGCGCCTGGCGCTCGGCGGGCGGATCAAACTGCATCTTTTGTAGCACCGGCCCACCCCGAAACAGGCGGCGTACCGACAACGTTCTTGGTGCTTGCGCACGGCAGGCGGCAAGCTTATCAGGCAGCTGGCAGGCGACAGACGAAAAAAAACGCGGCCAAGGCCGCGTTTCTCTTTGTCAAACCCGATTCAATCGGGACGGAGGCGCACCTCGACTACTGTCGCATACCAGCGGTAGTAGTTCGCGGTGTCATGAACATAATGCCCTTCCGTTCCTTGTGAGATTGAATCGGACTTGCCGCACTGTATTGTTGTACTGCTTCTTTTACTGCTTTACTGCAATTCGTTGGTAGGCTCGATTGGACTCGAACCAACGACCCCCACCATGTCAAGGTGGTGCTCTAACCAGCTGAGCTACGAGCCTAGCGAAGCAGCAATTATAGCCTCACTTTCTTCGTGCTTGCAATACCCCCTGCACATCTTCGATGATCGACAGCGCGCGCTGCAGTTGCGTGGCCTCCGAGACCTCGGCCGTGAACTGCATGCGCGCCACACCCTTGCTCGACAGCGTCTTCACGCCCGTGACATTGATCTTCTCGCGCGAGAGCACTTCGGAGATATCGCGCAGCAGCCCCTGGCGGTCGATGGCCTCGACATGGATGTCGACCGGATACACCGCATCGCTCTTCTTGCCCCACTCGGTCTGGATCACGCGCTCGGGTGCGCGCGCCGAGAGTTGCTGGAACGTGTGGCAGTTGCGCCGATGGATCGACACGCCGCGCCCGCGCGTGACGAAGCCCACAATTTCGTCGGGCGGCGCCGGCTTGCAGCAGCGCGACATCTGCGTCATCAGCGAATCCACACCGACCACGAGCACGCCGGATTTGGCGCCTCGCGCCACGCTGGTAGCGCGGCTCTTCTTGGTGACGGCGTCTTCCTCGCTGAACGGCGCCTGCACCTCGCCCTCGGGGTGCCGCAGGGCTTGCTCGACATGCCGCAGGCTGAACTCTTCCTTCGCCACCGCGGCAAAGAGGTCGTCCGGCGACTTGAAGCCAAGCCGCGTGGCCAGGTCTTCGAGCTTGACGGCGGTCTTGCCTTCGCGCTGCAGCGTCTTGTCGATCAGCACGCGGCCTTGCGCGATGGTCTCCTGCGAATCCAGCGCGTTGAACCACGCCCGCACCTTGGCGCGCGCGCGGCTGCTTGCCAGGTAGCCGAGTTCGATGTTGAGCCAGTCGCGCGACGGCCCACCCTGTTTCACGGCGATGATCTCGACGGTCTGACCGTTCTTCAGCGGCGTATTCAGCGGCACCATGGTGCCGTCGACGCGCGCGCCGCGGCAGCGGTGACCAAGATCACTGTGCAGGTAATACGCGAAGTCGAGCGGCGTGGCACCCTGCGGCAGCGCGATCACGCGTGCCTGCGGCGTCAGCACATAGATGTGGTCGTCGATCGCCGCATGCTTGAGCTGCTCCCACGGCGAAGGCGACTCGTCATGCGCCACGCTGTGGTCGGCGTCATCCTTCCACGCAAGCAACTGCCGCAGCCACGCGATCTTCTCGTCGTAGCTGTCGCTTGCCGCGAACTGCCCGCTGTAGCCCCTGCTGCCCGCTTCCTTGTAGCGCCAGTGCGCCGCCACGCCGTACTCGGCAAAGTGGTGCATCTCGTGCGTGCGGATCTGCACCTCGAAAGCGCGCCCGTCGTCGCCGATCACCACCGTATGCAGCGACTTGTAGCCGTTCGATTTGGGCCGCGAGATGTAGTCGTCAAATTCGCGCGGAATCGGCTGCCAGATATGGTGCACGATGCCGAGGACCGTATAACAGTCCTTGATATCGTCGACGATCACGCGGAACGCGCGCACGTCATACAGGTCGGCAAAATCGAGTTCCTTGCCGCGCATCTTCTTCCAGATGCTGTAGATGTGCTTGGGCCGCCCGCTCACCTCGGCACGGATGCCGGCATCGGCCAGTTCCGATTGCAGTCGCGCGATGGCGCTGGCGATGTAGCCCTCGCGCTCGATGCGCTTTTCATCGAGCAGCTTAGCGATCCGCTTGTAGGTATCGGGCTGCTCGAAACGGAAGGCCAGATCCTCGAGCTCCCACTTCATCTGCCAGATGCCGAGGCGGTTAGCGAGTGGCGCGTAGATGTCGAGCGTTTCCCGCGCGATGCCGGGCAGCGGCTCGCGCTTGTTCTGCGCAAGCCAGCGCAGCGACTGCAGTCGCGAAGCCAGGCGCACCAGCACCACGCGGATATCTTGCGCGAACGCCAGCAGCATCTTGCGCAGCGCTTCGACCTGCTCGTGCCGGGCTTGCGCCACGTTGCGCGATGCTTCCTGCGCGTCGTGGCCGCCGGCAATGGCGCCGATGCGCAGCAGTTGCCGCACGCCCTTCACCATCCGGCATACATCTTCGCCAAAGCGCGCCTCGATTTCCGGCTCTACGGCGGGCGCGAATTCGGCCAGCGGGAACAGGCAGCACGCGGCGCGCGCGGCATCATCCACGCGCAAGCCGTCAAGGATGCGCAGCATCCCTTCCGCATGCGACAGCACCGGCTCACCAGTGGGCAGCACAGCGGCGCCCGCCTGCTCCCGCACGTACGCGAGCGCGCGCTCGACCATGTCGGCGTCCGGGACGCCGGCAACCTGGCCGGCCAGGTCGGTGGACGTCACCATAGGGTCACCATGTCACAACGCCATCTTCAGTTGAGCGCAGCGGTCACCACCACTTCGATCAGGTAGTCGGGATTGGCCAGCCTGGCTTCGACGGTGGCGCGCGGCGGCGTATTGCCCTGCGGCACCCACGCGTCCCACACCTCGTTCATCTTGCCAATCAGGCCGATATCGGTCAGGAAGATCTGGCACGACAGGATGCGCGTCTTGTCGCTGCCCGCTTCGGCGAGCAGCCGGTCGATATGGCCCAGCACCTCGCGGGTCTGGCCGCTGATGTCGGCCTTCGGGTCCACTTCCGGCACTTGCCCGGCCAGGTAGACCACACCGTTGTACACCGCGTATTCCGACAGGCGTGCACCCACGTGGGCGCGCTTCAGTTCATTGCTGCTCATGACTAGTTAAAACGATTTCAGGTTGATACGAACGATCCGGCCCGGCCCGCCTCAGGCGCTTCCGAGAAAGTACTGGCGCGCCACGGCAATCTGCGCCGGATCGACAAAAGTCGGTGCATGCCCCACATCGGGGATCTCCACCGAACTGACATGCTTGCCGCGGGCGACCATGTCGGCCACGGTATCGCGCAACAGCAGGTCCGACTGCGCACCGCGAACGACCAGCACCGGCGCTTCAATGGCCTCGAACAGTTGCCACATCGTGGCCTCGCCTGCGGCGAGCTGCTCCGGCGTGGCGCCGCGGAATGGCACGGCCAGCGCCGGATCGTAATGCAAACCCCATTCCAGCCCCTGCGTACCCTGCACGGGCTTGAGGATCGCAGCATTGAGCTCGCGCCATTGCTCCGGCGTGTGGCGCCCGAATGATGCGCTGATGGTCTGCAGGTAGGCCAGCCCTTCTTCGAAGGTCTTGAACCGCACCGGCAGCCCAACGTACGAGCCGATCCGCTCCACGGCCGCGGCCGTGATACGCGGACCCACATCGTTGAGCAGCAGCTTGCGCACCGGCGAATTGGGCAGGCCCGCCAGCGCCATGCCGATCAGCCCGCCCATCGACGTGCCGAACCAGTCGACCTTGTCGACGTTGAGCCTGGCGATCAGCGTGACCATGTCCGCCACGTACTTCGGCACCACGTAACCGGACGGGTCAAGCAACCAGTCCGAGCGCCCGCGGCCAGCCACGTCCGGGCACACCACGCGGTAGTCGCCGCACAGCGACTGGGCCAGCGCATCGAAATCGCGGCCGGTGCGCGTCAGGCCATGCACGCACATCAGCACGCGCGGATTGGCCGGGTCGCCCCATTCGTGGTAGGCCATGCGGTGCAGGCCCGCCGGACTGATGCACTGAACGAAGCCGAGGCGCGGACTGGCAGACATCTGAACTCCCTGACGAACCGGCTGCCGCACGGGCATTGCCGAAGGTTGAGCAAAGCAGGATTGTACGCCGCAGCGGTTACAATGCCACAGCACTAGTCCACCGCGTCAGCCGCAGCATTGCGGCCATGGCGACGCAGTTCGGCCGGCTGCGTCCGGCCACTCATTCTCTCGACTCTCGATCTCGACGGAGGCTTACATGCTCAAAGGCAAGACGGCACTGGTGACTGGCTCGACCAGCGGCATCGGACTCGGCATCGCGCAGGCACTGGCCGCGCAGGGCGCCAACATCATCGCCAATGGCTTTGGTGACGTGGAGGCCGCAAAGCAAGAGATCGCGCAGGCCGGCGCGGGCATCAAGGTGGGCTACCACGGCGCGGACATGAGCAAGTCCTCCGAGATCGAGGACATGATGCGCTATGCCGACTCCGAATTCGGCGGCGCCGACATCCTGGTCAACAACGCAGGCATCCAGTTCGTGGCCAATATCGAGGATTTCCCGCCTGAGCGCTGGGACGCGATCATCGCCATCAACCTGACCTCGGCGTTCCACACCACGCGCCTGGCGCTGCCCAGCATGAAGCAGAAGAACTGGGGACGCATCATCAATGTCGCGTCGACCCATGGGCTGGTGGCATCGGCGCAGAAGTCGGCCTACGTGGCGGCCAAGCATGGCATCGTCGGCCTGACCAAGGTCACCGCACTGGAAACCGCGCAGACCGGCGTCACCGCCAACGCGATCTGCCCGGGCTGGGTGCTGACGCCGCTGGTGCAGAAGCAGGTCGATGCGCGCGCGCAGAAGGAAGGCATTCCGGTCGAGCAGGCCAAGCGCGAGCTCGTGATCGAGAAACAGCCGTCGGGCCAGTTTGTCACGCCCGAGGAACTCGGCGCGCTGGCGGTCTTCCTGTCGTCCGAGGCGGCGCGCCAGGTGCGCGGCGCGATCTGGAACATGGACGGCGGCTGGGTCGCCCAGTAAGATCCGCTCCGCAAGAACGAAAAAGCCCCGCTTCACAGCGGGGCTTTTTACATCCAGACCTGCAGCACTTACAGCAGCGTCGCGCCGGTCTTGCTCTGGATTTCCTCGCGGCTCACGCCCGGGGCGGTTTCCACGAGCTTCAGGCCGTCCGAGGTCACGTCGATCACACCGAGGTCGGTGATGATGCGGTTGACCACGCCCACACCGGTCAGCGGCAGGTTGCAGTCCTTCAGGATCTTGATGTCCTCGGTGCCGTCCTTCTTCTTGGCGGTGTGTTCCATCAGCACCACCACGCGGCCCACGCCGGCGACCAGGTCCATCGCGCCGCCCATGCCCTTGACCATCTTGCCCGGGATCATCCAGTTGGCGAGGTCGCCCTTCTCGCTGACCTGCATCGCACCGAGGATAGCCAGGTTGATATGGCCACCGCGGATCATCGCGAAGGAATCGGCCGACGAGAAGATCGACGAACCCGGCAGCGTCGTCACGGTCTGCTTGCCGGCATTGATCATGTCGGCGTCCACTTCGTCCTCGGTCGGGAACGGGCCGATACCGAGCAGGCCGTTTTCCGACTGCAGCCACACTTCCATGCCTTCCGGCACCCAGTTGGCCACCAGCGTCGGCAGGCCGATGCCCAGGTTCACATAAAAGCCGTCCTGCAGCTCCGCCGCGGCGCGCGCGGCCATTTCGTCACGTGTCCATGCCATGATGTGTCTCCCTCTTACTTGGCGGCACGCACGGTGCGCTGCTCGATGCGTTTTTCGGGGGTCGTGTTGAGCACCAGGCGCTTGACGAAGATGCCGGCCAGGTGGATCTCATCCGGGTCCAGCTCGCCGGTTTCGACGATTTGCTCGACCTCGGCCACGGTGAACTTACCCGCCATGGCGCACATCGGGTTGAAGTTGCGCGCGGTGCGGCGGAACACCAGGTTGCCGGCCTTGTCGGCCTTCCAGGCCTTGACCAGCGCCACATCAGCGGTCAGCGAACGCTCCATCACGTACTTTTCGCCGTCGAATTCGCGGATTTCCTTGCCGTCGGCCACGATGGTGCCCACGCCGGTCTTGGTGAAGAACGCCGGGATGCCCGAGCCGCCGGCGCGCAGCTTCTCGGCCAGCGTGCCCTGCGGCGTGAATTCCAGTTCGAGTTCGCCGGCCAGGTACTGGCGCTCGAATTCCTTGTTCTCGCCCACGTAGGACGAGATCATTTTCTTGATCTGGCGCGTGGCCAGCAACTGGCCCAGACCGAAGCCATCCACGCCGGCGTTGTTGGAGATGCAGGTGAGCTGCTTGACGCCGGTGTCGCGCAGCGCGGCAATCAGCGCCTCGGGAATGCCGCACAGGCCGAAACCGCCCACGGCGATCGTCTGGCCGTCGCGGACGACGCCTGCAAGCGCCTCGGCGGCGCTGGCGTAGACCTTGTTCATGGTTCGCTCCTTCCTTGGTAGTCCCCTGTCGCCGATTCCGCCGCCGGGGTGTGCGGCGGACGACGCAAGGAAATTGTAACGGTACAATCAGCGGCGGCTGCCGCGCTCTCGTCCGACCGAAAGGATACGCAAGGCGCGCCGCCTACGCCATTACGTAAAAATACATAAGTAGATGCCCGCCATCGATTACCAGACCGCTTTCCAGCTCGCCCCCGTGGGGCTGGTGCTGTCCCGCGAGCGCAAGATCGAAGACTGCAACGACGAGGTCTGCCGGATCTTCGGGACCACGCGACAGGCGCTGATCGGCGAATCTTTCCAGGTACTCTACCCCACCGCTGACGAGTTCGAGCGCACCGGCGCACGCATCGTACCGATCATGAACAAGCGCGGTATGTACTCGGACGAACGGATCATGAAGCGCGCCAGCGGGGAACTGTTCTGGTGCCACGTCACCGGTCGCTCGCTGGACCGCTCGCAGCCGCTCGGCGCGGGCATCTGGACGTTCGAGGACCTGTCCCAGAAGCGCCAGGTCACGGCGGAACTCACGGCACGCGAGCGCGATATCGCGGCGCAGCTCGTGGAAGGGAAGACCAGCAAGCAGATCGGCAAGCTGCTGGCGATCAGTCCGCGCACCGTCGATATCTATCGGGCGCGGCTGATGAAGAAATATGGGGCGAGTACGTCGGTGGATCTGGTGCAGCGGTTGGTGAACCACTGAGAGCCTCGACAGGCTGATGGTGTGCTCCCCTCTCCCGCTTGCGGGAGAGGGGTTGGGGGAGAGGGCCGGCGCTTGCAATTCCGACGGGGGTCACTTCGTCATAAATGCCTGCCCTCTCCCCCGCCCCTCTCCCATAAATGGGAGAGGGGAGAAAACCAGCGGTATCGGCGCTTACCCTTCGATGATCGCCCTGATCTCCGGCGGCACCGGCACCGACTTCTCGATCGAGTAATCGCACCACACCACCTTCGCCCCGCCCTCGGCCCACACCACATCGGGCATATCCGCGCGCACGATCTCCATGCGCGTCTCGAAGCTCGTGCGGCCAAGCTGTCCGGCATAGAGCCGGCATTCGATCGTGCCCGGATAGCGCAACTGCTTCAGGAACGTCATATGGGCATTGATGATGACCGGCCCCTGCCCCTTCGGATCCTTGCCACCGCGCCCGAGCGATGCAAACCATTCAATGCGCGCCTGCTCCAGGTACTGGAAATAGACGGTGTTGTTGACATGGCCCATCGCGTCCATGTCGCCCCAGCGAATCGGCAGGACCGCCGTGTAGACGTGCTTCATCACGATCTCCAATGCAACAGGCCCGCCGATACCGACGGGCCTGCCTGATGATTTAGCGCTTGGCGATCGAGGCTTCCGCCTTGGTCACCAGGTCCGCGCCAATCTGCTTCTTCCACTTGTCGTAGACCTTGGCGGTCGCCTTGCGGAAGGCATCATGCTCGGCCGGCGTCAGGTGCGTGACCTTGACGCCGTGAGTCTCCATGTCCTTCCAGGCCGGCGCGCCCGGCTCGGCCAGGCCCTTGCGGGCCAGCGCGATTTCCTGCTTGCCGGCGTCGATGGCGGCCTGCTTGACGATCTCGCGGTCAGCCGGCGTCCAGCTTTCCCAGATCTGCTTGTTGACCACAAAGATCAGCGGATCAGCCACGTAGCCCCAGGTCGTCACGAACTTCTGGCCCACCGTGTACAGCTTGGCCGCAGCGAACACCGACTGCGGGTTCTCCTGACCATCCACGGCACCCGAGGCCATGGCCGGCTGCGCATCGGCCCAGCTCATCTGGGTCGGGTTGGCACCCAGCGCATTGAAGGTCTCGATGTACAGCGGCGAGCCCACCACGCGCAGCTTCATGCCTTTGAGATCTTCCGGCTTGTGGATTTCCCTCTTCGAGTTCGAGACTTCGCGGAAACCGTTTTCGCCCCATGCCAGCGGCACCACGCCGGCCTTTTCCAGCGTCGTGAAGATCTGCTTGCCGACTTCGCCCTGCGTCAGCGAATCCAGCGCCTTGTAGTCGGGCATCAGGAACGGCAGCGAGAACAGGTTCAGTTCCTTGACCTGCGGCGACCAGTTGATGGTCGAGCCCACGGCCATGTCGATCACGCCCTGGCGGATCGCCGAGAACTCGCGCGTCTGGTCGCCGGCCACCAGCGAGGTGCCCGGGTACAGCTTGATGTTGATGCGGCCGTTGGTGCGCTGCTTGACCAGGTCGGCCCAGATCTCGCCGCCCTTGCCCCACGGGAAGGCCGGGCCGAGCACCAGCGACATCTTGTACTCGGGCTTGTAGGTCTGGGCCATGGTGGCGGCGGGCGCAAAGGCGGAAGCGGCGATCGTGGCAGCGATCGACAGCATCAGGGCACGGCGTTTCATCAGGTCTCTCCTCTTGGGAATCGTTGCTTGTAGCTTGTTGTTTGGTTTGTAGCGGGCATCAATAGCCCAGATAGTCCGGCAACCACGTCGCCAGCGGCGGGTAGGCCAGCACCATCAGCATGGCGATGAACATCGCGAGCAGCATCCAGACCACCCAGGGCACCGTCTCTTCCATGCGCACGCGGGCAATCCGGCACGACACCATCAGGTTCACGGCGAGCGGCGGCGTGAACTGGCCCAGCGCCACCTTCAGTGTGAGCACCACGCCGAACCACACCGGGTTCCAGTGGAATGCGTTGGCGATCGGCAGCAACAGCGGCACGAAGATCAGGAAAATCGAAATGCCGTCCAGGAACATGCCCACCGTCATCAGCAGCAGCACGATCAGCGCCAGCACACCGTATTCGCCGAGACCGGAATTGGCGATGGCATTCGCCAGCGGGTCGATCACGCCGAGCGTCGACAGCGCATACGCGAAGATGCCAGCCAGCGCGACCACCAGCAGGATCACGGCCGACGTCTCCGCCGCCTCCTGGAAGATCACGAACAGGTCCTTCATGCCGATGCTGCGGTAGATCACCATGCCCACGAACAGGCCGTAGACCACCGCCACCACCGCGGCTTCGGTCGGCGTGAACCAGCCGGCACGCATGCCGCCCAGGATCAGGAACGGCGCCACCAGACCCCACGCAGCCTCGCGCAGGCTCTTCCAGAACGGCGGGCGCGGCAGCGCGGCTTCGATGGCGCCCATGTTGTGCTTGCGGGCCAGCCATACCGCCGGCACGATCAGCGCGACGCCGGCCAGCACGCCCGGGATCATGCCGGCCGCGAACAGCGCCGGCACCGAAGCGCCCGGCACCAGCACGCTGTAGATGATGAAGGCCACCGACGGCGGAATCAGGATGTCCGTCGCCGCAGCAGCGCCGACCACCGCCGCGCTGTACGAGCCCGGATAGCCGGCCCGCGACATCGCCGCGATCATCACGCCGCCGACGGCCGCCGCGTTGGCGGGGCCGGAGCCCGAAATGCCGCCGAGGAACATGGCCACCAGGATGGCCACCAGCGGCAGCATGCCCGGGCCACGGCCGACGATGGCGATCGCGAACGTCACCAGCCGCTGCGCTACGCCAGAACGATCGAAGATCGAGCCGACCAGCACGAACATCGGAATGGCCAGCAGCGGATACTTGGCCAGGCCCGCGTAGAAGTTCTGCGGCACGGCCAGCAGGCCGAACATCTGGGTATCGAGGTTCGACAGCCCGATGGCGACCAGCCCCCCAAGACCCAGCGATACCCCGATGGGCACGCCCAGCAGCATCAGGCCGATAAAGACCACGAACAGGATGATGGCGACAAGTGTCATGGCTTGCGCCCCGCTTGTTCGTTGCGTGCGGCATGCAGCGCCTTGAGCGCGCGCACGTTGCGCGCCATCAGCCCGAACGCGCGCAGCGCGATGGAGGCCGACAATACGGGCAACCAGATCGAGTACCACCAGCTCGGCACGCCGATACCTGGGGACGTTTCGCCAAAGGTGTATTCATCCCAGGTAATGCGGGCGCCCAATACCGCCAGCGCGATAAACATCACCGCGACGGCCAGCGCCGACAGGATGGCCAGCCGTTTCTGACGCGCCTGGCTGCCACGCTCGAAGAAGAATTCGATGCGGATATTGCGGTCGCGCGCCACGGCCGCGCTGCCGGCGACGAGTGCGAGCACGATCATCAGGAACACCGAGAATTCCTCGGTCCAGGCGAATGACTCGTCGGTGAAGTAGCGGACCACCACGTTGGCGAAGGTGATGCAGACCAGCAGCACCATCACGATCACGCCGATCCAGTCCTCGACGCGGGGTGAAACCCGGAAATCGGCGTCTTGCGCCTCGTCTGCCGCCTGCGGGATCACCGCGGAGTCGACGACGTGTTGCGGCACGGCGTCGCGCCGTGCCTGCTCTTGTTGCTCCATCTCCCCGGCCTCCGGTCCGGGCTGCTCGGGCGGATCAGGCTGATCGACCACCGCAGCTTATTTTGTATGTAAAGACTTAATCAGAAAACATGGCGGATTATGCCAAGACTGGGCCGCCCTGTATCGGGTTTTATGATTACCTGAGTGGAAGCCGCGCTCGAATATCGCCCAAGGGGACCGGATAAAGCCCTGGAACGATCCATGAAAAAGCGCTGCCCACCGGCTTTTGGCCCTGGGCAGCGGTGTGGCGGCGCGGTGCGGTTACCTCCCTCTCAGGGAGATCAGACCATGCCGTCGTCGGCGGTGATCACAGCACCGTTGATGAATTGCGACTGGTCCGAAGACAGCAGAAGCATGAGGCCGTCCAGGTCTTCCGGCCTGCCCAGACGCTTGCGCGGCAGCATCTGGATCAGCTTCTGGCCGGCGTCGGTATCCCAGTGATGGTGGTTGATGTCGGTGTCGATATAGCCGGGGCAGATCGCATTGACGTTGATGCCGTGGCGCGCCCATTCGAGCGCCATAGCTTTGGTCATGTGAACCACCGCGGCCTTGCTCATGCAGTAGACGCCGATTTGCGACAGCACCTTCAGGCCCGCCACCGACGCGACATTGATGATGCGCGCCTGCGGCAGCGGGTTGCCGTTCTTCTCGGCACCCTTCGCACGCGCGATCATGCGCTTGGCCACTTCCTGCGCGACGAAGAAGGCGCCGCGCGTATTGGTGTCGAAGACAAAATCGAAGTCTTCCGTGGTGACGTCGGTCAACCGTTGCGTCGTGGAGACGCCCGAATTATTGACGAGGATGTCGATGGAACCCGCCTCGGTTTCCGCGTGCGCGACGGCCGAGCGGATACTGGCCTGGTCGGTCACGTCGAGGCGCACCACATGGGCGCTGCCGCCATCGGCCTCGATCGACGCGCGCAAGTCCTTGAGACGCTCGGTGCGGCGCGAGGCCAGTACCACCTTGGCGCCGGCGGCGGCGAGAACGGTTGCAAAACGCGAGCCCAGCCCGCTCGAGGCACCGGTCACCAGCGCGACCTTGCCCTCCAGATTGATCGACAAACCCATATTTGCCTCTGTGTGCCCGCTGACCATGTGGCGTACCCTGCCCAACGTGATTCGAAAGGCAGGATACCAAAAAAAGAACGACCGTTCCAAAAAAAATCTTGCCTGAGGGTGACGAGTCCCGGACAATGCCGGAGATTCTAAGAACTTGGCTAGTAAAGGGAAAGAGGGAAAACGCGCGGAACGGCGCATCCTGGCGCCCTTTGCGCGCAGGCCGGTTCGCTACGAACAAACAAGCATTTCCCACAATTGCAGGCAAGGCGCCAAGAAACAGAGGGTTAGAGACAATGGATCAGCAGCAGCTCCTGGAGCAGTTCGGGCCACGTGAGGCCATGGAATACGATGTGGTCATCGTCGGCGGCGGTCCTGCCGGCCTGGCCACGGCCATCCGCCTCAAGCAACTGGCACAGGAGAAGGGCAACGACGTCAACGTCTGCGTGCTCGAAAAGGGCTCGGAGCCCGGCGCGCACATCCTGTCTGGCGCCATCATGGACCCCCGCGCACTCAATGAACTGTTCCCGAACTGGAAGGAACTGGGCGCGCCGCTGAACCAGCCCGTCACCGAGGACCGCTTCCTGTTCCTCAACGAGTCCGGCTCCAAGGGCACCCCGAACGCGCTGCTGCCGGAATGCTTCCACAACCACGGCAACTACATCGTCAGCCTGTCCAACGTCACGCGCTGGCTGGGCCAGCAGGCCGAAGCGCTGGGCGTGGAAATCTTCCCCGGCTTCCCCGCCGCTGAAGTGCTCTACAACGAAGACGGCTCGGTCAAGGGCGTGGCCACCGGCAACATGGGCATCGGCAAGGAAGGCGAGCCCACCGACAACTTCCAGCTCGGCATGGAACTGCATGCCAAGTACACGATCTTCGCCGAAGGCGCGCGCGGCCACCTGGGCAAGCAGCTGATCGCGAAGTTCAAGCTCGACGCCGGCAAGGACCCGCAGAGCTACGGTATCGGCATCAAGGAACTGTGGGAAATCGACCCAGCCAAGCACAAGCCCGGCCTGGTCGTTCACACGGCCGGCTGGCCGCTGGATCCGGCTACCTACGGCGGCTCGTTCCTGTACCACATGGAAGACAACAAGGTCGCGGTAGGCTTTGTCGTCGGCCTGGACTACACCAACCCGTGGCTCTCGCCGTTCGAGGAATTCCAGCGCTTCAAGACCCATCCGGAGATCCGTACGTTCTTCGAAGGCGGCAAGCGCCTGTCCTACGGCGCGCGCGCGATTACCGCAGGCGGCCTGCTGTCGCTGCCCAAGACCGTATTCCCGGGCGGCGCGCTGGTCGGCTGCGACGCTGGCTACCTGAACGCCTCGCGCATCAAGGGCAGCCACGCCGCAATCAAGACTGGCATGATGGCTGCTGAAGCCGCCTATGACGCGCTGCAAGCCGGCCGTCAGGGCGACGAACTGACCGCCTACCCGGCTGCCTTCGAGCAGAGCTGGCTGCACAAGGAACTGCTGCAGGCCAAGAACTTCAAGCAGTGGTTCAAGAAGGGCCGCACCACGGCCACGCTGATGACCGGCATCGAGCAATGGCTGCTGCCGAAGCTCGGCATCCGCAACCCGCCCTGGACCATCCACCGCACCAAGCCGGACCACGTCTACCTGAAGCCGGCAGCCGAGTGCGAGAAGATCGTCTACCCGAAGCCGGACGGCAAGCTGACCTTCGACCGCCTGAGCTCGGTGTTTATCAGCAACACGAACCACGAAGAGAACCAGCCGGCTCACCTGACGCTCAAGGACGCCAGCGTGCCGGTCAACGTCAACTGGGAAAAGTTTGCTGGCCCCGAAAGCCGCTACTGCCCGGCCGGCGTGTACGAGTTCGTGCAGGACGAAACCTCCGGCAAGGAGCGTCTGCAGATCAATGCGCAGAACTGCGTGCACTGCAAGACCTGCGACATCAAGGACCCGACGCAGAACATCGTGTGGGTCACGCCGGAAGGCGGTGGTGGTCCGAACTACGTGAACATGTAAGGGCTGTGCCCGGCCATTGGCCGGGCCTCCAAACGAAAAGAGGCACCTTCAGGTGCCTCTTTTCGTTTGATGCGGTGTGTCAGCGGTGGACGCCCAGACCGCTGCTGGTCAGCAACTGCTCGTAGATGAAGCACTGAAGCAAGGTCATCTCGCGTTCACCCAGTACGTCGAACGAAATGCCGAACGACGGAAACTCGGCGTCGGCATTGTCGCTGGTAACGGCGCGGACCCAGGCATCGGCCACGATCTCGCTGTCGAGCGATGCGGTACGCAGGCGGAAACGCAACTGTACGCGACTGCCCGTGACCGGCGCCGGTCCGGCGGCATGCACCTGCGCCCCGCCAGTACTGAGATCCGAGACCATCACCAGGCGCGCAGCACCATTGGCCATCTCGGCGGAAAACGCGTCGTGACCCGCGTCCTGAAAACCTTCCTGCGACTGCGTCATGTAGGCCGCCAGCCGGGTCGGCACGCGCGCCGCCTTGCGCACCGGCATCTGGTCAAGCTGCGACGGCGCCGAGAGCACCAGATAGCGGAACGGGCTGCGGCAGACCGCGGTGATCGTCGAGGTAAAGCTGTGGATGACGCGGCCCGAGAAGCCGCGCAGCAGCAGCGTATCGCCGGCCTGCACCGGCAGGTCGCGCCCACCCAGTTGGGGCCAGGTCATGAACAGGCCCTGCTCGACGAAGCCGATCAGGCGGCTGGCTGCGGCGCGGCTGTTGTCGCCGGGCTGCTTGACGTGCAAGAGTGTCCCGACCTGCAGCCCCAGCGGGCCCGGCGGAAGCGGATCGTCCTGGGGATCCTCGCCCGAATCCGCCTCCAGGCGGCACAGATCGCCATGGCGGAACACCAGCGCCACATCGCGCGTATCGGGAATGACGTTGCCGCTGCCCAGCACCAGATTGCCATCGCCGTCCAGCAGCGACCAGGGCAAGGGCGCCCCTACGGGAAGATCGTTGGGCGAGAGATGGATCATGATTACTCCGGCATGCGATGCGGCCCAAGGCCTGAGAGATTGCGTGACGACCGCCAACTGAGCAGTATGCGCCACCCGTTTCATATCGACGGATATCCGGAAACATTAAGCGACTTTTTGAGCCCATCCGAGGCCTCTTGACGATGAACGCTCCGACCGGCAGAATTCGCTAAATCTGTCTGACAACCTGACATCTACAATATGATCGTGGATATCCTGCCGCGCCCGGCCTCGCTGGCCAACCGCATTGCCCAGTCGCTGCGCGAAGACATTGCCGCGGGCCGGTTCGCCACCGGCGCGCGCCTGCCCGCCGAGTCAGCGCTGGCCGGAACGTTCGGCGTGAGCCGCCCGATCGTGCGCGAGGCCATTGCACTGCTGAAGGCAGACGGCATTCTGGTAACGCGCAAGGGCGCCGGCGCCTATGTCTCCGATACGCCGGGCGGACAAGCGTGGCGTGTCGCCAGCGCGCCGGATGGCGGTCCGACGCTGGCTCAGTTGTTCGAACTGCGCATGGTCGTGGAAACCGCGTGCGCCGAAATGGCGGCGGCGCGCAGGACTGAGGCGGATCTCCTGCAGATTCGCGAGGCACTGACCAACATGCGCGATCAGGCCGGCGATTTCGCGGCCGCGGCCGCTGCCGATATCGCGTTTCACCACGCCATCGCCCAGGCCGCGCACAACCCCTGCTTCACCGGGCTGACCGATTTCGTCAGCCAGCAGATGCTGGCCGCGCGCCAGCGCGCCTGGGAAAACACGGCCCGCCTGCAGGCTCGGGACGGCGCCGCGCGCGCCGCGGATACGGAACACGCGGCGCTGGTAGACGCCATTGCCAGCGGCAACCCGGCCACTGCGCGGCAGGCGGCACTCGACCACCTGAACGCCGCCGCCGGACGGCTGGGCCTTCGCCTGGCCTGAGGATCAGTCGCAGATCGGAAACAGCATCAACCAGAACAAGGAAAAGACCATGGAGAACGTGGATTGCGTGGTGATCGGTGCAGGCGTTGTCGGACTTGCAGTCGCCAGGGCACTGGCACAGAACGGGCGCGAAGTGATCATCCTGGAGGCCGAAAATGCGTTCGGCACCATTACCAGTGCGCGCAACAGCGAGGTAATCCACGCCGGCATCTACTATCCGGCCGGCTCGCTCAAGGCTGAACTATGCGTGCGCGGCAAAGAGATGCTGTACGAGTACTGCGCCTCGCACCACGTTCCCCACCAGCGCTGCGGCAAGCTGATCGTCGCCACGAGCGAGGCGCAGGTCGCCACGCTGGAGGGCATCCGCGCCAAGGCAGCAGCCAATGGCGTGCATGACATGCAGTTGCTGACCCGAGCCGAAGCACAGGCGCTGGAGCCGCAACTGCAGTGCCACGCTGCCCTGCTCTCGCCATCGACCGGTATCGTCGACAGCCACGGCTTGATGACAGCGCTGCTCGGCGACGCCGAAAACGCGGGCGCGATGCTGGCCGTACAGTCGCCGGTGCTGCGCGGCGCCATCACGCCGGCCGGCATCGAACTCGAAGTCGGCAGCGAAGACGGCGGCAGCACCACGCTGCTAGCCCGGTCGGTCGTCAACTCGGCCGGCCTGACCGCGCCCGAACTGGCTCGCCGTATCGACGGCATGCCGGAAGACCACATCCCGCCGCAGTACTACGCCAAGGGCTGCTATTTCACGCTGGCCGGGCGTGCGCCGTTTTCGCGGCTGATCTATCCGGTGCCCGAAGCCGCCGGCCTCGGCGTGCACCTGACGATCGACATGGGCGGGCAAGCCCGATTTGGCCCGAATGTGCGATGGATCGACGACATCGAGTACAGCGTCGATCCCACCGACGCAGACAGCTTCTATGACGAGGTACGCCGCTACTGGCCGGCGCTCGCCGACGGGGCGCTCCAGCCTGGCTATGCCGGCATCCGCCCGAAGATCAGCGGCCCGCACGAAACTGCTGCCGATTTCCGCATCGATGGCCCCGCCGTGCACGGCGTGCCGGGACTGGTTCACCTGTTCGGCATCGAGTCGCCGGGGTTGACCTCTTCGCTCGCCATCGCCGAACGCGTCGCTGCCGAATTGCCCTAAGCCGCGCCTGGGCGGCTGCGAAAACTCATCGCGGCGCAGATGGCGCCCGCGGCGGCAGCGGCCGCCGCAAGACCGAAGGTGTGCGCGGGTGCCAGCACCTTCCAGGTCCAGCCCATCACCAGCCCGCCCAGTGTGCCGCCGACGCCGTAGGAAATCCCCGTGTATAGCGCCTGCCCCCTGCCCTGCAGCGGCCCTGCGAACCAGTGCTGCAGGCGCTTGAGGCTCGCGCTGTGGTGCGCGGCAAACGTGGCGGCGTGCAACACCTGCACGGCGGCCATCAGCCACAAGGCCTCGGGAAAGTAACCGGTCAATCCAAAACGCACCGCGGCCAGCACGAACGTCCCGGCCAGGATCGTCCCCAGTGGCACGCGCGCGAACAACCGGCCCTGGAAGTAGAAGAACACGATCTCAGCGACCACGCCGATCGTCCACATCACGCCGATCGCGAACTTGCTGTAGCCCAGGCGTTCCAGGTAGAGCGAATAGAACACGTACAGCGCCGCGTGCGCGAACATCATCAGGAAGGCGGACGCGAAGAACCACGCCACGTCGGGCCGGCGCAGCAATGGCAGTGCCGGCGGCGGGCGAACGCGCGGACCCTCGTCGGGCGCGTCGCGCATGCCGAACACCATCGCCATCAGGATCGCGAGCATCGTGCTGGCGACCCACGGAAAGGCCTGCATGCCGAATTGCTGGAACAGCGCGCCGCCCGCCAGTACGGCTGCGATGAAACCGACCGACCCGAACATGCGGATGCGGCCATAGCGGTGGTCGAACGCGCCGTAGCGTCGCAGCGTCGAAATGGTCAGGGCATCGCCGAGCGGCGACATTGCGCTGGTGATGAGGCTGATGGCCACCATCATCGCCATCATGCCGCCGTAGCTATGCACGGCCGGCAGCGCAAGGAACGCCGCCAGCGCGCCGACCGCCGTGAAACGCAGGATGCGCACGCGCGTGTGCATCATGTCCGAGAGCCAGCCCCACAGGTAGGGGCCCAGGATGCGGCTGAACTGGAACGAGGCCATCAGCACGCCGATCTGCACGGCGTTGAAACCACGCGCGGCAAAGAACAGACTGACGAACGGCGAAATCACGCCGACGTAGCCGTAGTACCCCAGATAGAAGAGACCGAAGCGGCCATACTCGGGCCGCGCCGGAACAGCGCTGACGGTCTCGGGCGCCGCGGCCAACTCAGCCCGGCTGGCCAGGGGCCTGCGCGGGGATGCGCGGCGTATCCACCTTGACGTCGCCGCACTGCGCGCGATGGCGCAGCGCATGATCGACCAACACCAGCGCGAGCAGCGCCTCGGCGATCGGCGTCGCGCGAATGCCCACGCACGGGTCGTGGCGGCCAAAGGTCTCGACGGTCGCGGCATTGCCGGCCTTGTCGATCGACTCGCGCGGCGTGCGGATGCTGGAAGTCGGCTTGATCGCCAGCGACACGGTGATGTCCTGGCCCGTGGAAATGCCGCCCAGGATGCCGCCCGCGTTATTGCCGCGGAAACCCTGCGCGGTCAGCTCGTCGCCATGCTCGCTGCCGCGTTGCTCCACGCTCCTGAAGCCGGCGCCAATCTCCACGCCCTTGACGGCGTTGAGGCCCATCATCGCGTGCGCGATATCGGCATCGAGGCGGTCGAACAGCGGCTCGCCAAGGCCCACGGGCACATTGCTGGCGACGACTTCGATGCGCGCGCCGACCGAATCGCCGTCGCGGCGCAGCGCGTCCATATAGGTTTCGAGTTCCGGCACGATGTCCGCATTGGCGGCGAAGAACGGGTTCTCGGGCACATGCGACCAGTCGCTGAACGGCACCTCGATCTCGCCCAGTTTCGACATATAGCCCCGGATTTCCGTGCCGAACTGCTCGCGCAGCCACTTCTTGGCCACGGCCCCCGCCGCCACGACTGGTGCGGTCAGGCGCGCCGACGAGCGGCCGCCGCCGCGATAGTCGCGAATGCCGTACTTCTGCCAGTAGGTGTAGTCGGCATGGCCGGGACGGAAGGTCTCGACGATATTGCCGTAGTCCTTGCTGCGCTGGTCGGTGTTACGGATCAGCAGGCAGATCGGCGTGCCCGTGGTCTTGCCTTCGAACACCCCCGACAGGATCTCGACCTGGTCCGGCTCCTTGCGCTGCGTGACGTGCCGCGAGGTGCCCGGCTTGCGGCGGTCCAGGTCGCCCTGGATATCGGCCTCGGTCAGATCCATGCCCGGCGGGCAACCATCCACCACCGCGCCAATGGCGGGCCCGTGCGATTCGCCGAATGTGGTGACAGTGAAGAGCAGGCCAAGGGTATTGCCGGACATGATGGAAACCGCACAGAAATGAGGGACGGCCTACATTGTAAGGCCATTGCCGCCGCTTCTGCGTCCGCTTGCCGTTCAGCGGCGCGACAGTTCGCCGCCCAGCGCCGCGGCGGGATCGAATTCGGGATAGAACTCCTGGCGCATGCGCTCGACGTAGGCGACGAGGTTGGCATGCCTTTCAGCGGCGGTGCGGATCGGCGTGTCGAACACCGGGCACAGCAGGCTGCCGGCGAATGCGAACAACGTGGCATCGGCGCCGCATGGCTTGTTGCCCATCAGGTATTGCCGGTCACCGAGAATGTCCGCGATCGACGTCACACCCTTGTTCGCCAAGGCAACCAGCTCTTCCTCGTTGTGCCGCCCGAGCCCCTGGTTCCACAAGGTTCGACGAATTTTGTGCCGTACGAGCCGCTCGGCCAGCCCACGCATCGGCGCGGGCACGCCACGGAAGAACTGCGCAGGCCCGCGCTCGAAGTTCGCTTCATCAAGCCAACGTACGCGCGCCACGGCCCAGTACAGGTTGTCCTCCATGAGCTTCTCGGCGGCCCACGCGATGCCGCGTGCTTCCGGGTCGAGGCCGGCATCGAAGTCGATATGGTAGGTCTTCTCGATATGCCAGCGGATCAGCGTGGAATCGGCCACGATGCGCCCCATATCGTCGAGATAGGGCAGCTTGCCCTTGGGCGCGCGCCGCAGGCTGCCGCGCCTGGTCTCGTACGGCAGGCCGGCGAGCTTGAGCAGCATTTCGGCCTTGGTGACGAACGGGCTGGCGTCGGGAAGGCCAAACGCGGGTCCGAATGTGTAGAGCGTGAGCATGGAGGTCGGGAAGGATTCCGTCAGGGCGCCGGCTAGCGCCATTCGCCGCGCAGCGCGGTCACCATCTGCTGCAGGCCCTCCGGCGTGGCGCGTTCCGGCGGCACCGGCTCGCCCACGACCAGTTCCAGCCGGCTCAGGATGCCGCGCCGGAACGGCCGGGTCATGGCCGCGCCGCCCTTGCGCGAGAAGAAGCTGCCCCACAGGCCGCGCAGCGCCATCGGCACCACCGTGACCGGCGTGCGCTGGATGATCTGCTGCACACCCTGCTTGAACGGATTGATCTCACCGTTGGCGGTGATCTTGCCTTCCGGGAAGATGCAGACCAGGTCGCCGTCCTGCAACGCAGCGGCCACGTCGTCGTAGGCCTTGGCCAGCAGCGCGGGATCTTCATGCGCGGGCGCGATCGGAATGGCGCGCGCATGCCGGAAGAACGACGACATCAACGGGACCTTGAAGATGCGATAGTCCATCACGAAGCGCACCGGGCGCGGGCTGGCGGCCATCAGCACCACCGCATCGGCGAAGCTCACGTGGTTGCAGACCAGCACAGCGGGGCCTTCTGCCGGGATACGTTCGGCATTCACGCGACGCAGCCGGTACACCGTATGGACCAGGATCCAGGCCACGAAGCGCAGCAGGAATTCCGGTACGAGCGAGTAGATATAGATGGCAACCAGCGCATTGAGCAGCCCCACCACCAGGAACAGCTCCGGAATACTGAAGCCGGCCTGCGTGAGCGCTACGCCGAGCAGCGAGGCGCCGATCATGAAGAAGCTGTTGAGGATGTTGTTGGCGGCGATGATCCGGGCGCGGTGCGTCGGCGCGCTGCGGCTCTGGATCAGCGCATACAGCGGCACGCTGTAGAAACCGCCGAACATCGCGAGCAGCAGCAGGTCCGCCAGCACGCGCCAGTGGCGCGGCTCGGCAAGGAAGCCGCCGATGCCCGTCAGCGCGCCGCTCGCCTGCCCGTGGCTGGCGAAGTACAGGTCCACCGCAAACACCGTCATGCCGATCGAACCGAACGGCACCAGGCCGATCTCGACATGCCGGCCCGACAGCCGTTCGCACAGCAGCGAGCCAATACCGATGCCGATCGAGAACACCGCGAGCAGCAGCGTCACCACATTCTGGTCGCCGCCGAGCACGTCCTTGGCAAAGCTGAAGAACGACGTCAGGAACGTCGCGCCGAGGAACCACAGCCATGAGATACCGAGCAGGCTCAGGAAGACCGTGCGGTTTTCGCGAGCGAGCATCAGGTTGCGCCAGGTCTCCGTGAACGGGTTCCAGTTGATGCGCAGGTCGGGCTGCGGTGCGGGTGACACGGGCACGCCGCGGGACACGACGCGCCCTGCGACAGCAATGCCGATACAAGCGATACCGACGTAAAGCGGCCCCATGAGCTTGCCGCCCTGCTCAAACCCCGCCATTTCGCCGCCGATCAGCGTGCCAATCAGGATCGCGACGAAGGTGCCCATCTCGACCAACCCGTTGCCGCCAACCAGTTCGGTTTCGTCCAGATGCTGCGGCAGGTAGGCAAACTTGACCGGCCCGAACAGCGTGGAATGCAGCCCCATCAGGAACGTGCCCGTATAGAGCAGCGTGGCGCTGTGCCAGGCGAAGCCGGCGCAGCCGAGCACCATGATGGCGATCTCGAGCGACTTCACCAGCCGGATCAGGCGCGACTTTTCGATCTTGTCGGCAATCTGACCGCTGGTCGCCGAAAACAGGACGAACGGCGCGATGAAGATCGCCGAGATCAGGAACGCGGCGCTGCGGGCGTCCACGCCCTCGAACAGTGCCGTGTGGTAGGTCACCAGAGAGGTGAAGGCGACCTTGAAGACGTTGTCATTCATCGCCCCCAGGAACTGGGTCCAGAAAAACGGGGCGAAACGGCGCGCGCCGAGCAGTCGGAACTGGCTGTGTTGGCTCATGTTGGCAGGCCCGCGGGCCCGGATCGGTTGGCCCCGGGATTCTGCCGGGGCGGCTTTCCGGCCGCCACCCTGCCATCAGCGCATGGCCGGACTGCACCGGGCCGGGACGCGCCCGGCCAGGCGTTGCTCAGTCAGCGCGCTCTTCGGGCCAGTCGCGGATATAGGCCTTGAGCATCTTGTTCTCGAAGCTCTGGTCTTCCACCACGGCCTTGGCCACGTCGTAGAACGAGATCACGCCCATCAGCGTGCGGTTGTCGAGGATCGGCAGGTAGCGGGTGTGACGCTCCAGCATCATGCGGCGGACCTCGTTGACGTCGGTCTCCATGGTGCAGGTGAGCGGCGCATCGTCCATTACCTTGCGGATGCTGGTAGTGCCGACGCTGCCGCCGTTCTTGGCCAGCGTCTCGATGATCTCGCGGAAGGTCAGCATGCCGACCAGGTCGCCGTATTCCATCACCACCAGCGAGCCGATGTCGTGCTCGGCCATGGTGTGGACGGCAACCAGCAATGCGGTGTCAGGCGTCACGGTGTAGAGCGTATTGCCCTTGATCTGGAGGATGTCGCTGACTTTCATGTTTGTCTCCGCTACCGGTGCCTGCGGCATGGCGCCCGATGGGGCCTGATGCCTGATATTTTCTGTTGCTGGGAAATTGGAATATGCGCGGGCAAGGGGGTGCCCGTGCGCCGATCCTAGCCGAAATCGGCCGCATAAGTAAAGCACAGGCCGGTTTCCGGGCGGATGGCCCCACCGTCTCACGCACGGTGCTACGATGCAGCCCGGAGACAACTCTCGCCCGAATCGCCATGTCTGGTACCCGTTTTGACACGCTGGCGCTGCACGCCGGCGCCGCCCCCGACCCCGCCACCGGGGCCCGGGCCACGCCCATCCACCTGAGCACCTCGTTCGTGTTCAAGGACAGCGAGCATGCCGCCTCGCTGTTCAACATGGAGCGCGCCGGCCACGTTTACTCGCGCATTTCCAACCCCACCGTGGCGGTGCTGGAAGAACGCATCGCCGCACTGGAAGGCGGCGCGGGCGCGATCGCGACTGCCTCGGGCCAGGCTGCGCTGCATCTGGCCGTGGCCACGCTGATGGGCGCCGGCTCGCATATCGTTGCGTCCACCGCGTTGTATGGCGGCTCGCAAAACCTGCTGCACTACACGCTGCGCCGCTTCGGCATCGAGACCACCTTCGTCAAGCCGCGCGACATCGACGGCTGGCGCGCCGCCATCCGTCCGAACACGCGCCTGCTGTTTGGCGAATCGCTCGGCAACCCGGGCCTCGATGTGCTGGACATCCCGACGCTGGCCCAACTCGGCCAGGACAACGGCATTCCGCTGCTGGTCGATTCCACGTTCACCACGCCCTACCTGCTGCGCCCGTTCGACCACGGCGCGGGCCTGCTCTACCATTCGGCCACCAAGTTCCTGGGCGGCCACGGCACCACCATCGGCGGCGTGCTCGTGGAAGGCGGCACGTTCGATTTCGAGGCCTCCGGGCGCTTCCCCGAACTGTCGGAGCCGTATGAAGGCTTCCACAACATGGTCTTCACCGAGGAAAGCACGGTCGCCCCGTTCCTGCTGCGCGCGCGCCGCGAAGGCCTGCGCGACTTCGGCGCCTGCATGAACCCGATGGCCGCGTGGCAACTGCTGCAAGGCGTGGAAACGCTGCCGCTGCGCATGGCTCGCCATGTCGAGAACACCCGGCGCGTGGTGCAGTTCCTGGCCTCGAACCCGATGGTCGAATCGGTCGCGTATCCGGAACTGGAATCGCACCCCGACTACGAACTCGCCAAGCGCCTGCTGCCGCGCGGCTGTGGCGCGGTGTTCAGCTTCAACCTCAAGGGCAACCGCGAAGCCGGCAAGCGCTTCATCGAAAGCCTGTCGCTGTTCTCGCACCTGGCCAACGTCGGCGACGCGCGCTCGCTGGTGATCCACCCGGCCTCGACCACGCACTTCCGCATGGATGCCGCCGCGCTGCAGGCCGCCGGCATCACCGAGGGCACCATCCGCCTGTCGATCGGTCTGGAAGACGCCGACGACCTGATCGACGACCTCAAGCGCGGCCTGAAGGCCGCCGAGAAGGCCATGAGCGGCAAGGGAGGGCAAGCCTGATGGAACTGAAGATCGCAGGCCAGCCGGCCTACGCCTATACCGGCGGCAAGCCGTTCGATCCCACCCTGCCCTGCGCCGTGTTCGTGCACGGCGCGCAGAACGACCACAGCGTCTGGGCGCTGCAGACGCGCTGGTTCGCCAACCACGGCTTCTCGGTACTCGCGGTGGACCTGCCCGGCCATAACCGCAGCAAGGGTGCGCCGCTGGCAACCGTCGAAGAGATGGCCGACTGGGTCATGTCGCTGGTGGCTGCCGCAGGCGTGACCGCGCCCGCACTGGTGTTCGGCCACAGCATGGGCTCGCTGATCGCGCTCGAATGCGCGGCGCGCCACCCGCAGGCCGTGCGCGGCATCGGGCTGCTGGCGACGGCTTATCCGATGAAGGTATCCGATGCCTTGCTGGACGCCGCACTGAACCGCGAAGATCAGGCCATCGCCATGGTCAACGCGTGGTCGCATTCGAGCCTGGCCAACAAGCCGTCGTCCCCGGGACCCGGCGCGTGGATGCAGGGCGGCAGCCAGCGGTTGATGGAGCGAGTGTCGCGCAACAATCCGTCTGTCCACGTGTTCCACAACGACTTCACGGCCTGCAATCGCTACGCGCATGGCGAGGAAGCTGCCGCGGCGCTGGCTTGCCCGGCGCTCTTCATCACGGGCAGCAAGGACATGATGACCTCGCCCAAGGCCGCGCAGGCGCTCGCTGCGAAGATGGCCAATGCCGGCATGGTATCGGTGCCTTGCGGCCACGCCATGATGGGTGAGCGGCCGGATGAAGTGCTCGACGCCCTCGCCGCCTTCGCACGCAAGGTGGTAGCCGCGCGCTGAGCGAACCCACCGGCGGACGGGCCGCGTGGCGCCGTCCGCACCTGCCGCGCCGGGCGGACTACACTTAGGCCTGTCAGAACAAGAATTCGGAGACAGCCATGGCCGGCGCCCCCACGCGCGAATTCGAGAGCTTTGCGGCGTTCTACCCCTACTATCTGAGCGAACACCAGGACCGCACCTGCCGGCGCTTGCATTTCGCCGGCTCGACCGTGGCATTGCTTTGCCTGCTGATGCTGGTGGTTACCGGAAGTGCCTGGTGGCTGCTCGGCGCGGTACTGTCCGGTTACGCCTTTGCCTGGGTGGGGCACTTCGTGTTCGAGAAAAATCGCCCCGCTACGTTCCGCCACCCTTTCTACAGCCTGATGGGGGACTGGGTCATGTATGCGGATATCCTGCGGGGGCGGATTCCGTTCTGAACACCCCGGCGGAGGCGTCGCCCTGCTATCCCCGCCTGCCCGGCGGGACCATCTCCAGGGCGGGTCGCGGTATCTCATTTGCCCCGTTCGCCAGCGGGTCAGCGGCAACCTGCTGCCTGAACACCACGTCCAGCGGCTGATCCAGCTGCGGATTGACCAGGATCGACTTGAGCACCTCGGCCCCCTGCAACTGCTGCGCCACCGCCGTGCGCGGCAAGCGCGGCAGGTTCAGCACCAGCCGGTCATACAAGGTCCGCAGCGTCACCTGCGACGGATCGCACAGCAGCGCCCAGTGCGCCTGCCCGCGTTCCTGCTGCAGCTTGCCGATCAGATGCATGGCCTTGAGCTTGCCGAGCAGCACGCCGAGGTAATCGGCCTCCACGCGCAGCTTGCGGCTCAGGTCCAGTTCCCCCACGCTGCGCGGAACTTCGTCGCGCGCCTTGTATAGCAGCAGCAGCACGCCGAGCGCATCGAAAAACTCACTGCCGGCGAAGGTACGCCGGCGCCAGTGACCTTGCCGCACGACCGGAAGATTGGCGGCGATGGTGGCGCCCAGCAGCGTCACCAGCCAGCTCAGGTAGATCCACAGCAGAAAAATCGGCAGCGCCGCAAAGGTGCCATAGACCGCCGTGTACGTCGGGATATGCGTGATGAAATAGCCGAACCCACGCTTGGCGAACTCGAACGCGATGGCCGCGACAAGCCCGGCCGCGATGGCGTCGCGCCACTCGACATACGCGTTGGGGACCGCGGTATAGAGAAACGCGAACGCCAGCGCCGACAGCACGATAGGCGTCGCGCTGACCAGCAGCCCCAATCCGATCGGCATATTGCCGACATAGCCGGCAGACACCGAGATCAGGTAAGAACTGATCGACAGGCTTGCGCCGATCAGCACCGGACCAAAAGTCAGTACGGCCCAGAACATCAGCACGCGCTGCGCGAACGGTCTGCGCTGCTTGACGCGCCAGATCCCGTTGAGCGCGTCTTCAACCGTCAGCATGGTCAGCACCGATGTCAGCATCAGGCCGCCAAGACCCATGGCCGTCAGGCCGCGCGCGCTCTTGGAAAACTGGCCGAGATAGCGCGAGATCGATTCGCTGACGTTGCCGGGAATCAGGTTCTGGAACAGGAAGGTCTCGATGTCCGAGCGGAATTCGCGAAACACCGGGAACGCGGCCAGCAAGGCGAAGGCCACGGTCAGCACCGGCACGACCGACAGGAAGGTGGTGAAAGTGAGACTGGCGGCAACCTGGGGCAGGCGGCCTTCGCCCGCGCGGCGCAGCGCGTAGCGCGAGAGCGCGCGCAGCTTCTGCAGACTCCATTCCCTGCGCAGGCGGGCAACGCGGGTTCCAAACATGCGGCAGCAGGCTCCTGTGTGGTGATGTGGATAGGGGGTGGCCCCGCTGACGTGGCGGGGGCACAACTATAATACGCGGATTGTTCCGGCTCCTCCGCCGTACACCCCGGGCCATACGCCTCAGGCAGCGCCCGCCGACCTGTTCCATGACCGACATCCTCGTCCTCTATTACAGCCGCCACGGCAGTACCCGCAAGCTGGCCGAACTGATCGCCACCGGCATCGACAGTGTCCCCGGCGCCCAGGCGCGCCTGCGCACGGTGCCGCCTGTCTCCACCGTCTGCGAAGCCACCGCTTCCGACATCCCGGCCGACGGCCCGCCGTATGCCGAATTGCGCGACCTCGAAGAATGCGCCGGCCTGGCGCTGGGCAGCCCGACGCGCTTCGGCAATATGGCCGCGCCGATGAAATACTTCCTCGACGGCACCATCGCCCAGTGGCTGTCGGGCGCGCTCACCGGCAAGCCGGCCTGCGTGTTCACCGCGACCGGGAGCCTGCACGGCGGCCAGGAAACCACGCTGCTGTCGATGATGCTGCCGCTGCTTCACCACGGCATGCTGATCATGGGCCTGCCCTATTCCGAGAAGGCGCTGATGACGACCACGGCCGGCGGCACGCCGTACGGCCCGAGCCACCACGCGCACGGCGACAACCGCGGCCCGGTCACCGATGATGAGGCCGCATTGGCCATGGCCATGGGCAAGCGGCTGGCCGAAACCGCGCTGCGCCTGGCAGGGGGCCGCGCATGAGCGCCGCGCCCGAAATCGGCGACGGCGCACTGCACAACGCCACGCTGTATCGCCTGAGCGTCGGCAGCCTGGTCGCCCTGATGTTGCTGTGCATCGCGTGGGAATGGTTCCTGGCTCCGCTGCGGCCCGGCGGCTCGTGGCTGGTCCTCAAGTTCCTGCCACTGTTGCTGCCGCTGCGCGGCGTGCTCACGCGCAACCGCTACACCATGCAGTGGTCGTCGATGCTGATCCTGCTGTTCTTCACCGAAGGCATCGTGCGCGCCACCAGCGATCGCGCGCCCTCTTCCACGCTGGCATGGATCGAGGTCGCGCTCACCCTGCTGTTCTTCTTCAGCACCATCTTCTACCTGCGCCCGTACAAGCGCCGGGCCAAGGCGATGAAGACCACCTCGGCCGACACCGGCAAGTAGACGCATCCGGACACGACATGCCTGCCTCGCACCACGATTCCTTCCTCGATCTCTGCCGCGCCGCACTCGGCTCCCAGCATGTGCTGACCGATGCCACCGACAAGGCGCCCTACCTGACGGACTGGCGCAAGCGCTACACCGGCGATGCCATTGCCGTACTGCGCCCCGCCAATACCGAGGAAGTCGCCGCTGCGGTGCATGCGTGCCACGCCCACAAGATCGCCGTGGTGCCGCAGGGCGGCAATACCGGCCTGTGCGGTGGCGCTACGCCGGCCACGACGGATTCCGTGGTGATCTCGCTGCAGCGGCTGAACCGCGTACGGCAGGTCGATCCGCTCAATAACACCGTCACGGTCGAATCCGGCGTCGTGCTGCAGCATCTGCAGGACGTGGCGCACGAACACGGCAGGCTGTTTCCGCTGAGTCTCGCGGCCGAGGGTAGCTGCACCATCGGCGGCAACCTGTCCACGAACGCGGGCGGCACCGCGGTGCTGCGCTACGGTAATACCCGCGAACTCTGCCTGGGGCTGGAAGTCGTGACGCCGAAGGGCGAAATCTGGCACGGCCTGCGCGGCCTGCGCAAGGACAACACGGGCTATGACCTGCGCGATTTGTTCATCGGCGCCGAAGGCACGCTCGGCATCATTACGGCTGCGGTCATGAAGCTGTTTCCGCTGCCACGCGCAAGCGTTACGGCGCTGGCCGCCGTGGCGAGCCCGCGTGCGGCGCTGGCGCTGCTGGCTATCGCGCAAACGCACGCCGGGGCCATGCTGACCGGCTTCGAGCTGATGTCCGCGCTGAGCATGCAGCTCGTCACCTCGCACTTCCCGCAGCTGCGCTACCCGTTTTCGGAGGTGCATCCGCAACTCGTGCTGATGGAGCTGTCCGATAGCGAAAGCGAAGACCACGCGCGCGCGATCTTCGAAAAGCTGATGCAGGTTGCCTTCGACGCCGGCGTGGTCGTCGACGCCGCAGTGGCCGAATCCGTGCAGCAGTCGCGCGATTTCTGGAACCTGCGTGAACACATTCCGCTTGCGCAGGTCGAGGAAGGCAAGAACATCAAGCACGACATCGCCGTGCCTGTGTCGCGCGTGGCCGACTTCATCGAGACGACCGACGCGCTCTTGCAGGTGTCGTTCCCCGGTGCGCGCATGGTGACCTTCGGCCACCTTGGCGACGGTAACCTGCACTACAACGTATCGCCGCCGGCTGGCGTCGATCATGACGACTTCCTGCGCAACCAGGACGCCGTCAACCGCGTCGTGCACGACAGCGTGCATTCCCACGGCGGCTCGATCTCCGCCGAGCACGGCCTGGGCCAGCTCAAGCGCGAAGAGAACCGCCTCTACAAGAGCGAGGTAGAGCTGACGATGATGCGTGCCATCAAGCAGGCACTGGACCCGCAGGGGCTGATGAACCCCGGCAAGGTCATCTGAACGCCGGCACCTGGCTGCGCACATAGGCGGCCACGACCTCCAGCAGCAGGTCGAGGTGCGCGCGCAGCCTCGCAAACCCTTCGCTGCGGACAAATCGTGCCTCGTCCAGATACAGCGCGCGATTGACCTCGATCTGCAAGCTGTGCCGGCCGCGCGCAGGGTCCGAGTAGGCGCCGATCAGCTCGGCGCCTTTGTATGGCCAGTTGACCGACACGTTGTAGCCGAGTTCGCGCAGGCACCCCGCCACCACTTCGATGAACTCGGCCGAACTGGTCTTGCCGTCCTGGTTGCTCACCACGAAATCCGGCCGCGCGGCGCCGTTGTCGATATTCATCGCATTGCCGCGCGACTTCATCGAATGGCAGTCGATATGCCAGACCGCGCCGAACTGCGCGTGCTGCGTGCAGATCAAACCGGCAATCGCGGCGTGATACGGATCGTAATACCGCTTGAGCAGTTGCTCGGCGAATGCGGCCGGCAGCCTGCATGCATAGACCGGCACGCCCGGCAGTGCCAGCCGGCGTAGTACGCCCATGCCTCTGCGGGCCTTGTCACTGGGGCGCAGCGGATACGGCATCTGTCCTTCCAGCAGATCGGGGTCCAGGTCGTCGCGCGCGCGGTTGGCATCCACCAGCCAGCGCGGAAAGCCCGCGTGCAGCAGCGTGCCGCCGACTTGCGGTACGTGGCCGAAGAGTTCTTCGACATAGGCGTCCCAGCCGGTGAGCAACTGGTCCGGGGTCGCCGACATCGGCAGGATCTCGTCGTGATGGAGACCGCTGTGCGGAGAATCCACCACCAGCGGCAAGGCAGCGACGACAGGTTCGATCAGGGTGTAGGGATGGGGCATGTAACGGACAGACGGGTACGAAATGGCGGTACGGCGGGCGGCGCGCGGCCGCTCAGAACTTGTGCTGGATGCCGATGCCGTAGGTCACCACGGTATCTCCGGCCTTGCGGTTGTTGCCGTCTTCGTAGTCGAAGAAGACGTAAGGCATGGTGCGCTTGCTGAGGCGGTAGCCATAGCCGGCCTGCGCCTTGCGCAGCCTGCCGCTGGTGCTGTTCTGCACGTCGCGCTCCATGTAGTTCACGGTCAGGCTGTGCGCGCCGTATGGAACCGTGAAGCCGGCGAGCCAGTAGCGCACGTCGGTGCGCGTACTGGCCGTGCCGACATAGCGGTCACGCCCGTACACGCCGTACACGTTGACGAACTTGAAGTCATAGGCGGCCGTGGCCTGCATCTTGTCGCGGAAATCATTGGCGACGAGTCCGCCGGTCTTGGCATCGCGCGAATAGCCCAGGCCCGCGGAGAAGTTGCCCGAGGCATAGTTCAGCCCCGTGTCGTACTGGCGGAAATCGTCCTCGAACTTGACCGGCGAATTGGCATTAGGCGTAGCAGGATCCGGCCCGGCCAGGTTGACGCGCGCACGCAGCGAGAAGCCGCCGAAATCTGGCGTCGCGTAGCCAAGCGCGTTCGATACGCGGTTGCGCGCGTTGAGCACCTTGGTGCCGATGGCGGTGGCGCCGGCATCGTGGATCACGAAATCGACGTTCTGCGTGATTTGCGAATAGATCGGCGAACCGACCGACGTCGCGGAATCGAGCCGCCCCAGCGCAAACGCGCCAAACACGCCGCTCAGGCCAACAAAGGCATTGCGGAACTGCGGATTGGTGGGAGTGCCGTTGTCAGCCTGGAAGCCTTGCTCCAGGCCGAAATCCGCACGCAGCGAACCGCCAAGGTCCTCGTTGCCGCGCATGCCCCAGCGCGATGCGTTGTCCACCATCTGCGCCGCATTGCCGCGCGGACCGCGCTGATATTCGATATCGGTATCGATGCGACCGTAGAGCGTCATGGCGGCGTCCGCGCCGGCCGATGCTGCCAGCAGTGCGGCGCCCATGCACGCTCGTCCAATGAAACTGAATGACTTCATGCTGTTCTCCTTCTCCCTTTTTGCGAAACAACCCCGCCGCCATGCGCCACGCTTCATGAGCGCGAGCGCCGCCCTCCGCGCCGTTGACCGGAACGGATGCCATGCGGCAAACCCCGTGGAATGCGCCGCCGTGGCGGCGCGCGATCAGGCCGCCTTCATCTGGCCTGTTTCGTTGAGGTGGCACGCCGACACGCGGCCGCCACCGATATCGCGCAACAGCGGCACCTCCGCTGCGCACCGCGCGCTCGCATGCGGGCAACGCGGATGGAACGCGCAGCCGGACGGCGGCGCGAGCGGACTAGGCAACTCGCCCTGGATCGGCTGGTGGCTCGCGGAGCTGCCGTCGAGGCGCGGCGCGTCGGCCAGCAGCGCGCGCGTGTAGGGATGGCTGGGTTGCGCAAAGACCATGCGCGCATCGCCCATTTCGACGATGCGGCCCAGGTACATGATCACCACGCGGTCCGACATGTGCTCCACCACCGCAAGGTTGTGGCTGATGAAGACGTAGGTCAGGTCCTGCTGCCGGCGCAGGTCCATGAACAGGTTGATGACCTGGGCCTGCACCGAGACGTCGAGCGCGGACACGGCCTCGTCGCACACCACAAGACGCGGCTGCAAGGCGAGTGCGCGCGCAATGGCCACGCGCTGGCGCTGGCCGCCGGAGAACTCGTGCGGATAGCGTTCGGCATACGAGGCATCGAGCCCGACCATCGCAAGCATTTCACGTGCAAAAGTCGCCGCCTGCCCGCGTCCGATCAGCCCGTGATGCAACGCCCCTTCCGTGATGGCCTGGCCGATGCGCAGGCGCGGGTTGAGCGATGCATAAGGGTTCTGGAACACCATCTGCACCGCCAGGTGGTAGGACGCGGTGGACGTGTCTGCGCGCTCGCCTTCCCACAGCACATCGCCGCCACTGGGCGCGAGCAGACCGGCAAGCATGCGGCCCAGCGTCGATTTTCCGCAGCCGGACTCGCCAACCACGCCCAGCACTTCACCCTTGTGAACCTGCAGTGAGACATCATTGACCGCATGCACCGCTGGCTGTGCACTGCCGCGTCCCGTCACGCGGCGAATGAGGCCTGGCTTCTGGGAAAACTGCTTCTGCAGATGGCGCGCTTCGAGCAGGACAGTCATGCCGCCTCCAGGGGGTGAACGCAGCGCAGCGACCGGCCGCGCACGGAAACTTCGAGAGGCGCCTGCGCGCAGCTGTCGCTGGCGCGCGTGCAGCGTGGTGCGAATGCGCAACCGGGCGGCAAGGCATACAGCGCCGGCGCGGCGCCGGGAATTGCGCGCAAGGTGCGGCCGCGCGTCTCGTGCGCGGGCAGCGAATCGAGCAAGCCGCGCGTATAGGGATGCATCGGCTGCCGGATCACGTCCGCCACTGGCCCCTGCTCCACCACACGCCCCGCGTACATCACGCACACGCGGTCGACGAGATCCTTGACCACGGCCAGGTCATGGCTGATCCAGATCACGGCCGCGCCGGTCTCGCGCACGAGCTGCTTCATCTCGAACAGGATTTGCGCCTGGATGGTCACGTCGAGCGCGGTCGTAGGCTCATCGGCGATGATCAGGTCTGGCTGGTTGATGAGCGCATTGGCAATCGCCACGCGCTGGCGCATGCCGCCCGACAGCTCGTGCGGATACGCCTGCATGCGTTCCTGCGGCGCGGGAATGCCCACCTTCTTCAGCGCATCGACGGCACGGTCATGCGCTTCCGTGTGCGAGCAGCGGTGATGCACGCGCACCGTCTCGATCAGCTGCGCGCCGATGCGCATGACCGGGTTGAGCGACATCATCGGGTCCTGGAACACCATCGCGATACGGTCGCCGCGCAGCGCCTGCCACTGGCGCGGCGTGCACGCGCGCAGGTCCTGCCCCTTGAAGCGGACTGTGCCGTCAGTGACGCGTCCAGGCGGATCGAGCAGGTTCATCAGCGAGAACGCCGTAACCGACTTGCCCGAGCCGGACTCGCCGACGATGCCGAGGATTTCTCCCGCGTTCAGCGAGAAAGAAACATTGTCGACCGCAGTGACCGCGCCGTGCTCCAGGGCGAAGCGCGTGGTCAGGCCGTTGACTTCCAGCAGTGCCATGATTTCTCTCCTCAGCCCTCGTTGCGCGGGTTGAGCACGCGGCGCAGCCGGTCGCCCACCAGGTTGATGGCGCCGATCAGCAGCACCAGCGCCACGCCCGGGAAAATGCTGATCCAGTACTTGTTCGACAGCATGTATTCGAAGCCATTGGCGATCAGCATGCCCAGCGACGGCTGCGTGCGCGGCAGGCCAATGCCTAGGAAGCTCATGGTCGCTTCCAGCGTGATCGCGTGCGCGATCTGCAGCGTCGCGGTCACCACCAGCGGTGCCATGCAGTTCGGCAGGATGTGGCGGAACATCACACGCCACGCGGGCAGCCCCTGGCCGAGCGCCGCTTCGACGTAGTCCTTGCGCCGCTCGACCTGTGCCGATGCGCGCACGGTCCGCGCGAAGTACGCCCATTGCACGATCACCAGCGCCATCAGCGTCTTGTCCACGCCCTGCCCGAGCACCGCCAGCAGGATCAGCGCGACGAGAATCGCCGGCAGGCTCAGCTGCAGGTCCACGATGCGCATGATCACCGCGTCGACCACGCCGCCGCAGTAGGCTGCGATCAGGCCGATCGCCGCACCCAGCACAAGCGCCACCACGGCGCTGATCACACCGACGCCAACACTGATGCGGATGCCATAGAAGATGGCACTGACCAGGTCTCGCCCTGCACCGTCGGTGCCGAGCCAGTAGCGCATCTGGCCGTCATAGCCAACCGCGCCGGGCGGCAGTTCGGAATCGATGACGGACACGGTGGCCAGGTCATATGGATTCTGCGGGCTGATCACGCCGGCGAACACGGCGACCAGCATGAGCGCCAGCAAGAGCGCCAGCGCTGCCGCCGCCACGCGGTTGCGTGCGAAGCGTGAGAGAAAAGACGGCCGATGCGGCCGCGCGGACGCTGTGCCCGGCGCGTTCACAGACGCCAGCGGCGCACCCGTCGTACCGGGTTCAGTTGCAGGGATGGACATCGGGAAACTTGGCGAATGACAGGTTCAGGAAAAAGGCTCAGGCTGCCTTGTGGCGCAGGCGCGGATCGAGCAACACGTAAAGCAGGTCGACGATCAGGTTGAGCACCACGAATAACACCAGCGTAACGAGCAGGTAAGCCACGACAACCGGCCGGTCCAGCGCCAGCACCGAGTCGATGATCAGCTTGCCCATGCCGGGCCACGAGAACACCGATTCGGTCACGACCGAGAACGCGATCAGATGGCCGAACTCGAGCCCGACCACGGTCACGATCGGGATCAGCACATTGGGCACCACATGGCGCAGCACCAGCCGCGCACCGCCCACGCCCTTCGCTCGGGCGAACTTGATGTACTCCTGCCCCGCCACCTCGCGCGTGCCGGCTTCGGTCAGGCGTGCCACCAGCGAGATCTTGAACAGCGACAGCGTCAGCGCCGGCAGCAGCAGGAAGCGGATGCCTTCCCAGCTCGTCACGGACAGTGGCATGCCGAGCACCGTGCTGACCGGCCCGCGTCCGCCTGAGGGCAGCCAGCCCAGATTCACGGAAAACACGAGGATGCCGATCATGCCGATCCAGAATGTCGGCATGATCACGCCGCCGAGCGAGCACGCCATCAGCAGCCGCGACAGCCGGCTGGCAGGCTTCAGGCCCGCGAAGATGCCCATCGGGATGCCGATGGCCAGCGACAGCAGCAGCGCGGTCACCGCCAGTTCCAGCGTGGCTGGCACGCGGCTGACGATCAACTCGATCGCGGGCCGGTTGTAGATGAACGAATCGCCGAGGTCGCCATGCAGCGCGCCCTGCACGAAATGCAGGTACTGCTGCTCCACAGGCAAGTCCAGCCCGAGCGAGTGACGCGCCTCGGCAATCTCCTGCTCGGTCGCCGTCGGGCTCACCAGCAGGTGCACCGGATCGCCGATCAGGTTCACGGCGCAGAAGGTCAGGACGGACATGATCCAGAGCACCACAATGCTCTGCAGCAGCCGTTTGAGAAGGGTTTCCAGCATGGTTGCTTCCGGGGATGGCTGCGGTGCCTCAGGGGCGTGCGGCCGGTCGAATGTTCATGGCGTAGGTGAAGCCATCGCTGCGCGGCTTCACGGCCAGGCCGTTGCGGTAGGCCCAAGTCGCGCGCAGGTGGTGCAGCGGCACCACGCCAACGTCTTCGGCCAGCGTCACGGCCGCCTGGCGCTGCACCTGCTCGCGCGCGGGCGGGTCCATCGTGCGCATGGCTTCATCGACCAGCGTGTCGACGGCGGCGTTCGCATAGCCGCTGCGGTTGTTGGCACCCAGGCCGGCCTTCTTGTCCTGCGAGTGGGCGGCTGCCACCAGCGGTTCCAACGAATCGCCGCTGACCGCGCCGATGCCAAGCATGAAGGCGCTGAACTCCGGCTTGCCGCCCTCCCCGCCCGACGTGGCGCGCGTGATGTACACCGAATAGGGCAACGTGCGCACCTCGGTCCGGATGCCGGCGCGGGTCAGCATCTGGCCGATCGCCTCGCAGGTCTTGGCATCATTCAGGTAGCGGTCGTTGGGGCAATGCAGCGTCAGGCGGAAGCCCGACGGATAGCCGGCTTCGGCAAGCAGCCGGCGGGCTAGCGCCGCGTCGCCGTGCGGCGCGGCCACGGCGCGTGCAAAGCCGAAGAAGCCCTGCGGCACGAGTTGGCCGGCCGGCACGGAATCGCCCTTGGTCACGCGCGCGGCGATCAGGTCGCGGTCGATCGCCACGCTGATGGCCTGGCGCACCTTTGCGTCGCGCAGCGGGTTGGCGGCCAGCGGCTTGCCTTCGTTGTCGCTCACGTAGGGCGACACCTTGCGCGCCTGGTCGAGCTGCAGGTAATTCAGCATGTACGACGTGGCCGACACGGTGCGGATGCGCCCGTTGGTACGCGTGAAGGCATCGGCAATGCTGGCCGACGACGCGTCGATCATGTCCACCAGCCCCGACAGCAGCGCCGAGGCACGCGCCGGCTCCTTGGCGATGAACTGGAAGATCACGTGACCCCAAGGCTCCAGCCCACCCCAGTAGGTCGGGTTGCGCGCAAACGTGAGCTGCTGGCCATGCTCCCACGCGACGAAACGGTATGGACCCGTGCCGATGGCCGCCCGGCCCGTGGCGAAGTCCGCTTCTTTCACCGCGCCGCCAAGCGAGCGCGGCAGCATCGCCACGAGTCCCACGTTCTGCGGCAGCACCGGGTTAGGCGTGCGCGTCACGACACGCAGCGTCAGCGGCCCGGTGACCTGCACTTCGGCAATCGATTTCAGGTACGTGCGGAACGTGCGCGCGCCAGCCAGATGCCGTGCGCGCTCGATCGAATAGCGCGCATCTTCGGCGGTAAACGGCTCGCCGTTGCTGAAGCGCACGCCCGGGCGAAGCTGGAACTCCCATGTGCGTGCGTCCACTTGCCGCCAGCCGGTGGCGAGTTGGGCCACGGGGTGCAGTTCGTTATCCAGGCCGACCAGCGTCTCGTAGACATGGCCCCAGAGATTCCGTCCCGCCGCGTCCAGCACATGCGGATCCGCAGCGCTGATTTCCGCCTTGTAGCCAATGCGCAAGTCCGCCGCGCGCGCCGGACCCGCGCCGGCAAACACGAGCATGCCCGCCAGAACGAGCATGGCCGCCCCGTGACGGCGGCCTCCTGCAGGGGTCGTAGTTTTCGTTTGCTGAAACATTGTTTCATTCAGTGATACTGTGTATCGAAGAATAAGACAAAGAAGTGGCACGAGTAAGCAGGGTTTACCCGCTACCGAAGTGAACAAACGAAGAGTGAGTCAGCCCGTGTTGCAACGCACGAGCCAAAAGGGAGGCACCCCGGCAACACGTCGTGGCCGGGGTGAGGGAGGGAGGAAATCGGGAGTTTGTTGCCGCCGCTGCGGCAACCTGCTGGCCTGCCGGCCGGTAGGATCAGGTGCCCGTGTAGCCGAGCGAGCGCGACAACACGGCCGCCTGTTCGACGACCATGGCCACGTGGCGGTCCAGCACTTCCTGCGTCGTGCGGCTGGCCGGGCTCGCAATGCTCAGCGAGGCGACGGTGCTGCCGCTGTGGTCGCGCAGCGGCGCCGCGGCGGACACGGCGTCCGGTTCGCGCTCGCCGAGCGACACCGCATAGCCCGCAGCACGGATGGCCGCGAGTTCGTCGCGCAGCGCCTGCGGATCGACGATGGTCTTGTCGGTGAAGCGCTGCAGGGCGTTGGCCAGCACCGCATCGATCAGCACGTCGCCGCCGTAGGCGAGCAACAGCTTGCCCGACGCCCCCACGTGCAGCGGACGTCGGTTGCCGACCTCGGTATGCACGCGCACCGATTGCGACGATTCATGGCGCGCCACGCAGACCGATTCCAGTCCGTCGCGCACGCGCACGATCACGTTCTCGCCGCAGGCGGCGCCCAGCGCGGCCAGGCTCGGCGTGACGAGCTTGATCAGGTCGACCTGCTCGCGCGCGGCATTGCCGACCAGCAAGGCGTTATAGCTGAGCTTGTAGACCGCGGCCGGCGCTTCGCGCGCGATCATGCCGCGATGCTCGAGCGTGCTCAGCAGCCGGAACGCGCGCGCCTTGGTCAGCCCGGCCCGGCGCGCGAGCTCGGTCACGCCCAGGGACGGATGCTCGGCCACCAGCATCAGCAGGCCAAGCGCCTCGTCGACGGCGTCAACGATGTAAGTCATCGGGTTCTTTGTTATGTGTGAAACGGGGTTCAGCGCGCATTGTAGCGGGCGGGACGAGGTGGTGCCGCATCGGCGAAAAGCCCGTGCAGGCGCGGAAATCCGCGCACCCGCAACATAGGCGGCCTTCGCATAAACATAGGCGACATCATTCGTTCGCGCGCGCCGGCACCGCGCTTACGCTGGCAGGCTGCCCAGAACGAAGGAACACCCGCATGTCATCCCTGTCCGACCCTACCCGCCGCCGTATCGTATTCGCCGGCATGGCAAGCCTTGGCGCCGCCGCGCTGCCGGCCATCACACTGGCCGCCGACACCGAGACGGTGCGCATCGGTTACCAGAAATCCTCGACGCTGATGATCTGGCTGAAGTCACGCCAGACCCTCGAAGCCGCGCTGGCGCCGCTGAAGGTCAACGTGCAGTGGCACGAATTTACCTCTGGCCTGCCACTGCTCGAATCGCTCAACGTCGGCAATCTCGACCTGAGCGCCGATGTCGCCGACGCCGTGCCGCCGTTTGCGCTGGCCGCGGGCGCCAGCATGACGTATTACGCGATCGAATCGGCATCGCCGACGGCACAGGCCATCGTCGTACGGCAGGATTCGCCGATCCGCTCGCTCGCGCAACTGAAGGGACAACGCGTGGCATTCGCGAAAGGCGCCGGCGCCCACTACCTGCTGCTGGAAGTGCTTGCCGAAGCCGGCCTGACGATGCGTGACATCGAACCGGCCTACCTCACGCCCGCCGACGCGCGCGCCGCATTCGAGCGCGGCAGCGTGGCCGCCTGGGTCATCTGGGACCCGTTCCTGGCCGCCGTGCAGCGCCAGGCCAATGCGCGCATCCTGCGCGATGGCACGAAGCTGTCGAGCTACCGCCGCTTCTACCTGGCCGCCACGCCTTACGCAAAGCGCAGGCCGGACGTGCTGGCGCTGGTCTATGGTGAACTGCGCCGCGCCGGCGAATGGATCAAAGCCAACCCCGGGCAGGCTGCGGCCTGGCATGCGCCGCTGATCGGGCTGGACGCCGCGACGGTCGAGGCCGCCAACCAGCGGCGCACGTATCACGTCCAGCCCGTCGATACCCTGGCGCTCGACGAACAGCAGCGCATTGCCGATGCCTTCACTGCACAGGGCATCCTGCCACGCAAGGTGACGGTGGCGGCATCGCCGGTGTGGAAGCCCGCCTGACGTCACGCCATGTCGTGACCTGCGGTGCGCAACGTCACGCAGCGTGCACAGGAAGGCATTTGGGATGCACGGCCTGTCCGGCCATCGTTACGTGACGGAACCATGACTTCCCGTGGGCCTCCAACAAGACAGGCGGGTCCACGCGTGTGGGCCGGCTGGCCCAACAACAAGAGTCCGGACTGCCGTGCCTGCTTCCATCGAGGATTACGCACTGATCGGCGATTGCGAGACGGCGGCACTCGTCTGCCGCGACGGCAGCATCGACTGGCTGTGCCTGCCCCGCTTCGATTCGGCAGCCTGCCTGGCCGCGCTGCTGGGCACGCGCGAGCACGGACGCTGGCGGATCGCCCCGGCAGCCCGAGGTGGCCGGAGCCGGCGCCACTATCTGCCCGGGACCGTTGTCCTCGAAACCGTCTTCGTCCATCCGCAAGGCGTAGCGTCGGTCATCGACTTCATGCCGATCCGCCATGGCATGGCCAACTGCGGGGAGCGTTCGGACCTCGTCCGCATCGTATGCGGCCGCAGCGGCACGGTCGACATGAAAATGGACCTGACGCTGCGCTTCGACTACGGCGCGACGGTGCCCTGGGTGACGCGCCTGGAACAGAACGACGGCATCCGTGCGGTGGCGGGGCCCGCCATGACCATCCTGCGCTCGCCCGAACCGCTGCAAGGAAAGGGGCTGGCCACGACCTGCGAGTTCAAGATCAAAGCCGGCGAGATGAAGCCGTTCGTGCTGACCTACTGTCCTTCGCACCTTGCCGAACCGCCCCCGCTCGATGCACACCTGGAACTGGAACGAACGGAGCGCTGGTGGCGGGACTGGTCTGGCCGGTGCAAGGTCGGCAGCGACTGGAGAGGGCCAGTCCGGCGCTCGTTGCTGACCCTCAAGGCACTGACCTACTGGCCGACCGGCGGCGTCGTCGCGGCTCCCACCACATCGCTGCCCGAAGCGCCTGGGGGCGTGCGCAACTGGGATTACCGCTACTGCTGGCTGCGCGACGCAACCCGAACCCTGCTGGCGCTCATGGCTGCCGGTTACTACGACGAAGCCCAGGCCTGGCAGGGCTGGCTCACTCGCGCGGTCGCAGGCAGCCCCGAGCAGGCCCAGATCATGTATGGCGTCGGCGGAGAGCGCCACCTGTGGGAATGGGAACTGGACTGGCTGCCGGGATACAAAGGCGCCCGGCCAGTCCGCGTCGGCAACCTGGCCGCGACCCAGCTCCAGCTCGATGTCTACGGCGAACTCATAGATGCGCTGTACCAGGCGCGCCTCGGCGGCTTGCCCCGTGATCGCGATTCGTGGGCGCTGCAGCGCGCGCTGGTCAACCATCTCGCCGCCATCTGGCAGCAACCGGACGAGGGCATCTGGGAAGTTCGCGGCGGACCGCAGCCGTTCACGTTTTCCAAGGTCATGGCGTGGGTCGCACTGGACCGTGCCATCAAGACCGTCGAGATGCACGACTGGCAAGGTCCGGCATCGCGCTGGCGCACGGTGCGGGACGCCATCCACGCCGACGTGCTGGCGAACGGCTTCAGCACAAAGCGCAACAGCTTCGTCCAGACCTATGGCGGCAACACCACCGATGCAAGCCTGCTCCTGCTGCCGATGGTGGGCTTCATCGATGGCAAGGATCCGCGCATGCTTGGCACGATCGAGGCCATCGAGAAGGAATTGCTCGCGAACGGGCTGGTGCGCCGGTACCTGCCGTCCCGTACCGAGGACGGCCTGCCCGGTAGCGAGCCAACCTTCCTTGCCTGCAGCTTCTGGCTCGCGGACGCCTATGCCATGGCCGGGCGCTGGCAGGAAGCGCACGAACTGTTCGAGCGACTGCTCCTGCTGCGCAACGACGTCGGTCTCCTGTCGGAGGAGTACGACACTGCCAGGCACCGCATGGCTGGCAACTTTCCGCAGGCGCTGTCGCATATCGCGCTGGTCAATACCGCCTTGCTGCTCGAGAAGGGCGTCAAGCGTGCATGAGGCCTATGCCCCCCTATCCGCGTTCGCGCCCTCCCCCGCTGAACTGTCCGACGATGCCCTTGCGGAACGCCAGTACGCACAGCACGAAGATCAGGCCAGTCACCATCGATACCGATTCACCGAGGCCGTTGAACCACTCCACACCAGTTGCCGCGGCCAGATAGCTGCCGATATCGCCGAGCTTGTTCTCCAGCGCGATGATCACGAACGCGCCGACAATCGGCCCGGCAAGCGTGCCGAGGCCACCGACCAGCGTCATCAGGATCACGGCGCCTGACATTGACCAATGCACGTCGGTCAACGTCTCGAAGCCGAGCACCAGCGCCTTGAGCGAGCCGGCCAGGCCAGACAGCGCGGCCGACAGCACGAATGCGGCGAGCTTGAAGCGATCCACGTCGTAGCCTAACGACACCGCGCGCGGCTCGTTCTCCTTGATCGCCTTCAGGATCTGGCCGAACGGAGAATGCACGGTGCGGACGATCAGCACGAACGCCGCCACCGCGATGACCAGTGCCACGTAATACAGCGTGAGGTCGTTCTCCAGCGACAGCACACCAAACAGCCGGCCGCGCGGGATGCCTTGCAGGCCATCCTCGCCTCCTGTGAATGGTGCCTGCAGACAGAGGAAGTACAGCATCTGTGCGAGCGCCAGCGTGATCATCGCGAAATAAATGCCTTGGCGACGAATGGCCAGCATACCCATCACCAGCCCGATCAGCGCGCCGGTGCCCGTGCCGAGCAGCAGCCCCACTTCCGGCGTCACCCCCCAGGCCTTCATCGCATGTCCCGCGACATAGCCGGCGCCGCCCAGGAACGCGGCGTGCCCGAACGACAACAACCCCGTGTAGCCGATCAGCAGGTTGAACGCACACGCGAACAGCGCGAAGCACAGCACCTTCAGCACGAATACCGGATACGCGCCGGCGAATGGCGCCGAGACCAGTGCAACCAGAAGCAGGCCGTACAACGCCGTTTTCGACACGCGCCACACAGGCGCCTGCGGCTGAAGCACCACTGCCATCATCGATGGTTCTTGCATCATTTCTCCTTTCCGAACAGCCCAGCCGGGCGCACCATCAACACCAGCGCCATGATGATGAACACCACGGTCGAAGATGCTTCGGGATAGAACATCTTGGTCAGGCCTTCGATCACGCCAAGCCCGAGACCGGTCACGATCGATCCTGTGATCGAGCCCATGCCGCCGATCACCACCACCGCGAAGACGACGATGATCAGGTTCTGCCCCATCAGCGGCGATACCTGCATCACCGGCGCGGCCAGCACGCCTGCAAACGCCGCCAGCGCGACGCCGAAGCCGTAGGTCATGGTGACCATCAGCGGCACGTTGACGCCGAACGCTTCCACGACTTTGGCATTCTCGGTGCCGGCGCGCAGGAAGCTGCCGACCTTGGTCTTCTCGATCAGGTACCACGTGCCGAAGCATGCCCCGAGCGATGCGGCCACGACCCAGGCGCGGTAGTTGGGCAAGCGCATGAACCCGAGGTCGGTTGCGCCTTGCAGCGCGGCAGGCGGCGCGTACGGCAGCCCCGAGACGCCATACGCTGAGCGGAACACGCCTTCGATCACGAGCGTGATACCGAGCGTGAGCAGCAGACCGTAGATGTGATCGAGCTTGTAGATCCAGCGCAGCATCGTCTTCTCGATGACGACACCGAGCGCCATGACCACCAGCGGCGACAGCAACAGCATGGCCCAGTAGCTGAGCCCGGCGTATGCCATGCCGGCCCACGCGAGCAGCGCGCCGAGCATGAACAGTGCGCCGTGCGCAAAGTTGATGACATTGAGCAGGCCGAAGATCACGGCCAGCCCGAGGCTCAGCATTGCATAGAACGCGCCGTTGACGAGCCCCAGCAAAAGCTGGGACAGCAGCGCGGAAAGCGGGATATTGAACAGTTCCATGAAATGTCCCCTATGGCTCCTTATACGCCCAGCAATTCATTGAGCACCGGCATCTTGGCCTGCAGCTCGCTCGCTGCGAAGCGCTCGACGATGCCGCCGTGCCCCATCACATAGAAACGGTCAGCCAGCGGCGCGGCGAAGCGGAAGTTCTGTTCCACCATCACCACCGTGTAGCCCTTCTTCTTGAGCATCAGGATCATGCGCGCGAGCGCCTGCACGATCACCGGCGCAAGGCCCTCCGAGATCTCGTCGAGCAGCAGCAGGTTCGCGCCCGTGCGCAGGATGCGGCCTACGGCGAGCATCTGCTGCTCGCCGCCCGACAAACGCGTGCCCTGGCTCTGGCGGCGCTCCTTCAGGTTAGGGAACATCTCGTAGATCTCGGCCTCGCTCATGCCCTTGCTGCTGTCCGCGCCCTTGAGCACCGGTGGCAGCATCAGGTTCTCTTCGCACGACAAGCTAGAGAAAATCGCGCGTTCTTCGGGGCAGTAGCCGATGCCGTAGTGCGCGATCTTGTGCGTGGGCAGTCCAATGGTCTCGTGGCCGTTGACCTTGATCGAGCCCTTGCGCGCGCCAGTGAGGCCCATGATCGCGCGCAGCGTCGTGGTGCGGCCCGCGCCATTGCGGCCCAGCAGCGTGACCACCTCGCCGCGGTTCACGGTCAGGTCCACGCCGTGCAGGATGTGCGATTCGCCGTACCAGGCGTGCAGGTCCTTGATTTCGAGCGCGGGTACGTTGGATGTCGTCATTGTCGATGGCCTCCTCAGTGCGCGCCCTGCAACTCGGCGTCGGCGGTGCCCATGTAGGCCTCCATCACGCGCGGGTCTTTCGAGACTTCCGCATACGGACCTTCGGCCAGGATGGCGCCACGCTGGAGCACCGTGATCTTGTCGGCGATCGACGACACCACGTTCATGTTGTGCTCGACCATCAGGATGGTGCGGCCCGCCGACACCTTCTTGATCAGCTGCGTGACACGATCGACGTCCTCGTGGCCCATGCCCTGCGTCGGCTCGTCGAGCAGCATCAGCTCGGGCTCCATCGCAAGCGTGGTGGCGATCTCCAGCGCGCGCTTGCGCCCGTACGGCAGGTTCACCGTGACGGTCTGCGCGAACTCGGTCAGGCCGACCTGGTCGAGCAGCTCCATCGCGCGGTCGTTGAGCACGTCGAGCGAACGCTCGCTGCGCCAGAACTGGTACGCAGTGCCAAGCTGGCGCTGCAACCCGATACGCACGTTCTCCATCACCGTCAGGTGCGGGAACACGGCCGAGATCTGGAACGAGCGGATCACACCGCGGCGCGCGATCTGCGCGGGCTTTTCGCGCGTAATGTCGATGCCGTTGAAGAGGATGGTGCCGGTGGTCGGCTCCAGGAATTTGGTGAGCAGGTTGAAGCAGGTGGTCTTGCCGGCGCCGTTGGGCCCGATCAGCGCATGGATCGAGCCGCGGCGCACGCGCAAGTTGACCCCGTTCACGGCGGTGAAGCCCCGAAAGGACTTCGCCAGGCTGCGGGTTTCGAGTATCAGATCTTCATGAAGCATGGACGGATCCGGTGAAGTGTGGCGGAATCCCGCGATACTGGGCGCGCATCAGCCCTGCACCGGCAGCGAGACGACTTCGTAGCCATGTCGCAGCGTGCGGCCCAGGATCGGGTCTTCCAGCTCGATCTCGAAGCGCTGGGCCGGCCGGATGCCGCCGATCGCCGGCAAGGTGCCGCACAGCATCGCGGTGCCATCCGCAAACTCGCCGCCATGTTCGGCAAACCGCGCGATCAGATCGGCGGGCGCCCGCATGGCCGTCACCGGGCCTTCCTGGTACAGCACGCGCTCGCCGTCGATGGTCGCGTATGAGCGCAGCATCAGTGCATCCCAGTGGCCCTCCACATCAGCGAGGCGCCACAGCGTCGCAGCGCAAGGCTTCTCGCACATCTGCTTGGACACGGTGATGCCGTAGGTTTCCACCTCACGGTCGGTATGGTCGGATGCGATGCCGACGAGCACCTCGCCGCCATCCTTCACCAGCAGGAACTCCGCTTCCCCGCTGCTGGCCTGGCCGCTGACCTGGATCTGCTCGGGCGCGCCGAGACGCTCGGCGGCTACGCGATAGAAGACCGGCGTGTATGGCGGACGCTTGACGCCGAGTTCTTCCAGTTCGCGAATATGGGCTTCCATGGCGGCGACGTCGCGTCCGGTCCATCCGGCGACGACGAGCTGGCGGATGTTGAAGGCACGGCTTGCGCCGCAGTCACGGGCATCGCGGCTGTCGATATTGAAGTTGAGTGTTTTCATGATGGGGCGGAATCCTGTTTCGAGAGATGAACGGACAGTGCTTACTTGTGCACGAGTGCGCAGGCGCTGGCGCTGAGCGGGCGGAATGCTTCGTTCGCGGGAATCACGCTTTTGATCTTGTAGTAGTCCCACGGACGCTTCGATTCTTCCGGGCGCTTGACCTCGACCAGGTACATGTCGTGCACCATCAGGCCGTCGGCGCGAATCCTGCCGTCTTTCGCGAAGAAGTCGTTGACGGGCGTGTCGCGCATTTTCGCCATGACGGCGTCGCTGTCGTCGGTCTGCGCGGCCTGGATGGCCTTGAGGTAGTGCAGCGTCGACGAGTACACCCCGGCGTGGACGAGCGTCGGCATGCGCTTCGTTCGCTCGAAGAAGCGCTTTGACCACGCGCGCGTCGCATCATCGCGATCCCAGTAGAACGACGTCGTGAGCAGCATGCCCTGCGCGGCCTGCAACCCGAGGCTATGGATGTCGCTGATGAACATGTGCAGCCCCGCGAGCTTCTGCTTGCCGCCGTTGCCGATACCAAAGTCCGCGGCAGTCTTGATCGCGTTGACGGTATCGGCACCGGCATTGGCGAGCCCGATGACCTTCGCGCCCGATGCCTGCGCCTGCAGCAGGTACGAGGACAGGTCCGCCGAATTGATCGGGTGCTTCGCCTTGCCCGCGAGCTTGCCACCCGAAGCCGACAGCGCGTCGGTCGCATCCTTCTCAAGCGATGCGCCGAGCGCGTAGTCGACCGTCAGGAAGTACCAGCTCTTGTCGCCCGCCTTCGTCAGCGCCTTGACGGTGTTTGCGGCGAACGCGTAGGTGTCGTAGGAATACTGGACCGTGTAGGGCGAGCAGTCCTCGTTGCTCAGGCGCGTGGTGCCAGCGCCGCTCGCCATGACGATCTTGTGCTTGAGCTTGCCGAGGTTGGACACGGCCAGTGCCACCGACGACGGCAGCGCGTCCTGGATCACGTCGACCTTCTGGTTGTCGAACCAGCCGCGCGCCAGTGTGGCAGCCACGTCGGTCTTGTTCTGGTGATCGGCGCTGACGACCTGTACGGGCGCGCCCAGGACCTTGCCGCCGAAGTCCTCCACGGCCATCTGCGCGGCCACGACCGAGCCCTTGCCGCCGATGTCGGAGAAGATCGATGACATGTCGGTGAGGACACCGATCTTGACGACCCCGTCACTGATCCGGGGCGATTCCGCGGCCTTCGCAGGGGCGGCACATAGCATGGCACTGGCCAGGACGGCCGCGCCCATTCGCATTGCAGGCATTGCAGGCATGTTGTCTACTCCAGGTTGGATTCTCTTGAGGAATCTGAATACGTTGTGACTACCGTTGCAGGGCGGCTTCCACCGCCATACCGATCGCCAGCAGCCGCCGGTCGCTCAGGCGGCGACCGAACAGCATCAGGCCCACCGGCGCTTCGCCGCGGCGATGGCACGGCACCGACAGCGAGCAAAGGTCCAGCATGTTGGCGATGGCCGGGTTGCGCAGCAGCAGCCGGTTGATGCGGAAGAACGCTTCGTCATCGTCGAGGTCGGCAATCCGTGGGGCGACGATCGGTACAGTCGGCAGCACAACGGCGTCAAAGCCAGCCAGCTCCGTATCGGCCTGTCGGCACAACGCGGCCCGGCGGCCGAGCGAGCGCACGTAGTCCGAAGCACGCTGCGCATCGGCCAGGCGGATGCGCGACAGCACACGCGGGTCGTAGGCGCCGGCTTGTTCCGACAGCAGTTCCGCATGCCACGCGCTGGCCTCGGCGGCTACCAGGCCGCCGTTGGCGCCGAGTTCGGCAAGCTGGTCCCAGCTGTCGAAATGCACATCCTGCAACCGCGCACCGGCGGCCGAAAGCTGCCGCAATGCACGGCTGAACGACTCGGCCACTTCATCGCTGACGCCTTCGAAGACGAGCCCGACCGGTACGGCCAGGCGCAGCCCGGCGAGCGGCGCAGCGGCCAGTGGCGTCGTATCCTCGCCCGCCATCACCGCGTCGATGTCGGCGCAGCACGCGACCGAATTGGCCAGGCAGCCTACGGAGTCGTAGCTCGACGACAGCGGCACCGCGCCGTCCAGCGGAATACGGCTTGCCGTGGGCTTGAACCCCGCAATGCCGCACAGTGCCGCCGGAATCCGGCACGAGCCGCCCGTATCGGAACCGATCGCGGCGAGCGCCATACCATCGGTCACCGACACCGCGGCGCCCGACGACGAGCCGCCCGGAATGCGTTCCGACGTACGGTCGTACGGATTGCGCGGCGTGCCGTAGTGCGGGTTGATGCCGACGCCCGAATAGGCGAATTCGGTCATGTTGGTCCGCCCGACAAGCACCGCACCAGCCGCCCGCAGCCGTGCGATGACCGCCGCGTCGGCAACGGCCGGACGCTCCGGCAGTACGCGCGCACCGGCCCGAGTCACATCGCCTTGCACATCGAACAGGTCCTTGACCGAGATGGGCACCCCTGCGAGCGGACCGGCGATACCGTACTCGCGCAGCAAGTCGCTCGTATGCGCCTGCTTGCACGCGGCCATGCTCACGCCGTGCGGAAAGACGCGTGCGCCTTCACCGCCCGGGTTGCAGATGCGCTCCACGCAGGACGCCAGCAGCGACGCGGCGTTCGCGCTGCCGTCAGCCAGTTGCCGCAAGGCGGCTCGTACGGTGGCAGTCATGATCAGGCCGGGTCGTAGTAGTGGATTTCCAGCAGCATGCAGCCCGTGTTCGACTTGAACGGGCCGTGGAATGCGCCGGGCGGGCGGCATGCGTAGGTGTTGGGTACGAACGCTTCGCCACCCTCGCCTTCCGCGTCGTTGCCAACAGTCAGGTCGCCGCTGATGAGGTAGACCTCTTCCCAGTACTCGTGCACGAACGGCTTGGTCGTGAAGACACCCGGCTCGAAGCGCAGCAGGCGCGTGCGGCTGCCGCTGCGGCCCGGCTCGTCGAGTTCGCCGGACAGGATCTTCTGCTGGATGCCGGCCGGATAGCCGTGCGGCACTTCCCAGCCGGACTGCAGGTCCAGCGTGTGGAATTCGTCGTGAAGCTTGTTGATCGCCATGATCATCTCCTTGTGGGGTGGATCTTCAGTAGGGGGGAAGGACCGGCCTCAGGCAGCGCGTGCGGTGGCGCCCAGTTCCGCTTCGAGCGAATAGCTGCCGAGCATGTTGTCGACGAGGTGCGCGGCGCGTTTCCAGTCGTACGTGCGGTAGGCATGGCCCTTGGTGACGAAGGACGCGCCGGCATAGAACATCTCGTACTGGTTGTGGCGCGATGCGAACTCGGAACCCACGGCGTCCCACGCGAGCTTGAAGAACTTGACGCGCTCTTCCGGGCTGCAGACCGGTGACTTCTGCGTCTTGCCGATGATCTCGGCCAGCACCGGGTTGGCGAAGTCATCGATGCTGGAGGGCAGCATGATCATGCCGCCGCCGGCCAGCTCGCGCAGCGTGTTGAGCACCTTGGCGTAGAGCTGCTGTGTGAGCACCTGCGAGCCGTACAGCATGCTGCGGTCCGGCACGTAGTAGCCGTTGACCATCTGGCCCTTGGCTTCCATCGCATAGACCCACGCTTCCACCATGCCAGCCTCGGCGGCCAGTTGGCCGAGCATCTCCTTGACCTGCGGGAAATTGCTGGTGCCGTTGACTTCGGTGATCTTGTGCGCGATGCCGACCAGGAAGCGCAGCTTGACCATCAGCCGCACCTGGCACTGGTAGTTCTGGTAGCTGTGCGCCGGCGTGGCGTGGAACTGCTTTGCGCACATCGCGACATTGCCGGCGACGAAAACGCGCTCCCAAGGCACCTTCACGTCGTCGAAATAGAGCACCGCGTCGTTCTCGTCGTAACGGCTCGCGAGCGGGTTGTCGAACACCGACGTCGCGTTGGCCTCGTATGACTTGCGCGACATCACCTTCAGCCCCTTGGTGTTCATCGGGATCGCGAACGACAGCGCATACATCTCGTCGCCTTCGCGCAGCGGCTGGATGCAGCTGCAGAACACCTCGTTGGCCATGATGCCGCTGGTGGCCAGCATCTTCGCGCCGCGCACGGTGATGCCTTCCGCGTCCTGGTCGACAATGCCCACGGCCAGGAACTTGTCTTCCTGCTCATGCGCGGACTTCGACTGGTTGGCCTGCGGGTTCACGATCACATAGGTCAGGAACAGATCGTTGTCACGCGCATAGCGGTAGTAGTCGCGCAGCGCGCCGGCACGTTTCGGATCGGCCTGCTCGAACACATCGATACCCATGTACATGCCCGAAATGCACGATGCGACGTGATCGGGCGAACGGCCCATGAAGCCGTAGTGCAATTCGGTCCAGGCCTCCAGTGCATCGCGGCGCTGCACCAGTTCGTCGTAGCTCGTTGGCAGTTGCCAGATCCGGCTGACCTGGTTGGGTGAGCCCTCTGGCTGGAATGTCATCCGGTCGAGGTTCTCTGGCCGCGCCTGGAAGTCATAGAGACTCGCGTAGCTGCCGATCGAATTGCGGAAGGCGGGATGCGTGGTGACATCGGTCACGCGCCTGCCGTCCAGATAGACTTCGCGTCCATCGCGCAGCATAGCGATATGCTGGGTACCGGTCTTGACCATGTTCTTTCTCCTGGTGACTGCTGGATTGGGTGCTTGTGGTGGAATCAGGCGGCAGCCGGGCTGGGATCCAGCGCGCGGTATTTGCCGCCAAAGAAGATCAGGGGGCGCCCGTCCTGCCGGGCCTGGTGGCGAATGACGCGTCCGATGAAGATCACGTGGTCGCCGCCATCGTGCTGTGCATACGGCTCGCACTCGAACGTGGCCAGCGCATCGGGCAGCAGCACGTGGTTCGCCGCATCGCGTGCGCCGAAGTCGATGCCTTCCCACTTGCCCGAGTTCGCACGGGCAAAACGGTTCGAGATATCCTGCTGCGCCTCGGCCAGCACGTTCACCGCGTAGCGCGGCGTCGCGCACAAGTCGTCCAGGCTCTGGCAACGGCGGTCCACCGAGAACAGGATCAGCGGCGGGTCCAGCGACACGGAATTGAACGACGCCACCGTGATGCCCACAGGCGAGCCCTGCTCCCGCGGCGCGGTGATGACGGCGACACCGGTGGCGAACATGGCCAGCGTGCTGCGGAAATGGCGTTGGGCATCGGGATCGATACCGCCCACAACGGATGACTCAGACATCACTACTCCTACGCATGTTGTCGACCTGACTCGTTTGCTTTCGTTGTTAGCTTTGTTTGTTAGATATTATTCAACGCTAATAAATTTGGCTATTCAAGTTAGTGGAAACACCTAGGCGACGGATGCAAGCTGTGTCAACGGCGAAAACATGCATCCCGGAAAACCTTTCCAGACAAGGATTTCCGGGCTTTTTCGACTGACCGGCGAGCCGTGGCGTGCGTGTGCCGATGACCGGACAACAACCCTATCGCCGGCATGGAGCGTCGGAAATTTTCGCGATCCCGGTGCTAGACTCGGCCCGCGCCATCGCACGAGCCTTCGTTCGCCGCGTGCCCCGTCCTACCGACACCAGAGCAGAAACATCATGCAAGCCGAGCCCCAGACCTTCCCGATCTATATGGACTACAGCGCGACCACGCCGGTCGATGTCCGCGTCGTCGAGAAAATGGTTCCCTTCCTGCACCAGCACTTCGGCAACCCGGCCTCGCGCAGTCATGCGTATGGCTGGCACGCGGAAGACGCCGTGGAAACCGCACGCGCCCATGTCGCCGCGCTGTTGAATGCCGATCCGCGCGAGATCGTCTGGACCTCCGGCGCAACGGAGGGCAACAACCTCGCCATCAAGGGTGCGGCGCATTTCTACCGTGGCAAAGGGCGACACATCATCACGGTGAAGACCGAGCACAAGGCCGTGCTCGACACTTGCCGCGAACTCGAACGCCAGGGATTCGAGGTAACGTATCTCGATGTGCGCGAAGATGGCCTGATCGACCTCGATGCACTGCGCGGCGCGATGCGCCCGGACACCATCCTGGTGTCGGTGATGATGGTCAACAACGAGATTGGCGTGATCCAGCCAGTGGCGGAAATCGGGGAGATCTGCCGCGCCGAGGGCGTCGTTTTTCACTGCGACGCGGTGCAGGCTGCCGGCAAGATTGCAATCGACCTTGAAGCGCTCAAGATCGACCTGCTCACCGTGACCGCGCACAAGGTCTACGGTCCCAAGGGCATCGGCGCGCTATACGTGCGCCGCAAACCCAGGATCCGGCTCGAAGCGCAGATCCACGGCGGCGGTCACGAGCGCGGCATGCGTTCGGGCACGCTGCCGGCGCACCAGATCGTCGGCATGGGCGAAGCGTTCCGGATTGCGCGGCTTGAACTGGAGGAGGAAGCGCGCCGGGTCGGCGCGCTGCGCGACAGGCTGCTCGCCGGCCTCACGCAGCTTGAAGAGGTCTACGTCAACGGCAGCCTTGCGGAGCGCATCCCGCACAACCTGAACGTCAGCTTCAATTATGTCGAAGGCGAATCGCTGATCATGGGGATTAAAGGCGTGGCGGTGTCATCGGGCTCGGCGTGCACGTCGGCGTCTCTGGAGCCGTCATTCGTGCTGCGTGCGCTTGGCCGCAGCGACGAACTCGCGCATAGCTCGATCCGCTTCACACTGGGCCGTTTTACGACGGAGGCGGAGGTCGACGAGGTCATCCGCGTTGTCAACGCTACGGTAGGCAAGCTGCGTGAACTGAGCCCGCTGTGGGACATGCACAAGGAAGGCATCGACCTGCGCACGATCCAGTGGGCCGACCACTGATGGTGGCGGCGCGGCGCCGGCTATCCTGCCTGCCGGCGCGCGTGCAGGTGATCGAGATCGAGCGCAGCGCGGTCCCCGTTGGCGACGAGGCGATCGACGATGGAGCACAGCACCTTGAACTCCGTGCGCGTGACGCCGTCGAACAACACGTCGTTGATGCGCTGCTGCACAGGCAGCAGTTCACCAAGCAGCCTGGTGCCGGCTGGCGTGATCGTCAGCCGCATCTTGCGACGGTCCTCGGGGTCCGCCTTCTTGTCGATCAGGCCGAGCTTCTTGAGCTTGCCGGTTTCGATCGTGATGAAGGGCCCGCTCAGGTGCAGGTGATCGGCAAGCTGGTTCACGGTCACGTCGCCCTGCTGGGACAGGTGCGCGATCGACCGGATCAGCGAATACTGTACGCCGGTGAGTCCGATCAGGCTGCCGAAGCCATCGCGCACCGTGAGCAGGCGCGCTGCAAAGGGCAGCAGGCCATTGACGAGATGGCGGAACTCGGTATCGGAGCCGTCGACGAGGCAGGCCGGATTGGTGATGGTCAGGGTCTTGCTGGACGTGCTGGACAATTTGGACGCCACGGTATGCTCCACTTAGCTTTTTAAGCAAGCTTTGCATCAAATTCTAGCAAACGTGCGCAACCGGTATCGGAACAGCCCGCTACCCGCGCCTCTTCCTTGACCTGGAGATCATCGTGACCACGATCGCACCCGCTGCGGCAGAAGCCTTGCTGAATCAGTACATCGAAGCCAAGGACAACAATCAGCCCGACATCATCCACCAGGCGTTCGCGCTAGATGCGTCGCTGACGATTTCACTCAATACCGACGCCATCAGCTTTCCGTCGAAGACGGAAGGCGCAGCGGCCATCGCGAAGACGCTCGTATCGGACTTTGCGCTCACCTTCGACCGTTGCCGCACGTACTACCTGGGCGATGCTCAATCATGGGAAGACGGCGCCATGACGATCCCGTGGCTGGTCGCCATGCGCGAGACGGCGGCAAGCAAGTTGCGCGTTGGCCGCGGCTACTACCGCCTGAGTTTCACCGGGACGGACGAGCACCCCCGGATCGCGAGCCTGCACATCCATATCGACCGCATGGACGTCATCGATGATCCGGGCGCCGAGGCGCTGGCCATGTTGCAAACCTCCCTGCCCTATCCGCGCCTGGCCGTTGCGGATCTTGAGGCCGGATTCAGCCAGCTGGTGGCGAACCGGCCGGCGCTCGAAATCCTGCGCGTATTTGCAGAACCCGCGCCACTGCGTTGACTATGCGCAGCGTCCAGCGCGCGGGACTGCATTACCGCACAGCTCCGTCAGGTGTCTAACGCGTCGGCAGACGCCACCCAGTGGGTTGCCGGGCACGCGGCCGGGAAGTGGCGCCGGCCATGCGCGATTGCAGGTTTGACCGGAAGCGCTGCAAGTATTGCAATGGGAATACCACGGCAACGCTGCCGTGGTATTCAAGTGGTAGTCGCCTCAGCAGATCAGCGCGGCGTGGTCGCGTCGGGGGCACCTCTGCCCGGCGACGTGGTACCGCCATAAGAGTCGGCACCGCCGGCGGCAGTGCCCTTGCCGGTTTCAAGGCCGCCGGCATAGCTGCTGGCGGACGAGCCCGTCGAGCTTCCGCTGGCGCTCAAGCCGCTTACATGCTCCGCGCCGGCCACGTTCTGGCTTGCCGTTTGCCCGGCCTTGCCCAACTGCCCTGCCAGCCCATACTGCGTGCGCTGCGCAGCGGCGCCGTCCATGGAAGCTACGCGGATACGGTTGTCGACATCCTTGACGCCGAGGACATGGTCCGCAATCTCCTCGATGCAGTACTTCTGCCAGCGATCTTCCACCGTCCCGCTCAATGCCACCACGCCGCTGGACACCGTGACCTCGACGTCGTGGACATCCAGTCGGTCCGAATAGGCCAGGCGGCCACAGAGATCGTCGTGAATGCGTTCATCCGAACGGACATAGCCCTTGGGGCCCGTGATGCGCTGTTCCTGTTCCATGGGTTCATGCTCCCGTCTGCGTGGACATCAAGCAGCCGCTCAGCGTTGGCGCTTGGGCGGCGTATCGGGGGTGGACTGGTGCTGCTTGCCGGGATTCTCGTTCTTGAATCCGCCATAGCTGCTCTGGCCGGGATCCTCGCTGCGGCTGCGGATCTCGTTCGCCTTGCGGTCGGTGCGCACACCTGGGTTGGTGTGCGCGGCGGTGCTGCGCTCGCGGGGCTTGTGGTCCTTGCTGGAAGTCATACCTTTCTCCGCTGTTGGACATTGACAGCGAAGGCAGCAAGGAGTGTGCCGGTGTACCGCGTGCGCGGTAGCGTATCGAAGATGTGGGGAGAGCACGCGCCACAGACGAGCTGCGCATGCACGCGTGTCCGATGCATTGCACTGTCTGAATTTGCGTCGAAGTGATGCGCCCACCGAAAAAACAGCCGCACAAAAAACAAAACCCCGGAAGACCGCGATCTTCCGGGGTTCGCCGCCAATACAGATGTAGTGGCGGAGACGGAGGGATTCGAACCCTCGATCCAGGTTTTGGCCCAGATGCTCCCTTAGCAGGGGAGTGCCTTCGACCTCTCGGCCACGTCTCCCAAACTTGCGTTGTTCGAGGGAGCCGAACAACGAAGCGCAAATTCTAGCGACACCTTCCTGGTTAGTCAACGAAAAATCGATAACTCAACACAAAAATTCTCGGCGTCGCCAGAAGTCCTTACCTTTCGAACGGATCAGGCCTGTTCCAGTTCGAACGCCTTGTGCAGCGCGCGCACGGCGAGTTCCATGTACTTCTCGTCGATCAGCACCGAGATCTTGATTTCCGAGGTGGAGATCATCTGGATGTTGATGCCCTCTTCCGACAGGGTGCGGAACATCTTGCTGGCGACGCCCACGTGCGAGCGCATGCCCACGCCCACCACCGACACCTTCGACACCTTCGGGTCGCCCGAAACGTTGGCGGCGCCAACGTGCGGCTTGACGCTGTCGGTCAGCAGGGTCAGCGTGCGCTGGTAGTCGCCGCGCGGCACGGTGAACGTGAAGTCGGTCTTGCCGTCCACCGACTGGTTCTGGATGATCATGTCGACGTCGATGTTGGCGTCGGCGACCGGGCCCAGGATCTGGTAGGCGATGCCCGGCTTGTCCGGCACGCCCAGAACGGTGATCTTGGCTTCGTCACGGGCGAAGGCGATGCCCGAGATAACGGCGGCTTCCATGTTGGAATCTTCCTCAAAAGTGATCAGCGTGCCCGAGTTGATTTCGTTCTCGAGCGGCATAAGCGGGTCGGTCAGCGACGAGAGTACGCGGGTCTTCACGCGGTACTTGCCGGCGAACTCCACGGAGCGGATCTGCAGCACCTTGGAGCCGAGGCTGGCCATTTCCAGCATTTCTTCGAAGGTGATCTTGTCCAGCCGGCGCGCGTCTTCGACCACGCGCGGATCGGTCGTGTAGACGCCATCCACGTCGGTGTAGATCAGGCACTCATCGGCCTCGATCGCGGCGGCGATGGCCACTGCCGAGGTATCCGAGCCGCCACGGCCCAGCGTCGTGATGTTGCCGTCGTCGTCGATGCCCTGGAAGCCGGTGATCACCACCACGCGGCCCGCGTCGAGATCGGCGAGGATGCGCTCGTCGTCGATCGACTCGATACGCGCCTTGGTATAGGACGAATCGGTCTTCACCGGCACCTGCCAGCCCGTGTAGCTGACCGCGTCGATATTTTCGCCATGCAGCGCGATGGCCAGCAGCGCGACGCTGGCCTGTTCGCCGGTCGAGGCGAGCATATCCAGCTCACGCGGATTCGGCTGTGCCGAAATTTCCTTGGCGAGTCCCAGCAGGCGATTGGTTTCGCCTGACATGGCCGAAGGCACCACGACTACGCGGTGACCGGCGCGGTGCCACTTGGCCACGCGCTTGGCGACATTCTTGATGCGTTCCGTGGAACCCATCGAAGTGCCGCCGTATTTGTGAACGATGAGAGCCATCTTCTTGTCGACGCCAGCGATTGTGCAAAGCTCTTGAAAATACACGAACCGCGACCATCAGGCAAGGCGCAGTGGCTTTGCGAGGGGATGGAATGTGATGTTGACGCTGAAAAATGCTGGCTAGTTGCTGCGTGTGCAAGCGGCTGCCTGCACCCACTCGACACGCCAGCGCGGCGCGTGCGGCGCGGCTGTCCAGCGCCGGTGCATGCCTAGTCCTGCCGCCATGACAAGTGTGTCGCCGGCCCACAGCAGCGGCAGCCAGCACCTGCGCCAGCGCGGTACGCCGGCCTCCTGATAAGCCTGCTTGAGCGCGCGCGCCGGGCCGCCGGGCCGCAGCACGATGCGCTCGCCGCCAGTGCGCTGCGCGATCCGCAGCGGCTGCTGCAGCACAGCCTCCGGCACGCCGAACGTATCGTCACGCGTGAAGCGCAGTTCGCCGCGCCACGCGGGTACCACGATGCGCGGCTCGCCGCGCCAGGTCAGCACCTGCGCCGCCGGAAGCGAATCCGGCTCGCGCACGCAGGCCAGCACCCTGCCCTGAAATCTGCGCAGCACCAGGTCGTCATGGGCGATGGCCGGCTCGCCACCGCCGTGGTCGAGCAACTGTTCGCGCATGGCTGCCAACCGGGCCGTGGATGGCGCGCGTGCGCCGAGGTCGCGCAGCCAGAGACGCAGCACGGCATCGGCATGGGAGCCAGGTAGCGCGCGCAGCCCTCGCAGGTCGAGTTCCGCAAGCGTGTCGGGATCGCGTCCGGGCGCGGCCAGCCGCGCCAGTTCGGTGCCCGCGAGATCATCGAGCATGCGGGCTGCCTGGGCAAAGTGCGTGGCGGCCTGGGCAACGCTCGCGCGCAGTGCCGGGAAATCCCGCTCCAGCAGCGGCAATTGCGCACGCAAGGCATTGCGCGCATAGCGCGTGCTGTCGTTGGACGGGTCATCGATCCAAGCAAGCCCATGGACGGCGCAATAGCTGTCGATGTCGGCGCGCGGCACTTCCAGCCACGGCCGCAACAGCATGATGTCGGCCGCCTCATCGAGCTTTCGCATCGCGGGCATGCCGGCCATACCGGCCACGCCCGCGCCGCGAAAGAGCCGGAGCAGCACGGTTTCGACCTGGTCGTCGAGGTGGTGCGCGAACAGCAGCAGGCGTGCACCGCTCGCACGGCACATGTCGCCGAGTGCCTCGTAGCGGGCGCGGCGGGCAGCGGCCTCGATGCCCTCCCCCGTGCCGGCCTGCACCGACACGCGGCGCACGAAGTAACCGAGGTCACAGCGCGCGCACAGTGCCGCACAGAATGCATCCCACTCATCGGCCTGGGCTTGCAGGCCATGGTGGACATGCAGGGCGACCACGCGGGCCGGCAGGCGCCACGCGGACACGGCCGCCTGCGCGGCATGGAGAAGCGCCACCGAGTCGCGGCCGCCCGACAGCGCCACGGCCACCACCATGTCGGTAGCGCTTGCGCCCGCCCCGCCAGAAACAACAAAGGCCGCACTGGCCTGAAGAGCCTGTGCGACCTTGTCGGTCAGGCGATCGGACGGATCACTCCTGGGCGCCGGTTTCCTTGAACTTGCCATAGGCCAGCAGGCGCTCGTAGCGGCGCGCTTGCAGCTCCTTCACGCTCACGCCCTGGAACTGGCGCAAGGATTCGGCCAGCGAACGCTTTAGCATGGCGGCCATGCCCTTGACGTCGCGATGGGCACCGCCCAGCGGCTCGCTCACGATCTTGTCGATCAGTCCCAGCGCCTTCAGGCGATGCGCGGTCAGTCCGAGCGCTTCCGCGGCTTCCGGGGCCTTCTCGGCGGTCTTCCACAGGATCGACGCGCAGCCTTCGGGCGAAATCACTGCGTAGGTCGCGAATTGCAGCATCTGCACCACGTCGCCCACGGCAATGGCCAAGGCACCGCCCGAGCCGCCTTCGCCGATGATGGTGGCGATCAGGGGCACCTTCAGGCCGGCCATCACATACAGGTTGTGGCCGATCGCCTCCGATTGGCCGCGCTCTTCGGCGTCGATGCCGGGGAACGCGCCCGGCGTGTCGACGAACGTGAAGATCGGCAGGCCGAACTTGTCGGCCAGTTCCATCAGGCGCTTGGCCTTGCGGTAGCCCTCGGGCTTGGGCATGCCGAAATTGCGCAGGGCGCGCTCTTTCGTGTCACGGCCCTTCTGGTGGCCGATCACCATGCACGACTGGCCGTTGAAGCGGGCCAGGCCGCCGACGATCGAAAGGTCGTCGGCAAAGGTGCGGTCGCCATGCAGCTCGTGGAAATCGGTAAAGATTTCGCGCACGTAGTCGAGCGTGTACGGGCGCTGCGGATGGCGGGCAATCTGCGCAACCTGCCACGGGGTCAGGTTGGCGTAAATGTCTTTGGTCAGCTGCTGGCTCTTGCCGGCCAGCCGCGAAATCTCTTCGGAAATATCGACAGCCGAATCGTCCTGCACAAAACGCAGTTCTTCGATCTTTGCCTCGAGTTCGGCAATGGGCTGCTCAAAATCCAGGAAGGTGGTTTTCATAAAATCACACGTACCTGTCTGTGAAGGGGCGCATTCTACCGGAATTTAGCCGCTATCTTTGCGCCGGGCAGATAGCCTTTACTGCACCTGCAGCTACTTTTTCTTACGGCTATGCCTAATACGTCACCGGCAGCGGATCGAGACTCCGCCACATATACCATGTGGCTACCGTTCGCCAGGGCTCCCAGTTTGCCGCGACTTCGCGCGCTTCGCTACGGGTCACGGGCTCGCCGCTGAAGTAATTTGCCGAAATCGCATTGATCAGCCCGATGTCGTCCAGGGGCAGCACGTTGGGCCGCATGAGGTTGAACATCAGGAACATTTCGGCCGTCCAGCGACCGATGCCGCGGATCTGCGTCAGTTCGGCGATAACCGCTTCATCGTCCATCACCGCCCATTCATTCACGTGAACGCGACCGGCCTTGAAGTGGTCGGCCAGGTCGGTGATGTATTCCGCCTTGCGGCGCGACAGCCCGCACGCAGCCAGCTTCTCCGGACCCGCTCGCAGGAACTGTGCCGGCGTCAGCTTGGGGCATGCGGCCACCAGCCGCTCCCAGACCGATTGCGCCGCCTTGACGGAAATCTGCTGGCCGACGACCGAGCGCGCGAGCGTGATGAATGGATCCCCGCGCGACACCAGATGCGCCGGACCATAGGTCGGGATCATCTTGCGCAGGATCCGATCGCGCTTCATCAGGTCGGCGCAGGCCTCATCCCAATAGGCTGGACGCACGGCGTCGATGACGGTCTCGACCGGCAGCGGCAATGCCTCGGCCTCCGGCAGCGCGACCTTCCCTTCCTTTGCGCTGCCCTTGGCGGCACGGGCGCTGGTGGTCTTGGACGGTGCGGCGGGCTTGCGCGCGGCAGCGTTCAAGCACGCCTCCATTCGGTCGCGCCGCCCGGCTTGTCTTCCAGCACGATGCCCGCGGCCAGCAGTTCGGCGCGGATGCGGTCCGCTTCGGCGAAGTTGCGCTCGGCCTTGGCAGTTTTGCGCGCAGCAATCAGTGCTTCGATTTCATCCGGCGTCGGTCCGTCGGACTTCTTGCCACCTTGCAGGAACGTGTGCGGGTCGCGTTCGAGCAGGCCCAGCGTGCCGGCCAACCCCTTGAGCTGGCGAGCGGCCACGGAAGAGCCGGTACGGTTGACTTCGCTGGCCAGGTCGAACAACACGGACACCGCGATCGGCGTGTTGAAGTCATCGCACATGGCTTCGGCAAAGCGCTTTGCATGCGCCTCTTCCCAGTCCACGGCATAGCCGCCGGGCTGCGTGTCCTTGAGCGCCGTGTAGAGCCGGGTCAGCGCATGGCGTGCGTCGTCGAGGTGCGCATCGCTGTAATTCAGCGGGCTGCGGTAGTGCGCGCGCAGGATGAAGAAACGCACGACTTCCGCGTCGTATTCCTTCAGCACTTCGCGGATGGTGAAGAAGTTGCCGAGCGATTTCGACATCTTCTCGTCATTCACGCGCACAAAGCCGTTGTGCATCCACATATTGACGAACGGCTTGCCGCTCGCGCCTTCGGACTGGGCGATCTCGTTCTCGTGGTGCGGGAACTGCAGGTCGGCGCCACCGCCGTGGATGTCGAAATGCTCGCCCAGCAGCGTGCAGCTCATGGCCGAGCATTCGATGTGCCAGCCCGGGCGGCCCATGCCCCACTTCGAATTCCACTTGCTTTCAGGCGGCTCGCTTTCCTTGGCCGACTTCCACAGTACGAAATCGAGGGGGTCCTGCTTGGCGTCGTTGGCGGTCACGCGTTCGCCGGCGCGCAGATCTTCCAGCGACTTGCCGGACAGCTTGCCGTAGCCGTCGAACTTGCGCACCGAGTAGTTCACGTCGCCGTCGGTGGCTTGATAGGCCAGGCCCTTGGCTTCCAGCTTGCCGATCAGGTCCAGCATCTGCGGCACGTAATCGGTCGCGCGCGGCTCGTGGTCGGGGCGCACGATGCCCAGCGCGTCGGCATCCTCATGCATGTACTGGATGAAGCGCGTGGTCAACTGGCCAATGGTCTCGCCGTTTTCGGCGGCGCGGCGGATGATCTTGTCGTCGATGTCCGTGATGTTCTGGACAAAGGTCACGTCATAGCCCGCGGCGCGCAGCCAGCGATGCACCATGTCGAACACCACCATCACGCGCGCGTGGCCAACGTGACAGTAGTCGTACACGGTCATGCCGCACACATACATGCGGACTTTGCCCGGTTCGATCGGCACGAAAGGCTGTTTCTCACGCGCGAGCGTGTTGTAGATGTTCAGAAGCTGCATGAAGCAATGTGTGTGATGTGAGGTGACTGCCGGCATGCCGCCGCCCGGCCCTGGATCCTTCACGGGCGCCAAGCGGTAGCGCACGCGCGCAAACACCGGAGCCCCATATCTTACCGGAAGCGCCTTGCCCCCACCCATGGCGAACGGCCGCCTGGCGCGAACACGGTGCCGCAGCGCGCACGTGCGTCGTACCGGCGGTGGCGCTTTGCTAGAATGCCGCGGAGTATAACGGACCCATTCTCGATGAGCCTGCCCCTGCCCTCCCGGCGCCTCGCCCCGGCGCGCCGCGCCATGACCGCACTGGCCGTGCTTGCCGCGCTGGCAGGCACCGCCCATGCGCAGAACGGCCCGCTGTCCCTGGCAGCCCCGACCGCACCGCCCTCGGGCCCGCGCTCGGCCGATCCCGGGATGAACAAGGCAGAACGCGCCGCCGCCGATAAACGCTACGACGAAGCCATCTCCGGCTTCGACCGCGTGCTGGCCACCAACCCGCGCAATGCGCAGGCCCGCTTCGAGCGCGCCTGGGCCATGGCCCAGGCCGGCCGCGAAGACCAGGCAATCCAGGCTTTCGCCGAGATGGCGCAGGACTTTCCCGAACTGCCCGAGCCGCACAACAACCTGGCGCTGCTCTACGCGAAGCGCGGTGATCTGAAGCGTGCCGAGGCCGAGCTGATCCTCGCCACGGAGGTCAAGCCAGACTTCGCCATCGGGTACACCAACCTCGGCGACGTCTACCGCCGCCTGGCCGAGCAGTCCTATGCCGAAGCGCTGCGCCGCAACCCCGGCGACGCGCGCGCCGGAGCGGCCATGCGGCAGCTGCGGCCGGCCGGAAGCCAGCCGAAGCCGGCCACCCCGTCGGTGACCGCCCCGGCCAGCGCTCCTGCCGCGCGCTGACACCCGCTACCAGACATTGCTTCCGCCGCCGGGCCGCCAAGGCCCGGCGCAATCATCAAGACTACCGGAGCCTCAGTCATGATCCGTTCCCGCCGCATCCTCCTGGCCGGCCTGAGCGCCGCCGCGCTGGCGCTGTCCGCATTGCCGTCCATGGCACAGCAGACGCAGAAGGCCGAACGTGTGCAGTTCGTCACCAGCCAGGGCAAGTTCACCGTCGAGGTCTATCCCGACGCGGCGCCCAAGACCGTCGCCAACTTCATGGAATACGTGAAGAGCGGCTTCTACACCGGCACCATCTTCCATCGCGTCATCAATGGCTTCATGGTTCAGGGCGGCGGCTTCGACCGCGAGATGAAGGAAAAGGCCACGCGCGCGCCGATCCCGCTTGAGGCGCAGAATGGCCTGAAGAACAAGGCCGGCACCGTGGCCATGGCACGCACCGCAAACCCGAACTCTGCCACCGCGCAGTTCTTCGTCAATGTGGTGGATAATCCGAATCTCGACTACCCGCAGCCGGACGGCAACGGCTACGCAGTATTCGGCAAGGTGGTCGAAGGCATGGATACGATCGAAAAGATCAAGAACGTGCCGACCACGGCCTATGGCCCCATGCGCAATGTGCCGGCCACGCCCATCGTGATCGAGTCAGCCAGCATCATTCAATAATCACCACCGTACAGAGGAATGCCCATGTCCAAGGTCCAGCTCCACACCAACCAGGGTGTCATCACCATTGAACTCGACGCCGAAAAGGCTCCGAAGTCGGTCGAGAATTTCCTGTCGTATGTCCGCAAGGGACACTATGACAACACCATCTTCCACCGCGTGATCAAGAATTTCATGGTCCAGGGCGGCGGCTTCGAACCGGGCATGAAGCAAAAGGGCACTGACGCCCCGATCGAGAACGAAGCCGGCAACGGCCTGAAGAACGACAAGTACACCGTGGCCATGGCGCGCACCAACGCGCCGCATTCGGCCACGGCCCAGTTCTTCATCAACGTGGTCGACAACGACTTCCTGAACTTCAGCTCGCCGACCCCGCAAGGCTTCGGCTATGCCGTGTTCGGCAAGGTCGTCGAAGGCACCGACGTGGTCGACCAGATCAAGGGCGTGCGCACCGGCAGCTCAGGCTTCCACCAGGACGTGCCGCTGGAAGACGTCGTGATCGAAAAGGCCGTGGTCGTCGAGTAAGCCCAAGACCCATGTCTTGCGATTGCGGCTTCATGCACCCTTCCCTGCCGACAACCACATCGACCAGGCCGCGCGCATGACCGCAATCCCCACCACGCCGGTGGCCGGTCCCCTCGAGGTACAGGCGCCGGCGTGGTTCATTTCCGATCTGCACCTGACGCCAGGCATGCCGCGCACGCTGGCCGCGTTCGAGCGCGTGCTCGAACGCGCCGCCACCGAAGCGCGCACACTATTCATCCTTGGCGATTTCTTCGAATTCTGGGTCGGCGACGAAGAAACCAGCTCGCCGTTCGCCGCACGCGTGGCCACGGCGCTGCACACGCTGGCAGCACGCGGCGTGCCGGTCTACCTGATGCACGGCAATCGCGACTTCCTGCTCGGGAAGCGCTTTGCCGCCGCGGCGGGGGCTACCCTGCTGCCCGACCCGACCGTCATTCTGTGCGCCGGCCAGCGCGTGGTGCTCAGCCATGGCGACATGCTGTGCACCGACGACGAGCGCTACAACCGTTTCCGCCGTTGGACCCGCAAGCGCTGGGTGCAACGCGTATTCCTCGCCCTGCCGCTGTCCGCACGGCTGGGCGTGGCCCGTCGGCTGCGAGCCGACAGCGAAGCCGGCCGCCAGCGCCGGATCGAGCAAGGCCAGCCGACCCATGTCGTGTACGGAGATGCCTCGCCGGCTGCGGTGACGGCCCTGCTTGAGGCCAGCGATGCCCGGCTGCTCGTACATGGCCATACCCACCGGCCCGCACGGCATCAGGACGCCGCCGGCGTGCGCTGGGTGCTGACCGATTGGGATCTTGATGGCAGCCAGCCGCGCGCTGCGGTGCTGCAACTCGACGAAGGCGGCTTTCACGTGCTGCCGCAGACGACATAAGGGGCAGCCTCGGCTGCCCCTGTTTCTTACTACGTCGCCTGTCGCCTACTTCATCAGCCTGCGCAATTCGCTGGCATCGAAGCGGTCGTTCGGCGTGTTCTCGAGATGCTCGCCCAGGCGGTCGAGCGCGGCGAGCACGGTCTCGATACGATCATTCTGCTTGGCCGCATTGTCGATCAGCCCCTTGAGCGCGAGCGACACCGGATCATCCGCATTAGGCGTGATGCCGTAGGCGGAGAACTCCTGCTTCGCACCCTGCTGCGATGTCGGCGCATCGGGCAGGATGATACGCGCCGGAATGCCCACCGCCGTCGCACCGGGAGGCACGGGCTTGAGCACCACCGCATTGGAGCCCACACGAGCGCCATCGCCGACCACGAAACCGCCGAGCACCTTGGCGCCTGCACTGACCACCACGTTGGCGCCCAGCGTGGGATGCCGTTTCTGGCCCTTGTACAGCGACGTACCGCCCAGCGTCACGCCCTGGTAGATCGTGCAGTCGTCGCCGATCTCCGCGGTCTCGCCGATCACCACACCCATGCCATGGTCGATGAATACGCGACGGCCCAGCTTGACCGCAGGATGGATTTCGATGCCGGTGAGAAAACGCGACCAGTGCGAGATCCAGCGTCCAAGCCAATGAAAACCGCCATTCCAGCAGGCGTGGGCAAAGCGGTGGAACACCACGGCATGCAGGCCGGGATAGCAAGTCAGGACTTCAAGGCGGCTGCGCGCAGCGGGATCGCGCAGCATGATGGTGTCGATATCTTCCTTCAGACGAGAGAACATCTTGGTCGTGTCGTGTTGCCGCGCCGTGCGCCAGCCGCGACGGCATCTGCCGTGGGCTCGGTCGCCGGCGTGGTCATTGGCCGGTGGAAACGGGATCAGGGAGTGTAAGAGATTTGCGGCCCCGATGCCGTCAGGGACATTGGCTTCGACGCGGGTTCAACATCGCCCGGACAGGGACGCGCGGCCAGCCACCGGCCTGCGTGCGCCGCGGCGCGTCGCAGTGGGGAAACTCGGTGACTGGGCCTGGTTCTGCGTCACTGTTCAATGTTCCTCTTGCTGGGCCGGTTTGGACGGCCCTGATGGTTCTGGCTTGGTGCTACCGCCTCGCACGGCGACCAGCATATGCTTGGCGATGCCGCGCAGGATATTCACTTCCTCGCGCTCGAGCCCGGCACGTGCAAGCATCCGTCGCAGCCGCGTCATCAGCTTGCGCGGGTGGCCCGGATCGAGAAAGCCGATCGCTTCCAGCCCCTGCTGCAAATGGCCGAACATCGATTCGACCTGCTCCGCCGTCGCTGGCTCACCAGCATAGCCGATATTGCCACTGTCGTCCGGCGCGGCCTGCGCGCGGTCCAGCAGCGCCAGGCGCATCTCGTAGGCAATGAGCTGCACGGCCTGGGCGAGGTTGAGCGAGGCATAGACCGGATTGGCGGGGATATGCGTCACCGCCACGCAGCGCTCGACGACCTCGTTGGGCAGGCCGTAGCGCTCGTTGCCGAATACGAATGCGATCTCGTCCCCGGCCCGGGCAGCCAGCGACTCGGCACCGCGTGCGGCAGCGTCACGCGGCAGCAGCCGGGGCGGGCCGAACTCGCGTTGCCGTGCGGTCATCGCCACGGTCTGCGTGGCCCCCTCCAGCGCGGCTTCGATGCTGTCGACGATCAACGCGCCGGCCAGCACGTCGTCAGCGCCGCTGGCCATGGCCACAGCATCCGGGTGCTCGCGCACGCCAGGCTCACGTGGCGAGACCAGCACCAGGCTGCCAAAGCCCATGGTCTTGATCGCGCGCGCCACCGAGCCGACATTGCCGGGATGGCTGGTTTCGACCAGCACAAAGCGCACGCGGGCGAACATGCCGTCCGCAGGCATGGCCAGCGCGGCCGTTCCGGCGGCCTGGCTCGTCTCGTTTGCCGGGTTCATATACAATTCAGCTTCTTCTTCGGCGCGGCGCCGATATTTTGCTTGCCAGCGAGACGCTTGCAGCACATATGGCGACGCCCCACGTTCTTCTACAATTCGTTGTGTTGTCAGCTGCCCGGACCCCGGTGCGCGAAATCGTTCGCGCCCTGGCGAAAATCCGGTGCGGCCTGGAGAGATTCATGCATCCGATGCTCAATATCGCCATCAAGGCGGCCCGCAAAGCGGGTTCCATCATCAACCGCGCGTCCTTCGACGTCGATCTGGTGCGCGTTTCGCGCAAACAACACAACGATTTCGTGACCGAGGTCGACAAGGCTGCCGAAGCGGCGATCATCGAGATCATCCGCACTGCCTACCCCGAGCACGCCATTCTAGCGGAAGAGTCCGGCCAGTCCTGGGCCGAAGGCGATGACAGCCACGAGTACACCTGGGTGATCGACCCGCTCGACGGCACCACCAATTTCATCCACGGCTTCCCGCAGTACGCGGTTTCCATCGCCCAGTTGCACCGCGGCGTGCCCGCGCAGGCCGTAGTCTACGATCCGACCCGCGACGAGCTGTTCACCGCCAGCAAGGGCACGGGCGCGTTCCTGAACAACCGCCGCATCCGCGTCACGCGCCGCGACAAGCTGGCCGACTGCCTGATCGGTACCGGCTTCCCGTTCCGCGACATGGAAGGCGTGGACGAGTACCTGGAAATCTTCGCGCTGATGACGCGCAGCTGCGCCGGCCTGCGTCGCCCGGGCGCCGCCGCGCTGGACCTGGCCTACGTGGCCTGCGGCCGCCTGGACGGCTTCTTCGAAAGCGGCCTGAAGCCGTGGGACATGGCTGCCGGCATGCTGCTGATCACCGAATCGGGCGGCCTGGTCGGCAACTACGCCGGCGAAGCCCGCCAGATGGAACAAGGCGAAGTGCTGGCAGGCAACCCCAAGGCCTTTGCGCAGATGGTTCGCCTGCTGTCGCCGTACTCGCTGGACAACGCCAAGCCTGCCACCACGGCCTGAGCCCCGCCGGCTTGAACGCAAAAACGCAAGAATGCCCGCCACTCCGGCGGGCATTTTTGTTTGGGCGCGGCCCGCGACGTCGGGCCGCGATGATCCACGTCAAGGTCGCTGCAACGGTGCTTGCTCAGAATGGGAATGCCATAGCACATTTCTGAGGAGGCCCCGCATGTTCCCTGAGTACCGCGACCAGATTTCCCTGCTGAAGACGCAGGACGCCCACTTCGCACGGCTGTTCGACCGCCACAACCAGCTGGACCAGGAAATCCACAATATGGAGGCCGGCATCCTGCGCGGCACGTCCATGGAGATCGAGCGACTCAAGAAGGAAAAGCTTCAGCTCAAGGACCAGCTCTACGTCATCTTGCGCAAGACGCAGGCTTGATCATGGCAGGAACCAACCAAGACACCAGCGCGGCCGACGCAGTCCGCGCCACCGCACGCGGCGACGTGCTGCCCACCAATACGGCCCGCTCGGCCGAGCGCAACGAGGTGAACGATGCCATCGGCGCCGCCGTTCAACTCGCGGCGAACAGCATGCAGGACGTGCTTGCCCATCAGGACAAGGACAGCGTGCTAGATTCGATCCGCGCACTGATGGACGGGCTGTCGCCCGACGAGGCCGGCCAGTTGCGCAGCCTGATCCTCGAAGGCGATCCGGGCGCCTGGCAGGCCGGCCGCAACCGACATCCGGACGAAGAGCTGTCTGCCGCCTGGCGCGACGGCGCGTATCCGTACCAGAACCTGATGTTGCGCCGCAACTACGAGAAGCAGAAGTACCGCCTGCAGGTCGAACTGCTGAAGCTGCAGGCCTGGGTGCGCGAATCCGGCCAGCGCGTCGTGATCGTGTTCGAAGGCCGCGACGCGGCTGGCAAGGGCGGCACCATCAAACGCTTCATGGAACACATGAATCCGCGCGGCGCGCGCGTGGTCGCACTGGAAAAACCCACGGAGTCCGAACGCGGCCAGTGGTACTTCCAGCGCTACGTGCAGCACCTGCCATCCGCCGGCGAGATCGTGCTGTTCGATCGCTCCTGGTACAACCGCGCGGGCGTGGAGCACGTGATGGGCTTCTGCTCGCCGCAGGAGTATCAGGATTTCCTGCAGCAGGCCCCGGAGTTCGAGCGCCATCTGGTCCGCAGCGGCATCCACCTGTTCAAGTTCTGGTTCTCGGTCAGCCGGCACGAGCAGCGCCGCCGCTTCAAGGAACGCGAAGTCCATCCGCTCAAGCAGTGGAAGCTGAGCCCCGTCGATATCGCCTCACTCGACAAGTGGGATGCGTACACGCGCGCCAAGGAAGCGATGTTTGCCCATACGGATACCGCCGATGCACCGTGGACGGTAATCCGCTCGGACTGCAAGAAGCGCGCGCGCCTGAATGCGCTGCGCTTCATCCTGTCGCGCTTTCCTTACGGCAACCGCGACACCACGGCGATCGGCCAGCCGGACCCACTGATCGTCGGACGCGCACTCGCCAACTGACCAGTCCTTCCCGCCCTCCCCCTCTTTCTGTCATTGAAAGGAAAACCATGTTCAAGCACATCCTGCTCCCGGTCGATGGCTCCGAGCTTTCGCACAAGGCCGTTTCCGCCGCCATCGAATTCGCGCGCACGACCGGCGCCAGGCTGACACCCTATATGTCCGTGGAAGAGTATCCCTACGTGCTGTCGACCGATTCCAGCCATGAAAAGCGAGACGTGTTCCAGCAACGCATGGAAGCCGCCGCCAGGCAGGAACTGTCCCGCGTCGAAGCCGCCGCGGCCCTGGCGGGCGTGCCTTGCACCGGGCACGTCTCCACGGCAGCGGCGCCGTTCCGCGGGATCATCAATGCCGCAGAGGATCGCGCCTGCGACGTCATCTTCATGGCATCGCACGGCCGCAGCGGCATCGCAGGCCTGCTGCTCGGCAGCGAGACCCAGAAGGTACTGACCCACAGCACGATTCCGGTGCTCGTGTTCCGCTGATGTCGTCGGGGCGCCTTCGCCGCCCCTCCTCCGCGTGACCACGACCGGCATAGCGGCCGCTGTGCCGGTCTTCTCCAAGATTTCCCGACCACAGCCGCTGCGGCCACAAGCCCGCCTGCGGTAGACTCCCTGCTTTGGCCGCCCGGACACAATCCGGGCGTGCATCCGCACGCTGCGGAATCACATGCCGGCGAAGAGACGGCAACGACCCGCAACGTCGTGCGGGCCACGCTGCCGGCTACGCCGCAAGGCCACGCCAGACAAGGGAATGCAGGAGAAAATCGAATTGAATCAGGAAGTTGCGAAGCCCCTTGCGGAGAAACACACTCCGATGATGCAGCAGCGCATGTGCGGTACCAGATAAGGCTTTGATACCAAACCTACGCTAAAACCTACGCTAACGGCTCATGCCACTCTGACAGCTGCGCATCTGCTTTGGGATCAGAGGGTCGTAGGTTCGAATCCTATCGCTCCGACCAGTTTTGGCTTGATGAATCAACGGCTTAGACAGAAATGTCTAGGCCGTTTTTTCATTCCCCTAACGGCATGCCTAATTCGGTGGCCCCGCCTGCCTAATATCCAGTCGCTATACAGGGCTGTATTTCCATACCATTCACTCAGGTTCCCGCGCAGGTACTGCACAGCTAACACTGTATATCCATACAGTTAACTCGGACATTCCACGTCGCTCACAAATTGGTATGTACTGTATATAAATACAGTAATCCAAGGAGCGCGAAATGATTGCCCAGCCCCAGCCCGCCGACTGCCCTCTCTGCTCTGCAGCCGCCGAGCGCGTCCGCGCCGCCCCACGTGGCTACCGCTATACCTGTCCCTCGTGCGGCTCATTTCACATCAGCAGCGTCGCGCTGCGCTGCCGCCAGGACATCCCAGCGTCGGCCCGCGAGGACATCCGCCGCCTACGTGCCTATGGCTATACAGCACGAATTGACATTGACCGTCAGCACGCCGTGCGGGTTACGCCAGCCTGAGTCGCGTCATGCTTGGAAAGTTCGTAGGCCCAAGTCACCCCCCACTCGCCCGCGACGAGTTTCGGGATATTTGGACGCGGAACAGGTCGCCCGACGTCCGCGACTTGCTGTGGGAGATTGCCCGGCTGCGGAATGTCGTGCTTCACTCCCATCACCATGCGGAGCGATTCCAGAACAAGCTCTCGGGAAACCTCGAGTACGAGTGCTGGGTCCGACACTTGATGAGCGAGCCATGCGTGATTGAGGCATTCGAACTGGACTACGGCAGCCTGGTACCCGGGAGCCGCGGCCACGGGGGCGAGGTACGGCCGCCGGAACATGAAGAAAGATTCGCCGAGATGCTGCGCGCCAGCAACGCGAGAATCGCCGAGCGCCAAGCGCGAGCGCGCTCGAGAAGATAGCCGATGTGCGTCAGCTACACCCCGCCCAACGCCAAGTCATGCGCGATATCTTCCTCGTCGAGCCCCGGATAAGCCGCACGGCATGGACTGGCAGAATCGTGCCGCAGGAGTCGCCAGACGCCCCCCATGCCCGTCCATATTAATATCTGTAATGCCAAGACTTCTTCGGTGCCCCACGTCCACAAGCTCGCTCCAAACACGCGTATCAATCCTATGATCACCCGCAAACCTTGGGCCTACGGAGATGCTGTCATCGGCCGTGACTACTTGAAACAAGACGACTCATTCGAATCCCTTGTGAAAGAGCTGCGAGAAGTGTTATCGGGGATTGAGCAGTCATCCGTGATCTTTTGTATAGACCCTGAGGACGGCAAGTGTGAGGACCCTCTCCTCAAGCGATTGAGTTGCGAGCGCCCATCGTGGCGTATTCTGATGGCGCCAAAGCTCTTAGACCAGTTCTTTAACGGCCGGATGGGCATTCGAGCGCAGTACTACAGATGCCCCTACCATGGGCTACGCATGAACCACCTGCTACTTTCCACCCTTCGGAGTCGGCTTGTTGAGCTAGCTTTGGATACGAACTGTTCGGTATCGAAGACTTGGCTGGAGAGATCCTTATCCAGGCCGTCGGCAAAAGCATGGATCTCGGAGACGACGGTAGCAGGAAAGAGGCTCATTCGCGACGGGGACTCAACGCTTTCTAAAACCGAATTGCAGAACGATTGGCTTGATATTGCTATAGCCCTCAAGGCTGGCAGCTTCAATGATGACTACGATCGCCACTCCGCCGCACTCCAAGGGGTGCGATGTCCAATCCCGGATCAGTTGCTAATTAAGGGCGCGTGGCTCACCAAGGAGAAGCAGGACGAGTATGTTACTCCTGGCAAATGCGACCGCCATTGCCAATTGTTTATGTTCGGACACACCTGAAAATTGCTGCGAATCTTGTGCCGAGTGGCTGGCCTGCCGTGACCCAGAGCGCGCACGGACCTTCCTTCGGCTGCTGCCGGCTGACCAGATGATGGCCGAGCCAGCGCCGCTACCGCCTCGCACGAAAAGCAGCCCGCTGAACCTTGCAGGAATGACAGACCAAATGTAGCGAATGCGCCTTGTGCGCTCCGCGATTCTGCGCTGACCGCCACAATACGCAACGCATCCCCCCTAGCGCGGGGATGCGGACTTCGCGGCAATGAATATAGTGACTCACTCTTACACATCGGGAGGTGTATATGGAATACATGATCACATGGGGAACCGGTCACGACATGAGAACCGCCTTCGATAATCTTCAAGGGATTGTTAACGAAAACATTCAGAATGGCTGGGAACCGCAGGGCGGCATTTGCACTGCGGGAATAGGCCAGCGAGACGGGCAGGAGGTAGCGAGCATAGTGTTCGCCCAAGCCATGATCAAGCGACCATAGACAAAGCGACAAGTTCCACGACAGGGCCGCCCGCGGGCGGCTCTTTCGCCGGCTCCGTTCATGCCGATAACTGCTCCAATCGGCATGGACACCCGAACTAGAACAGTCCCCCTGGTTCTGCACTTCGATCCCAGCTGTAGATGATCACCTCGCGACTGGCCACGCCCTTGCCACCACCGACGGTGTAGTCGATGGCAAGCGACTCCATCTCGAAGCCGGCGAACACGCGGCGAATCTCCGGGTGGTCATTCAGGCTGACAATGGCCTTGCCCTTGAGCGAGCGCAACAGCGAGGCCATGCGCTCGTACTCAGCGAGCGGGAAGTCCACGCCATAGCCCTCGGTTTCCCAGTAAGGCGGGTCCAGGTAAAACAGCGTGTGCGGCCGGTCATAGCGCGCCAGGCACGCGGCCCAGTCGAGGTGCTCCACGAAGGCGCCGGCCAGGCGCAGGTGCGCGGCCGACAGTGTCTCCTCGAGGCGCAGCAGGTTCAGCCCCGGCGGCGTGGTGGTGGCCGTGCCGAAGGTCTGGCCCGACACCTTGCCGCCAAAGCAGTTCTGCTGCAGGTAGTAGAAGCGTGCGGCGCGCTGGATGTCGGTGAGCGTCGCCGGCGCCGTCGCCTTGAGCCAGTCGAACACCTGGCGACTCGTAAGCGCCCACTTGAACTGGCGCACGAACTCCTCAAGGTGATGCTGCACGACGCGATACAGGTTGACCAGCTCGCCGTTGATGTCGTTGATCACCTCGACCTTGGCGGGCGGGCGCATGAAGAACAGCGCCGCGCCGCCGGCGAAGACCTCGACGTAGCACTCGTGCGCCGGGAAGCGCGAAAGCAGCGTATCCGCCAGGCGGCGCTTGCCGCCGATCCACGGGATGATTGGTGTTGCCATTGTGGTGAGCCTTTCACTTTTTGATATGATTCGCCCGCCTCCTAGGAAGGTGGCAGGGCCTTGGTCGGGCTCACTGGTCGCATCAGTGGGTGCGGTGACCGCCGCCGGTGTTGACGCACCGGCAGCGGTCGCCCTGTCTTTACTCGCTCGCCGCGTTCAGTCGATCACGGACGGCGTTGTAAATGCCGATACAGGTGTTGGCGTCGCGGATGCCGGCATTGCCGTCGGCGACGATGCCGACGAGAGCCGCTCCAGCCTCTGCAGTAAGTTCGGCGCGCGCGGCACCAGCTCCGCCGGTAGCGGCGGCATCCGCGGGCACATCACCGGGTCCGGGCGCACAGGCACGGACGGGGAGGGACAGCCGGCGAGCACCAGCACGCAAGGCAGCCAGCTCAGCCACCACAGTTTGATTTTCCGCATCGGATTCCTTTCGGGCTTGCGCCCAGATGTTGTCGCGGGCGAGGCCCGCATTACGTTCGGCTTCGCGGTAGCGCTCGGTGGCCATGCGCGCCTCGCGCTCGGCCGCGGCGAGCGCCTCGGTGTGGTCGGCCCGCAGCGTGGCCAGCTGCGCCTGGTAGCGGTTGCCCTGCCACGCGCCGGCGGCGAGCCCACCCAGCACGGCCGCGAGCGCCGCCACCAGGACATAGCCGGCCAGCTCGGCCAGCAGTGCCTTAAGACTTGCCATGGCGATTGCCTCCCTGACGGTCGGCCCAGCGACGCAAGTACACCTCCAGGCTCTGCGAGCCGATGATGCCGAGCACCGCCGCAATGCCGCACAGCCCGGCCGGCGGCAAGGCCGGGAACTGGATCAGCGCGACGCCCGCCACCATCGACGTGACGCCACCGAGCAGCGCGCGACCGATCACCACACGCGGCGTGATCGGGTCATTGCTCACCAGCAGCTTGCCGATCGCCGCCACCACGCCGAGGCCGATCAAGGTGCCCCACGTGCCGTATTCCTGTTCCACCATCGCATCCCTCCTCAGACGTTGAGCACTTGCTTGGCCCGCTCCCAGCGCGCCTCGCGCGCCGCCAGGCCGTTGACACTGCCATTGATCCGGCGCGTGAGTCCCACGAAGTCGCCGCGGTCGGCGAGCGCGCTGCAGCCGTTGGCGAACCAGAACCAGGCGGCACTGCGCGCGGCCAGCGCATCGTCGGTGGCCAGGCGATCCGGCTCACTGACCAGGTCGACGCCGAGCGCGTGGCTGCACGCCTCGTAATTCGCACGGAACGTGATCTGCTTGAGCCCCCTGCCACGAAACCGCCAGCCGTCACCGCTGGCCGCCTCGCCGTTGCCGTAGCGCTTGGCATAGACGATCGCCGCGATGCGCGCCTGGCGCTCGATCGGCACCATGCGCTCACCGGGCTGGCGCCCGAGCTGCTGCGCCAGCGCCGGCGTGATGCGCTTGTCGAACTGGTCCACCAGCGCCGGCACCGCGTAATCGAAGGACTCCGCCAGCGTGGAGAAGCCCTTCGATTCATGGCCGACCTGGGCAATCCAGGCGGCAACGCGCTGCGGCTGCAGGATGCCGAACTCGAACAGCGCCGCCGAGACGGGCTCGAACCAGCGCTCCGCCAGCTCGGCCGAGAGGCCGGCGGCTTTCTGAAAGGTTGCTTTATCCATGACCCCAAAATGAAAACGCCCGCGTGTAGCGGGCATGAAAAAGGCCACCGCGAAGGGTGGCCGATATCGGTCCAGTGGCGCGCTAGGCCGTCAGCAGGCGGTAGGCCTCCTCTTGCGAGAGATCCAGGTCGTAGTTGGTGGCCAGCATGGCAGCAAACTCCAGCGCCGGAGCCGGGCCCGTGACCGCGAGCTGGGCGCGGTAGGCCTCGACCTCGAAGCGCTCGCGCCAGTGCGGGCTCCACCAGGTCAGCCAGCCATACAGGCCGCCGGTGCGCCAGAACTGGCGCACGTGCGTCAGTTCGTGCGCGAGCAGCGCCGCACTGGTGCCGGGCCGCACCAGGACCACGGGGCCGACGGTGTAGCCATCGAAGCGCGCCGGGATCAGCCGGCCGGTGGTGATCACCACCGCGAGGGGGCGCAGGCTGAGCTTCAGGCCCATACACGCACCGGTGTGGCCGGCGCCGGGTCGAGCACCCAGTCGCCGATGTGTGCCAGCTCGGCCTCGGATAGCGGGCGATCGAGACGCAGATTGACGTGCCAGCCCGGCACCTCGACGGGTGCCGTGATCATGTTGCCCTCGGCATCCCACTCGCCGCCGACAGCGACGGTGCCGATCGTCGACAGGTTGACGCGCTCGGCCGGCACGCGGCGCGGCTCGCCGTCCTCGTCGGTGACGTCCACGGTCAGGCCGGCGGCCAGTAGTCCGGCTCGTGTGGTGTCACGATCGAGCCCCTTGAGGTAGTAGTCGAAAAATTCCATGAGACTCCTTTACGTGGTGAGCGCCTGCAGGTCGGCATTGGTCATACGCAGCGGCTTGTATTTGAGGACGCGGAGCCAGCCGTTGATGTAGTTGAGAGCTGGGTTGTACCGCCGACCAATACGCGTTGTGTTAAGCCCTGCCGGTAGCGCGCCGGCTGATGCGGTGATGGCAGCCTCTCCGTTCAGGCTGAGTGCAAAATCGGACGCCTTATAGGCCGCCGCAATTTTCGCCACTGTGCCGACGGGGATAAGCCCTGCGCTACTCAAGTTTGCCGTTACGCTTCCACCAACGACCGATGCGAATCCCGCTTTGCCAGTCACATCCTTCGAGATGGTTAGGCGATTGCTGTCCGTGCCGTCATCAATGGAGAAAATTCCGATGGAATTGCTTATGGCAGCATTCGGCAGCACCGCTTCTGCATACAACGTGCCCTCGTTCGGATTGAACCAGGGCGGCAGGCTGCCAACCATCGGCGTATCAGCCGCTCGCGTGACGGCGGCGCCCGTCGTCAGAATGGTCGACGTCGCGAAGGCACCCTGCTCGAACTGCGGAGCACCGATGCGGAGCGTGAAATCAATCGCCGCACCCACCGACCAGGTAAAGAGCACGTCGCTGTAGGCATAAACCGTGGTTGCACCAATCGTGACCGAATAGGCGGATCGGCCGGCCTTCAGCGGGCCGCCGCCAACCGTCACGGCGCCAGAGCTGCTGCGCACGAACAGCGAGCCGGAATCATGCTCATAGACGGCAATCTTTGGTGTGACGCCGGTCAGCGAGCCAGCCACCAGCTTGAGGTAAGCGGTCGCCGTCCACACCTGGCCCAGCGACGCCGCAATATTGCCGGAGAAGTCGTGACGAAGGCCGAACACGGTGGCGGTCGCGGTGCCGTAGCAGCGGATTTCCACAAAGGGGATACCGTCCTCCGTGCCGACGGCCACAATCTGCGTGGAAATGCCGGCATCCGATCCGCTCTGCACGGCCCAGTTTGTCGGGAAGGTGCCCGGTGTGCCAGCCGCTGCACCCACCATCGAGTTGTTGCGGATGCTGTTGGTCCGCTGCTCCTCGATGAGGAAGCCCCGCCACGCCGAGGTGACCGGATCATAGTCATCCCGCCAGACATTAGGCCCCTCCTGCACCAGCACGAGCGACGAATTGAAACGCCAGGCTGCCGACGGCCGCGAGAAGCCAATGAAATCCGAGAATGCGCGCTGCGTCATGCGAGCCCCATGAAGTAGGTCTTGGCACCAAAGTCAAAATTGAGCGTGAAGCCCGGATCGCCCTTGACCGTCAGCGCCTGCAGATCGGCGTTGGACAGCCGTCGGGGGATATAGCGCAGGGGGCGGAGGTGACCCGCCCAGGCGCCGGCGCCGGCGCCGGTCGATCCAATCGCTAGGCGATCAATGCCCGTCGGAAGGCTGGATGACAACGCCAGCGCCGCACCGCCATTCATGGAGAGGGCGCAATCTCCCGCCTTGTAGGCGAACGCCGCGCGAAACACCGCACCGTCCGGAATCGCCGCGCCGGCGACCGGATAGCCCGCCCCGCCTGTTGACACGGATGCGCCAATCAGATTGTCTGTGGCGCGCCGATACATCGCGAGGCTCTCCCCGACGTTCCCGCTGTTGTAGAACTGGAAAAGGCGCGGCGAGGAGCCACCCTGAAGCACCGATGCAGCGCGGTTAGCCACCGCCTCCACATACATCGTCCCCTCACTGGGATTGAACCACTGGGCGATGTTACTGGCGATGACGCTATCAGCGGCGCGGGTAGCCTGAGCGGTGGTGGTCGGGATATAGCTGGTTGGGAAGGGGCCAGCCTCCAACTGCGGCTTGGCGAGGAACAGCCCACTCACGCCATCCCCTTGGTAGCTGGTCGAGCCGCCGTTTCCGATGTAGAAAATGGCCGAGCGCTTGGTGTTCCCCGTGGTGCCTGGTGTAGCAATGATCCAGCAGAAGTACACGCCGCCGCCACGTGAGACCATGCCGGCCGAGCCGGTGCCGTTCGTCGTGCCGATCCCCTGCTGCAGCGTGACAGTCCCCGCCGACAGATCGAAGCCCGCGCGCAAGCCGCTCGAACCGACTTCGCTGACAAACTCGACGGTCAGCCGGTCGCGCTCGCCCGCCTTGGCGAGGAATGACGTTACGGCGATGCCATCAGCGCCCACCGTCTGATTAAATTGGCCGAAGTAGTGGGTATTGTTGGACGCGTCTTCGGTGACCTTGAACATGCCGCCGCTTGCCGCCACTGCCACTCGCGTTCGCGGCCAGTTTCCGGTGACGGTCAAGTCCTCGGACTGGAGCAGCACATTCGTGCGCTGCTCCTCGATCGGCACGCCGAGCTTTTCCAGCGTGAGCGGATCGTAGCCCGGCTGGAACACGTTGGACGCGTCCTGCACCAGGATGCCGGACGCGTCATAGCGCCAGCGCGCCGTGCTGCGCGTCGCTGTCGCGATATCGGTCAGATTCTTGTTTGCGTACATTGCCCGTCCTGCGCCAAGGCCTCAAAAGAAAAAGGCCACCGCGAAGGTGGCCAGATTGGGAGAACAATCGATTACAACTTCGGTACGTAGACGATGCGGATGTCATACGTGCCAGGCGAGAGAAAGATCTGATGGCTCCGATCGTTTCCGGTCGGCCCACTCGGGTCCGCCGAGGTCATGTTGTTCCCGGCGACCGTACAACGTATCTGGCGCAAAACCGTGTTGGTCGAGAGATCCAACACCTGCAGCAGCGCGTCCATGGAGCTGTCCAACCATGCGCCACTGAACTCCACGTCGGTACGATAATCCGTGCCATTGCTGGAACCGTCCCAGCAATCGATTTTCACGATGCTGGCACCCGGAAAATAGGCATCACTCGCCGGCGCCAAGCTCGAGCCGCCGGTACCACTCACGGCCGCCTGCAGGCTGTTGATGTATTGCGTGACAACAGCAGTGCCCCAATAACCGCGCGTCTTTCCCAGCAACTGGTCCATCGACACCGCCACCGTACTGGGCGGCAGTCCCGCCAAGCGCTTGACCAGCGCATCGCCGAGTTCGAACTGCACGCCGCGCGCAATCCGCAGCTCATCGCCAATATGGTCCATCGAGATCGGCGGCGAAGAAGGCGTGGTCATGCGCGCTCCAGACGATCCGCCATTTCATTGAACGCGGCCAGCAGCTCCACGCTCAACCCCTCATAGTCCACGGAAAGCATGCCATCCGCACCCTCGCGCACCAGTGTCGGCGAGATCTCGGCCAAATCCTGCGCAATCACGCCGAGTTCCTCCTGCCCGCCCTTGATGTACCGATAGGCCCGGACTTTCCGGACGCGCGCATAGGCACCGACGAGCGGCGTGATGTCCCGTTTCAGCCGACGGTCCGAGGTGCGCGTCACGTTGGCGGCCGTGACCCCAACGGTTGCCGTCAAGGTGCCCGTGACCTTCACATCGCCGCTGTACTGGAATTTGGTCGAGTTGTCGTCAGCGCCTCCGCCGAACAGGTGCCGACCGGCACTGTTGACCTGCCATTCCGTCACCAGCGTGGAAAAGTCGCGCGCCGTCGCAGTGTTGCGATCAATACGACAAGCGCCGCCTTCGGCCAGCATTCGGAACACGCCCACCGCCCCGGACTGGTCGCTCTCTACCAGCGTCACGCTGGGCGCCGTGTGGGCGTAGGTCGCGCTCTTTGCCGCCAGCGTGTCGATCGACAGCGCATTGCTCCACTGCACGCCGGTTGCGCCCGAGTTGACCACAAGCACATAGTTTTGCTTGGCCGCGTAGGACGGCACGCCCGCCGCGGACTGCGCCGCTGCCGCATAGGTCTGCGCCTGGCTGGCCGATGTGGCCGCCGCGTCGCGGTAGCCCAGCACGGTGGCGGCGGTGAGCTTGACCCACAGCACCACCTTCATGAACTGCTGCAGGGCGATCATGAAGCGGGTGCGGTGGCCCCCGTTCGCCAGGCCGGTGGTGGCGCTGTCGGTATCGTCGATCGTGACGTTGTCGCCGCCGACATCGGTGGTAAAGGTTACGCTGGTCATAGCTCCTCGATTTCGAAAGCGTTGCTGTGGTTGCCGACAAAGGCGCGGGCGATGGGGTTGAGCTGGCGCTGGTGCCCAAGGTAGGACTGGCGCAGCAGGTTGATGGGATCGTCCTTGTCCCACACCAGCAGGATCTCGCCATCGATGCCGGCGCGCCGCTGCAGCTCGAACACCTGGCCGAGCGCTTCGTCGCGCGACAGATAGCCCAGCTCGAAGCGGGTCACGCGCCGGCCATCCTTGCGGTCGAAGTACGGCGTACCGGACAGCGCGCGCTGCGTGGTGGTATCCGTCTCCCAGCCGATCGACGCGCCCCAGTTGGCGTTATTGAGCGGCTGCCAGGCGCGACCCACGAACACCCGCCCGAACTCGATATAGCCGTCCAGGTTGGCCTCGTCGTCGATCTCGATCTTGATGTAGCGCCCCGCCGTCGGCTTGGGCAGGATCACCAGGAGCATCGACGGGTACTGCTTGCGCTCCTCCTCGGTGATCGAGCCCGTCCAGAAGTTGTCGTCTTCCCACTCCAGCGCCGCCGGGGGAAAGAGCGTCGGCCAGGCCAGCGGCCAATCGGGCTCCCACACCGTAAAACTCATGGCGAGGAAATCCATCTGCAGCGAGGGCGTGCCGTCGTTTGGCGCCGGCGTCGCGTTGTCATAGACCGGCGTCGCGAAACTCGGATCGTTGGCCATCCGCAGGCGCCACTTGGCCGCCGTCGACAGGTTGTGCCGCACCACCGCGATCACCGACACCAGCCGGCTCTGCCCGAGATCCAGCACGAACTGCGTGTCCGCCTTGAGCGCGGTGGCACTGCGCGCCACGCGCGACAGGCGCCGGTCCTTCAGGTTGTTGAGCGCCACCTGCCAATTGCCCCCGGACAGGGTGCCGCTGTCGGCGACGTTGGGGTGCGCCAGAAGTACGTTTGCCATTTAGCCCCACAAGGTCAGTTTGGCCGTGCCGCGATCGGCGCCGGCATCGAGGCCGATCACACACAGCAGGCGCCCGCTCAAGCCGTAGCGCGTGGTCTGAATCGTCACCACGCTGCCGAGATCCAGCGCGCCTAGCTCGGTGCGCGGGATCTCGATATCGACCAGCATGCGACGCACGCTGTACAGATCGGCGCGCCGGCTGGCCTCTGCGGTCGCGTCTGCCTCCGCCACCAGCGCTGCATCGAACGACACTTCATCCGACGAAGGCCAGGCCGTTTGCACCGCCGTGCGCTCGCTCGCGGCCTGGCGCTGGTCCTGCGCGAGGAAGGCACGCCGCGCCGCACTCACCGAGCCGGCCGGCTGGTCCTGCACCGTGTAGTTGCGCGCGTAGCGCACCACCGCGCGCCAGATCGGCACGCCCGCCGAGCGCACCGATAGCGCCATGTCCGAGTCCGCGTAGAGCGTCGTCGGCGTGCCGCTGGGCGCGGTCAGCCGCCCCATGCGCAGGCGGTTGAGACGATCGAAGCCGTACCAGGCGCCGATCGCGTTGGCCAGGGCATCCATCACCGACTGGCCGCTCGCTTCGCCATCGACCCACACCCCCACCGGCGCCGCGTTGGCCGCATTCAGCGCCGTCACGTCGGCCGCGACGATATCGCCCGAGGGGATGCCCGCATCGAGCGCCACCGCCTGCAGCAGCGCGCCCGTGCGCGTCTCGGCGGTGGCGGCATCCGCCGTCACCTGCCCCGCCGGCGTCGAGCCGAGCCGGAACAGGCCACCCCAGCGACGCACGGTGCTGGCCGCCGGCGCGTTGGCCAGCAGATCCGCCGAGCTGGTGTAGTCGGCCCCCAGCGCCAGCGCGACGCCATTGTCATAGACCGCGCTGACCGCGCAGGCCTGGTCGGACACCTGATAGACCAGCTTGCTGGTGTTGACGCACTTGGCCAGCACGTTGAGCACGCTGCCGTACACGCGCGGCTTGTAGCCGTCTTTGAGATCGTCCTTGGTGCCCTCCAGGCCATCGGGCAACACGTTGTTGCCGGCGTACTTGGACCGCGGTAGCACCTTGCCCAGCACCGCCAGGCGATCGCGCACCACCAGGCTCAGCTCGCCGCCATCGCAGCGCACATCGTCCAGCACGCCCGACATCACCACCGGCCAGGTCGACACTGCCGCTGCACGGTCGCCCACACGCACCACAAAGGCACGGCCGTCAAAGGCGTAGTCGGTCAGGAGCAGGTCGAGACCGCCGTCGACGTTGTCCAGCAGGATCTCGCCGGCGGTGCTCCGCGAAGCGCCGTAGGTGGTAGCCTGGTCAAACAGCGTGCGCGACAGCCGCGGCACCTCATCGAGGCGCGGCTCGAAATACGCATTGGGCGGCGTATCGCTCGGCTTGGTGGTGAATCCGTCATCTGCAAAACGCAGAGTCTCCACCAGGCCCGTCGACAGCCGGTACGCGCTGACTTCAATTGCAATGGTCATTGCTTATCCACCATTTGTTTTTGCAGGCGAACCTGCTTGGTTTGTGCGGCCATCGTTTCGCCGTGGCGCGCCTGAGCGCTCTGCTCCGTGGCCTGCGCGAGCCGCCCCTGCATGTCCTGCAAGGAAGCGACTTGCGTGCGCAGCGCCTTGACCTCTTCGATCAGCGCCGCGTTGGACCCGCGCCCGTACTGCGACCAGTTCGGCATCGGCGCGCTGTAGCGGGCGTTTTCTGCCCGCGTCAGCACGCGTTCGCCCTTGTGCAGCTCGGCCACGTAGCCATCAAACGGCACGTCGTTCAGGCCGCCGGCGTGCGAGCCGTTGGGGCGGAAGCCCTGCACCGAGGCGAAGTCGTCCGCGTACTGGCCACCGCTGGCGTAGTAGCCGCGCGAGGCCTCCAGGAAGGCCTGCGCGATCTGCGTCCACTGCGACTGTGCGGTGCTGTCTCCCGACATGGCCGCGGCCGAGGTTTCGTCATAGCGGCGCTTGGCCTCGGCGTACTTCTGCTCCGGCGTGAGCGTCGACAGGTCGCCGCCCATCAGCGACTGCTGGAAGTCCGACACCTGCTGCGCAAAGGCGGACATCGCCTGCTTGGCCTGATCCAGCCCGTCGACCAGCGTCGCGAACGATGGCGCCATCGCCATCAGCGCCGTGTAGGCCTGCTGCCCGGAATCGCTGGTCAGATCCAGCCCCTCGACCAGCGACCGGAAGGCCGCCTTGCTGCTGGGCATGGCGATGCCCAGCGCCGCGAACTGGTCGCCCAGCGTCTTGCGCAGGCGCTGCAGCTTTTCCTCCTCGCTGTAGTACGCCTCGTAGTACGCGGTGAGCTGCGAGGTGAAGGCGTCCAGGCCGCCGGCGGCGTCGACCAGGTGCTGGCGCATGTCCGTGCTGGCGAGTCCCACACTGCCGAACACGCCGACCACGTCCTTGCCGAAGACCATGGCGATCTGATTGGTGGCCGTGAACACCCCCGTCAGCCGGGTCGCCGTGTCGAGCAGCTGCTCGCCTTCCTTGCGGAAGCCCTCGATGCCGGGCACCAGGTGATCGCCGAGCGCGTCCGACAGCTTGCCGAACGACTTGGCGATGTTTTCCGGGTTGCTCCAGTCATCGCGCATCGCGTACCGGAAGCCGCTCAGATCCCCCGTGATGCCGGAGGCCCTGTTGAGCGCCTGGTAGGTGCCGACCATGCCGCCGAACTGCGCGTTGACGCCGTTGAGCGTGTTCTGGTCGACCGCGGCGTAATCTGTGCCGTTGCGACCGCGACGGAACCACCCGCCCTTCTGCGACCAGTCGGCGAAGGCCCGGCCATCAAAGCCGTCGGCCGTCACCACGCCCTCGAAGCCCTTGTCGCCGTAGCGCTTCGGACCCATGCCAAAGGCACGATTGACCAGGCCGCCCGCCACGCCACCGATCAGCGCGCCGATCGCCGTGCCGATGCCGGGCAGGACGGCGGTACCGATGGCCGCGCCGGCCGCCGTGCCGCCGCCCGTCGCGTAGGCCTGGTTGTTGCCGATCGCGGAGAACTGACCCGAGATCATCGAGCCCAGGCCATAGCCCGCCACGATGCCGCCGGCTGCCGCTGCCGCTGGCCCCATGGCGGCGATCATGCCGGTGGTGCCCGTGCCGGCCCCGCCCGCCGCCGCCGTCGACGCCAGGCCTGCCGCGCCGAATTCGCCCGTCTGCGCCGCCAGCATGGCCGCCTGCGAGCCCGCCCCGAACGAGGTCAGGCCCGGCACGGCCGCCGCATATGCCGCCGACGATCCGAACAGGGTGGCCCCGACTCCACCCGTCAGCGCGCTGTAGGCGCTCTGCAGGTTGCTGGCCGCGCCGAGCAGGTTGGCCCCGCCCGATGCATAGGCCGAACCCGGCGCGCCCAGGGCGCCACTGACCACGGCCCCGACCGGCGCCACGATCGCGGAAATGATCGGGCGCAGGACCAGCGTGCCAAACATGTTTTTGAGCGTGCTGATCAGGTTCTGGCCGAACCCCTTGCCACTCTCGAAGCCGCGTAGCAAGGCATCGGTGAGCGAGCGGTTGATCTCCTCGCTGCCGCGCTTCCAGTCCTTGACCGACTCCTCGGCCGCCTTGCGCACGCTGTCGCGGTACTCATTGCCCTGCAGCGCATCGGCGTACTCGCGCTGTGCCCGTGCCAGGCGCGACACGCCCGCGATGGCCTCGTCGTAGTAGTCCAGCTCGGCCTTGGTGCCGCCCAGCATGGCCGCGCGCGCACGTCCCTGCTCGAGCAGCGCCAGCGACTCCTCGTAGCGCCCGGCCGTGACCGCGGCGAGCTGGCCCTTGGTCATGCCGTAGTTTTCGTTCTCCAGGCGCAGCGCATCGGTCGACTTCTGCAACGCGCCCACGTTCTGGTCGATCCCGCCGGCGTATTCCGCCGCCAGGCGCGCCTGCAGCTCGGCGATCGCATTGACGTGCGTCTGCTCGTTGTTGAGCCGCTCCTGCTGCAGCTTCTGCAGCTCGCCGACGTACTTCTGGTAGGCGGCGGTCTGTTTCTTGCCGCCCAGCGCCTCGATCTCCAGCTCGACCAGCGCCTGGCGGTCGACCAGGTAGTTGTCCTGCAGCTGGTAAGACTGGTCCAGATAGTCGCGCTCGCTGATCAGCCCTTGCTTGCGCTGGCTGGCCAGATCCCGGTCCTCGCCCTTCTTGATCTCCTCGAGGGTCTGCTGGTAGCCCTCATAGATCGCGATCTGCGCGTTGAGTGCTTCCTTGGCCGCCGCCCCGCTCTCCGCGTACTTCTTGCGGATATCGGCCTCCATGCGCGACACGCGCGACGGGTCCAGGCGCTCGTCGTTCGGGTTGACGGCCCGGATCGCCTCGAGGTTCTGCCGGTACTCGCGCAGTTCCTTGTTCAGGCGCGCGGTCTTCGAAGCGCCGTCTTCCAGGTTGCCGATGAAGTCCGAGGCCTTCATGGCGGCCTGCTGCTTCTGCTGGTTGCGGGAAGCCTCCTCCGCCAAGCGCCGCTTCTCGACCTCCATCTGCTGCATCGAGGCCTCGACCTGCGCGGCCTGCTCTTCGAGCGCCTTGGCCTGCGCGGCATCCCCGCGACCCCGAGCAGCGCCAGCGCGACGCAGCAGCGCGTTGCGCTTGTCATTGATCGCCGCCATGGCTGCATCCGGACCATCGCGCCCGATGGACTTCATCGCCTCCGCCGTGCCCGACACTGCACGACCCACCGCGCGCCAGGCCCGCTCGAGGTAGCCCAGGCTCTCGACGCCCTTGGTGGCCAGGTGATCGTGCAGCGCCCTGGCATTCACGAGCACGGCCTCCTGCGTCTTGCCCTGGTCTTCCAGTTCCTTGATGTAGTCGTACTGCGCCAGCGTCATGTAGTGCAGCGACTTGTTGTGCTCGGCCGCCCACTTCGCGACACCGTCCGGCATCGACGCGTAATCCTTGGCGATCGTCTCCAGGCTCTCGCCGGTCAGCTGTGCCTGACGCACCGACGCCGCACCGAGCACCTCCAGTGCCGCGCCCGTCAGCGTGCCGGTGGCCATCAGCGCCTGCAGCGCGTCGCGCCCCGTGCCGATATCGGTGACCGCATCCTTCGCAATGCGCTGCGCCGAGGTGCTAAACGCGTCCGCTGTCACGCCGGCATAGTTGCCGGTCAGCGCCAGCGCGCTGTTAAACGCCTTCTGTTCCTGGTGGCCCTGGTAGATCGCCACGCCCAAGAGGCCCGCCGCTGCAGCCAGTGCCCCGAAGCCCAGCACCACCGGCGAGAGCGCCGAGGCGATGCCGGAAAACATCTCGCGAAAGCCACCGAACATGTCGCGCGTCTGCAAGCCCTGCTGCATCAGCACCAGCAGCGGGTTCTGGCCGCCAGCGAGCTGGGTGGCCACGTCGCTGAGCTGCGCCGGCAGCATGCGCATCGCCTGCGTGGTCTGACCGACGCTGGTGCCGACCTGCTTGGTCGACTGCTGCAAGCCCTTCTGCGCGGCGTCGATCGAGCGGATCATCGGCTCCGCTTCCTGCCCCACGCCCAGCAGCGCGGCCTTGTGCCGCAGCAGCTGCGTCTGCGTCATGCCCAGGGTGTCGACCTGTTGCCGCAGTGTCTTCAGGAAGGTGGAGCCGGCGGCGATCTGCCGGGCCTGCTCGGCCGTCAGCCCCGCCATGTCCTGCGCCTGCTCGCGCACCGCGCCGCTGGCCGCGGCCAACGCCGCCGCCTTGCGGCTCTCGGCCTCGGCCAGCTTGGCTGCTGCGCCGCCGGCCGCCTGCGTCGCGTTGCCGGTTTCCTGCGCCGCCTTGGTGGCGCCGCCCATGGCCCCGACTGCTGCCTGGCCGAACTCCGACAGCTTCTGCGCCGCTGCCTCCAGGCCACGGTCCACGTCGCCCATGGAGAACCCCATGCGCATGACCAGCTTCGGCAGATCCGCCATTCCCCCCTCCCCTCAAAATGCGAAGGCCTGCGCGGAGCAGGCCTTTTCGTTACGACTGCTCCAGCCGCTGGTGGAGCACTGCGAGCGCCGCGCGCTCCATGAGCTGGATGCGCTCGAACAGCTTGCGCTGACGCGACTTGCCATCGACCTGCAGCGCGATCTGCGCGAGCACCGAGGCGTAGTTCAAGCCACGCGGGATCGAGCCGGCCATGCCCGCGCTGGTGCTCTCCCATTGCGTGGCCAGCGAGCAGAAAAACTCGTAGACGGGCAGGTTTTCCTCCCACAGGTAGAACACCGCCTCGGCGGCCTGCGCGCGGGCGGCCTCGATCACTTCGGCCGGCGCCTCGGCCTCGACGAGCTGGCGCACGATGTCGTCATCGGCCGCAAACTCGTCGCGCTCGCCGGCCCAGTAGCGCGCGGCCTCGATCAGTTTTTTGTGCGCAGCGCCTTGATCTCGACGACGCGATCGATGGCCAGGCGCACACCGGCGAGCACCTCCGGATCGGCGATCAGCGCGAGCAGGTTCTCCGGCGAGAACGGGAAGGCGTTGCCGGCCTCGTCGACCACGTCCTCGAAGCCCACCATCCAGCGCTTGACGTAGTCGTCGGCCGCGGCCGAAACCTTGTCCAGCTCCGACATCGTCTCCGGCAGCGCGTCGACGTATTCCTTGTGCGCGCTCGCCAGCGCGAGGCGCTCGGGGCGGTCCAGGCGGCGGAACTCGCCGACAAACTCGAATGTCTCGAACTTGCCGAAGTCATTGCGACGCTCGACCTTGACCTTTTCCTTGATCGTGCCGCCAGAGGCACGGATTTTCATCGTCATGGGGATAGCTCCTCAGAATGGAAAAAGGCCCGCACGATTGGCGGGCCTTTGGGGTAGCGCGGCGGGGCCGCTTATTTGACGGTCAGCAGGAACTCGTCGTTGCCGGCATTCGGCACCAGGATGAGGTTGGCACTCACCTGGGCGACACCACTGTCGTCGGAGTACTGCAGATTGGACAGCTGCACCTTGGGCGCATCGATCTTGATGATGTTGCCCGCCGTGGTGCCATGCGTGATCGACAGCGCGCCCAGCACGGCCCCGCGCACCTTGGTCCACCAGTCCGATGCCGCGACCGTGTCCAGATCCAGCGTGACGCTGCCGGCCGGCTTGCGATCGGTCAGCACCGACGACTCGGCACCGATCAAGGCGCGCCACGCGATATCGTTGGCGAGGTCCAGTTGCAGGGCGGACAACGATCCGGTGTAGCCGTGCAGCGACCAGGCGGCCGTGTTGGTCTTGTTGGCGATGCGCGGCGCGATGAACTTTGAGTAGTCCGCCACCGGGTTGACCGTATCGGTCACCGCCGAGAATGCGCCAAGGAACTTGAACCGCATGACCGGGACCTGCTTCGCCGTGATGTCGAAGGCCACCGAGCCGACACAGCCGATCATCTTGTGCAGCAGGCCGTCCAGGTGGAAATACAGCGTCACGGTCTCGTTGGCGCCCGTGATCGGCGCGTACTTCACGTCGGTGGCCGCCGTGACGGTTTCCGACAGGGCGCACGCGCGCAGCAGCGGCCCGTAGGCCGGCGCTGTGCCGGCAGCACCGGAGCCTGCCAGCTCGACCTCGACATCCATTTCGCTGTGCTCGCCGACCGGGATGCTTTCGCTGTTGCCGAAGTAGGCCCGGATCAGGTTGCGCGGCACGTTGTCGACGACCAGCGGCTGGGGCGTGGTCGAGCGCACCAGGATGGCGTTGGCGGCGCCGGTCGGCGTCGGGTCGGTACCGGACACGGTTTCGATCTTGGCCAGCAAGATCTGCTTCCGCATGAGTTTTGGCATTTATTCCTCGCGAGGTTGTTCAGCAGCCGCATCAGCGGGCTCGGTGGACACGACGGGCAGGCCCGGCGCTTCCGGATCGGCCAGCGGGTTGCCGTCTTCATCGATCCGCTGTCGTGTGCCGGTCACCGGATCAAACAGGTAGCGGCCGGCCTGGCCGGCGTACTGGTCGGTGGCCAGCACGTCGGCCGAGTCCTGCGGCGCAGGCGTCTCGGGCGGCTGGCCCTTCAGGGTTTTCATGGCGATTCCTTTCAGGCACTCAGGCTGTTGCGCTGGGTGCGGTAGTGGAGGTCGTAGTGGACCGTGCGTGCCGACACGATGCCGCCGGCGTTGTCGTAGGCCGGCGAGTCGGTTTGCAGCTCGGCCACGTCAATGAGGCCGTCGGCAACGAAGTCCATCACCACGGGCTGGACCAGCTCGAGCACGGACTCGGACACCTGATCGGGCTCCGGATCGCGCACGACGACGGTGATCAGCACCTCGCTATGACGATCCATCATCCCGACCACGCGCTCCTCCGGCGCATCGGCGCCGTGGTGAACCACCACCACGATGCGAGTACTGCGCATGTCCAGCGCGGCGTACAGCGAGCGGGAAAACTGGGCATTCTTCGCCAGCAGCTCCGGCGATTGGCGCAGCGCGTCGTACAGCTGCTGCGCGTAGGTTTCACGAAGGGTCGTCATGTCGCCACCTTGTTCAGTTCCACGGCCACGAAGGCCCCGTCGCCCACCGGCATCGGCGCACCGAAGGCGTAATAGCTGCCCGCAGAGAAACCGCTTTCCACCACCACCAGATCGTTGCCGGTGAGCTGGCCGAACACGTCGGCCCGCCCCAGCAGCGTGAAGGACAGGCCACGCACGGTGCCCGAGATGACGTCCTTCCAGCCCTGGTCAATCAGCGCCTTCTGACTGCTGATGCCACGGCTGGCCACCGTCACCGGATCGCCGAAGTCCTCGACAAAGGCGTCGAGATCCTCGTCGACCAGCATCAGCTCTGCGGTTCCGCGCTTTCGCCGGTGCCGCCCTCGCTGCTTTCGCCGCTTGCGGTGCTTTCGCTCTGCTCGCCATCGTCAGCGGCAGCCGCCGGCTTCTTGCCGCCGAGGATCTCGACCGCGCCCAGACGCTCGAGCTGCTTGGCCTCTTCATCCGGCAGATCGAACTTGGCGCCAGTCGGATGCACCTTGTTGCCGGTGTCGACCGGCCAATTCGCTTTGACTCTCATGTCAGCCCTCGAAATGACGAAGGCCCGCACGCGGCGGGCCTTTCAGGTTGCTGTGGCGCCGCTTAGGCGATCACGTTCTGGAAGAAGTACGACAGATCCGGCGCGGTCACCAGTTCCTTGACGCGCTCGCCGGCGCGGACCTTGTAGCCGCCTTCCAGGCCGCCGTTGTCTTCGTCGAAGGTCGTATTGGAGATGCGCTCGCCCTGCTGGGCGGTAAAGCCCCAGGTGGTGGAACGCGACGTTTCCGACGGCACCTCACGGTAGGTGAAGGCCGCGTGCTTGCCCCAGGTGCGCTGCAGGCTCATGGCCTGGCCACGGCGCGCGGTATTGACGAAGGCCTCGCCCACCAGGATCTCCTCCAGCTCCAGCGCATTGGCCAGCTGCTGGCGGGTCACACCGCCAGAGGTGCCGCCCTTGCCGTTGACGTAGTCGATCACGCGCGGGTGCAGGATCAGCTTGGTCCACGCCGCGCGGCCGATCGTCATCACATTCGGACGCATGATCGGGCTATCGAGCGCGGTCAGGATGGCCGAGATCGGGTCCGAGTTGGTGTAGTCCGACCACTGGGAAGTACCCGACAGCGTCACCTTGTTGACGTGGTTGGCCGGGTTGAACACCGCATTGGCCACGCGCACCTCGCGGCCCAGCGTGACCAGCTTCATCACGAACTCGGCCGCCGTGGCCATCGGATCGACACCTTCCGGTGCGTTCCGGACGTCCTCCACCGGCACCACCTCATCGAGGCCGTAGTCGACCACCGAGGCGGTCTGCATGGTGCCGCTGGACTCGACCTGATTGGGCGCCGACTTGCGGCCCACCATCGTGTCGGGCACGGTGAATTGCTCGGCCACGTTCTGGACCAGGTACTTGAACTCAGCCTTGCCCACCGGCACGCGCGGCATGATCGCATCGGCGATCATCTGGCGGTTGGCATAGGCGATCACCACCGCCTGGATCAGCGGGGCATTAATCGGGTACGGCGCGACAGCAGTCGTCATCAAAGACTCCTAGAAATGGAATGGGAACAGCAGGCTGGCCAGCGGCTTAGCCCTGCATCAGGCCGGGCGCCAGGAACACGGGGCAGATGTCGCCGGAGACGCCCGAGACCTCGGCGAAGCCGATCAGGCGAACGTTGGCGCCGCCAGCGGGCGCAGCGGCCACCGCACGGCCACTGGCATCGGCAGTCAGCGGCTGGCCGCGCGTGACGTTGCCGCCGTACTCGATGTCAGCGATGCCGGCGCGCACCACACCGACGCGATCACCGTCGGCGTAGGCAAAGCCTTCGGTGGCGCCCAGCAGCGCGTCGGTGGCTGCTGCGGCCTGCTTGACGCCGCCGTCATTGGCGCCCTGCGCCACGATGCGATTCTTGGCCAGCGCGCCCTCGGCGCTGTGGGTCTTGATCAGGATCGGATTGCTCATGATGTCTTCCGGTAGTGGATCGAGAGAGACGGTGCCGGCCTTAGGCCGTCGCCAGTTCGGCAGCCGCCCGGGTAGCCGCCGCCGCAAAACTCAGCTTCTGGCCCGAGGCCTCGGCCGCGGTCACCAGTTCGCGGGCGCGCGCGGCGATCGCCTTCTGGTCCGGCTTGGTCGCGGCCGCCGACGCGGGCTCGCTGACAGGTGCGGCCGGCAGCGGGGGCGGTGCGTCCGCGGTCATGGCCGAGGCCTGCTTCGAGAGCGCAGCACGGTGCGCGCCGAGGACCTGCACAGCCGCCTGGTCCGGCGTGGTCTTGCCATCGGCCTTAAGCGAGGCGATCAGCGCCTCATGACCGACCATCGCGTGCGCCTCGATGCCGAGGATGCGATCGCGCTCGGCGGTGGCGCCGGCGGCGCGGGCTTCGGTCTGGATTTCAGCCAACAGCTCGGGCGACTGGGCCGCCAGATCTTCGCGGGTGATGCTCATCGTGGTTCCTTTCGGAGAGGTGGGCAGTTCTGCCCGGTTCTTGACAGGCGCGGGCTTCGCGCCAGGGAGTTGAAACTCGCCGGCGGCGAGCCGGGCGATCAATTGCTCGGCCGTGGCCATTCCGTCCACGAGTCCGGCATCGATGGCTTGCTGGCCGATGAAGATGCGGCCATCCGCCATATCGGAGAGCACGGTGTCTACTGACGCGCCGCGGTTCTTGGCAACGGCGTCGACAAACTGCTCGTACATGTAATCGGAGTGCGCCTGCATCGTCGCCCGGCCTTCATCCGAGAGCGGCGCATAGCTGCTGGCGATGCGCTTGTACTTGCCCGAGTAGATCTCGGTCGTCTTGACGCCGCGCTGCGTCTCAGCGCCGGACACATCGCGGTGCGCATTGACCACGCCGATCGAGCCGACTTGCGTGGTGCTGTCGGCGACATACACGGCCTGGGCGGCGCTGCCGATCCAGTAGGCCGCGCTGGCCATGGTGCCGTCGGCGAGCGCCACCACGGGCTTGATCGCACCGACTTCGCGCACGATGTCGGCGAGCTGCTGCGTGCCGGCCACGGTGCCACCTGGCGAATCGATATGCAGCAGGATCGCGCCCACCTGGCGATTGGCTGCCGCGGCGCGCAAGTCCCGGCTGATCAGGTCGCTGGAGGCTCCGCCCGAGACATCGGTGAAGAGGTTGGCGCGCTGCGCGATCGTGCCCATGATCGGCACAATCGCCACGCCATTGAGGATCTCGTAGTCTTGCGGCGTGCTACCCAGCGGCTTGCCGATGCTCGCCTCGACCGCCTTCAGATCGATGGCATCGCCACGCATACGCATGTCGTATGCGTCTACGATGGCCACCAGCTTGTCGGGCAGGATTGCCCACGCGCCCGTGACCACGTCCAGTAGTCGGTTCATCGTCGCTCCAGAAAAGCGAAACCCGCCACATGGGCGGGTTCGGGTTGTCATTGATCGTTCGCGTTATCGGGCGGCGCCGGCGGCGCGGTGGCCTGTCCAGGCGGCTGCAGGAGACCGTCGCGCTCACGCGCGGCATGCTCGCGAGTTTGCTGAGCGTGGTTGTCTTCCCAGTTACTGCCGTCATAGGCCATCGTTTCCTTAGCCAGCGTGGTGCGCCCGATCTTGAGGTTCAGCTCGGAGGCCTGCGCCTCTTTCATCGGGTCGATCGCACCTGGCGCATCGCCCACCCACTGACAACCAAGCCAGGCGCGGCGGATCAGCGGATGGTTGAAGTAGCCCGGCGCCGACAGATAGCCGTTGGCCACCGCCTCGTCGATGATCAACTCATAGACCGGCTGGCAGAAGTTGGTGGCCAGCCAGAACCGGCGCATCTTGAAGAAGCGCCACGCGTCCAGAATCGCTGCCCGCGCCGCGGTATAGCTCGAGGTGTAATGCTTGATCAGTACCTCAAACGGCAGCTCCAGCGCCACCCCGATCTGCCGCAGGATCGACTGCACGAACGGATCGAACAGCGCATTGGGCCGGCCAGGGTTGATCACCTCGACACTGTCGCCCGGCGCGCCCTGGATCACCGCGCCCTTGCCTAGTTTGTAGTCCGGATCAGGCTCGTTATGGTCCGGCGGCAGTGGACCCTCGCCGTCCCCCGACTTGATGAAGACGGTGAACATGCCGGAGACCACCGCCGCGGCCAACTCAGCATCGGTATAGGTGCCGAGCTGGCGTAGCGGGTCGATTACTGGCGCCAGGTAAGGCTCGCCGCGCGTCATGCCGATGCGCCGCCGCTCGAACAGATGCAGCACATTGCGCCGGCCAGTGCCGCTGCCGAACGCATCGCGCTGATCCCACTGGCGTTGACCGCCGGCGGCGCCGAGGGCACCGGGGTGCTTACGCAGAAAGTGGTACGCGGTCGGAGCGCCGAATTCGTCGAGTTCGACACCACCCGCAAACTTGTCGTCGTCGCGCCGGCCCTGCGGGTTGCAACAACGATCGGCCTCGATCAGCTGCAGGCGCGTGCGGTACCGCGTGCGATGACGATCAATCATCGGCGTCAGCACAAAAGCATCACCGTTCTCCACCGTTGAACGAAAGGCCAGGTTCTGCAGCTCGTAGAACGTCTGTCCCAATGCCGCGTCGCATTCCTTGCTCTCGGCCCACAGCGCAAACTCTCGCTGCGCCTGGCGCTGCCACGCAGTCGCCTCCTCCTGCGTAAGGCCCAGCACGTCCGCATCGACTGTCGGCTGCGGCGCGAGGCCGGTACCGACCACGTTGGTGACCAACGTATTGATCGCGCCGCGAGCGAGCGGGTTATTGCGCGCCAGGTCACGACTGCGGTTACGCAGCATGGCCAGCTGCGGGATCAGGTCGGCATCCGCCGAACCACCGAACGCAAACCAGTTCTTGAGCGAGCGCTTGGTGGTCGAGCCGCCCTCATATGCGCCGGAGTAAGCCTCGTACGCACCCGAGTAGGCTTGCACCGTACGCGCGTGCGCACGGCGATTGCCAGCGGTCGGGTTGAAGTAGTTGACGACGCGGTCGATCACCGTCAGCTTGGGGACGGGCTTCGGGGCCATCATTCCACCACCCCGTAACCGATCGTCATGCGACGACCGCCGCGCCGGGCTCGCGCCACGCGCGCTTCCCAGTAGTCGATCTGCTGGCGGATCTCGGCGGCGTCCACGCGGGTCATCTTACGGCCGCCGATCTCGTAAGCCTGGCCTTTGGCCACGGCGATGCTGGCGGCCAGCCAGACATCGAGTTGGGCCTGCGCCTGTTCGGCTGTGATCATGGGTCAAATCTCCACGCCACGCGACACGGTGCCATATCGGCGCCGACGTACTGGTGGCAAGTTGGGTGAATCGGTGTCAACGATGGGCGCCGGCGGCGGCACCTGTACGACGTCGTCGCCGCTCGGCTCGTCGTCGGCGGCGTCTTCCGACTCGGCTGATGCAGCTGTCGTCGCGGGTGGCTCCGGCGGCGCCTCCACGGCTTCTGGCTCATCGAACAGACCGCCCTGCGAAAGTCGCGACTCCAGAATCGACCAGTCGCGCTCTTGCATCAGGTGGACCTTGGCCGCACGCGTGGCGTGGAGCGCATAGACCTCGCAGTCCAGTGCCTCGTTACGCTTGCCGACCTTCTTTTGCCAGACGCGGATCACGTGCCCGTTCTGCTGCCGCACCGGCGCCTTGACCTCGGCGAGGAGCTGCTCGTAGTAGTCCGCGATCACGCTTTTGTAGACGTGAAAGCGGCCCGGCCCCTTGCCTTCCAGGCTGACGCGCCCGCGCTCACCGATCAGCAGATCCTTGGCGCGTCCGACACCGACCATGAACACCGACACGCCATAGCGCGCGGCCTTGGTGTTCTTCTTGTTGGTCTCCAGCACCGGCCCCGGCTTGCGGAAAATCTCCGCGTCCGGGCTGCGCGCGCCCTTAATGGCCATCACGTGCGGCACGCCGCGGCCCTGGCGCGATCGCACGTACTTGTAGACCGCGTCGGATGTGTTGCCGTCCGAGCTATCGATCGACGCGGCGCCGATCCCCAGCGCAAAGCCGCGCTCGTTGCGGTATTTGCCAAAGAGCAGCTTGTCGAGCTGATTCCAGCAGTCGTCCGAGATCAACCCGGTCTGGCCATACAGGCGCTCATACAGCACCAGCCAGGACTCCTCACCGCGGCCATAGGCGCGGATGATGACCTCCAGGCGATCCGGCTGCACGTCGACGCCCATCACCAGGACCAGACCACCGGCCGGCACCGTGCGTGGCTGGTAGTCCTTCGCGCGATCGGCCAGCTGCTCGGGCTTCGCCTGGTCGCCCTTGAACGAGTAGGCCTCGCCCTTCGAGCTGTTGGTGAAAGCCACCAGCTTGCTCTCGTCGCCCATTGCCAGGTGATGCAGCGCCGTGAGCCAGTTCTCCATCAAGGTCGGCATGGTCGAGCCCGGAAACGGGCTGTACAGCTCGTTGATGAAGTAACCGGCGATGCCGTTAAACGGTGCGGTGGCCATCCAGCGACCGCCGCGCACGTTGCGGCGCTTCTCCGCGTCGTTCCAGATCCCGCCGCAGTGCGGGCAGACGTAGTACGCCTTTTCCGGCACCTTGTTGCCGAAGATCGGATGCGATGCGTCCGGGTCTTCCGGGCACTTCAGGTTGTCGAAGCTGAGCGCGTGCTCCTCGCCGCAGTGGTGGCACGGCACCATGCCGACGCGTTTGTCGGACAGCTCCATCTCGGCCGCAATGGTCGACGTGCCCTCGACCGTCGGCGTGCCGCCGATGACGATCTTGACGCGCGAGCGCCGGAACGTCTTGGTCCGTTCCTTGGCCAGCTTGATCGAGTCGCCCTGGCCACGCAGGTTCAAGTTGCAGTCGTCCGGCTCCTCGATGAAGATCCGCGGAATCGGGCTCGACTTCACCGAGCTGGGCGAGTTGGAGCCGACCAGCTTGAGAAAGCCGCCGCGAAAGCGCTTGAACAGCATGCGCTGCTGCGATTTGCGGCTGCGCAGATCCACCGCCTGGCGCAGGCGCGCTGTGGCGGTGACCATCGGCTCGAACTTCTCGGCCATGTATTCCTTGGCCGCGCCCTCTTTCGGGAACAGACCAAGGATCGGCGACGGGTCCAGGTCGATCCACTTGCCGAGCACGTTGCCGAGCACGCCCGAGGTCCAGGCCACCTGGGCCGACTTCTGGCAGCACACCTCGATCACGCTCGGATCGTCCAGCGCCTCGAGCGGATTGCCTGGCCAGCACAGGTAAGGCGTCACCTCCGGGTCGTACTTGCCGGCGCGGTCGGCCTCGATCGACGACAGGTAGCGATACTTGCGCGCCCATTCCAGCGCATTCATGCGCGGCGGCAGTGCCCAGCATGACACGGCCGTGCGCAGCGCGCGTTTAGCCGTCGTCGTCATCCTCTTCATCGTCGAAGGCATCGTCAGGATGCTCAGCGTCGGGATCTCCATCGTCATCCTCGTCCAGGTGTTGGAGTTTCGCCAGGCACTCCTCGATATAGGGCAACACCAGCTGCTCGTCGATCTCGACGCCGTGTTTCTCGAAGACAGCGTCGGCGAGCTTTCCGCCCAGCAAAAGCAGTTCGGTCTTGGCCGCCTCGATGTGGCCGCTCCACCGGCTTTCGAACTCGGCTGCTGGTGCCAGCATCTTTAGCTTCTCGCCGATGCGGATCTCGACCTCGATCTTGCGTGCGCGATCCAGTTCGTCTTTCGGGCTCGACAGGCCTGCGCGATGCAGCTCGCGCTGTGTGAGCCAGCCAATCACCGCGCTGGTGTCGTACTCGTTGCCGCGACCGCGCTGGCCAGACAGCTTGACGGGCATGCCCTCGTCTTTCTGCCAGCGAATCAGCGTCTGCACGGCGAAGCCGGTGATCTCCGCCAGCTCCTGCAGGTTGACTGTCTTGCCCATCGGACTCCCCAAACTAACTAACCCTAGAGCCCCCTTTATCTAGAAACAAAACGCGGCTCGAATCACCCCCATGCGAGCGAGCCCGGAAGGACCCGCAACCCTGGGCAGGCCCGACCCAGCCCCAGGGCATCACGGCCGGGCCGTGGCCATGGCGTGCGCGGCCGACGCCTGGAAGTTGGGCACGAGGTTGGCATCCACCGTCTCGCGCACCAGGTCGAAGAACGGGAAGATCGGCCGGTAGGCCGGCTGCCGCACGAACAGCAGCACGGGCTTCGCGCCGCCGCGCTGCAGATGCGCGATGCGTCCGCTTTCCGCCGTGCTGTAGGCCATGCGCTGGTAGATGCCCGGCGGCAACTTGCCCTCCTGCCGAGCCAGCGCGAAATACGAAAAGCCGCGTACGCCCTGCTTGGGCTTGCCCTTGAGCAAATTGGTGCGCCGCTTGTCCGTCATGTTTGCACGGTAGCCCTGCTCGCCGAACGCACGGAAGTACGACAGCAGCTGCACGATCTGGCCGCGGCTCAAGTTGCCGAAGGCATCGAGCTGTGCGGCTTGCCCGGTCACGGTGTACATGCCGGACGGGAGTACTCCTGCCGCCTGCAGCGCGCGCTCGTAGCGCTTCTGCCGACGCTGACCACCAATGACCTCGGGACCGAGATACCGCTCGGCCGGCGTGCCCTTGCCCGCCTCGTCCTTGACCCACACCTTGGCCTCAAGCCGATCCTTGGTCGCATACGCGATCCAGATCGAGTTGAGGGTGTACGGCGTGGGCCGATCGAAGCGCCGCGCCATCTCGTCGACCAGGCGCTGCTTGGCCTGCTTCGCGGTCTCATTGAGCGCAACGCGCAAGGCATAGGGCAACTGCCGGCCGAGCTGGTCTCGCATCGCGCCGATGACGGCCCCGACCTCGGCGCGGACGGTGAATTCGGGGCCCGGCATATCAGACCGTATGCGTGCCTTCGACACCGCGGCGCATGCGCGCGATGGTGCGCTGCTGCAGCCAGTGCATCGCTTCCTCGATCTTCGTCAGCGCGATCGCATTCTCGCGGCAGGCGAACGGGCCAGCCTGGAACGAGCGAAGCCGGTCCGCCACGATGGCCAGCAGCACTTCCTGCGTGATGCCGTTGATGCCGGCCTCGTTGATCGGGCCGTTCTGGAATAGGACCGCCAGCGCCGTCTCGGCGCCATCGCTGGACACGTTGGTCGAAGCGTCGAAGCCCTGCACGACATAGCGATGATTTGCACCACCCGAGCCAGGTTGATCCGTGACGGTGATGGTCAGCTTATCGCTTGCCGGGTTGATGATGTGATCGGTGATGGTCCGCATGATCGAAATGGAAATCGAAAAGAAATCGGGCCGATGCGCATTGCACCGGCCCGACGGAAAGCCTGCCTTGCGACCCCACGACGCGCGGCAGGCGGGAGACACCAGATCGAGTCCGATCAGGCCAGACTCAAACTCTTGAGCAGCGTCTGCAGCTGCCGCAGCTTGCCGAGGTTCGCATCCTGCTCGGCCATGCTGCCCTCGATCAGCAGCGCCGCATCCTCCAGGTTAGTGACCAGCTTGCGGAGCTGCTCGCACACGGCAGTCAGACCCACTGTGATTTGCGCGATCACGTCGATAGGACGCGGGGCATTCTTCAGACCAACGAATGACGGCACACTGCCTACGGCCTTCACGACTGACTCGTATTCCTGCGCCGCCTTCCCAACGACTGTCATTCCCTTGACCTCCACGCGTTTGAACAGGCCGGGCTGCGACTCACCGACTACGCCGCCGCTCTTGAGCGCGATGAGGCAACCAACCACCGTGCGATGGTCGACGCTACCGCCCGTCGCGCGGCGCACCGCGCCAACAATCTGCGGCACCGACCACGCCGCCTGGATCGGCACGGCGTCGTACACCTTGCGCGCGATCGCAGACTGGCCCTGCAGCTTCGCGTCCAGTTTCGCCGGCGTCATCGCACGCCCCACCAAGGCAGGCGTGCACTCATGCACATCCGCGTCCACACGCCGCAGGCCAAGTAGCCGTAAGTCATCATCATCGCAGGCTCCGGAAAGCAAAAAGCCCGACCTGGCATCAACCGGATCGGGCTTCGTTTCGCTGCACGCACTGAAACCACAGCGTAGCCGAAATCTATCACCACTCTGTCAGGATTTGAGCAAGATGCGAAGGGGGGGTGTACTAACACCCGGATTCTTAAGGAGAAATCCGATTATCTTTGTCAAGGTCGCATGTAGGCGCCACACATGGCTCTCGCTTACGCGCATCTCAGCGGCGATCATCGACTTCGGCCACTCGCGGATGTACCAGGCGCTCGCCAGTTGCTGGAGTTCGCCGGGCAATTTGCGGATGGCGTCGTGCGTCCGCTCGCAAGCCTCCTGGAACACCGGCACATACGCCCGCACCGGCAGCGCGCGAATTTCCTCGAGCGTCAGACAGCTCTCGCCGTAGCCATTCCGGACCCCGCCCGACTTGGCCCATTTCGCCCACGACTGCAGACTCGCCACCACCCACGCGTCCTGCGCATCGTCGCCCTTCGCCATGCTCACCTCCGCTTGCCCACAATGGCGCGCATATGCGCCAGACCTCGATCGGCTGCCGATGCGTCCCTCGGCAGGTTGTCCACCTCCGGCACGCCAGGGATCGGCGCCAGGTGTTCACGCCGCGCGATCTGCCACAGCCGCGTCCATCGCTCGGCCGCGGCCGGCCAAGTACCCGGCCGGATCTCGCCCACACCGTATCGCACCGCAGCCCAGTACACCGCACGGTCACTCCATCGGTCGCACTGGCTGACACGCAGCGGCAGCTGCTCGACGGCTTCCGCATATGCAGCCTCCGGGCTGAGTTCGCGCGTCGTCATCGCTGAGCCGCGCCGCGCACGAGTTGCCGTAACTTGCCCGCTCCCGGGTATCCCGGCGCATCGCAAAGCGCTGCCGCGAACGCCTCGTCGTCGGCCTTCTGCCGCGCCATGGTCTGCGCAACTTCCTGCCGCGCCAGCGCGATTTTGTCGGCATAGTCGGTCCGCCATGCCTCGCCCTTTTCTTGCGCGTTCTGCAACAATTTTGCGAAGTATGGCCACGGAGACTTGACCACACCGGCCGCCATAGCGCCGCGCCATTCGTCCAAAACTCGCTGGAACAACGGCTCGCCTACCTCGCTCTGTGATCGCACAAGGTAGCGCCGATCCTCGCTGGCCATGCGCACCGGCCACGCCCTATCTGCCTCCCACGTAACCGGACCTACCCCCCTCTCTGCAAGCCGGGCCGAAGGCCCTTCCCCACCGACGTTCGTTGCCTCGTGGCGTTCCTCTGAGGGCCGTGGCGTGTCTGCACCACGCTGTTGGGGGTCCGATTTGCCCCCCGCGCCATCGGCGTGGGGGGGTGGATTTGCACTTCCCTCGGACACCGACTCGCCCTGGAGCGGCGCAACGAAGGCAACAGCCTCTGCAGGCTGTTGGTGTTGGGGGTCCTGCTCACCTCCCGCGCCGCAGGCGTGGGGGGCTAGATGAACCGCTCCGCCGGAGCCGCCAGCATCTGCATCGTGGGGAGGGTTGGGAGGGGTATAGGTTTTACCGGACGCCGGGTGTGTGGCGGCTTCGGCGTTTTTGCCCGCTGTGGACAAGTCCCGCGAACCCTTGCCACGCCGAGGTTTCGCCGCACCCGGACGCTGTATCGACTTCGTATCGGCCTGTTTTGGGCCAGTGCTATCACGGTCCGCGAGTGGGCAGGCAAAGATCATTTCGCCGACGCGGCCCATCCTGCGCAGCAGCCCAATCTGTTGGAGGCGTGCGAGCATCCGCTGCAGCTTGCTCTTGTCGTGCGATAGGTACTTCACGCCAGGGCGCGCCGCTCGCTCAGTCCACTCCTTGAGTGCTTGGTAGGACAGCCGCGGGCGACGCCCCACCACCCCCGTCGCGAAGTCCATGCGCGGCCGTAGCGCGCCGATGTACAGGCGAAACAGTTCGTCGCTCTCCCCGTCAAGGGCCTCGAACTCGGCGGCACTGATACGGATCGTCGACATCAATCGCCCTCCACGTTGTCAATCATGGCGATCACTGCCCAGTCGTGGCCGTGCTCCCACTGGCGGTAGTGACTGCCATAGCGCGGGAGATACGGGTTCGACTCGAGTCGCTCGCCTCTCACTGCAGCAGCACGCCCCTCGGCGCGCAGGGATTCGATCGATTGAATTGGTAGGTCCATAACCAGTCACGGCCGCACGCTGGCGGCCTCACAGAGAACATCGAAGGTGGCCACGAACTCGGGCGAGGTCGCAGCGACAAGAGCGGCGCGGTAGGCCTCACGCGCGGCGCCGGCCGGCATGGAGGCGCTACGCGCCGCACAAACAAGCGCCAGCGCAGACATCTCGCCGCCGGCGTTGAAGACCCAGAACACGTCAGAAAGCGGCCAGAATTCGAGCAGGTCGCGCGCGAAGGCCTGCAGCGCTTGCAGGCCCTTCGGCTTACGCACGCGCTCCAGCCAATGCCAGGCGCAGCTGAGCTGGCTGCCGCGGTCGCACGCGCGGCCCATTCCGGCCCGCGTCGACTTGCAGCAGCTCATGTCGCGCCAAAACACGAACTCGACCTTCACCGCGACACTCTCCTATCGAAGGCGCACACCGCATCCCAGATCTTCAGAAGATCCGCATTGCCATCCCACTCGTCGCCCAGGCGGTGGTTCTGATACACCGCCCGTCGACGCTGCTTGGCGAAATTGGGATCTTTCTCGTTGATGATGGCGAAGATGCGCGCGTCCTCACGACGAACCCGCCTGGTGCGCGCCGCCTTTTCACCGACCGCTGCAGGCGGGTCTTTCCTTTTCGGCATGGCGAAGACCGCGAACCTCTCCGCAGCCCGGCCCTTTTTGATTTGGCGCTCGACGTAGTCGGCGATGCGATCCATCAGCTCGTTCCGCTCCCGCGTCGTGAGAGGTCTCTCCCGGCGATACAGGTTCCGGTGACGTGGGCGCGAGCCGGTATCGGGCGCCAACTTGTCGGCACCCGGGAGCAAATCAACACGGGTCATACTGATTGCGTCTCGGTGAACGCGTGCGAGGCCATGGCTGCCTCGATATGGCGCAGGACACCTTGCTGCGAAGCCACTGCTTCGCTGACCTCACGGTAGGCTGTACGCAGCGCCTCGAGCGACGCGTCCGACATCAGACTCGTCACTGCCAGGTGCGCCTCGCTGTCCTCCTTGAGCATGGCCGCCAGGAGCAGCGGGACCTGCAGCTCTGCGGCGACGCCCGCGCAAAGCGGACGCACGGTCAGGCCAAACGGCGCGAGCAGTTGGCCCAGCAGTTTGAGTCGCAGATCTCCCGGCAAGGCCGCCAGGATGGTCGGAATGAAATTGGCCGGCAGGAGCGCGTTGTCTTTGGTCTCGTCGTCAAGCCAGCGAAAGATACGGTCAGCGTTGACCTTCATCCGCTCGTATGCATCCGGCGTGCGCGGATCGAACCGGATACCGGTGCGGTCCCCTACTCCCAGCGATTCGTGGGTGATGACGATTTCCTGCGCGACCGTCTCGCGCCCCCAGCGTTCACGAGTGCGCCAAGTGGTCACGCTCGCGCGCAGCAGGCCGATCAAAGTCTGTTGCGAATTGATTCGCATGCTTTCTTGTTCCCCGGTGACTAGACTGCCTACACAACAAATCGGCTCCATCGAAGCGCCGCAGCCAGGGAGAAATCTGTGTTCCAACCCAAGCCGATATTTCTTCGCCGTTTGACCCCAGTCGAGAGGCGGCGAAGTACCCCTCGTCGGAAGAATTGGCGCGCACCCCAAGATCAGGTAATGGTGGTCGGCTCTGACCTCAACAACCAACCTGAACAGGGGATGCGCATGGACCTCGCACTTCTAAGCGGTGTTGCGACCGCCATCGGCGTCGCCAAGGACATCGGGAAGGCCGCCATTGGACTCCGCGATGCAAACCAACTCGCGGACGTCGTCAGTCGGATGAACGAACAACTCCTCAAGGCCCAAGACAGTCTGTTCGCGCACAACGCCCAACTCCTCCAACTGCAGCAGCAGTACTTCCAAGCCACACAAGAGTTGCGCGTAGTGAAAGAAGCCATAGCGGAGCGCAGTCGCTATACGCTTTTCGAGCTCAGTCCCGGCGGCCATGTCTATCGCGCAGATGCCAGACCAGTACTTTCCGAGGCCGGTGATCCAATCGCGACGGAGCCCCAGCACTACATCTGCCAGCCCTGCTTCGACCAGGTTCCGAATCGAAAGGTCGTCCTGCAATTGATCCCCGAGCGCTACATAAGCGGCCGTCGTTACCTCCCGTATTGGCACTGCTCCGCCTGCAGCAATAAGGTCGTTCTGCGCGGGAATTGACTCGCTCGGCGCCGTCGTTGTCGTGCCTGTACTAGGGCTACTGATCATTGTTCTTGAACTTGGCGTACTGGAAGTCGACGGAAGGGACTGACCGGTATGGCCGTTGGGCTCAGACGGCCTCATCGCCGGCCTCATCCGAGATGAACTGGTCGATTTTTTCGAGCGTGTCGGATCGCGGGTAGTAGTCGTCAGAGTTAGCAATCCGCTCGAGCGTCTTGGGATTGACTCCCAGCTTCTCAGCGATTGCACCGCGCCGACCACGCTGCCTCCGCAACCATTCACGAACCTGTTTGGTGTCTCTCATAGCCGGGGATGGTAGTACACATATGTACATTTCTCAACAGCTTTCTAGTTCACATAGGAACCACTACGATTCGTACCATCGGAGGATGCGGAAAAGCCTCGTCAACACCCCAAGCATGAGCACACTGATTGCTCAGCTAAATTCCATGATCGGCCCGGGCAAACGGTTCGCGAGCATCAACGCTATGGCGGTCGAGTTGGGCATGCACCCAACAACACTGCGCCGCTACATGAGCATGGAATCGGACATCACACTTTCGATGCTCGACCACATCTCCAGCGGCCTCGGCCTTCGGCCCGATACCCTGCTGGACCCCAAAGCTGGTGACGTCGAGCCAGCTCACAGCCTCGTCCTGGAAAGCCTCGACCTTTTGCGGGGCCTCCCAGCACCCGAACTGCAGCGCGTTTTTCAAATGCTAGAGGCCTACGCATCCCCCTCTAAAGCACGTCTTGAAAAGTCCCGTTCTGCCGTCGACTTAGATACTTTGACCGAGCCCCACGCCCCGACAGAAAAAGAAGGGCACGGGCTGGAAGGGGTATCACGTAGTGGAACTGGTCGACATCAACGAAAGGGAACGCGCTGAAATTCACGATGCTCTAATCGCCTTGCTTCGCCTGAATGGCGAAGGGCGACTTCGGGGGCTAACCTTCGGCCTCGCTCTCGATAACGGGGACTACCGGATCGGCGTCAAAGGGAGTTCGCGGCGCCATCCGATGGAAGCCCTCGCGCTGTTCGCTCGGGGGACCTCCACCGCGAACAACCTCGTCACAGCCCACCTTCAAGGGCTCACCAGCACCGAGCAATAGCCCTATCGTACATATATGTCCGATAGGTATTATTTCGAGACCACGCGCCCGAAATAGTACATTTATGTCTGGTCAATAGTTCATATGTACACTACACTCCGCCTCATCTTGAAGGAGGCGCATATGAACAGGAAGAACCGCATCCCCGCATGGATCGCCTACCTCGCCCTGGTAGCCGTGACCCTCGTCGCCCACGCCTGCGCAGTTGAATCCGACGCCCAGGCCGATGCCGCTGTGCCGGCGCGCCACGTGTGAGGCCTGGCCATGCATCTAATTTTTGACCACCACGGCAGAGCCAAGCCCAACTGCTTCGTCACTATCGATGATTTCGGAACGAAGCATGACGCCCTAGAAGCCTATCTCGGCGCCGACTTCGACCCCGCCCAGCGCATGCGCTTCGCTTTCCGCTTCAGCGAGGATCACGATCCCGCCGTCGTCCGGGAGCGCGAAAGCCGCCCCCGGGGCTACTCCGCGCGCGAATCCGCCGCCTTTGCGAGCCCCATCGGCATGAGCATCGAAGCCGAGATCCGCATTGACTTCGAGTTGGTGCCCGCGTGGGACGAAGAACACTTCGAGCCGCTGTGGCAGCAAGCCCAAGGCGCACAGATCCGCATCACCCATGCCGGCATCAATGAATGGGAATGGAACCCTGCATCCATATCGATCGGACAGAAGGCGCTCGAAGCGTTCTGCTGGGCCTATGTCGAAATGGAAGAGGCTCGCGAGGAAGCGACTCGCCGCGGAATCGTGGAGACGACGCGGTGATCCGGCCTTTCTATGTCGATCTCGAAACAGTCGCAGCGATCGTCTCGCTGTCGGCAACCAGCGTGCAAAAGCTGGTCCGCGAAGAGCAGTTCCCGAAGCCGCGCGCTGTGTCGAGCCGCCGCGTTGCGTGGTTGGTGCGTGAGGTAGAGGAATGGGCCGAAGGGCGCCCGATCTCCGATCTCCCGCCGCCACCGAACACGTCGAGGAGGAAGCCTCAATGATCGCCTTCCGCATCACCGTCGACGGCGGCCGCACCTACGTCGGCCTGTTCCATTGCAGCTGCGACGCCATCAATGACGGCCTGGACCGAGGCGCTCGCCGCGTTTCGGCCACGCCGCTGTCTCGCCTTCAGGCCTGACATGGCACGGCGCCGCGTCCGCTACTCATTTGCCGAGCTGGTCGAAGGCTTCCGCCTGATGAACGGCTCCGGCAACGCTGAGCTACGCGTCCGCGAATGGCGCGTGGCCATGCAGGTGCGCGCCTTCCTGGACGCGCGCCGCAAAGCCTCCCCGCAGCGGCGCACTGCCCGCCCCAGCTTCGACCCCTCCATCCCCGACCACAAACGCCGACAGGCAAACGACCTCGACTGAGGAGCACACCATGTTGATCGGACTCACCGGCCGGCCAGGTGCCGGCCACAACGTTGTCGCCGACTATCTCGCACGCGCCCACGCGTTCACCCCCACCCACCTCATCACCGACGAACTCGTCGACCAACTCAGCGATCACCACGTCGTCGTGACCGAGATCCGCGACCACGTGGACGCCGACATCCTAACTGCGCGCGGCGGCATCCTGGTCCACCTGTGCGATCCGTGCTTGCCTGACTTCGGCCCGGCCAATGGCATCGTGCTGCGAGACATCGATCACCAGGTCACCGTGACGGTCGACTACTTCCGCGCCTTCGACGTGCTCGACCGCGTGATTGGCGAGGCCGAGTTCTGTGGGGCGCCAGCATGAAGCTCCAGGCACGCCACCAGCTCACGTTCTACGCGGATCTCGCGCAGTTCATCGGCGACCCGACACCAGTTGCCTTCGATCGCCTGCTGCGCGTCCTGGACATCCTCGCTATCGCACTCCGCGTGCAGCCCCTGCAGGATTTCGCCGTCCAGATCCACTCGGCACGCCGCGCCATGTCCGCGGTCGTGAAGCGACTCGAACGCACAGGTGCCCTGGCCGTTTCGGATCTCGACGCGGTGACCTTACGGGCCGCCGCACCTCAGATCGAAGCTGCCATCTGGCGCGTTCAGCTCGACACCTTTTCCTTCGCCAACGCCATCGTCCAGCACAAGTTGGAGCTGCAGGGCGTGGCGCTCACCGACTGATCCACGGAGCCCACCATGACCACAACAAAGCCCGGCGACCTGCTTCGCATCCAAGCCAGGAATCTGATCATCTCGCCGAAGAACCAGCGCACCCGCACGCGCACGCGGATTCGCGAGTTCGCCGCCTCGCTCGCCGCCCATGGCCAGCTCAAGAACATCGTTGTCATTGAGCACGTGAGCCGCAAGAAGAATGCCCCCACGCACGAAGTCATCGACGGCGGGCACCGCACTGAAGGCGCGTGGCTGGCCATCCGGGAAGGCAAACTGCCCGAGGACTTCGAGCTGCTCTGCCTGCTCGACAGTGCTGACCGCGCCGAGGAGATCAGCGCAGCCGCCAACATGCACGAGCCGATGCACCCTGCGGACGAATTCACGGCATTCCGCCACATGATCGATGGCGGCAGCGGCGTGGAGGAAGTCGCAGCACGCTTCGGCGTCACGCCCCTGACCGTGCAGCGCCGACTCAAGCTGGCCAACGTTTCGCCGCGTCTGGTTCAGGGCTACCGCGACGGCGAACTGAGCCTGGAGCAGCTCATGGCGCTGGCGATCACCGATGAGCACAAGACGCAGGAGAAGCTCTGGAACCAGGTGAAAGATCGAGGCAATTGGGAGAAGACGCCGGAGGCCTTGCGCCGCGCCCTGGTTAAGTCCGGCTCCATCAATGCCGCAACCGACAAGCGAGCCCGCTTTGTCGGCCTTGATGCCTATGAGGCCGCTGGCGGCCCCGTGGTCCGCGACCTTTTCAGCAATGGCGGTGGCTTCATCGGCGATGAAGCGCTGCTGCAGCGCCTGGCCGAGGAGAAGCTCGAGGCAGCAGCCGAAGATTTGCGCGCCAAGGGCTGGGCCTGGGTCAAGACGGCGGACCAGTGGACCTATTCCGACGAAGCGGCCTACAGCAAGAGCCAGCCCAAGAAGCGCGCCTTGACCGAGGAAGAGGCCGACATGCTGGCAACCTTGCGCGAGCAAGCCGAAGCGCTCGACAAGAAGATCGATGCTCTCGATGTCGAAGACGAAGCGCTGGACGCCGAGCTGGCCAGCCTCGAGGCGCAGATCGAGGCTATCGAGTCCCTTCAGCACGTGTTCACCGATCGCCAGAAGGCCAAGGCCGGCGCCGTGCTGACCATTGACCACGGCGGCCAGCTCAAGGTGGTACGGGGCCTGATCAAGCGTGAGGACGGCAACAAGCCGAAGAAGACGGCAGCGGACGAGACCAACAGCAACGGCGCAGGCCAGGGCGCTCCAACGCCCGAGGAAGTCGAACGCTCGCTGTCCGAACGTATGGTGACCACGCTGACGGCCCATCGTACCGCCGCGCTGCAGGCAGTAGTGGCGAACAGGCCCGATGTCGCTGACGCCCTGCTGCTGGCCACCATGGTGCCGCAAGTCCTCTTTGCTGCCGAAGATCGGTACCGCTACAGCTACAGCTCGGTCGCCAAGATCTCCCTCACAAACAACCGCGGCGTCGGGAGGCAAGGCACGGATGATCTCGAAGGCTCGCGCGCCTGGCTGAGCCTGCAAGAGCGCATTGACTACTGGCAAGCACGTCTGCCCGCTGAGGAAGACGGCAAGCCTGCGGATCTGTTCGCCTGGTGCATGGGCCTTGATCTGGCCGACCGGGACGACCTGCGTGGTCTCTGCGTGGCACTCACCCTCAACACGCTGGAACACCGCGAAGACTGCGCCGGCCACAAGCACGCACACCAGCTCGCAGCCGCCGTCGACCTCGACATGGCCGACTGGTGGCAGGCCACCGCCGAATCCTACCTGGCCGGCGTGCCCAAGTCTCGCCGCATTGAGGCCGTGCGTGAAGCCGTCGGCGAGGAAGCAGCAGACACCATCGCCAGCATGAAGAAAGACGACATGATCGCCGCGGCCGAATTGCGCCTCGACGGCCGGCGCTGGCTGCCTGCCATTCTGCGCCGCCCGGGCAAACCGGCGGTCTCCGCTGCCGAGCCTGCGACGCCAGCAGCGGAACCCGCCGCCACGTCGGGCTCCGTCGTGCCTATCGCTGCGGTGCGCTACCGGGACGCAGCGGGCAATGCATGGACTGGCCGCGGCAAGCGCCCCAAATGGGTGGAAGCGGCACTGGCAAGCGGCAAGACGCTTGATGACCTGCTGGTCGCCAACCGGGAGGAGATCGCAGCATGAAATCAGATCGACAGAATCGCCGCCCATCGCCCGACAGCATCGCCGCGCGCATCCCCGAGGAGCAGGGCCGCCAGCTCGCCTCCACATCACGCTCGCGGAAGGTCTTTCCTGGCACGCGGCGCCCGCACGTCGACGACATCGCCGTCGACCAGTTGGCCACCGCCATGAAGGCCAAGCTGGCCACCTGCCGCACTCTTGGCCGACGCGGCTGGGACAACCCGCTCGAATGCTCGGTTGAACGCCTCGCACGCCTGATGGCCCACGCCATTTGCAAGGGCGACCCGGTGGACGTGGCGAACTACGCTGCCATGCTGCACGCGCGGCGTGCCGACTACCTGGTTGTCTCCAAACACGCCACACGCGGATTCCTGCAGGGATCACGCGAGGACCAGTCCAAGCGGATCAACGAGCTGGACGCCGCGCTTAGCCAGACAATCGACGAGCGCGACCGATACCACGCTGCCGCCGACAAGCTGGCCGAAGCGATCGCCGCATATTTCCACGTCGATATCGGCGAGCACAGCAGCGCCAGCTGCCCATGGGAAGGTGCGCTCGCGGCAATCGAGAGCGCGCCAGCACCGCAACCACGCGGCATCGATGACGCCTCGCCGCGCGAATGGGATCTCGCTTCGCGAAATGCGCGACTCACTGCCGAACACACCAGGCTCACTGGCGCGCTCAATCGGATCGCCCACATGCTGAACCATAATAGCCAGCCCGTGGACATGCACCGCGAAGAGCTACGCGCGATCGCGCGCACTGCCCTGCAGCCCACCACCACCCGGGAAAAGCACCATGGCTGAAACGACCACCCAACGCATCATTCCCGCCGCCGGAGCACCGGCGATGCCGGCATTCCCGTCGAGCGTTTTCCAGCTGGGGCAGTCCATGTCCGTCCAGGCCGCCGATGACCTCGTGGCCACGGCCACCACCACACCAGCGATGCCCGAATCAACCACGAAGGTCGATCTCGCGATTGCCTACGTGAAGCAATACGGCGAGGCCTCGCGCGCCGAGCTGGCCAGCGCCATGGGACTTGAGTCGGACAGCCACGTGAAGTCCTTTCTCAAGACGCCACTGGGCTGATGGCAGGCTGCATGCCGACGGCGACCGCTACACCATCGGCAACGACCAACCGCAACCGCGCCCGCGACGCGCACGCAGCACGACCAGGAAACCTCCTGCACGGCCGCGCAACAGCATGAAGCGCCCAGCCGCCTCCCACTTCCACGCTGCACCAGCGCCAGTCGCACACAAAACCTCACCGACCGCCGTCGCGCAGATCCTGGTCGGCGGCATCGGCATCAGCGTGCGCGAAGACGGCGGCGTATCGATCTCCGCCAACGGATGCGCCGTCGAGCTGACGCCCGCCCAGGCCAACATCATGCGCACGTTTGACACACTGCTTTCGACCGCCTCGGGTGTCCCAGCATGACGGCGGAAGTGCACCCCCGTGGAATGGACGGCCGCCATCACCAGCTCCACGCGCGGCGTGATGTGCCTGGGCCCGAGTGCCTGAAGCCACTGCCCCGCAAAGACCGAGCTCGTGATGGTGCGCGAGGTCCTGCGTGGCGAGCAGCCTATTGCGATCGCCACCGCAGCCGCGGGCAATGCCGACGTGGCCAGCGCCATCGACGCCGCCATGAACGAGCTTGCGCGCGAGCTGGGCTGCGCCTTCAGCGATCTGATCCCACACAACAGCGGCCTATTCATCCCCGGCCAGGCGAAGGCCTGCGCGAATCCTATCGACGCCATCCGGCAGCTGTTCGCGCACGTCTACGCCGGCGGGCGCGTCCTGCGGGCGCCGCGACTGATGCCCGACGCGCCGGCGCAGCGCACCAGCAAGGCCGACCCCTCCCCTATCGAATCCGACCCGCGCCAGGTTGCGCTGTTCGAGGTATGACCATGATCCGCCCCGCCCTCGCCCGCACCGCCGGCATTCTTTGCAGTAACGCCGAGTTTCGCCGCTTCCTGGCTGAGCGCTTCCCAATTGACTGGAAGGACTTTTCCGATCTAGAGGATGTGGATAGGGCAGCCGCCGTGGTTCGGGCTACCTGCAAGATCAGCTCCCGCAGCGAACTGGACAGTAACCCCGCCGCGGCTCAATGCTTCCATGCCGAGTTGGGATTCCCCTACAACAACTGGCGCCAAGCCTGCAGATCGCAGCCGCTGAGCGAGGGGCCTGTCCAGGAACAGCCATGAAAGAAGGAGAGGGGACCGATGCCCCCTCTCCTTCTTTGCCCCTTCTCAGCCGGCTCTCAAATTTTGTTGAGGCGCACCAGTTCGCCTCGCACTTCGCCCCCAAGAGGCTCAGCGACGCGCTGTGGCAGCGGACTGCGCTGATCCGCCGGCGTTTCAGACAGCGCTATCGCCGCCCCAAGAACCTCCTCGGGCCGCAGCCTAGCGACTTGCCCAATCAACGGTTGTTGGGCTGCAATCTTTGCCGGATCGCCCCCAGTCTCACGCAATTTTTGCAAGATATACCGCTGCCATGGCGCATCCGATTCTCTAACCGGCCAATCGCCAGTGTCAAGAAGCCGAATTGCATAGACCTCAAAGACGGCCTTCACAAAGCTAGCGCAAGTAAATCCCTCGCCAATACCAAATGGCTTGACATTGCCTTGCTGATCAAAATAAGGCTGGTCGCTTAAGGCAATACTATAAGGAATCCGCCCTTCATTGTTGGCCTGGAGATCAAACAACCAGTTCTTAAATGCGAATTCATTGTACTCATGCAGCAGGCTCACCGGTGCATAGCCATAGTGACCGGCGCGTGCATGGCCATCTTCGATCGGCTGAGCCAAGAAATGATTGTCCCAACCGAGGTGAACAAGCCACCACGACCCATCATCCTTTTCGAGAAGAAAAGCAATGTGCCGCTGATCTACAGTCCTCGTGACTGCTCGACCAGCAATTGCCAATGCAATTCCCGAACGCGCTGCAACCCTTGCGGGATCAACGACATCCAATTGCACTGGCATCCGTCAATCTTCCATCCCATAGAGAATTTCGCCAGCCGGTTCTCCCCGAGCCACGAGCGCAATGCGCGCGCGGCGGAGAAACTCCTGCCATCCAGTCAGAATTCGGCGCGCTCGGAATGACGTCCGCAACACTGCAACGAGCGTCCACCCACTCAGACGACTCGGCTCGAGCGATACGAGAAGTCTACTCACCGCCGCGACGTCGTGTTGATTGAACGATCTCTCAATGTACCGAATGGCAATACGAGCAGCAGCCCGACCGTTGCCCACTTCCTCATATGCAAGTATCTGAGCAGTGAGAATCTTCCCAATGTCACGAGCGATCTTTTCCTGTGCGGCACGTACCCAGTCCTGATTCTCGCTTAGCGAACTGGAATCGGGATCTACGATAGAGACCACTCCACCCAATACGAATCGCTTGCTTTGACGCTGATAGGCCCCACCAACGTTAGGATAAGGTGCAACTTGCGAATTCTGGTCGTCGGTCCAGTCGTGCCGATATAGACCTCTATTGTGCATACCAATAGACGTCGAGCTGCCCCCCATCTCTACACCAAAAAATGGGTTTACGGCTGGATGAAATTGCTGGACGTGAGTCATTTGAAACCTTCAGCGAGATCCGAAAGGATCAGATCACGAAATTCCGGCAGAAACCGGCTTGCATCGCTGCTCAACACCTCAGCCGCACAAGCCTCGGACGTGTTGAAATCCAGTTCAACTCTACACATACATTGCGAGTGCTCCGAGACCGTCCCCGACGGACTGAACTCGAGCATCTTCGCCTCAAGTGAAAGCAATCGCACCATGCGATTTAGCTCCACCGAGGGTAAAAACGAGGATGACGTAGCGTAATTAAACTGCAAAGCCACATCTCGAATCGCAGCCGGATCAAACTTTGCAAAGTGGGCCAGTTCATGAATGAGCGTATTTGACGCTACCCGCCCCTCTGTCGGACGCCAAACGCCGACCGCCAGAGCAATTCGATTCGCAGAAATCTGTGCCTCGGAGAACCATGCACCAAACTTCTCGACAAATGGCTCAATCCGGTCAACCAGCTTTCCCAGTGACGGAGCAGTCGGCCCAGGCTTGGGAATGGCCGAGAGCGTCAACTCGGTACGGTTGAATCCCCCCTTGATCTCCAACTGGTTGTCTTCGCAGGGCCCAATCTCGCTGTACTCCGCTACGTGCGGCTTCTTGAGAACTGATTCGGGGTCCGCGCCCGTCAATGACCGAAAGTATCCAGCACCCTCCACACGCGAAGGCTCTTGCGTGAAGAAGATTAGCCTCAGGGCATCAACCTCCCAATCGCCGATTGGTGGCAACGACATACGCTCTCCAGTACAGGGGTACCCAGGATGGGCCAATATTCTCGTTATGGTGCCCCATCCACCGTTCTTCGACAACACGAATAAGCAGCGATTAGGGCCACTGCTCTGTCGAAGAAAGTGCGCTAAGACACCATCGGAACGGTACGGCATCAATCGGATGAATGCAACTCACGCTTAACATGAGGTTCGCGCAGCGATCATAACACATTGTTTTCTAAAGAATTTCATTCAGCCCCATCCGGTCCACGACACAGTTGAGCACCCACTCGGGTGCTCGGCAAACGGGCAAGTCCCTCCAATTTCTCTGACAGCTTCTCCAGCCACTCGCGCCGCTCCCGGTCGTACGTATGCCGGTTGTAGACGCCCTGCACGCCTGGCAGCATATGCCCGAGGACAGACTCCGCAACGTCGTTGGGACACCCCATAGCCGCTAGCATGGTGCGCACTGTGCGACGGAGATCGTGCGGCGCCCAGTGCGTAACAGGTAACCGCGGCCGCTTGGATTCCGGCCGAGTCTTGGAATACGGCTGATTGTAATGAACGGCTGTCTGAATCACCTTCTGCTCCATGGGACCGCCGGCTCGTGACTGGAAAAGGTACCCATCCCCAGCCACTGCTAGCCGCCGCCGCACAATTTGTTCTGCCCTCCCAAGCAGCGGCACGCGCAAATCCGTTGCGCCGGGGTTCCTGGCGTTCTTGGTCTTCTCCTTCGGGATAGTCCACCAAAGACCGTCCTTTTCCTCACTGATCTCGGCAGCTTCCATGGCAGCAATCTCCGAGCCGCGGGTACCTGTCCACAGGTACAACGTGAGGGCGTCATTCACGATACGACTGAAATTCGGAAGCCAGCAGATGAGCTCGCCAACATCCTGCTCTGTAAGAACGCGCTTCACCGCACCGATCGACTTGCCTGCAATCTTCTTACCATTGCTACGCAACCGCCCGCGCATGATCTGACGCCACCAGTTTGGCGCGTCTTCCGAGAGTTTTCCGGAGTCAAGGGCATAGTCCCAGGCTGCCCCAAGCTCCGAACGCAGCTTCCCGGCCTGTACTGGGATGTGCACATACAACTTCAACAGATCAAATGCCACCGCCCGAGTCACCTGCTCCGGGAGAAGGCCGGCAACCGACCCAAGCATCGTGTCAAACATACGGCGGATCTCTTTTGATCCTTTCAGCGCGCGCCTACGCTCAATATGCTCGACCAGGTAGTCCCGGCAGAGAGCTCGGACCGTATAGGCTCCCTCCTGGGGTAAACTTCCGCCCATTACCGATTGCGCGCTTGCTCTCGCCGTGCGCTTCTCCGCGGCTACATCGCGACCACTGTCCCGGGCGAGCCTAAGCTCCTCCCACCTGACAATGGCGGCCGCCGGCGACATCGCTGGCCAAGCTCCGATCTTCGTCTGCCTCATGCGGCCGTCGACGGGCGATTTGTAGCGGTAGGTCCACGTGCGTCGGTTGGCGGTACATTCAAGGCGCAGACCTGGATGGCCTTCGATCGTCATGTGCTCCCCCGGCTTGAGCAGCTTGGCAGCGCGCGCATCGAAATACATGGCGTAGGTTTTCAGTAGCGTAGGTTTTGCCGGAACGGCATAGACACACCCCGGCGTAGGTTTTTCGGGATGATACGCTAAAAACCTACGCTAAAGACTGGAGTGTAGGCGAGTGACGATGAGTGTTGACGAGATGAATGAGAGTCTCATGACTGACGCGGAGGCCGCGCCAGCAAAGGGATTGCGCGGAAAGAGGTCCCCCGACCAAGCTGTGACGGGACCTTCCGCAGAGCGTCACACGCCGATGATGCAGCAATATTTACGCATCAAAGCGGACCATCCGGACACTTTGCTCTTCTACCGGATGGGCGACTTCTACGAGCTGTTCCACGACGATGCCGAAAAGGCCGCGCGGCTGCTCGATATCACGCTGACCGCGCGCGGCAGTTCCAACGGGGTGCCGATCCGCATGGCCGGCATTCCGTTCCATTCGGCCGACCAGTACCTCGCCAAGCTCGTGAAGCTCGGCGAGTCGGTCGCGATCTGCGAACAGATCGGCGACCCGGCCGCAAGCAAGGGACCGGTCGAGCGCAAGGTGGTACGCATTGTCACGCCCGGCACGCTGACCGACGCCTCGCTGCTGCCGGACAAGTCCGATACGTTCCTGATGGCGGTCCATCAGCAGACCACGCGGCGCGGCATCAGCAAGACCGGCCTGGCCTGGCTGAACCTGGCCAGCGGCGAACTGCGGCTGATGGAATGCGAAGCGGCACAGCTCGCGCGCGAATTCGAACGCATCCGCCCCGCCGAACTGCTCTACGCGGATGGCATCGACTTGCCTGCCGTGGCATGCGCGCGTACGCGGCTGCCGGAGTGGCACTTCGACCAGGATGCCGGCACGCGCCGCCTGCTCGAACAGCTTGGCGTGGCGAGCCTGGAACCATTCGGCTGCGCCGGGCTTGGCGCCGCGATCGGTGCGGCCGGCGCGCTGCTGAACTATGCGGCGACCACGCAAGGCCAGTCGCTGCGCCATGTGCGTGACATCAAGGTCGAGCGCGAATCGGAATTCGTCGGACTAGACTCGGCCACGCGCCGCAACCTGGAACTGACCGAGACGCTGCGTGGCGGCGAATCGCCCACGCTGTTCTCGCTGCTGGATACCTGCGCGACGGCGATGGGCAGCCGCGCGCTGCGCCACTGGCTGCATCACCCGCTGCGCAACCCGGCGCTGCCTCGTGCACGCCAGCAGGCCATCGGTGCTCTGATCGACCACGGTATCGACGACCTGCGCGGCGCGCTGCGCAAGCTTGCTGACGTGGAGCGCATTACCTCGCGGCTGGCGCTGCTGAACGCGCGCCCGCGCGACCTGTCTTCGCTGCGCGATACGCTGCGCGCGTTGCCGCATGTGCGTGCGTGCCTGCAGGCCGAGCCGGACAGCTCCCTGCTGTCGCTGACCGTCGCCGAACTCGCCGTGCCGCAGGCTTGCCTCGATCTGCTGATCTCCGCAGTCGCCGAGGAGCCCGCCACGGTCGTGCGCGACGGCGGCGTGATCGCACGCGGCTATGACGCGGAACTCGACGAGCTGCGCGATATCTCCGAGAACTGCGGTCAGTTCCTGGTCGACCTGGAATCGCGCGAGCGTACCCGCACCGGCATCGCCAACCTGCGTGTCGAGTACAACCGCGTGCACGGCTTCTACATCGAGGTCACGAACGGCCAGGCCGACAAGGTGCCGGACGACTATCGCCGACGCCAGACGCTGAAGAATGCCGAGCGCTACATCACGCCCGAGCTGAAGGCCTTCGAGGACAAGGCCCTGTCGGCACAGGACCGGGCGCTGGCGCGCGAGAAGCAACTCTATGACGTACTGCTGCAGGCGCTGCTGCCGCATATCGGCGAGCTGCAACGGGTGGCGGGTGCGCTGGCGCGCCTGGACGTGCTGGCCGCGCTGGCCGAGCGCGCACAGACGCTGGACTGGTCGTGCCCCGAGCGCGTCGACGAAAACGTGGTCGACATCGTGCAGGGCCGCCATCCTGTGGTGGAAGGCCAGCTCGCGGCCGAATCCGTGCCGTTCATCGCCAACGACTGCCAGCTCAACGAGGCGCGCAAGCTACTGCTGATCACCGGCCCGAACATGGGCGGTAAGTCGACCTTCATGCGGCAGACCGCGCTGATCGTGCTGCTCGCCTGCGTGGGTGCCTACGTGCCGGCCCGGCGCGCCGTGATCGGACCGGTGGACCGCATCTTCACGCGTATCGGCGCCGCCGACGACCTGGCCGGCGGGCGCTCCACGTTCATGGTCGAGATGACCGAAGCGGCAGCCATCCTGCACCACGCCACGCCTGCCAGCCTGGTGCTGATGGACGAAATCGGCCGCGGCACCTCGACCTTCGACGGGCTCGCGCTGGCCTGGGCGATCGCACGCCATCTGCTGTCGCACAATCGCAGCCACACGCTGTTTGCGACCCACTACTTCGAGCTCACGCAACTGCCGCAGGAGTTCCCGCAGGCGGCCAACGTGCACCTGTCGGCTGTCGAGCATGGCGACGGCATCGTCTTCCTGCACGCGGTGCAGGACGGGCCGGCCAGCCAGAGCTACGGCCTGCAGGTCGCGCAGCTCGCCGGCGTGCCGCAACCGGTGATCCGCGCGGCGCGCAAGCATCTCGCATGGCTCGAGCAGCAGTCGGCCGATGCCACGCCAACGCCGCAGCTCGACCTGTTCGCCCCGCCGCCGCATCCGGACACGAGCGACGAAGACGAGCCGACCGCCACGACGAAGCCTGCGCAAATTGCCTCTCTGCTGCCGGAGCAAGCAGCCGTACTCGACGCGCTCGCGGATCTGGACCCGGACAGCCTCACGCCGCGCGCTGCGCTGGATGCGCTCTACCGGCTCAAGGTGCTGGCTGGCGAGGTTGTTGACGCCGCATGAACGCCTGTGGCTGCCGGCTCCGTGGCCGGGCTTTGATCATTGCCGCATTGCTGCCGTTGCTGGCCGCCATGTCAGTGTCCGCCGCCGCGCCAGCCCGCCGCGCGGGCAAGGCCGCTGCCCCGGAGACCATCCGCATCGCGTTGCTGTCGGACCTGCCGCAATGGCCGGCAGCCGAAGACCGGTTCGCCGCCCTCCTCGACCTGCTGGCCGAGCGCAAGCTCGACCTCGTTGTCCATGCAGGCGGCATCAAGGGCGATACGGAGTCATGCGGCGATGCGGTGCTGCAGGCCAGGCAACACCTGCTCGACCAGTCGCCGCTGCCGCTGGTGTACGTGCCTGGCGAAACCGACTGGGCCGAATGCCACCTGCCAGTCAATGGCAACTTCGATGCCATGGAGCGGCTCAACCGCTTGCGCGAGCTGTACTTTCCGGAAGACGCCACGCTTGGCAGGCACCCACGCGCAGTCGTGCGCCAGTCGGACCAGGCCATGTTCCGCAGCTTCCGCGAGAACGTGCGGCTCAGCCTCGGCAACATCCTGCTGGTCGGCCTGAACGTCCCGGGCGACAACAACCACTACCGTAACGAAGGTGGCCGCAACGGCGAGTTCGAGGATCGTCGCGAAGCCAACCGGCAGTGGCTCGCGCGCGCGTTCTCGCTCGCGCAGCAGCATGGCATGACGGGGATCATCATCGTCGCGCATGGCGATCCGCAGTTTGGCAACGGCTGGGAGAAGCGCGGCAAGCCGTCGCTGCTTGACGGATTCATGCGCCGGCGCCCGCGGGATGGCTATCTGGAGTTCAAGCGGCAGCTGCGCGAACTGGCTGGCCGCTATCGTGGGCAGGTGCTGCTCGTGCACGCGGGCAGCAGTGGTTATCGCACCGACAAGCCATTACGTGACTCGGCGGGCAAGCCGATGCCGAACTTCACGCGCGTGGCGTTGCCGGTCGGCACGACGGCGCAATGGACCGAACTGATCGTGACGCCGCAAGCGGCCTCGCCGTTCAGTGTGGTGCTGAAGGACGGGGTCGGAAATTAGCCGGCGCTCGCCATAAAACAAAAGAGCCGGCATGACCGGCTCTTTTGCTGACATCGCTACTGCGAGATCTCAGTGCAGCGTACGCGGGGTGTCGTCGTCATCTTCGTCGACCACCTCGACGCCCGATGCGCCGTGCGCGTGACCGTGCTCGATTTCCTCGGCCGTGGCTTCGCGCACTTCGGACACCTTCAGCCAGAAGCGCAGCGCCATGCCGGCCAGCGGATGGTTGCCGTCGAGCACCACCTTGTCTTCGGCCACATCGGTCACGGTGTAGATGACGGAGTCTTCTTCATCGCCATCTTCCGGCATGCCTTCGAACTGCATGCCGACTTCGAGCGGCTCGGGGAAACGGTCGCGCGGCTCGACCTTGACGAGGTCGGCGTCGTAGTCGCCGAACGCGTCTTCGGGTTCCAGCTGCAACTGAGTCTCGAAGCCCGTGTCGTGGCCGTCGAGTGCTTCCTCGATCTTGGGGAACGTGCCATCATAGCCGCCGTGCAAGTAGACCATGGCCTCATCCGATTCCTCGATCAGATTGCCTTGCGCATCCGACAGCTTGTACACCACGGACACCACCGTGTTCTTAGCGATTTTCAATTCTTGACTCCATGAACGATTCCGCATTATACGCGCACGCCCTGCCACCTGGCCCCGTCGATCCGGATGCACCGCTCGGCCTTCTCGGTGGCATGACGCCCGCTGCATTCATGCGCGATATCTGGCAACGGAAACCGCTGTTGATTCGACAGGCATTTCCCGAGATTGTGCCGCCTGTGTCGCGCGAGGCGCTTTTCGCCCTGGCCGACCGCGACGAAGTCGAGTCGCGCCTGGTGACGCACTTCCGCAACAGGTGGAAGCTCGAGAACGGCCCTTTCGCCGCCGACAACCTGCCGACCATCAAGACTAAACAGTGGACCCTGCTGGTGCAGGGTGTCAACCTCCATGACGCAGCCGCGGCCGACTTGATGGGCCAGTTCCGCTTCGTGCCCGACGCGCGCCTGGACGACTTGATGATCAGCTACGCGACCGACGGCGGCGGCGTCGGTCCGCACTTCGATTCTTACGACGTATTTCTGTTGCAGGTTTCGGGCCGGCGCCGCTGGCGCATTTCGTCGCAGACGAAGCTCGACCTCGTGCCGAACATGCCGCTGAAAATCCTGGCCGACTTCAGCGCCGAAGAGGAATGGGTGCTGGAGCCCGGCGACATGCTCTACCTGCCGCCGCAGTATGCGCACGACGGCATTGCCGAAGGCGAATGCATGACATGCTCGATCGGCTTCCGCGCGCCTGCGTACCGCGAACTTGCGGGCCATTTCCTTGCGTGGCTGTCCGAGACGGTCGAAGACAACGAGGACCTCGGCGGACGTTACGCGGATCCTGGCGAGCGTGCGGCGAAGCATCCCGCGCAACTGCCCGCCGGCATGGCGAAGGCCGTTGCGCAGCGCCTCAAGGCACTGCAATGGAACAGTGCGATGGTGTCGGAATTCGTGGGTACCTACCTGTCCGAACCGAAGCCGACGGTCGAGTTCGCCGAGGTGCCCGATATCGCGATGCGCCAATACGCCAAGCTTGCGCGCACGCATGGCGTCGTATTGGCGCCCGGTTCGATTGCGCTCTATGACAACACGCATTTCTTCCTGAATGGCGAAGCCTACGAACCCGAGCCGGAACTGGCACAGTGGTTGCGGCGATTGGCCGATTATCGACAACTTTCCGCAAAGGAAATGGAGGCATGTGCCGACCTGCCGGACCTGCTTGACACCTTCCATCACTGGTCTCTCGAAGGCTGGTTACAGCTGTCACCGCCTGCACTGTAATAATGCGTAACATTGCAATTCCGTAAATTTTCACGCTACACAAGCCGGGAAAACGCGGATATAATCGTCGGCTGGCTAGTACTGTGTACCACTGCATTTGTCGGCACCGGGAGAGCCTCTATTTTGCAGTTCAAGAGCGATAATTACCGGTAATTATTCATCGCCTGTTTTTTTGGTTATTACAAGTTAAAGGACGAACAATGAAGAAGTCTCTCCTGATCGCATCGCTGCTGGCCGCTGTTGCTCTCGCCGCTTGCGGCAAGAAGGAAGAAGCTGCTGCTCCGGCTGCTGACACCGCTGCTCCGGCCGCTGCCGCTCCCGCCGCTGACGCTTCGGCTCCCGCCGCTGAAGCCCCGGCCGCTCCGGCTGCTGAAGCCTCGGCCCCGGCTGCTGACGCATCGGCTCCGGCCGCTGACGCTTCGGCTCCGGCTGCCAAGCAGTAATTGGTTCGCACCAACAAAAAAACCGACCTTCGGGTCGGTTTTTTTGTTTCTGCGGCGGTTGCATTAGCCACCACCAGCTCTTTCAGGCCACCAAATCTGGTCGCCTCTTATCCCCGGACTGACTGCCAGTCCAGCCCCGCTTCCTGATCCGCCACCAGCACGTCCGTCGGCAATGCGCCAAGCGCAGACGCCAGCGCCTCCGTGGCAAGTTCACGCGTATTGTTCTGCTTGCTCAGGTGCGCCGCGACCACGCGGTTCAACCCGCTATGGGAAACCTGCGCGAGGATGCTTGCCGCGACCTCGTTGGCCAGGTGACCGAGATCACCGCCGATGCGACGCTTGAGCGATGCCGGATAGACCGAGTTGCGCAGCATTTCGCGATCGTGGTTGCATTCGAGCACCAGTGCATCGACGCCTGACAGGCGCGCCGTCACATAAGGCGTTTCCATGCCGATATCGGTCAACACACCAAGGCGTGCATCCCCATCGGACAGCACGAATTGCAGAGGTTCGCGCGCATCGTGCGGCACGGTATAGGGCAACACCTGCAGGCTGCCGATGCTGAACACATGGTCTGCACCGCAGACGCGCACGTCCGCCAACTCGGCGCCCCGCATATGGCGGGTTGCCAGCCATGTACCATGGCTCGTATACACAGCCAGGTCGTGGCGTGCCGCGAACGGGTAAGCGGAGCCGACGTGATCGCCATGCTCGTGCGTCACCAGCACAGCATCGAGCTGGTCCGGCGTGACACCAAGGCGCTCCAGGCGCCTGGCCGTCTCGCGGATGCCGAAGCCGCAGTCCAGCAGGATGCGGGTGGTGGTGGTTCCTTCGCGGGATTCAACCAGCAGCGAGTTGCCCTCGCTGCCACTGCCAAGAAAGGCAAAGCGCATCATGCGAGCGCCCGCCTCATGACATATCGCGTAATCCGGGCCGTGCGGCCCGTTCGATCGACCGGCACTCCACGTATCAGTGGAGTTGCTCGTCGAGCAGCGAGAGGATGCGCTTGCCGACTTCGCCGTTCTCCGGCTGACCGGCATCGTTGAGCACCGTCACCAGCGTGCCCGAGCCCGTGCCCTTGAGCGCCACGCGGTACTTCTTGGCGGTCTTCGGATCATCCGGCTTGGTGAACAGCTTCGAGAAGAAGCCACGGCTGTCGACATTGGTGCGCGGATCGACATAGCGCACGTAGTACAGGCCCTGGGCGCGGTCGCGGTCTTCGACTGTGAAGTTCACGCGGTCGAGCGACAGGCCCACCGAACGCCAGGCGCGGTCGAACGGCTCGGGGATCTGCAGCGCCGGCGAGCCATTGACCTGCGACAGGTAGGACTTGCCGGCGGCCGATGCGGCATCGCCCGCGGCCGCAGCACCCGTTGCCTCGGCAGCAGCACCAGCCGCTGCGGCGTTGCCCGCCGGCGCCGGGTTCTTGGCCATCTGGTTAGCCTGTTCCTTCTGCACGCCCAGGCGCTGCGCGAGGCGCGAAAGGAATTCGGCTTCCAGTTCCGGATCGGCCGGACGCGGCGTCCAGACGGTGGTCGACTTGTCGACACCGGTCAGTTGCTCCTGCGCGCCACGATGGCTGATGAAGACTTCGAGCGTGCCGTTCTGCGAGCGCTCGACGCGCGTGCGGAACTTGTCGCGCTCCGACGTCGAGTACAGGCCGTCGAACACCTTGCCGATGGTGTTGCGGATGATGTCCTGCGGAATCTTGGCGCGGTTTTCCGCCCAGTCCGTTTCCATGATGCCGGTCTCAGGCGAATCCTGGACCAGCAGGAAACCGCTTTCCTGCCAGAAGCCACGCAGCGACTGCCACAGCTGGTCGGCGCGCATGCCGTTGCTGATCACGAGCCAGCGCTGGTTGCCGTCGCGCTCCATGCGGATGCCCTGCGCCGAAGGCAGGACGTTTTCCGTCGGCGATGCCTCGCGGGTCTTGGTCGCCTGGCTGTAGTTCGACAGCGTGGAGGTGTTCGTACCGCCCTGGTCCGGCACGGAGTAGCGGCGATCGCCATCCAGCTTGGTCAGGTCAGGCGGGATGTCGAGCGACGGCGTACGCTTGGAAGCCGACGACTTGTAGTCGATCTTGTCCGGCTGCATCGCATCGTTGATGCTGCTGCAGCCCGTGATCACGCCCGCGGCAAGCACGGGCACAACCAGTGCGGCGCGGCGGACTTGCGTCGCGCCACGGCGGTTAAGCTTGAGTTTCATTGACACGCAATCCTAGTTGATGGGACGGCACGGGTGCGCCGGAAAATCAGCGCAGCAGGCCAGCGGCGGCCAATGCCTTGCGCACGGTCTCGTAGTTGGACTCCAGCAGCGGCGTGAGCGGCAGGCGGATGCCGCCTTCCATCTTGCCCATCTGCTGCAGGGCCCACTTGACCGGAATCGGGTTGGCCTCGACGAACATCGCCTTGTTCAACTCGATCAGCTCCATGTGCAGGCGGCGCGCGGTCACCACGTCGCCCTTGAGCGCGGCCACGCACATCTCGTGCATCTTGCGCGGTGCCACGTTGGCAGTCACCGAGATATTGCCCTTGCCGCCCAGCAGGATCAGCGCCACGGCGGTCGGATCGTCGCCGCTGTAGATCGCAAAGCCTTCCGGCGCATCCTTGATCAGTTGCGCGGCGCGGTCGATGTTGCCGGTCGCTTCCTTCACCCCGACGATACCCGGCACCTGCGCGAGGCGCAGGATGGTGTCGTTGGTCATGTCCGCAACGGTGCGGCCCGGCACGTTGTACAGCAGCACCGGCAGCTCCACCGCCTCGGCGATGGTGCGGAAATGCCGGTACATGCCTTCCTGGGTCGGCTTGTTGTAGTACGGCACGACCTGCAGCGAGGCATCGGCGCCAACCTTCTTGGCGAAGGCCGTCAGCTCGATGGCTTCCTTGGTCGAGTTGCCGCCGGTACCGGCGATGATGGGAATCCGCTTGCCAGCCTGCTCCACCGCCACGCGAATCAGTTCGCAGTGCTCGTCCACCGAGACGGTGGGCGATTCGCCGGTGGTGCCAACGATCACGATGGCATCGGTACCCTCGGCCACGTGCCAGTCGACGAGCGCGCGCAGCGCCGGGTAATCCAGGCTGCCGTCCTCATGCATCGGGGTGACGATGGCAACAATGCTGCCGGTAATCTGTGTCATAACGTTAGGGAATTCGGGATGCGAATAACGAGATTGTACCGGAACAGCCGGCCGGCTCGACCGATGTTCCGACAAGGGGTTACACCAAACGGTTCAACGTGTGAAGCCGCATTCTCGCGGACAACTTAGACGCCGCTTCAGCCCGGTAGCCGGTAGCGTGGCGGCACGCTGCCGCCTGCCGTGTGCGCCACCTCGCGCACCGCACAAAGACGCTGCACAAACGCCGTACGGGGCACTTCCAGCACGCCATCCTCATAGCCGATCACACGCAGCCCGTGCGTGCGCGCCACTTCGAGAAGTTCGCCGGGATTCAGAAGAAAATCCGGCCGCGAAGGCTTGCCGACGGTCTCGTTTCCGCTCGCGAAGGTCTCATAAAGCAGCACGCCACCCGGCGCCAGCGCGCCGGCAAGGTCTGCCCACAGCGGACGATGCAGGTAGTTGGTGATGACGATCGCGTCGAACGGCGCCTCGTCGGCGAGCGGCCAGGCACCCTGCTCCAGGTCTTCCACGCGCCCGCCAATCGGCGCAGGCAGCGCGGCAACGGCCTCGGCATCGCGGTCGACGCCGACCACCGCATGGCCGCGCTGTGCGAACCAGCGCGCATGCCGGCCGCTGCCACAGGCAAGATCGAGTACGCGACCGGCCGGGCGCACAAGGTGCGCCCAGCGCATGACCCAGTCGGACGGAGCGCCGGTCGGCGCATGGGCGAGCATGGACCTCGCCCCTACTGCAGCAGCATGATGATCGGCCGCAGCATCAGCTCGACGACCGAACTCAGCAGGTTGATCACCGGCCGCATCCAGACCGAGGTGATCACGCCTGCCGCCACCAGCGCCAGCACGACAAAAATGCCATACGGCTCGATGCGCGACACCGAATAGGCCACGCGCGGCGGCAGCAGCGCGGTCAGCACACGGCCGCCGTCCAGCGGCGGAATCGGAAACAGGTTGAACGCCGCCACGACCAGATTGACCAGCACACCGGCGCGAGCCATTTCGCTGAAGAACGGCTCCGACACCCGCCCCCAGGCCAGCCCGATCGCGATCAGCGCCCACAGGAAGGCCTGCACGATATTGCTGACCGGACCGGCCAGCGCCACCCACATGCCGTGCCAGCGCGGATTGCGCAGCCGCCCGAAATCGACCGGGACCGGCTTGGCATAGCCGAACACGAACTGGCCGCTGGTCAGCAGATACAGCAGCAGCGGCACGGCAATGGTGCCGATCGGGTCGATGTGCCGTGCCGGGTTCAGGCTGACGCGACCCAGCGCGTAGGCCGTCGTGTCACCGAAGTGCTTGGCCACATAGCCGTGCGAAGCCTCGTGCAGCGTGATCGCGAACAGCACGGGCAGGGCATAGACGGCAAAGGTCTGAATGAGGGAGGAATCCATGAGACTTATTGTACCGGGCGGGCTGGCCGCCGCATCACATGCGGCGGGAATTCAGAGACCGAACCGTGCGATATCGCCCCTTCCCTGGCGCACGAGTTCGGGCTCTCCACTGGTCAGGTCGATCACGGTGGTAGGCTCGGCCGGCGCCGGGCCGCCGCAGATGACCAGATCCAGCAGCTTTTCGAGCCGGCTGCGGATTTCCGCCGGATCGTTCATCGGCTCCTCGTCGCCTGGCAACTGAAGCGTGGCGGTCAGCAACGGCTCGCCGGCCTCGGCCAGCAGCGCCAGCGGGATGGCGTGCTCGGGCACGCGCACGCCGATGGTCTTGCGCGAGGGGTGCGACAGCCGCCGTGGCACTTCCTTGGTGGCTTCCAGGATGAAGACATAGGGCCCGGGTGTGGCGCCCTTGATCCAGCGGTACTGCCGGTTGTCGACGCGCGCAAAGCTGCCCAGTTCGGACAGGTCGCTGCACATGAGCGTGAGGTGGTGCTTGTCGTCGATGCCGCGCAGCCGGCGCAGGCGCTCCACGGCGGCCTTGTCGTCAAGCTGGCAGCCCAGCGCGTAGCTGGAGTCGGTCGGCAGCGCGATCAGCCCGCCCTGGCGGACGATCTGCACGGCCTGCTTGATGAGCCGCGGCTGCGGGTTCTGCGGATGGATTTCGAAGTACTGGGACATGGCCGGGCTCAGGGACGGGATCTGACGAAGTTCGTGCCCGGCGGCAAGGCCCTGTCGGCCGTGCCTGCCCGGCGGCCTGCGGAGGCTACCAGTCGTGCCATACCGGCGTCACCGTCGACGGCAGCGGCGGCAGCGCGCCGAGCTCCACGCGACCCTCACCAGGGCCGTGGAAGTCCGAGCCACGCGACGCCAGCAGGCCGTAGTGGCGCGCCACCTCGGCATAGCGCCGGTACTGGTCCGGCGTATGGCTGCCGGTCACGACCTCGACCGCACGGCCGCCCAGGGCCGTAAATTCGTCGAACAGCGCGTCGTGCTGCGTATCGGTGTAGTTGTAGCGGCCCGGGTGGGCCATCACGGCAATGCCGCCCGCAGCCTTGATCCAGGCGATCGCCTCGGACAGCTTCGCCCAGCGGTGGCCCACGTAGCCTGGCCGCCCTTCGGACAGGTACTGGCTGAATACATCGCCGATCGTCGCACAGTGGCCCTGATCCACCAGCCAGCGCGCGAAGTGCGTGCGGGAGATCAGGTCGGGATTGCCCACATACTTGAGCGCGCCCTGGTAGGCGTTTTCAATGCCGATCTTCGCGAGCGCTTCGCCGATATCGCGTGCGCGCCGGGCACGGCCGGAACGCGTGTCGGCAAGCCCGTCGATCAGGTCGGGACAGAACGGATCGATCTGCAGCCCGACGATATGCACGGTCTGCCCGGCCCACGTGACCGAGATCTCGACACCGGATACATAGCGCATGCCCAGTGCCTCGGCCGCGGCACGCGCCTCGGCCTGGCCGCCAACCTCGTCATGGTCGGTGAGCGACCACAGCCGCACACCGCCCGCATACGCGCGTTCAGCCACGGCGCGTGGCGACATCGTGCCATCGGACACGGTGGAATGGCAGTGCAGGTCGGCGTTGATCGTTTGCATGTCGGGCATATGACTATTCTACTCTTGTATGTGCTTTCGGGCTGACCCGCACGCGTGCACAACCACTCACACAAAGCCCTTGCCGGCAACGCTGGCGTCGGGAAGATGGCGCCGTCCGCGCGGTATAGTCGGGTTTTGGAATCTCCTCGCCGCACCCGCCAATGTCCACCGACAACACCACTGCCCTGCCCGGCATCGCCGACACCACCACTACCGACGTGCTGATCGTGGGCGCGGGCCCGGTCGGCCTGTTCGCCGCGTTCCAGGCCGGCGTGCTCGGCCTGAAATGCGAGCTGATCGACGTGCTCGATCGCGCCGGGGGCCAATGCACGGAGCTGTACCCCGAGAAGCCGATCTACGATATTCCGGCCGTGCCGGGCTGCCTGGCCCAGGACCTGGTCGACCGCCTGCTCGAACAATGCGCGCCGTTTGCCTTTCCGATGCACTTCAACCAGCGCGCTGAAGGCGTGGCCGAAGTGCTGCCCGCGCAGGGCGACGGCCATCCGCGCCTGCTGGTAACGACCGACAGCGGCAAGCGCTTCGACGTGGCCGCCGTGCTGGTCTGTGCCGGCGCTGGCGCGTTTGCGCCGCAACGGGTATCGCTACCGGAAGCACCGGCGCTCGAAGGCCGCCACGTGCACTATGCGGTGCGCGATGTGTCGCGCTTTGCAGGCAAGCGCGTGGTGGTGGCGGGCGGCGGAGACTCCGCGCTCGACTGGGCGCTGGCCCTGCGCAAGGTCGCCGCGCGCGTGACGCTATTGCACCGGCGCGAGGGCTTCCGCGCGGCCGATGGCACCGTGGCGGAAATGCGCGCGGCCGTGGAAGCCGGCGAAATGGACTTCGTCGTCGGCATGCTCGGCGCGCTCAAGACTTCTGGCGACGGCGACCATGCGGCACTCTCGGAGATCGAAGTCCGCAGCCGCGACGGCGTGCAGACCCTGCCCGCCGACGAACTCGTGGCGCTCTACGGACTGGTGTCGGAGCCGGGCCCGATCGCACAGTGGGACATGGACATGCGCGCCGGCCGCATCCTGGTGGACACCACGACGTACGAAAGCTCGCGGCGCGGCATCTTCGCTGCCGGCGACATCGCGTATTACGCCAACAAGCAGAAGCTCATCCTGTCCGGCTTTCACGAAGCCGCGCTGGCCTTGCGCAAGGCCTATCACTACGCGTTTCCGCAGAAGTCGCTGGTGCACGTGCACACCAGCAACAACGCGGCGCTCAAGGAAAAGCTCACGCACGCCTGAGGCGCGCGGCCTGCGTCAGGCAATGAACGATTCGATCAGCGCCGCCACCGCGGCGGGCTGGTCGTGGTGCAGCATATGGCCCGCGTCGTCGATCACGGCCTCGCGGAAATCGCGGAACGCGCGGAAACGCTCGCGGAATTCTTCAAGCGTCTGCTTGTGGGCAATATGGCGCAACGTCGCCGAGTCACGCGCCTCCACATGCAGCACCGGCGCGCTGACTTGCGCCCAGATCGCCATCACCTCGTCGACCCGGTACAGCACCGGATTCACCAGCTTGTGCGCCGAATCGCCGAGGATTTCCCACTGCCCTGCTTCATTGCGGCGCGACCAATGCTCGGCCAGGAACGCGGCGCGGTCATCGGGCAGGCGCGGATTGGTCTTCTGCAGCCGCGCCGCCACGCCGCTCACATCGTCGTAGGTACGCAGTTCGGGCTTCTGGCGCAGTTCGTCGAGCCAGCGCGCATAGCGTTTCGGCGCCTGCTCGGCGCGCGTCTGCGTCAAGCCAAACCCTTCGAGATCCACCACGCGGCGCACGCGTTCGGGCCGGATGCCCGCATACAGGCAGGACACGTTGGCACCCATGCTGTGGCCCACAAGATCGACCTGCCCGTCGGGCTGGTAGTGGTCGAGCAACGCCTCCAGGTCAGCAAGGTAGTCGGCAAACCAGTAGGACCCGGTGCCCGGGTAGCGCGTCGGCCAGTCGGTCTCGCCAAAGCCGCGCCAGTCGGGCGCGATCACGTGCCAGTCACGTTCCAGGCAGTCCACGAGGAACTGGAACGATGCCGCCACGTCCATCCAGCCATGCAGCATGAACAGCTTCGGCGCGCCCGGCGTGCCCCACTGGCGCACGTGGTAGCGCAGGCCGCGCAACGTGATAAATTCAGAGCGCGAGGTTTCCTTGATTGTCATGTGTCTCCCCTGGTTGCGGTTCTTCTCATCCTTGCACGGAGTTTGGGGGCCGGCGCGGAAGCCCGCACAAAATAGAACGACCGTTCGCAGAATTATAACGAGACTCTCAAGGAGACAGCTACATGGCTGCAGCGGCCCTGCCGGCAAGCCGGCGCGATGACTACCAGGCGCTCTACGATTCTTTCCGCTGGCACGTGCCCGAGCACTTCAACCTGGCCGAAGCCTGCTGCGGCCGCTGGGCACGCGACCCGGCCACCGCGGACCGCATCGCGGTCTACACCGAGCACGAGGACGGGCGCCGCGACGCGTTCAGCTATGCGTACCTGCAGGCCGAAGCCAACCGGCTGTCTGCGGCGCTGCAGGAGCTCCGCGTACAGCGCGGCGACCGCGTTGCTATCGTAATGCCGCAACGGATCGAGACCGCCATTGCGTACATGGCGATTTCCCAGCTTGGCGCCATCGCCACGCCGCTGTCGATGCTGTTCGGGCCTGAGGCGCTGGCTTATCGCATCAGCCACAGCGAAGCCATCGTGGCGATTGCCGACGAGACCTCGATCGACAACGTGCTCGCCGCGCGCCCGGAATGCCCGACGCTCGCCACCGTGATTGCCGCCGGCGATGCACGGGGACGTGGCAATCACGACTGGGACATCCTGCTGGCCGCGCAACTGCCGACCTTCACGGCCGCGCAGACCAAGGCCGACGAAGCCGCCGTGCTGATCTACACCAGCGGCACCACAGGGCCGCCCAAAGGCGCGGTGATCCCGCACCGCGCGCTGATCGGCAACCTGCCCGGCTTCGTGTGCTCGCAGAACTGGTATCCGCAGGACGACGACGTGTTCTGGAGCCCGGCCGACTGGGCGTGGACCGGCGGATTGTGGGATGCGCTGATGCCGGCGCTCTACTTCGGCAAATCGATCGTCGGCTACCAGAGCCGATTCACGGCCGAACGCGCGTTCGAACTGCTGGAACGCTACGGCGTCACCAATACCTTCCTGTTTCCGACAGCGCTCAAGCAGATGATGAAGGCCTGCCCTGAACCACGGCAGCGCTACACGCTGAAGCTGCGCGCGCTGATGAGCGCCGGCGAGGCGGTCGGCGAAACGGTGTTCACATGGTGCCACGATGCCATGGGCGTGGTCGTCAACGAGATGTTCGGGCAGACCGAGATCAACTACATCGTCGGCAACTGCACGGCCCAGCATGACGAAGCGCGCCTGGGCTGGCCCGCGCGCGCCGGATCGATGGGGCGGCCCTATCCGGGCCATCGGGTACAGGTCATCGATGACGAAGGCAGGCCGTGCGCCCCCGGCGAGGACGGAGAGGTCGCCGTCTGTGCCACCGACATCCATGGCCACCCCGATCCGGTGTTTTTCCTCGGCTACTGGAAAAACGAAGCGGCCACCGCCGCGCGCTATGTGGAGCGCGACGGCCTGCGCTGGTGCCGCACTGGCGACATGGCGCGCGTCGATGCCGACGGCTACCTGTGGTACCAGGGCCGTGCCGACGATGTGTTCAAGTCGTCGGGTTACCGCATCGGCCCGAGCGAGATCGAGAACTGCCTGCTCAAGCATCCGGCCGTGTCGAACTGCGCGGTGGTGCCGTCGCCTGACCCCGAGCGCGGCGCGGTGGTCAAGGCGTTCATCGTGCTGACGCCTTCGGTGGCGCGCTCGTTCGACAGCGACGCGGCGCTGGTGACCGCACTGCAGGAGCATGTGCGCGGCCAACTTGCGCCTTACGAGTATCCGAAGAAGATCGAGTTCATCGACCAGTTGCCGATGACGACGACCGGCAAGGTGCAGCGGCGCGTGCTCAGGCTGATGGAGCAGGAACGCGCTGGCAGCAAGCGTTAGCCGGCCGATGCCTCCAGCCACGCCAGTTCATCCTCGTCGAAGCCGGCTGCGCGGCGCGCATCGAGGTTGAACGGTCCGCGCAGCTTCGGCGCGCGGTGCTGCTGCGCCAGTGCAGCATAGGTCGATACCGGATTCAGTCCGCGCTGCTCGCACAGCCAGCGGTACCAGCGGTTGCCGATCGCCACATGCCCGACTTCATCACGCAGGATGATGTCGATGATGGCCGCGGCCGCCTGGTCGCCGGCACCGGCCAGCTTGGCGCGCACCGGCGGCGAGGCATCGAGCCCGCGTGCCTCCAGCGTACGCGGCACCAGCGCCATGCGCGCCAGCACATCCCCTGCCGTGCGGTCGCACATCTCCCACAGGCTGTTGTGGGCCGGAAAATCACCGTAGGCAAATCCCAGCGTGCCGAGATGGTCGGCCAGCAGCGTGAAATGGAACGCTTCCTCGTCGGCGACGCGCAGCCAGTCACGGTAATAGTCCGCGGGCATGCCGGCGAAGCGCCACACGGCATCGAGCGCGAGGTTGATGGCGTTGAACTCGATATGGCAGAGCGCGTGGATCAGGGCAGCGCGGCCGGCGTCGGTATGCAGTGAGCGACGGCGTTCCACGCGTTGCGGCGGCACCAGTTCGGGACGCGCCGGGCGGCCGGGGATGGGAAGCGCGGCCTCCATGTGGTCTTTCGTGCCCAGAATGCCTTCGTCAGCCTCCGCGACGCCTCGGAAAAGCGCGCGCGCCGCAGCGGCCTTGTCCCGCGCATCGGTCAGGCAAAGTACATCAAGCGCCTGCCGGCGCAGCGTTTGTGGAGGATCGGGCAAACGGGCGGCGGGTGAAATCTCTGGCATGGGCGTAAAATCCGGTCTGCCGCCATTGTAGAGCCACGCCGGGCGCTGCCCGGCCCCGTATGCGGCGTGCCGGCACCCTGGCCGGCCCCGCGGCAATTCTCCGGCGCTCTTTAAAGACCGGCGGCAATCCCCAGATAACTACCTTCGTGCAGGAGATTCCATGGCGCTGTACCAGCTCGGCGAACTCGTTCCCAATATCGACCAGGACGCCTATGTGGCTCCCGAAGCCACCATCATCGGCAACGTGACCATGAAGTCGCGCGCCAGTGCATGGCCGGGCGTCGTCATCCGGGGCGACAACGAACCGATCGTGGTCGGCGTGGACACCAACATCCAGGAAGGCTCCGTGCTGCACGTCGACCCGGGCTGCCCGCTGACGCTGGGCGACAAGGTTTCCATCGGCCACCAGGCCATGCTGCACGGCTGCACCGTGGGCGAAGGCTCGCTGATCGGCATCCAGGCCGTGGTGCTGAACCGCGCCGTGATCGGCAAGGAATGCCTGGTCGGCGCGGGCGCCGTGGTAACCGAAGGCAAGGTGTTCCCGGACCGCTCGCTGATCCTCGGCGCGCCGGCCAAGGTCGTGCGCGAACTGACCGACCAGGACGTGGCCAACCTGTACCGCAACGCCGAGACTTACGCCACGCGTCAGGCCATGTACAAGCAACAGCTCAAGCGGATCGACTGACACGCGCCGCGGCAGCTACAACCGATTGACAGACAGATTATTGTGACTGATACGACCACTACCGACACCCTGCAGAAATTCCTGTTCGACGCGGCCCCCGTGCGCGGCGAACTGGTCCGCATGGAAGCCACCTGGCGCGAAGTGCTGAACCGCCACGCCTATCCCGCGCCCGTGCGGCGCGTGCTCGGCGAGATGATGGCGGCCGCCGCGCTGCTGTCGGCGAACCTCAAGTTCAACGGCGCGCTCGTGATGCAACTGCACGGCGACGGCCCGGTGCGCATGTTGGTGGTGGAGTGCCTGTCCGACCTGTCGATGCGCGCCACGGCCAAGCTGGCCGAAGGCGTGCAGATTGCCGATGACGCCACGCTGGCCGACCTCGTCAATGTCCACGGCCACGGCCGCTTCGCCATCACGCTCGATCCGAAGGACAAGCTGCCGGGCCAGCAGCCGTACCAGGGCATCGTGCCGCTGTCCGACGCGCACGGTCCGCTGGCGTCGATGAGCGCCGTGCTGGAACACTACATGCAGGCGTCCGAACAGCTCGACACGCGCCTGTGGCTGGCCGCGGACGACCACGCCGCAGCGGGCATGCTGCTGCAGAAGCTGCCGTCTTACGGCGGCACGCAGGAAGTCGGCGAGACCGGTGCTGCCCTGTCGGGCGAGAGCCGTGCGCAGGACCTCGATACGTGGGATCGTGCGTGCCAGCTTGGCAACACGCTGAAATCGGATGAGCTGCTGACCGAGACGCCGGACACGCTGCTGCGCCGGCTGTTCTGGGAAGACCTGCAAGACGCCGGCCTGCGCGTGTTCGAGCCGATGACCCCCCATTTCCATTGCTCGTGCTCGCGCGCCAAGGTGGCGGGCATGCTGCAGTCGCTGGGCCAGGAAGAGATCGACGGCATCGTGGCCGAGCGCGGCCATGTGGAAATCCATTGCGATTTCTGCGGCCAGCGCTACGAATTCGATGCCGTGGACTGCGCCCAGCTGTTCACGCCGGCCCACGTGGCCACCGGCGCCGGCGAAGGCGCCCATCACCACCACTGAGCCGGAAACCGCCGGCTTGGCCGGCGGCATAGCAAGCATGTCGGGTGCGAACCACCCTGCAGGGCGCAAGTCCAACAGCTAAGCTGTTAGCAAATGGCGCCCTGCCCATGGCCGGCGCCAGACGTTCCGACCTGCCACTTGTTGCTGCCATGTCCGCCGCCCGCTTCACTCGCTCCCTGCCTGCCCTGCCAACCTTGCTGGCAGCCGCGCTGCTGGCCGGCGGCTGTGCCGCGCCGGTGCCACGTGATCTCAACGGAACCCCCGCCACGGCGCGTCTGGCCCCGGATGCCGCGACGACCGCACCGATCACGGTCGAGCAGATGCAACAGCTCGACGCCCTGAACCAGCAGATCCTGCGCGACCAGGAAGCCGCCATCCGGCAGCAGCAGGCCTACGAGGCCGCTTACCGCTCGGCCTACGCCTACCCGAATGTCAACTGGAATCTGTTCTACGGAGGCTGGGGTGGCGGCCACTGGGGCGCTGGCGTCGGTTTCAGCTCACCTGGCTATTGGGGCGGCTACCCGTACTGGTGGTAAGGCGGCAGGACGGCCGGCGCAAAGCCGGTCCGCCAGTGCTTAGTGCCGGCCCGTGGCGGCCGGCGAATTCGGCGGCGGAGGCAGGGGCGGCGTGGCGCTGACCTTGGGCGCCGGCGCGACGAACTGCACGAAGACTTCGCCGTCCTTCACCATGCCCAGCTCGTAGCGGGCGCGCTCCTCGATGGCGCCCGTGCCATCCTGCAGGTCCTTCACCTCCCCTTCCAGTTTGGCATTGCGCAGCTTCAGCGTCTGGTTGCGCGTGGCCTGCTCCTGCACCTGCCGGTTGAGTTCCCAGACGCGGAGCCAACCGCCCTTGCCAAGCCAGAGCGGATACTGGATGGCGAGCAGCAGCACGAACAACAGCAAAGAAATCAGGCGCATGAGGCGTGGCGGACAGAAATTTCCGCACAATGATCAGCGAACTCGGGCCATAAGGCAATGCTGGCCAGATTTCGATACAAATCCGGATACAACAACGGCGGCGGCCGGATGCAATCCGTGCCGCCGCCGTCAGGGGCGTGTCAGGCGCCCGGCTGGGCTCAGCGCAGGTTGTAGAACGCGCTCTTGCCCGGGTAGCTGGCGATATCGCCGAGGTCTTCCTCGATGCGCAGCAGCTGGTTGTACTTCGAGATACGGTCCGAACGCGACAGCGAGCCGGTCTTGATCTGGCCGGCGTTGGTACCGACGGCGATGTCAGCAATCGTGCTGTCCTCGGTCTCGCCCGAACGGTGCGAGATCACGGCGGTGTAGCCGGCGCGCTTGGCCATTTCGATGGCGGCAAACGTCTCGGTCAGCGTACCGATCTGGTTGATCTTGATCAGGATCGAGTTGCCGATGCCCTTGTCGATGCCTTCCTTCAGGATCTTCGTGTTGGTCACGAACAGGTCGTCGCCGACCAGCTGCACGCGCTTGCCGAGCTTGTCGGTCAGCGTCTTCCAGCCGTCCCAGTCGCCTTCGGCCATGCCGTCCTCGATCGACACGATCGGGAACTTGTCGCACAGGTTGGCCAGGTAGTCGGCGAACTGCGTCGACGACAGCTTCAGGCCTTCGCCTTCCAGCACGTAGACGTCTTCGGCTTCGTGGTAGAACTCGCTCGCGGCGCAGTCCAGCGCCAGCAGCACGTCCTCGCCCATGCGGTAGCCGGCCTTCTCGACGGCCTGGACGATGGTGTTCAGGCACTCTTCGTTCGACGAGAAGTTCGGGGCGAAGCCGCCTTCGTCGCCCACGGCGGTGGACATGCCCTTGTCGGCCAGGATCTTCTTCAGCGCGTGGAAGACCTCGGCGCCGCAGCGCAGCGCTTCACGGAAGCTGGTCGCCGACACCGGCATGACCATGAATTCCTGGATATCCAGGCTGTTGTTGGCGTGCGCGCCGCCGTTGACGATGTTCATCATCGGCACCGGCATCTGCATGGCGCCCGAACCGCCGAAGTAGCGGTACAGCGGCAGGCCGGCTTCTTCGGCAGCGGCCTTGGCCACAGCCATCGACACGGCCAGCATGGCGTTGGCGCCCAGGCGGCTCTTGTTCTCGGTGCCGTCCAGGTCGATCAGCGTGCGGTCCAGGAAGGCCTGCTCGGAAGCGTCCAGGCCCATGATGGCTTCGGAGATCTCGGTGTTGATGTGCTCGACGGCCTTCAGCACGCCCTTGCCCAGGTAGCGGCTCTTGTCGCCGTCACGCAGCTCGATGGCTTCGCGCGAACCGGTCGACGCGCCCGACGGCACTGCCGCACGGCCCATCACGCCGGATTCCAGCAGCACGTCGCATTCGACGGTGGGATTGCCACGCGAGTCGAGAACCTCGCGACCGATGATATCTACGATTGCACTCATGAATTCCTCTCTGACTGTTGATTCTTGCTGCTGCTGATTACTGCAACCTGCCCGTGTGTCAGGGCGATGTCACGCGCCTGAAAAGGGTTCGACAGGACTGGCCGGCTCAGGCCACACCCTCGACCACGATCATGTTCATGCGCGCCGCATGCTCGCGTGCCTTGCGGGCAGCGCGATAGGCCTCCCCGTCATGGAAGGCCTTGGCAGCTTCGACGCTCGGGAATTTCAGCACGACAACACGGGTCGGCGACCATTCGCCCTCGAGGTTTTCGGCCTTGCCGCCGCGCACCAGCACTTCCGCACCATGGAGCTGCATGGCCTTGCTGGAGAGCACCTTGTATTCCTCGTACTGCTGGGGGTCGGTTACGTCGACGTACGCGATGATAAAGCCCGCGGCCATGCTGTATCTCCCGATGTTTTGTATTGTCTTTCGATACGGTTTGTCACGGCCGGGTCAGCGGCCGTGACAACCGGGGCCTGCTCAGGCGCAGGCCGGCCAGCCGAAGTTGTCCTCGAGGAAGCCGGCGCGCTTGGTCAGCGCGTCCAGATCCCTGAGCACGGCCAGCAGCTCCTTCATGCGCGACAGCGGCACCGCGTTGGGGCCATCGGACATGGCCTTGTTCGGGTCCGGGTGCGTTTCCATGAATAGGCCGGCGATGCCGGTGGCCACGGCGGCACGCGACAGCACAGGCACGAACTCGCGCTGGCCGCCCGAGCTGGTGCCCTGCCCGCCCGGCAACTGCACCGAGTGGGTGGCATCGAACACCACGGGGGCGCCGGTCTCGCGCATGATCGCGAGCGAGCGCATGTCTGAGACCAGGTTGTTATAGCCAAACGAAACGCCACGCTCGCAGGCCATGAACACGTCGTCGGGCAGGCCGGCGTCGCGCGCGGCGTCGCGGGCCTTGTCGATCACGTTCTTCATGTCGTGCGGCGCGAGGAACTGGCCCTTCTTGATGTTCACCGGCTTGCCGCTCTGGGCGCATGCGCGGATGAAATCCGTCTGGCGGCACAGGAACGCCGGCGTCTGCAGCACGTCGACGACGGCCGCGACAGGCTTGATCTCGTCGATCTCATGGATGTCGGTCAGCACCGGCACCCCGATCTCGCGCTTCACGGTCGCCAGGATCTCCAGGCCCTTTTCCATGCCCAGGCCGCGGAACGACTTGCCCGACGAGCGGTTGGCCTTGTCGAACGACGACTTGTAGATGAACGGGATGCCCAGCTCGCTGGTGATGGCCTTGAGCTCGCCGGCGGTATCCAGCGCCATCTGTTCCGACTCGATCACGCACGGGCCGGCAATCAGGAAGAACGGCTTGTCGAGGCCAACCTCGAATCCGCAGAGTTTCATGACAGTCTCCTGCTCGGCGCCCGGCTTCAGGCGCCCTTGCGTTGCTGGCCAGCCAGCGCAGCTTCGACGTAGGCCTTGAACAGCGGATGGCCGTCACGCGGCGTGGAGGTGAATTCCGGGTGGAACTGCACGCCGACGAACCACGGGTGCATCGACACCGGCAGTTCCATCATCTCGGGCAGGTTCTCGGTCGGGGTACGGGCCGAAATCACCATGCCGGCGTTTTCGAGCGTCGGCACATAGTGGTTGTTGACCTCGTAGCGGTGACGGTGGCGCTCGTTGACCTCGGCGCCGTAGATCGACGCGGCCTTGGTACCTTCCTTCACCGGCACACGCTGCGCACCCAGGCGCATGGTGCCGCCCAGGTCGGAATCGGCCGAACGCTGCTCGACCTTGCCTTCGCGGTCCATCCACTCGGTGATCAGCGCGACCACCGGATGCTCGGTTTCCAGGTTGAACTCGGTCGAGTTGGCGTCACCCATGCCAGCCACGTGGCGGGCAAACTCGATCACGGCCAGCTGCATGCCCAGGCAGATGCCCAGGTACGGAACCTTGTTCTCGCGGGCGTACTGGATTGCGCGGATCTTGCCTTCCGTGCCGCGCTTGCCGAAACCGCCCGGCACCAGAATGGCGTCCAGCGGGGCCAGCACTTCGAGATGGCCCGATTCCAGTTCCTCGGAATCGATGTACTCGATGTTCACGCGGGTGGCGGTGTGCATGCCGGCGTGGCGCAGCGCCTCGATCAGCGACTTGTACGACTCGGTCAGGTCGACGTACTTGCCAACCATGCCGATGGTGATCTCGTGCTGCGGGTTTTCCTGCGCATTCACCAGCTTCTGCCACATCGACAGGTCGGCCGGCTTCGGGTCCAGGCGCAGTTCTTCGCAGATCAGGCGGTCCAGGCCCTGCTCGTTGAGCATCTGCGGGATCTTGTAGATGCTGTCGGCATCCCACACCGAAATCACGGCGTCTTGCGGGATGTTGGCGAACAGCGAAATCTTGGCGCGCTCGTCGTCCGGGATCGGGCGGTCGGCGCGGCACAGCAGCGCGGTCGGCGAAATGCCGATTTCACGCAGCTTCTGCACCGAGTGCTGGGTCGGCTTGGTCTTCAGCTCGCCGGCGCTGGCAATGAACGGCACCAGGGTCAGGTGCACGAACGCGCAGCGGTTGCGGCCCATGCGCAGGCTCATCTGGCGCGCGGCTTCCAGGAACGGCAGCGATTCGATGTCACCCACGGTGCCGCCGATTTCCACCAGCGCCACGTCAGCCTTGCCTTCATGCGAAGCGGCAGCGCCACGCTCGATAAAGGCCTGGATCTCGTTGGTGATATGCGGGATCACCTGCACGGTCTTGCCCAGGTATTCGCCGCGGCGCTCCTTGCGGATCACCGATTCGTAGATCTGGCCCGTGGTGAAATTGTTCGACTTGCGCATCTTGGCCGAGACGAAACGCTCGTAGTGGCCGAGATCAAGGTCGGTTTCCGCACCGTCTTCCGTGACAAACACCTCGCCATGCTGGAAGGGGCTCATCGTGCCGGGATCGACGTTGATGTAGGGATCTAGCTTGAGGAGGGTGACTTTGAGGCCGCGCGACTCGAGAATAGCCGCGAGCGAGGCGGCAGCGATGCCCTTGCCGAGAGAAGAGACGACGCCACCGGTGACGAAGACGAATTTGGTCATAAACCGAGCTTGCCGGGGAAATTAGGATTATACATGAGACCCCGGCTGCCGAACGCCCGCAAATTGTGACACCGCCGCCCGGCGACACGCCTGTCGGAACGGCTGCGGCGCATGCGCCGCTTGCACTTCAGCGCCCGTCGCGCCGCATCGCCGCGATCAGTTCGCGGACCAGTTGCGCCGTCTCCTGCGGCCGCTCCATCGGGTAAAGATGGCCGCCCTCGATGAAGCGCAGGTTCTCGCCAACCAGCTTGCGCGTTGCGTCAAGACCACATTGCCGGACCTCCTTCGAACGCGTACCGGCAACGAAGCCGACCGGTACCGGCGCACCGCGCGCGACCTTGCGGCCAAGGCTGGTCGGCAGTGTGCGATAGATCCAGTACTCCACCTCGCGATTGAAGCGGAGCTGCCGTTCGTCGTCCTTGCCGGTCGGCTCGGTGCCGTGCAGCGTGTAGTCGCGCAGCATGTCCTGATCCCAGACTGCAAAGTTCGGCTTGGAGCGAAAGTGCTCCCACACCGCCTCGGCATCGGGCCAGTGCGTACGGCGGTTCTTGGTCACCGCGGCCGGCCCCGGCTTCTCGTCCATGCCGAACAGTTGCGCGGTCTTGAGCAACGACGCGCGCCAGCCGGCGATGATCGGCGAATCGAGCATCACCACGCCGCGCACCCACTCCGGACGCCGCAGCGCGGCCATCAGCGACAGGAAGCCACCTAGCGAATGCCCCACCAGCCACACCGGCTCGCGGTACTGGCGCTCCAGCGAATCCAGCAGCTCTTCCACCAGATACGGCCAGCCGCGCGTCACCGGGAATTCGGGACGGTGCCCGTAGCGCTCCACCGCGCGAAATTCGAAGTCGCCCTCGAGTTCGGCGAACAGTTTGCGGTACGTCGGCACCGGGAAGCCATTGGCATGGGAAAAATGAATGATGTCGCGCATTGCCCTGCCCGGCTCAGTCTTGCGTGCGCGAACGCTCGCGCGTGGCGCGCACCGGCTGGCCCCAGCGATCGACTTCGTCCGTACGCGCAAGCGGAAACTCCGCGTCGCGGGAAGCATCCCATTCGGGATCGTTGATCTCACCGAACACCTGGCGCAGCCGCTGGCCCCACGTATCGCGGATCATGCGGAAGTAGGCGTTCCTTTCGTCGATGTTGACAAAGCGCGTCACCCGAAGCGCATCGGCCTCATAGACCATCAGGTCCAGCGGCAAACCCACCGAAATATTCGACTTGAGCGTGGAATCCATCGAGATCAGCGCGCATTTGGCGGCTTCGCCGAGCGGCAGCGACGGATGCACCACGCGGTCCAGGATCGGCTTGCCGTACTTGGCCTCGCCGATCTGGAAAAAGCAGTTCTCGGGCGTGGCCTCGACGAAATTGCCGGCCGCGTAGACATTGAACAAGCGCATGCGCTCGCCGCGGATCTGGCCGCCGAAAATCAGGCTGACGTTGAACTCGATCCCGGCATCGCGCAGCGCGTGGGCATCGCGCTTGTGCACCTGGCGCACGGCCTCGCCGACGATGGACGTGGCTTCGAACATATCGCGCGCGGTCCACAGCGAGCGTTTTTCGTCCCGCCCTTCGACCAGGCACTGGCGCACCGACTGGCTGATGGCGAGATTGCCGGCGGTCATCAGCACCATCACGCGGTCGCCGGGCTCTTCGAACACGGTCATCTTGCGCGCGGTGGAAATCGCATCGACACCAGCATTGGTGCGTGAGTCGGAAAGGAACACCAGGCCGGCATCGAGCCGCATGGCAACACAGTAGGTCATGGTCTTGTCGGGTTCACTCGGAACCGAGCGGAGTCGCAGCGGGAATTCTAGCGCCCCGCGCCGGGCTGCGGGCGCCGGCATCGCCGGTTTCGAGTCAGTGTTCGGATTTGGGGCCGGGAGCGCTTTACCGGCTTGGCTCAGGCGTCAAACCGGTGCATCCGGTAGGCCAGCGGCGCCATCACGGACAGGTAACCATGCACCGCGGTGCGCAGCATGCGCTGCATGGCCTGCGGATCGGGCGGCCGCGCCGACGTCATCAGCGACTGGGAAACCAGGCTGTAGGTCATCGCATGCGCGGCAAAGGCAGCTTCGGCTATCGCGGCACCTGCGGGCCAGTCGCTGCCGGCGCTCAGCGCCGCTTCCCAGAGTTGCACGTATTCGGCGTAAAGGCTCCGGAATGCCTCCACTCCGGACACCTTGCGCTCCAGCAGGAACAAGGCCGTCCACTGTTCGGGTTCGGCCAGCGGCGCCGCGCACTGGGCCTGCAGCAAGGCATCGACGCGATCGGGCAACGGCCGGTCGCGCGTGGCATCGATGCTGGCGCTCATCGCCGCGGCAATTTCCTTGACGCGCAGGTGGATGCAGACCGCAGCCAGCGCTTCCTTGCTGGAGAAGTATTCGTAGAAGCTGCCGATGCCCACGCCTGCCAGCGCGATCACCTGACGGATGCTGACCTTGTCATAGCCCTTTTCGACGAGCAGCCGGACAAACGCTTCGCGAATGGCATGGGCGGTGGCCCGGGCACGCGACTGGGCCGGCTTGCGTCGCTGCGGACGATCAGGAGCACTGGGGGGCGCTGGCTTCATCTCTGCAAAACCCGAACACCGTCGGGCAGGCTCGTTTTTATACTCGTTGGCCATGCAGGCTGCCATGCACGGGCTGCCATTCCACCGGAGACACGCATATGTACGAGGGCACGCACGAAGTCACCAACGTGGTGACAGAGCTGCACGATTATAACGTCTACACCACCGACATCGCCCTGCAGGAGGCCGTGCGGCGCGCCGGCGGCGCCGGGCACGAGGCCGAACTCGCGGCCTACGGTGCGCGCCTGGGCTGCGCCGAAACGCTGCGCATGGCCGAGGACGCCAACCACTTCAAGCCCGAACTGCATACCCACGACCGCCAGGGCCGCCGCATCGACCGCGTCGAGTTCCACCCGGCCTGGCACGGCGTAATGCGGATGGCGCGCGAGCAGAACCTGGTATCGCAACCGTTCTCCGATCCGCGCCCCGGCGCTTGGGCCGCCTATGCCGCCGGCTTCTCGATGCACGGGCAGATTGAAGCGGGCTCGCAATGTCCGAACTCGATGACGTTCGCGTGTATCCCGGTGCTGCAGAAAGAGCCAGAGCTGTTCGCGCAACTGGCGCCCAAGCTCTACTCGCGCAAGTACGATGCGCGCGACATCCCGCTCGAGCAGAAAGACTCGATCCTGGTCGGTATGGGCATGACAGAAAAGCAAGGCGGCTCCGATGTGCGCGCCAACAGCACGCGCGCCGTGCCGATGCGGGGCGAAGGCCGCGGCGGCGAGTACGAGATCACGGGCCACAAGTGGTTCTTCTCCGCGCCGATGTGCGATGCGCATCTTGTCGTGGCGCGTACCGAGAGCGGCCTGGCCTGCTTCTTCGTGCCACGCTATCGCCCGGACGGCAGCAAGAACGCCATCCATATCCAGCGCCTCAAGGACAAGATCGGCAACCGCTCCAACTCCAGCAGCGAAGTCGAGTTCCATGGCGCGTGGGGCCGCATGATCGGCGAGGAAGGCCGCGGCGTGCCGACCATCATCGAGATGGCCACCTACACGCGCCTGAACTGCGTGATGGGCAGCGCCGGCCTGATCCGGCAGTGCCTGGTGCAGTCGCTGCACCATACGCGCAGCCGCAGCGCGTTTGGCAAGCGCCTGATCGAACAGCCGTTGATGCGCAATGTGCTTGCCGACATGGCGCTGGAAAGCGAAGCCGCCACGCAGTTGATGATGCGCCTGACCGAAGCGTTCGCGCAGGCGGCGCAAGACCCGCTGCAGCGCGCGTACCAGCGCATCGTCACGCCCGCGGCCAAGCTGTGGGTCGCGAAGCGCAGCATCGAATTGTCGGCTGAAGCCATGGAAGTGTTCGGCGGCAATGGCTACATGGAGGAAAGCCCTGCGGGCCGGCTCTATCGCGAAACGCCGGTGATCTCGATCTGGGAAGGCTCAGGCAATGTGATGGCGCTCGACATGCTGCGCGCGGTCAGCCGCGAGCCTGATGCCATGCATGCGTTGCTCGGCGATCTGCATGACGGGCTTTCCGGCGAGGCGCCGCTGCGCGCGCAGGTGGCCGGGCTGGCTGATGCGCTGGGCAAACCTGATCTGGAAGGGCAGGCGCGGCGCCATGCCCAGCAGTTAGTGTTGCTGGTGCAGGCGCGCCTGCTGCGCGAGCATGCGCCGCAGGCCATGGCCGATGCGTTTATCGCGAGCCGGTTCGATGGGCAGTGGGGGAGGATTTTTGGGATGCTGCCGGAGGGTATATCGTGTGAGGGGATATTGGGGAGGGCATGGGCGGTTTAGGGCGATGAGGCGGTTTGTCGCTCTTGGCTGGCGGCGCTGTTTCGCCGGCGTAGCCGGCGAGTCACTTTTTGTCCGAGCGACAAAAAGTAACCAAAAAGCGCGTCGTTGCCGCTGGCCATCAATTCCACGGTGGCAGTCGTTCAAACGGCTTTGGACGCCTGCGATGGTGGTCGGCCGTTCCAACCTGCTACGCCATGTGAGTCAGAACCTGTGCCTGGCGCGGCACGACTTTTGGACGATCCCCAAGACGGACTCGGGTACAGCGTTTCAACACGGTCAGTGGTGGGACGCCTTCGGCTGCGCTGCGCGCACGGCGTAGTCTGGGTGCCAGCTCATCAGCGTCGCCGGCGCCCGAGTCCAGATTTCCTTTTTCTGCGCGCATGCAAGCGCGGCATCTTCACCCGGGCCTGATTTGCCCTGGGCCTGCGTGCTCAGACTAGGGCTCTGCGCGCAGCGCAGCCGAAGGCGATCACACGATATTGCTCGCAGCAGGGGCCACAGACGCTTGCAGGGCTCGTTCAATCAGCGCGGTATTCCCACTCACGGTGGTGCCCCACGCGGCAGGCAGCCTGACTGACTCTGAAGCCCATACCCGTACAACACCCCTGGCACACTACGATAAAAATTCGCCCCTTTGGGGCAACCAAAACGCGTTTTTGGTTACTTTTGTCGCTCGGACAAAAGTGACTCGCCGGCTACGCCGGTGCGAAACAGCGGCGCCCGCCAAGCACGAAGCCCCCACCAAACCAACCAACCAAAGCACCACAAAAGGGACAAACCCGCCCCTCATTGGCGCATCGCGCATCACATCAATCAACAACCGGGCAAATAGCAATATTCACCTGCAGCGTCTCCCCGCTGCCACCTTCGAGAATGCCCCGCACTGGTGCGGCCGACTGATAGTCGCGCCCAACGGCCAGTCGCACGTGGCGGTGGTCCGTTACGCAACGGTGCGTCACGTCGATGCTGCACCACAAGTCGTTGGCGGCATCGAGGCACACATCGGCCCACGCATGGCTAGCCAGTTCCGTAGCGGCCGGGTCATAGAAGTATCCGCTCACATAGCGCGCCGGGATACCGAACGCGCGGCAAGCGGCGACCATGACCTGCGCCTGGTCCTGGCACACGCCGCTGCCGAGGCGGAAGGCTTCCGCCGCGGAAGTGCCAACGTGCGTGGTGTTCGCCGCATACCGCACGCGTTCGGCAATGCCGTCGGCCAGCGCGAGCAGCGCCGGCACTTCATGCCCTGCTGCCAGGAACGGCGCGGCAAAGGCCTGCATTTCGGGCGGAGCCGATGTGAGTGGCGTACCACCGACAAAGTACAGCGGCGACACGCGCGATTCACCACTGGCCGGTGCATCGCGGAACGCGTGGTGGCTGTCAGGTCCGCCACTGCCCTGCTGCAGGTTCACCTGTACCTCGCCGACCGCCGTAATCGCAATCGTGTCGGCCGGGCCGCTGACAGTAAAGTTGTGGACGATATTACCGAAGCCGTCACGCGCCTCGGACAGGGTGCCAGGCGTCTGCAGCTCCCAGGCCTTGACGGCCTGCAGCGGGCCCGAGCGCGGCGCCAGCCGCAACTCGTGCACGCTGCGCCGCACCGGCTCCGCATAGCGGTAGACGGTCTGGTGGTGGATCTTGTATTTCACAGTGTTCGGAGGGCCGCGGCGACGACTGCTGCACATAAGGCCCTCCTTGCGGCGTTCACGGCGCCTAGGCCGCCAAAAGCGGCACCAGGAAATCACGGCTGATGCCGTTGCCGATGTCGCCGATGCGCTCCAGGAAGCTCGTGAGGAAGGCGTGCAGGCCGACGGCAAAGATGTCGTCGATGCGGGCAAATTTCAGGTCGGCATGGAGTTTACCAGCCTGCCGCTCGGTCTCCTCCGATTGCTGGTTGCGGACCATCGCCAGGATCGCCACGACCTCGTCCATGCTCGACACCAGCGAACGCGGCATGTCCGGGCGCAGGATCAGCAGCTCGGCCACGCGCTGCGGCGTGATCACCGCGCGGTAAACCTTGCGGTAGACCTCGAAGCCCGACACCGAACGCAGTACCGCCGCCCAGTGATAAAAGTCGTTCTGCTCGCGGTTCGGATCGCTGTCGTCGCTGCCCGACGCCTGGAATTTCACGTCGAGTATCCGCGCGGTGTTGTCCGCGCGTTCCAGGAACGTGCCGAGGCGCATGAAGTGGAAGGCATCGTCCTTCAGCATGGTGCCGAACTGCACGCCGCGCGCGAGGTGCGAACGGAACTTGACCCATTCGAAGAAACGCGACGGGTCTTCCTGCAACTCGCCGTCCGCGATCAGGCGCTGCACGTCAAGCCACGTGGTGTTGACGGTTTCCCAGACCTCCGTGGTCAGCGAACCGCGCACGGCGCGCGCGTTCTCGCGCGCCGCGCGCAGGCAGCTCATGATCGATGACGGATTGGTCATGTCGCGCACCATGAAATCAATCACGTCGTCGCGCGTGAGCAGCCCATATTTGTGGTCGAATGCGTTGGTCAGCTCTGAGATATCAAGCATGGCCCACCAGCCCTGTTCGGCCACTTCCGCGGACTGCGGCAGCAGCGAGGTCTGGTAGTTGACGTCCAGCATGCGCGCGGTGTTCTCCGCGCGTTCGGTATAGCGCGCCATCCAGAACAGATGGTCGGCGGTGCGGCTCAGCATGTTGGTTTCTCCTCGCAATGCGGTCCTGGCGGCGGGCGCGTTCAGCGCTCCAGCACCCACGTGTCCTTGGTCCCCCCGCCCTGCGAGGAATTCACCACGAGCGAGCCTTCGCGCAGTGCTACGCGAGTGAGGCCGCCCGGCACCATGCGCACCTCGCGCCCCGACAGCACGAACGGACGCAGGTCGATGTGGCGCGGCGCAATGCCCGACTCCACATACGTCGGACACGTCGACAACGCCAGCGTCGGCTGCGCGATGTACTGCTCCGGCCGCGACTTCACGACTTCGCGGAAGGTATCGATCTCCGCGCGCGTTGCCGCTGGGCCCACCAGCATGCCGTAGCCGCCCGCGCCGTGCGTTTCCTTCACCACCAGGTCCGCCATGTTGTCGAGCACGTACTGCAGGTCATCCGGGCGCCGGCACATATACGTCGGCACGTTGTTGAGGATGGCCTCTTCGCCGAGGTAGAAGCGGATCATGTCGGGCACGTACGGGTAGATCGACTTGTCGTCGGCCACGCCCGTGCCGATGGCGTTGGAGATGGTCACGTTGCCCGCGCGATAGACCGACAACAGGCCAGCCGCGCCGAGCGCGGAATCGGGCCGGAACACGAGCGGGTCGAGGAAGTCGTCATCCACGCGCCGGTAGATCACGTCGATGCGCTGCGGGCCCTGCGTGGTGCGCATGAAGAGGTGGTCGTCCTCGACGAACAGGTCGCTGCCCTCCACGAGTTCCACGCCCATCTGCTGCGCGAGGAACGCGTGCTCGAAGTACGCGGAGTTGTACATGCCCGGCGTCAGCACCACCACGGTCGGGTCGGTGATGGCCTGCGGCGAGACGCCGCGCAGCATGTCGAGCAGCAGATCGGGATAGTGCGCGACCGGCGCCACGCGGTTGCGCGCGAACAGGTCCGGGAACAAGCGCATCATCATCTTGCGGTTCTCGAGCATGTACGACACGCCTGACGGCACGCGCAGGTTGTCCTCGAGCACGTAGAACTCGCCCTCGCCGGCGCGCACCACGTCGATGCCGGCCACGTGCGCATAGATGTCGCGCGGCACGTCGACGCCGAGCATCTCGGGACGATACTGGGCGTTGTTGTAGATCTGGTCCGGCGGGATCACGCCCGCGCGGATGATGTCCTGCCCGTGGTAGATGTCGTGGATGAAGCGGTTCAGCGCGGCCACGCGCTGGCGCAGGCCCTTTTCCAGCGTGGCCCACTCGCTGGCCGGAAAGATGCGCGGGATCACGTCGAACGGAATGGTCCGTTCGGTGCCGCTGTTGGATTCGTCCTTGTCGCCGTAGACCGCGAAGGTAATGCCCACGCGCCGGAAAATCAGGTCCGCCTCGGCGCGCTTGTTGGCCATCGTGTTCTCGGACTGCCGCGCCAGCCAGTCCGTGAAGTGCCGGTAGTGCGGCCGTACCACACCGCCCGGCAATGCCTGCCCCGCCTGGATGATCGGGGTATCGCCATCCCGCCAATCCAGCATCTCGTCGAAAAAGCGCGCCGCCATGATGGCCCTTCCCTCCGTGAAATGGGGGGCGTCCTGGTCGCCTGGCCTGCCGGCCTCCCGCCGGAATCGCCGCCCCCTTGTTTTTCCTGGCTGTACAGCTGTCGAGTGACTGGCCCTTTCAGCATACTTGTGCCAGCGAAAGCCGCAAGCTTCTGCGGTTGCGCAGCACGGAAACGGGTTAAGCAAGATGCCTGCCAACGTCCCGGCAGGCGGTGCGCCGCAGCTTCAGCGCGCGGCGGCGACGCGGTGCCGCTCGCCGTCGCCGAGGATGGCCTGCACCAGCGCTTCCGGCGACTGCCGGATATCGAGCACGAGCGCGCCGTGGGGTTCTTCCAGCGTCTCGAGCTGGCTTTCCAGCAGCGCGGGGTTGAAGAAGTGGTCCGTGCGCGCGGACAGGCGCGAGCCGATCAGCTGCGCGTCGCCCTTCATGTAGACAAAGACCACGCCGCCGTCCGGCGGCGTCAGGCGGTCGCGGTAGACCTGGCGCAGCGCCGAACAGGTGAACACGTGGGTGCGGCCTTCGGCGCGGGCGGCATCGATGGCGGCGCGCATGGCCGCGAGCCACGGCCAGCGGTCTTCGTCCGTAAGCGGGATGCCGGCATGCATCTTGGCCTTGTTCGCGGCGCTGTGGAATTCGTCCGCGTCATGGAAAGCGCAGCCCAGGCGTTTCGCGAGCAGTTCGCCGACCGTCGACTTGCCGCTGCCGGAAACGCCCATCAGGATATAGATCATGTCTGCTCCATCGATCATGGTGTCGGATGGTTTTCCCCATCCTTGTCGGTAGCCCGCGCGCCGGCAAACGGCGCGCAGGTGCCGGACGGCGGCTGCGCCGCCCGGGGAATCGAAAAATGCGGGTGAAACGGGCCCCAGGCCCGACTATTGTGCGACGGAATGCGCCGCCGCGGGAACGGCATCGGCTTCGGACAGGTCGAGTGCGCTGCCGCCCTCTTCCGCCTTGCGCGCGTGGCGCCGGAACAGGCCGAACAGGCCGCGGCCGACGCTGAACTGCGCGAAGCCATCGTCCGGCGCCGGCGAAATCGGGCGCGCAGCGAATTCGGCCGGGTCGCCGAGCCATTCGAGCGTACCGGCAACGGCGTCCACCCGTACGCGGTCGCCGTCGCGCACCCGGGCCAGCGGGCCGCCAGCCAGCGCCTCGGGGCCGACGTGGATCACTGCGGGCACCTTGCCGGATGCACCGGACATACGCCCGTCCGTCACCAGCGCGACGCTGTGGCCGGCGTCCTGCAGCGCACCAAGCACAGGCGTGAGGCGATGCAACTCGGGCATGCCGTTGGCGTTGGGCCCCTGGAAGCGCACCACGGCCACCACGTCGCCGTTGAGCTCGCCTGCCTCGAAGGCCGCCTGCAGCGCCTCCTGCGAATCGAACACGCGCGCCGGCGCCTCCACCACGCGATGCTCCGGTGCCACGGCGGACACCTTGATCACACCGCGCCCGAGATTGCCCTGCATCAGGCGCAGGCCGCCCTCGGCGGAGAACGGCTCCGCCGCCGTGGCCAGCACCTGGGCGTCGCCGCTGGTGCTGGCGCCATCGCGCCAGCGCAGCACGCCATCGGCAAGCACGGGCTCCTGCGTGTAGCGCGCGAGACCCGGGCCGACGACGGTCTGCACGTCCTCGTGCAGGAGACCGGCCTCCAGAAGCTGGCCGATCACGAAGCCCGTGCCGCCCGCCGCATGGAAATGGTTCACGTCCGCCGAGCCGTTCGGATACACGCGCGCAAGCAGCGGCGTGATGCCGGACAACCGGTCGAAATCGTCCCAGTCGATCAGCACGCCCGCGGCGCGCGCCATGGCGACCAGGTGGATGGTGTGGTTGGTAGAGCCGCCAGTGGCCAGCAGGCCGACCATTGCATTGACGATGGCGCGCTCGTCGACGATGCGCGCCATCGGCATGTATTCAGTGCCGCGCGCCGACAGCGCCAGCGCGCGCTGCGCCGCTGCCGCAGTCAGTGCATCGCGCAAACCGCTGTCCGGGTGAACGAAGGCCGCACCGGGCAGGTGCAGGCCCATGATTTCCATCAGGAACTGGTTGCTGTTGGCAGTGCCGTAGAACGTGCAGGTGCCGGCACTGTGGTACGCCTCGCATTCAGCTTCGAGCAAGGCTTCGCGGCCGACCTGGCCGGTCGCATAAAGCTGGCGCACGCGCGCCTTTTCCTTGTTCGGCAGGCCGCTCGCCATCGGCCCGGCCGGCACGAACACGACGGGCAAGTGGCCGAACTGCAGCGCGCCCATGACGAGGCCGGGCACGATCTTGTCGCATACGCCGAGCATCACCGCCGCGTCGAACGTGTTGTGCGAGAGCGAGACCGCCGTGCTCATGGCGATCGCATCACGCGAAAACAGCGACAGCTCCATGCCGGGGTTGCCCTGCGTGATGCCGTCGCACATCGCCGGCACGCCGCCGGCCACCTGCGCCACCGCACCGACCGCGCGCGCGGCTTCGCGGATCACGCCGGGGTAGCGCTCGTACGGCTGGTGCGCCGACAGCATGTCGTTGTAGGCCGTGACGATGCCAAGATTCGGCGCGTGTTCGACGCGCAGCTTGAGCTTGTCGTGCGCCGGCAGCGCGGCAAAGCCGTGCGCGAGGTTGGCGCACGACAGGCCGCGCAATGGACCTAGCTCAGCCTGCGCGCGTTCGCAGCGCGCCAGGTAGGCGGCGCGGCTGGCGCGGCTGCGCTCGGTGATGCGCCGGGTCACGGCAAGGATTTCGGCATGGACGGCGTGGGGCATGGATGAACGTTCCTTTAGGAAACCCGGGCGGGCCAACCGCCTCCGGCATGTAGATTTTCTACATTATAGCGACACCAAAACCCTGAGCGCAGCCTTGCTTACATCACAATTGCTCAAAAATCGCCTTGAATTCGGGAAATCCCTAGCCACAGAACCCCAGAATCAACTGTGTTCCGCAGCCCTCCGGATTGTAGAATATCTACATTCCCATTTATGCCCGCGACACCCGCCACCGTCATGCGCGACCGAATCCTTGCCGTCTACGACACGCTCCGCCCGTCCGAACGCCGCCTGGCCGACTATGTGGCCCGCCACGGTGCCAGCGTGATCCGGCTTTCGATGCCGGAGCTGGCCGAGCGCGCCGGCGTGTCACAGCCGACCATCGCGCGATTCTGCGCGGCGCTGGGCTACGACGGCTTCCGCGAATTCAAGCTGCAGTTCGCGCAGAACGTCGGCGGCGGCACGCCGTTCGTCCACCAGGACGTGAAGGCCGAAGACGGCCCGGCCGACATTGCCGGCAAGGTGTTCGACCGCACCATCGCCACGCTGATGAGCGTGCGCAATGCGCTGTCGGCGGACCAGATCGAGCACGGCATCCGCCTGCTGGCCAGTGCGCGCCGCATCGAGTTCTACGGCTGTGGCAATTCCGGCATTGTCGCGCTCGACATCCAGCACAAGTTCTTCCGGCTGGGCATGCCCACCACGGCTTACTCCGATCCACACGTATTCAGCATGTCCGCCGCGCTGCTCGGCCCGGGCGACGTGGCGGTGCTGGTGTCGAACAGCGGACGTACGTGGGACATGCTGACCGCCGCCACGCTGGCCCGCTCCAGCGGCGCGAGCGTGCTGGCGCTCACGCACAGCGGCTCGCCACTCGCGAAGCTGGCCGACGTCTGCGTGTTTTCGGATGTGGAAGAGGACAGCGAGGTCTATACGCCGATGACCTCGCGCATCTGCCACCTCGTGCTCGGCGACGTGCTTGCGGCCGGCGTGGCGCTCGAACGCGCCGACACCGTCGCCGCGGGCCTGCAGCGCGCGAAGGCCCATCTGCGCGAGCGCCGCATTGGCGGCGCCGAACCTGCGCGAGCCCCGCAGGAGCAGGATGCGCCCGAACCAGCCGCCAGTCGCAAGACAGCATCGCGGCCCCGCACTCGCACCCCTGGCTAACGCCACCCTCCACTATTGCGGCGCCGCAGGCGCTTCACGCCAATAGCGCCGCTCGGCCTGGCGAAACGCCTCCATCGCATAGGCCCCGCCCTGTGTAACCATCGTGACCGCGCCCGTTTCGTCGGAGCGGTAGCGCAGGATGCCGGCATCGCCATAGCGCTGCCAGACATCGGCGCGCGGATGCTGATAGCGGTTGCGGTAGCCGAGCTGGAACACTGCAGCTTCGGGATTGACGGCCGCCAGCCACTCGGAACTGGAGGAGGTGCCGCTACCATGGTGCGGCACGACAAGGACATCGGCGCGCAGCGTCTCCGCAGGCATCTTCTCGACCAGCTCGCGCTCCTCCGCCTTGCCGATGTCGCCAGTCAGCAGCACGCTACGGCGGCCGTTGTCCACACGCAGCACGCAGCTGCGCGCATTGCTTCCGATCGCCCCGTCGCGAGATTGCCCGGCGTTGGGATGCAGCACCGTAAATTGGACGCCATCCCACCGCCATTGCTGGCCGGCCGCGCATGCCACCCATTCGGCCTTGCCAAGGAGAGCATGGCCGGCCGGCGCCGCCGTGGACCGGATGCCGATGGGCACGGCGTCCATGACGTGGCGCGCACCGCCCGCATGATCGGCATCTTCGTGGCTGACCATCAGATGGTCGAGCTTGCGTATGCCGGACGCGCGCAGATAAGGCACGATGACCTGTGCTCCGGCGCTGCCGCCCGAGGCATAGGCCGGCCCCGCGTCGTAGAGCAAGGCGTGCGCGCGCGTCTGCACCAGCACGGCAGTGCCCTGCCCGACATCCAGCATCGCCGCCCGGAATTCGCCATACGCCACATCCTCGCCGCGCGCACACACCATGGGAAGGATCAACAGCACCCCATGCAGCCGTATGCGCAATCCGAACGCGGCGGGCGCCAGCAGGATGAGAGTACCCAGTAGCGCCAGCACCGTTTCCAGCATGCCGGCCTGCGCGGTCTCCCAGACCGCCCAGTCGGGCGATGCCAGCCACTGCAGCACGACCACCAGCCACGCCAGCGCCCCGTGCGCCAACGCCAGCAATGGCGCGGCCAGCGTAGCCGGCACCACCGCACCAAGCAGCGCAAGCGGCGTGACGAACATGCTGACCACGGGAATGGCAACAGCATTCGCAAGCGGGGAAATGACCGGAAACTGCCGGAAAAGCAGCAACGTCAGCGGTACCAGACCGACGGTTACTGCCCATTGCGTGCGCGCAGCGGAGGCAAGCGTCGCGCGTATCCGTGGCCACCACCCGCTCACCGGCACTTCAGGACGCGATGCGGCCAGGAAGATCACGCCGACCGCGCCGAACGATAGCCAGAACCCGGGCTGCGTCACCGCCCACGGGTCCAGCAGCAGCGCAACGAAGGCCGCCCATGCGAGCACCAGCGATGTCGGTGGCGTGCGCGCGCTCCACGCGGCCACGGCGGCGATGGACAGCATGGCTACGGTGCGCAGCGCCGGAATCTGCAGCCCGGCGATCAGGCCGTATCCAAGCCCCGCGAGCACTGCCGCGACGAGCGCCGCCTGCCGCGCCGGACACCATAGCGGCAGCGGCCGGCGCACGCGGCGGCCCAGCCCGAATGAATGCCGCCACGCCCAGTGCACGAGACCCGCGGCGAAGCCCGCGATCATGGTGATATGAAGCCCGGAAATGCTGACGAGATGCCCGATGCCAGTACGGTTGAACAGCAGCCAGTCATCGCCATCGATGCCGCGCTGGTCGCCGACGACCAGCGCCACAAGCACCGGCGCGAAGCGGGCATCCGCCGGCAACGCGGCGCGGATGTGGTCACGCAACGTGGCACGTTGCGCCTCGATGCGCCATGAGAGCTGTTCGTGCGCCGCCTCCTGCGGCCCGTTGCGGACGCTGCGCACGTAACCCGTCGCGCCATAGCCCTGCGCGAGCAGCCAGTACGCGTAGTCGAAACCGTGGGGATTGGCGAGCCCGCGCGGACGACGCAAGCGCACCGTAAAGGTGTAGCGCTGACCCGGACGCAATTCGAGCGTGGCCTCTCGCCAGCTCAGTTGCACGCGGGCCGGCACGTGTTCGCCGTGCGGCGCGGCCTCGATAGTGAAGGCAAAGCGCGCACCGGGCGACAGTTCGGCCGGCAAGCCGGACACCACGCCGATGACCTCGATATCGCGCGCCTCCAGTTGCGTGGGTAGCCAGTCGCCCATGCGCGAATGCGCGCGCCACGCCGCCCAGCAGAAGCCAACGGAGACCGCCAGCAGAATCGCGAGTCCGTGTGCCAGCCGCGTTGTGCGTCCGTACCGGACCAGCCAGACGACGAGGATTGCGAGGGCGGCAGATGCGAAGCCCAGCGCGCTGTCCGCCGGCAGCGAGCCCTGCCGCTGCAAGGCCCAGCAGCCGGCCACGAAACCCAGCAGGATCAGGCGCACGAAGCTCCCCGGCAAGTTCAGAGGGCCATCGTTGTACCCTTGCCTTGCCGCGAAAAGCTTGTCAGCGTGTCAGAAGTTGGTGTCGAGAATGTCAGGCGCCGGCTGGCGCCATCGCATCGGCGAATGCCGCCAGTCGGGGCAGCGCGGCGACCGAATTGCGCCACATGGCTTGCGCCAATGCATCCGGTTCCATCTCTCGCAGCTCCCCAAGCACCCGCGCGACGCCGGCAACTTCGGCAGGCGTATTGCGGGCCTTGTGCTGCTCGCCGAACTGGTCGTCGGACAGCCACGCGGGCGCGATGTCGGGCGCATCGGTTTCCAGCACCAGCGCGTCGAGCGGCAACTCGGTAGCGAGCCGGCGGATCTGGCGCGCGCGGCTGAACGTCACGTTACCGCCAAAGCCGAGCTTGAGCCCCTGATCGATAAAGCGTCGCGCCTGCTCGTGGCTGCCGTTGAATGCGTGGGCGATACCCTGCCGCACCCCGAGCTTGCGCAGTTGCGCGCCAACCTGGTCCTGCGACTTGCGCACGTGCAGCAGCACCGGCAGGTCGAATTCGCGCGCAATCTTGAGCTGCTCGATGTAGAGCCAGGTCTGGTGGTCGGCATCGAGACCGGCGACAAAGAAGTCGAGCCCGATCTCGCCGATGCCGACGAAGCGAGGATCGCCCATCGACGCCGCCACTTCCCTGCGCAACGCATCGACATCGGCCTGCCCCGCTCCCGGCGAGCAGAGTGGATGAATCCCGAGCGCATAGACGCAGCGGGAATCCTGCCGGGCCAGCGTACGAACGGTCTCGAAGTTCCACACCGCCACGGCCGGCACGACGATGCCCGCCACACCGGCCGCTTCGGCCGCATCGGCCACTTCGCCGCGATCAGGGTCGAATTCGCTGGCGTCGAGATGGCAATGGGTATCGATCCACATGACCGTACGCGATCAGCGCTCCTGGTGCAGGTGCCCGTCGCGCAGCCGCAGCACGCGGTCGCAGCGGCTGGCGAGGTCCAGGTCGTGCGTGACGATGATAAAGCTCGTGCCCAGCGTGCGCGATAGCTCCAGCATCAAGTCATAGACCCCGCCTGCCGTGTGGTCGTCGAGATTGCCGGTCGGCTCGTCGGCCAGCACGCAGGCAGGCTGCCCGACCAATGCGCGGGCAATGGCCACGCGCTGCCGTTCACCGCCCGACAGCTCGCCCGGACGATGCTTCGAACGGCCGCCCAGGCCGACGCGCTCAAGCATGGCCTGCGCCGTGTCACGCGCCTGCTGCTGGTTCAGCCCGCGGATGCGCATCGGCATGGCCACGTTGTCGAGCGCCGTGAATTCCGGCAGCAGGTGGTGGAACTGGTAGACGAAGCCAAGCGAGCGGTTGCGCACCACATTGCGCTCGCGCTCGCGCAGCGCCGTGAACGGCTTGCCGTGCAGCGCCACGCGGCCCGCGTCGGGGTTGTCGAGACCACCCAGCACATGCAACAGCGTGCTCTTGCCCGAGCCCGAGGCGCCGACGATGGCGACCTTCTCGCCAGCATCCACGCGCACGTCCACGCCCTTGAGCACTTCGACGTCGAGCCCGCCCTGGCGGAAACGCTTGAACAGGCCTTCGCCCATCAGCACCGGCGTACCCGGCTGTTGCCCGGCGACGGGCTTCGTATCGGCTTGCAGCATCGCTTCACTCATAGCGCAGCGCCTCCGCCGGATTGACGCGGGCGGCGCGCCAGCTTGGGTAGAGGGTTGCCAGCGTAGCCAGCACGAAGGAAATGATGCCGATGGTGGCGATATCGTTCACACGCGGGTCCGAAGGCAATTCGCTGATGAAATAGATGTCGCGCGGCAGGAACTGCACGTGCAGCAGCCGCTCGATGAAAGGCACGATCACATCGATATTGGTGGCGATCAGCGTGCCGCCTGCCACGCCGAGCAACGTGCCGATAAAGCCGATGGCCACGCCCTGCACGATGAAGATCTTCATGATCGAGCCGGGCTGCGCGCCCATGGTGCGCAAGATGGCAATGTCGGCCTGTTTGTCGGTCACGGTCATCACCAGTGTCGACACCAGGTTGAACGCGGCCACGGCAATGATCAGCGTCAGGATGATGAACATCATGCGCTTCTCGGTCTGCACGGCCGCGAACCAGTTGCGGTTCTGCTTGGACCAGTCACGCAGGTAAAGCTCGCCCGACATCGTGCCGGCCAGTTCGTTGGCGACCTGCGGCGCACGCTGCATGTCCGCGAGTTTCAGACGCACGCCGGTCGGGCCGGTCATGCGGAACAGCGTCTCGGCGTCACGGATATTCACCAGCGCGAGCGCGCTGTCGAACTCGAAATGGCCTGACGAGAACACACCGACCACGGTGAACTGCTTCAGGCGCGGCAGCACGCCGGCCGGCGTGATCGTGCCCTGCGGCGCCAGCAGCGTGATCTTGTCGCCGACCTGCACGCCCATGGCGTTGGCCAGTTCGTTGCCGAGCGCAATACCGAACTCGCCCGGCTGCAGGCTTTCCATGTGGCCGGCCTTGAACTGCTTGCCGATGTCCGAGACCTTCGGCTCTTCAGCCGGGTCCACACCGCGCAGCAGCACGCCGCGCACGGCGTCTTCGCGCGTCAGCATGGCCTGGGCCGCCACATATGGCGCGGCGCCAATGACTTCCTTGTTCTGCATGGCCTCGGCCGCGGTGCGCTGCCAGTCGGGCAGCGCCGACGGGCCGATCACCTCGATATGCGACAGCACCGACAGCATGCGGTCGCGCACTTCCTTCTGGAAGCCGTTCATCACCGACAGCACCACGATCAGCGCGGCCACGCCCAGCGCGATGCCGAGCATCGAGATCATCGAGATGAACGATATGAACGTATTGCGGCTGGCACGCTTGCTTGCGCGGGTGTATCGCCAGCCAATCTGCCACTCGTAGGGAAATTTCAAGAGGGTTCCTGTTGTTTCGGGAAAGCGCCCTGGGCGGTTGCGCAGGTGTCCCGCGCCACACGCGAGGCTGGCGCCGGCCAGCCGGAAGTTTACAATCTCGCCACCATGATGACGCACCTGACCCTGATTGTGCCCTTTTCCGTCCCGCCCGGCGCCGGCGACGACGCCTCGGACGATGTCGTGCCCGGCGCGCTGCTGCGGCAGTTGGAGTTGCCGGCGCTCGGAAAGTTGCTGACCCGGGCCACGCCCGGCCAGCGCGAGCGGCACGACGACCCGTGGCTGCGCAGCCTGCCGCACGAGCGCTGGCTTGCCGGCAAGGCGGGGCTGGACACGGCCCGGGTGCCGATGGCGCCTTATATGCGGCTGGCCGACAGCCGCGGCGCCGCGCCGGCCGGCAGCGAAGCCTGGACCTGCCTGCAACTTGTGCACATTCACGCGGCCCGGGACCATCTTGTGCTGATGCATCCCGACCAGCTGCGTGTACGTGACGAAGAAGCCACGTCACTGTTCGCGGCGATCGAGCCATTGCTGCGCGAATCCAACATCACACTCGAAGCACCCTGCGCAGCGCGCTGGTACCTGCCCGAAGCCGTGTTCGGCCCGCTGGACGCCACCACACCGTTGCGCGCGACCGGCCGCAATATCGATATCTGGCTGCAGGCTGGCGAGCGCGCGCGCGACTGGCGGCGGTTGCAGAACGAGATCCAGATGACGTGGTTCGACCACCCGGTCAACCAGGCCCGTGAAGCGGCCGGCGAACTGCCCATCAATTCCGTCTGGCTGTACGGCGGAGGCGCGATGCAAGCGGTGCCGAAGCTGGCGGATGTCATCGTGACCGTCGATCCCTTCCTGACAGGCCTGGGGCTTGCAGGCGGCAGCCGGATCGCGGCCATGCCGGCCGGATTCGCCAGCCTTCAGGCCGACGGCGCCGTCATGGCGACGCTCGATAGCGCCACCGAAGCCCATATCGCCGAAGACTGGGGCCTGTGGATCGAGCGCATGCATGCGCTGGACGCAGACTGGTTCGCGCCGGCGCTGCAAGCGCTCGCCGACGGCAGCATCGAAGCCATCACGCTGGTGCTCGGCGGCGAGAACCACTTCGCCGAATTCACCGTGCGCCGCGCCGACCTGCGCAAGTTCTGGCGCGGCATGGGCCAGCGCGGCGACTGGCGCGCGCTGCTGTCCGACCTTGCCTACGCGGCCTGAGCCGCACACACAAAAGAAGCAGAACGCCCCATGACCCGGATTGCCATCCGCACCTATTCCGCCGAGCACGCCAATACCCTGGCGGCTGCCGGCCTGCACCCGACCCTGGCCCGCATCCTGTCCGCGCGCGGCGTGGCACAGCCGTCCGAACTTTCCACCGAACTGCCGGAACTGGTGCCACCCTCGGCCATGAAGGGCATCGGCCATGCCGCCGAGTACCTGGCTGACGCGATCGCAGCACGCAAGCGCCTGCTGATCGTGGCCGACTACGATTGCGACGGCGCGACCGCGTGTGCAGTCGGCGTGCGCGGGCTGCGCATGCTGGGCGCGCGCGTCGAATACATCGTCCCGAACCGCTTCGAGTACGGCTACGGACTGACGCCGGAGATCGTCGCGCTGGCCGCGAAGCAGCAGCCTGACGTGATCGTCACCGTCGACAACGGCATTGCCAGCGTCGACGGCGTTGCAGCCGCCAATGCGGCCGGCATCGACGTGGTGGTGACCGACCACCACCTGCCCGGCTCGGAACTGCCCCCGGCCGCGGTGATCGTCAACCCGAACCAGCCCGGCTGCGAATTCCCCAGCAAGAACCTGGCCGGCGTCGGCGTGATGTTCTATGTGCTGATGGCGCTGCGCGCCGAACTGCGCAAACGCGGCGTTTACACGCAGCAAACCCAGCCACCGCTGCAGACGCTGCTGGATCTGGTAGCACTGGGCACGGTGGCCGACGTGGTCAAGCTCGACACCAACAACCGCATCCTGGTGGCACAGGGCCTGAAGCGGATGCGCGCCGGCCGCATGCAGCCGGGCGTGGCGGCGCTGTTCCGTGCCGCGGGGCGTGAAGCCGCGCGCGCCAACACCTTCGACCTCGGCTTCGGCCTGGGCCCGCGCCTCAATGCCGCCGGCCGGCTCGCCGACATGTCGCTTGGCATCGAATGCCTGCTGACCGACGATGCCAATCGCGCGTGGGAGATCGCTCAGGAACTGGACGGCATGAACCGCGAGCGCCGCGACATCGAGGCCGGCATGCAGCAGGAGGCGCTGCAGATCCTCGAACAGCCGCTGGCCGGCCCCGATCCGTCGGCGCGCTTTACGGTCAGCGTGTTCAACGACACCTGGCACCAGGGCGTGATCGGCATTGTCGCGTCGCGGCTCAAGGACAAGTTCCATCGCCCGACCATTACGTTCGCGCCCGGCGATGAGACCACCGTCAAGGGCTCCGGCCGCTCGATCCCCGGCTTCCACCTGCGCGATGCGCTGGACCTGGTCTCCAAGCGCTGCCCGGGCATGATGGTCAAATTCGGCGGCCACGCCATGGCGGCCGGCCTGACCGTGCGCGCCGAGCGCTTTGCCGAGTTCCAGGAAGCCTTTGAAGCGGTCGGCAAGGAATGGCTCAGCGATGAACAACTCGCGCGCGTGATCGAGACCGATGGCGATATCGAGGACCAGTGCTTCAGCCCGGACTTCGTCACGCTGCTCGAACAGCAGGTCTGGGGCCAGGGCTTCCCGGCGCCGACCTTCTGCGGCGAATTCGACGTGCTGCGCCAGAGCGTGCTCAAGGGCAAGCACCTGAAGCTGCAACTGGGGCGCGGCAAGCAGCGCTTCGACGCGATCTGGTTCAACCACGCCGACGAACTCGGCGCCAGCGCGCAGATCGCCTACCGGCTCGACAACAACACCTTCAACGGCATCACGCGCGTGCAACTCGTGATCGAGCACGCGCAGTAACGTCAGTTCAGCCGCGCGCCGGCAGGTAGTTGGCCGGATCGACCGGCTTGCCGTTGCCGCGCACCTCGAAATGCAGGTCGCTGCCGGCGCTGCCCATGCGGCCAACGTCCTGGCCCGCGGCGACGCGCGCGCCTTCGCTGACCAGCGGCTTGTCGAGGTTGCCGTAGACCGTCAGCCAGTCGTCGCTGTGCTTGACGATCACCAGCATGCCGTAGCCGCGCAGGTCGCCGACATGGATGGCCCACCCCGCCGCCGCCGCTTTCACCATGCCGCCCGGCGGCACCGCGATGGTCAGGCCCTTGCTCGCGGGCGGCGCGAAGCGTGCGGTGACCTTGCCGTCGGCGGGCCATTGCAGTCGAGGAGCGCTCGAGGGCGGCTTCGACTGGCCGCCGGCATCCACGCGCGGCGTATCCGTCACAGTCTGCGGCGACGAGCCTGTTGACGCGGCAGCCGTGCCGGCACCCGGCGGCTTGACGCGAATGAGCTGGCCCACTTCGATGCGGTCCGCGCTCGGCAGATTGTTCCAGCGCACCAGGTCGCGCACGTTGCGGCGGTGATTGCGCGCGATCGAGTACAGCGTGTCGCCGCTCTCCACGCGGTAGAAGCCGTCCGGCGCGGGTTCGGTGGACATGGTGCCGCACCCGGCGGCCAGCGCCGCGGAGGCGGCGGCGAGCATCCATCCCAGCATCCGGCGGCGGCCGGCGGTGTCTGCGGTGTCTTGTCTTGTTGGCGTCATTCGTCCCTGTTGATATGGTCTTCCGGGGGGGCGACTTGCGTGTGTGCAGCGCGCCTGTAGCGGCCCTATTATCGCCGCCCGCGCCACACGGCCCGCCAGATAGACCGTGCGAAGGGCCGTGCGTTCGCTGCGGAATGGGCCGCCAGCGCCTCCCATCGGCGCGATTTACGGCCCGATTCCGCTATAATTCAAGGTTTTCGAAGCGCAGGATCATCATGGAAGCAGAACGCCTCAACGCCATCTCCGGTGCCATCTCCGATCTCCGTTCCCGGACGGAAGATCTACGGGGGTATCTTTGACTACGATGTCAAAGTAGGAAGGCTGGAAGAAGTCAACGGTTTGCTGGAAGACCCGGACGTCTGGAACAACCCCAAGCGCGCCCAGGATCTCGGCAAGGAAAAGAAAGCTCTCGAGGGCGTGGTAAGCGTCCTCGGCAAGCTCACGGACGACCTCAATGGTGCCGATGAGCTGTTCGAGCTCGCCAAGGAAGAAGGCGACGACGAAACGCTCGAGTCGATCGAAACCGACGTCAAGGGCTTCGAGGAAATCGTCGCGGGCATGGAATTCCGCCGCATGTTCTCGGGCGAGATGGACCAGGCCAACGCCTTTATCGACATCCAGGCCGGCGCCGGCGGCACCGAAGCGTGCGACTGGGCGTCGATGCTGCTGCGCCAGTACCTGAAGTACTGCGAGCGCAAGGGCTTCAAGGCCGAGGTGCTCGAAGAGTCCGAAGGCGACGTGGCCGGCATCAAGAGCGCGACGATCAAGATCGAAGGCGAATACGCGTTCGGCTACCTGCGCACCGAAACCGGCGTGCACCGCCTCGTGCGCAAGTCGCCGTTCGACTCGTCGGGCGGGCGCCATACGTCGTTCTCGTCGGTGTTCGTGTATCCGGAAGTCGACGATTCGTTCGAGGTCGAGGTCAACCCGGCCGACCTGCGCGTCGATACCTACCGCGCTTCGGGCGCCGGCGGCCAGCACATCAACAAGACCGATTCGGCCGTGCGTATCACGCACATGCCGACCGGCATCGTGGTGCAGTGCCAGAACGACCGTTCGCAACACCGCAACCGTGCCGAGGCCATGTCGATGCTGAAGTCGCGCCTGTACGAGCACGAGATGCGCAAGCGCCAGGCCGAGGCCGACAAGCTCGAAGCCGGCAAGACCGATGTGGGCTGGGGCCACCAGATCCGTTCGTACGTGCTGGACCAGAGCCGCATCAAGGACCTGCGTACCAACGTGGAAATGTCCAACACCCAGAAGGTGCTGGACGGCGACCTGGACCCGTTCATCGAGGCCAGCCTCAAGCAGGGACTGTAAGGCCGCTGCCGTGCCCGCACCGCGGGCATGGCCGGCTGCAACCGCCAACGACTCACCGCCCGGCGCGGCGGCTCCTCCAACCGGGGCATCATGAGCGAAGCAGACCACCTCTACATCATCACCGGCGCCTCGCGCGGACTCGGTGCGGCAATGACCAATGCGCTGCTCGTACCGGGCAATCGCCTGATATGCGTGGCGCGCAGCCGCAACCTGGAACTCGAGCGTGTCGCCACCATGAGCGGCGTGCCGGTGGCCTGGCACCTGCAGGACCTGTCGCAGCCCGCGTCGGCCGCGGGCTGGCTATCCAGCGTGCTGGAAAGCCAGGACCCGCCCGCCAGCGTCACGCTGATCCTGAATGCCGGCGTGGTCGAGCCGATCGGCCCCGTGTCGCGCCTGCAGGAAGGCACGCTGCTGCCGCACCTGCTGACCAACCTGGCCACGCCGATGATCATGACCGGCGCGTTCCTCGATCGCACCGAGAAGTTCAACTGCCCGCGCAAGGTGCTGGCGATCTCGTCCGGTGCGGCACGCCGCCCGATCGAGGGCTGGAGCGCCTATTGCGCCGGCAAGGCCGGGCTGGACATGTTCATCCGCTCGGTCAACGCCGAGTACGCCGGCACGCCGGAGCCGCGCACCGTACGCGCAGTGTCGCTGGCGCCGGGCGTGGTCGATACCGGCATGCAGGCCACCATCCGCAATGCCGACTTTGCCGGCGTGGAGCGTTTCCGCGACCTGAAGGCGAACCAGCAGCTCGCCTCGGCCGAGGAAACCGCCGGCCGCATCATCGCCTATCTGCATCGCCCGGACTTCGGCAGCACCGAGCTGGACGACCTGCGCAATTACTGAAGCCATACTGAACCCGCGCGCGGCATGCCGCGTGCGATCCGACAAGACATCATGACCGAACCCAACCGCGCCCAGGCCGCACCGGCCTCAGACACGCCCGCCGCAGACGAGAACAAGATCATCGCCGAGCGTCGCGAGAAACTGGCGGCCCTGCGCCAGCAAGGCGTGGCCTTCCCCAACGATTTCCGTCCGACCCACCAGGCCGCCGCGCTGCACGAACAGTACGGCGAAACCGACCAGCCCGCGCTGGAAGCGACGCCGGTCGAAGTTGCCATCGCCGGCCGCATGATGCTCAAGCGCGTCATGGGCAAGGCCAGCTTTGCCACCGTGCAGGACGGCAGCGGCCAGATCCAGTTCTACATCACGCGCGACAAGGTCGGTGAAGACGTCTACGCCGCGTTCAAGCACTGGGACCTCGGCGACATCGTCAGCGCGCGCGGCGTGCTGTTCCGCACCAACAAGGGCGAGCTGTCCGTGCAGGTGCAGGAACTGCGCCTGCTGTCCAAGTCGCTGCGCCCGCTGCCGGACAAGTTCCACGGCCTGGCCGACCAGGAAATGAAGTACCGCCAGCGCTATGTCGACCTGATCGTCTCGCCGGAAACCCGCAACACCTTCCGCGCGCGCACCAAGGCGATGTCCTCGCTGCGCCGCCATATGTCCGACGCCGGCTTCATGGAAGTCGAAACGCCGATGCTGCACCCGATCCCGGGCGGCGCCGCGGCCAAGCCGTTCATCACGCACCACAATGCGCTGGACATGCAGATGTTCATGCGCATCGCGCCCGAGTTGTACCTGAAGCGCCTGATCGTCGGCGGCTTCGAGCGCGTGTTCGAGATCAACCGCAACTTCCGCAACGAAGGGGTGAGCCCGCGCCACAACCCCGAGTTCACGATGATGGAGTTCTACGCGGCCTACACGGACTACCGCTGGCTGATGGACTTCACCGAGAACCTGATCCGCCAGGCCGCCATCGACGCCAGCGGCACTGCGGTGCTGACCTACCAGGGCCGCGAGCTGGACCTGTCGAAGCCGTTCCACCGCCTGACCATCTGCCAGGCGATCCAGAAGTTCGCGCCGCAATACACCGACGCGCAACTGGCGGATGCCGATTTCCTGCGCACCGAGCTGAAGAAGTTTGGCGTGAACACCAGCGCGCCGCAGTTCCTGAACGCCGGCATCGGTACGCTGCAACTCGTGCTGTTCGAGGAAACCGCGGAAAGCCAGCTGTGGGAGCCGACTTTCATCATCGATTACCCGGTGGAAGTTTCGCCGCTGGCACGTGCATCGGATACGGTGCCGGGCATTACCGAACGCTTCGAACTGTTCATCACTGGCCGCGAGATCGCCAACGGCTTCTCGGAGCTCAACGACGCCGAAGACCAGGCCGATCGTTTCCGCAAGCAGGTCGAGCAGAAGGACGCCGGCGATGAAGAGGCGATGTACTACGACGCCGACTACATCCGCGCGCTGGAATACGGCATGCCCCCGACGGGCGGCTGCGGCATCGGTATCGACCGCCTGGTGATGCTGCTGACGGACAGCCCGAACATCCGCGACGTCATTCTGTTCCCGCACCTGCGCCGCGAAGACTGAGCGCGGCCGCAAGGAAATACGACGCTGAACAGCAAAAACCCCGCCTCCACGACGGGGTTTTTCTTTTGATCCGACGATCGGGGATATTAAGGGCAAAGGGGATCAGACGTGTGCGGCCAGATGCACCCCATGTATAATCCCCCGCCCTTCTCGCGCCGCAGCCATGCCACAGATCCTAGTCAGTCAACTGCGCAAGACCTACCGCATCCACGAACGTGATCCGGGCGTGCTCGGTGCGCTGCGTGCGCTGGTTCGCCCACGCTACCGCACGGTCGAGGCGCTGGCCGGCGTGTCGTTCGAACTGGAGCGCGGCGAACTGCTCGGCTTCATCGGTCCGAACGGTGCGGGAAAATCGACGACCATCAAGATCCTCTCGGGCATCCTGCGGCCTGATAGCGGCCGTGTCGAAGTCAACGGCTGCGTTCCGTTCGAAGAGCGCGAGCGCCATGTCGCCCGTATCGGCGTGGTATTCGGGCAGCGTACGCAGCTGTGGTGGGATCTGCCGGTCGGCGACGGCTTCGCGCTGTTGCGCGATATCTATCGGCTCGACCCGGTTCGCTTTGGCCGCACGCGCGACGAGTTGGTGGCGCTGTTGAATCTCGAACGACTGCTCGACCAGCCCGTACGCCAGTTGTCGCTGGGCCAACGCATGCGCGCCGAGATCGCGGCCGCCCTGCTGCACGAGCCCGATATCCTGTTTCTCGATGAGCCGACTATCGGACTCGACGCCCCGTCCAAGCTCGCGGTTCGCGACTTTATCCGGCGTGCCAACCGGGAGCGCGGCACCACGGTGCTGCTGACCACGCACGACATGCACGACATCGAGGCACTCGCACGGCGTGTGATCGTGATCGGCCACGGGCGCGTGCTGGCCGACTGCGACGTCGAGGCCTTGCGGCAGCAGGTGCTGGCCGCGCGCCGTCTCGGTGATGGCCTGCCCGAGGACGCCGAAGACGAGGGCATGGCCATCGAAGCCGTCATCGCGCGCTTCTACGCGATGCATGGCGCCGCGGAGGCTTAGGCCATGACGGCGCCGCGCGAACTCGCGCGACCCTATCTGGCCGCGTTCCGGTCGCGGTTCCTGCAGATGCTGCAGTACCGGCTGGCCGCCTACGCCGGCTTCTTCACGCAGTGCTGGTGGGGCGGCATCAAGATCATGGTGCTGGCGGCGTTTTACAGCAGCGCCTCGGCGCACGAGGCCCCGCTCACGCTCGGCCAGGTCATCACCTACACCTGGCTGGCGCAAGGACTGCTGGCGCTGCTGCCATGGGGCGGCGATCCTGAAGTGGCACTAGCTGTCCGCACGGGTGCTGTCGCCTACGACCGGCTGCGGCCGGTCAATGCTTATGCGCTGTGGTTTGCACGTACCGCGGGCTGGACGGCAGCGCGCGTGTTGCCGCGCGTGGCGATGATGCTCGCCTTCGCCGGCGTCGTACTGCCCATTGTCGGACTCGGCGACTGGGCCTGGCAGCCGCCAGCGGGCCTGTCCGCGGGCATGGGTTTCATCGCGTCGGCACTGCTGGCACTGCTGCTATCCACATCGCTGGTGATGCTGCTCAATATCGCGGCTGCAGCGGCACTCAATGAACGGGGCATCAATACGCTTGCGGTGCCGGTGGTCATCGTGTTGTCGGGCAACCTGTTGCCGCTGGCGCTGCTGCCCGATGCCTGGCAGGCGGCGCTGCTGGTGCAGCCACTGGCCGGCGTGATGGACATCCCCGCTCGCATCTACTTCGGACAACTCGGCGGCGCGCACATGTTCGCCGCGTTGAGCCTGCAATGCCTGTGGATCGTGCTGCTGGTGGCAACCGGCCACGCGGCCATGGGCCGCACGATGCGCCGGCTTGAAGTGCAAGGCGGGTAATGCGCATGAACTCCCTTGCCTTGTTCGCCCGCCTCGTGACAGCCTCGCTGAGCGGCCAGGCGCGCTATCCCGGCTCGGCCTTGATGCTGACCTTTGGGCAGTTCCTGGTCACGGGCATCGAGATGGTCGCGGTGTGGGCGCTGTTTCACCGCTTCGGCGATGTGCAGGGCTGGAAAATCGGCGAAGTTGCGCTGTTCTACGGGCTCGTGAACTGCATGTTCGCGATTGCCGATGCGCTCGGGCGCGGCTTCGACGTGCTCGGCACCACGTTGCTGCGCACTGGCGACTTCGACCGCTTGCTGCTGCGGCCACGTCCGCTTGCCCTGCAGCTCATGGGCTACGACGTGCGCGTCAGCCGGCTCGGGCGATTGCTGCAAGGACTCGCGGTCGTGGCGTTTGCCACGGTACAGGCCGGCATCGCCTGGACGCCGGCATCGGTCGCCATTGCCTTGTTCGCGCTCGCCGGTGGCATCGCATTGTTTCTCGGCATCCTGGTGGTGCAAGGCACGCTGTCTTTCTGGACGATCGAAAGCCTGGAAATTGCCAATGTCCTGACATACGGCGGCGTGGAGGCGGCGCAATACCCGATGGCGCTGTACGCGCGATGGTTCCGCTATGTACTCACATTTGCCGTCCCGCTGGCCTGCGTCGCTTACTACCCGGTGCTGGCCATCCTGGGCAAGGCCGATCCGCTCGGTGCGCCTGCGTCGCTGGGGCTGGTGTCGCCACTGGCGGGCTTTGTTTTCCTGGCGGCGGCCCTCGGCGCGTGGCGCGTGGGGGTGCGCCATTACACGTCGACAGGCAGCTAACGCCGCTAGTCCGAAGGTGGGGGCGGGAATATTCCGTAACAAACAGGCACCGCCCGGCCCCGGCTGCCATAGCTGCACTTTGCTATGATTCCTGAGCGTCCCCGGCTCATCGGAATCCACAAGATGCAATGCGCCAATCGCAGGACCCGAAGGATCTGGCAGCGTGCCGCGCCCCTGGCTGGCGGACTGCTGCTCGCCATGCTGCAGCAGGCAGCGCATGGGCAAGAGCTGCTGCTGATGGGCGGCGCTCACACCAACCCGCCGATCCATGGTGACGATGACCGCAGCGCGGTCTATGCCTACAGCTACCAGCAGAACCTCACTGACAACTGGTACGCGACCTACACCTACCTGAATGAAGGACATGTGAGCGGCCACCATCGGGACGGCCACAGCGCCCAGCTATGGTGGCGCTGGCTGACACCGGGCCGCCAGTTGGCACTTTCGGTCGGCGCGGGCCCGTACCTGTTTTTCGACACCACGGAAGCACAGGACGATGGCAGCTATCGAAACCACCATGGGGTCGCACTGCAGGCCAGCGCGGCCGCGACCTGGTATGTCAGCGGCGGCCCCTGGATGGTGCAGGCTCGCTTTAACCGGACGCAAGCCTGGTCAAGCTTCAGCTCGAACACAGCCTTGCTTGGTGTTGGCTACCAGCTCGATCATGGCCGGCGCGACGGGCCTTTCATTGCGGGTACGCGTACCACGGCCCTGACGGGCGACGAGCTGACCGTGTTCCTGGGCGCCAGAATCGTGAACAGCTTCGAATCGGAAACGGGCTTCGCGGCGGCGGCGGAGTACCGGCACGGGTTCTGGCGAGGCGTGGAAGGAACCATCAGCTACTTCTCGGAAAGCAGCTCCGATCTGGTTCAGCGCCGCGGCGTGGCAGCGCAGGCATGGCTGAACGGGGGCTTCTTTGACGATCGGCTGACGCTTGGCGTCGGCGCCGGCCCGTACTATGCGACCACCCTGCATGTCCGCGGACCCGACGCGGAGGCTTCGCCTTCGCGCTGGTCCGCCCTGCTGACTTTGTCGGCCAGTTACCGGCTCAGCAGCCACTGGCTGGGCCGAATGTCGTGGAACCGCGTGATGACCGGCTACGACCGCGATGCCGACCTGTTCCTGGCGGGTGTCGGCTATCGCTTCTGAAGATGAGTCAGCGGCTTAGCTCGCTTCTTCGATCCAGGCAGCCTGGATCGCTTCGAGGATCTTCTCGCCCGAACGCTCCGGCAGGTCGCTGAACCCGTCCAGTTCCAGTACCCACTTGCGCAGGTCCGTGAAGCGGATCGTCACAGGGTCCACCTCGGGAAACTTGTCATACAGCGCCGCGGCGATGTCGTAGGTATCGGTCCACTTCATGGAATTCTCCGGGCCTTAGTGGCCTTCTTTCGCGTGGTTGATGGTGTACTTCGGAATCTCGACGGTCAGGTCTTCGTCGGCAACGATGGCCTGGCATGACAGACGCGAATTGGGCTCCAGTCCCCAGGCCTTGTCGAGCAAGTCTTCTTCCTTTTCCTCGGCCTCATTGAGCGAGTCGAAGCCTTCGCGCACGATCACGTGGCAGGTCGTGCAGGCGCACGACTTCTCGCACGCGTGTTCGATGTCGATGTCATGGGCCAGCAGCGCGTCACAGACGCTGACGCCGGTCTTGGCTTCGATCACGGCCCCTTCCGGGCAGTATTCGGCGTGGGGCAAAACGATGATCTGTGGCATGTCGTGTCCTGTATTGATGCTGTGCGATGCGGAAGCCGGTGATCAGCCGAGTTCCTGCACCTTGCGCCCGGCCAGCGCGCTCTTGATCGAGCGATCCATGCGGCGGGCGGCGAATTCGTCGGTGCCGCGCGACAGCGTCTCGACGGCAGCCTTGATGGCGTGATGATCCTCGCCGGTGGCGATCTGGCGCACCGAGACGATCAGCGCCTCGACCGCGGCACGCTCGTCGGCGGACAGCAGGTCGCCGTCGGTCTCCAGCGCACGCGTGGTGGCTTCGACCAGACGGTCGGCCTCGACGCGCTCTTCGGCCAGCGCACGGCTCTTCATGTCGTGCTCGGCCTCGCGGAAGCCTTCCTGCAGCATGCGCGCGATGTCGTCGTCGGCCAGGCCATACGACGGCTTCACGGTGACCGACGACTCCACGCCCGAATGTGTCTCGCGCGCGGTAACCGACAGCAGGCCATCGGCGTCGACCTGGTAGGTCACGCGGATGCGTGCCGCGCCAGCAACCATCGGCGGGATGCCGCGCAGTTCGAAGCGCGCGAGCGAACGGCAATCGCTGGCCAGTTCGCGCTCGCCCTGCAGCACGTGGATCGCCATGGCGGTCTGGCCGTCCTTGAACGTGGTGAACTCCTGCGCGCGCGCCACGGGAATCGTGCTGTTGCGCGGGATGATCTTCTCGACGAGGCCGCCCATGGTTTCCACGCCGAGCGACAGCGGAATCACGTCCAGCAGCAGCCAATCTTCGCCCGGCGCATGGTTGCCCGCCAGCAGGTTGGCCTGCATGGCGGCGCCGAGCGCGACGACGCGGTCCGGATCGAGATTGGTCAGCGGCGGCTGGCCAAAGAAGTCGCCCACCGCCTTGCGGATGGCCGGCATGCGCGTCGCGCCGCCGACCAGCACCACGCCCTGGACTTCGTCCGGCGCCACGCCCGCGTCGCGCAGCGCCTTGCGCACCGGCGCCAGCGTCTTCTGCACGAGATGCGCGGTGATGCTGTCGAAGATTTCGTCAGTCAGCGTCAGGTGCACGATCTCGCCCGAGTCCAGCACGGCGTCGATCACCGTGCTGTCGCCCTCGGACAGCGCTTCCTTGGCAGCGCGCGCGCGCACCATCAGCAGGCGCATGTCCTGTGCCGACAGCGGCTGCAGGCCTGCCCGCTCGACGATCCAGCACAGCAGGCGCTGGTCGAAATCATCGCCGCCGAGCGCGGAATCGCCACCCGTGGACAGGACTTCGAACACGCCCTTGGTCAGCTTCAGGATCGAGATATCGAAGGTGCCGCCGCCGAGGTCATAGACCGCGTAGATGCCCTCGGACGCATTGTCGAGGCCGTAGGCAATGGCCGCGGCGGTGGGCTCGTTAAGCAGGCGCAGCACTTCCAGCCCGGCCAGGCGCGCGGCGTCCTTGGTGGCCTGGCGCTGCGCTTCGTCGAAATAAGCCGGCACGGTGATGACGGCGCCGACCAGGTCATCGCCAAGCGAATCTTCGGCGCGCTGGCGCAGCGTCGCAAGAATCTCGGCCGAGACTTCCACGGGGCTCTTCACGCCTGCCACGGTCTTGATCTGCACCATGCCCGGTGCATCGATGAAGTCGTAGGGGCTGTGCTCGTTATGGGCCACGTCCTTGAGGCCACGGCCCATGAAGCGCTTGACCGAAACGATGGTGTTCTTCGGGTCGCGCACCGCCTCGTCCTGGGCGCGGTAGCCGATATGCGTGGTGCGGTCCGGCAGGTAGCGCACCACCGAGGGCAGCAGCGCACGGCCGCGCTCGTCGCCTAGCACTTCGGGAATGCTGTTGCGCACGGCCGCCACCAGCGAGTTGGTGGTGCCAAGGTCGATGCCAACGGCCAGGCGGCGTTGATGGGGCGCCGGCGACATGCCGGGTTCGGAAATCTGGAGCAGTGCCATGATGATTCTTCGCTTTCTCGTGCGCGATGATGTCCGCCGCACAGGCGGCTTTCGCGACGGGCGCCATTGTCACATGGCCCCGCCAAACGTGCCGGGACTACCCTTCCAGCCGGTCGATCGCCTCGCTGGTATCGTGTTCGATCTTCTCGATGAACATCAGCTGCCGTACTGCCGCACCCGCGGCTTCGTTGTCGCCTGCATCGAGCAGCGCGCCAAGCGCGGTGTGCCGCTCGCGCTTTTCCTTGCGCAGCCCGCGCAGCAGGCCATCGAGACGGTCCACGTCGCGGGACTCGACGGCGTCTTGCAGATCCTCGCGCCACTCCATCTGCTGCATCAGGAACGCGGGCGACATGGCGGTGTTGTTCTCCGCCTGCACGTCCACGCCGCGCAGTCCCAGCAGGTAGATCGCGCGCTTGAGCGGCTGGCGCAGCGTGCGGTAGGCCTCGTTGGCATGCGCGGCCCACTGCATCGCCACGCGCCGCTCGGCCTCGCCCGCCTTGGCGAAGCGGTCCGGATGCGCCTGCGACTGCACGGTGCGATACGCGGCGTCGAGCGCCGCTTCATCGACGCCGAACTGCACCGGCAGGCCGAACAGCGCAAAAAAATCGTCTTTCAAAGCTTCCCCAACAAAAAGGAGCGGCCGCGCCGCCCCCTTGTGCATTCACGTCAACCGCGTCCGGCGCGTTCAGTGAACTGCGCCCAGTCGGCCGGCGGTTCATTGCGATCGCATTTCAGGCAGTTCACGACGGCGCCAAGCCGTGCCGCCCTGCCCTGCTCCGTGGCCGTCCACGGCCGCAATTGCCAGGGCGGGTTGTGGCGCATGTGCTGCCCGTGACCGCAATCGAGTTCGGCGACCCAGTCGCCTTCCTCATCCCGATGGAACCCGACGATGCTGCGTTCCATCCGGCGTCTTCCAGCCCAGCACTCAGACCGTGAACGACTCGCCGCAGCCGCACTCGTCCTTGACGTTCGGGTTGTTGAAGCGGAAACCTTCGTTCAACCCTTCGCGTGCATAGTCGAGTTCGGTGCCGTCGATGTACGGCAGGCTCTTGGCGTCAACGATGACCTTGATGCCGTGCGTCTCGAACACCTGGTCTTCAGGGTGCAGCTCGTCAACATATTCGAGCTTGTAGGCCAGGCCCGAGCAGCCAGTGGTCTTCACGCCCAGGCGCAGGCCTACGCCCTTGCCACGGCGTTCCAGGTAACGGGCCACGTGCCTGGCGGCCTTCTCGGTCATCGTGATCATCGTTGCGTCTTCCTTCTTCTTTCGGAACCCAAGAAACTCAGGCGGCCTTCTGGTCGGCAGCCGGGTGCTTCTTCTTGTAGTCCTCGACGGCCGCCTTGATGGCGTCCTCAGCGAGGATCGAGCAGTGGATCTTGACCGGCGGCAGCGCCAGTTCTTCGGCGATCTGGGTGTTCTTGATCTCGAGGGCCTGGTCGACGGTCTTGCCCTTGACCCACTCGGTCACGAGCGACGACGAGGCGATGGCCGAGCCGCAGCCATAGGTCTTGAACTTGGCGTCTTCGATCACGCCGGCCTCGTTCACCTTGATCTGCAGCTTCATCACGTCGCCGCAAGCCGGGGCGCCGACCATGCCGGTACCCACGTCGTCGTCGTTCTTGTCGAACGAACCGACATTGCGGGGGTTTTCATAGTGGTCGAGAACCTTCGTGCTGTATGACATTTTGCTTACCTCTTGCGTATCTTTTACGGGGGGTCTTGCTCTTATTCTTGCTTGGGCTGGCGGATGCTCAGTGCGCGGCCCACTGGATCGAATTCAGGTCGACGCCGTCCTTGAACATCTCCCACAGCGGCGACAGGTCGCGCAGCTTGCCGATCTTGTTCTTGAGCAGTTCGACCGTGTAGTCGACTTCCTGCTCGGTCGTGAAACGGCCAACCGTGAAGCGGATCGAGCTGTGCGCGAGTTCGTCATTGCGACCCAGTGCGCGCAGCACGTACGACGGCTCCAGCGAGGCCGAGGTGCAGGCCGAGCCCGACGACACGGCCACGTCCTTGATCGCCATGATCAGCGACTCGCCTTCGACGAAGTTGAAGCTGACGTTCAGGTTATGCGGCACGCGCTGTTCGAGGTCGCCGTTCAGGTAGACCTCTTCCATGCTCTTCAGGCCATTCCACAGGCGGTCGCGCAGCATGCGGATGCGCTCGTTCTCGGTCGCCATTTCCTCGCGGGCGATACGGAACGCTTCGCCCATGCCGACGATCTGGTGCGTGGCCAGCGTGCCCGAGCGCATGCCGCGCTCATGGCCGCCGCCGTGCATCTGCGCCTCGATGCGCACGCGCGGCTTGCGGCGCACGTACAGCGCGCCGATGCCCTTCGGGCCATAGGTCTTGTGGGCCGAGAACGACATCAGGTCGACCTTCAGCTTGTTGAGGTCGATCACCACCTTGCCGGTCGCCTGCGCGGCGTCGCAATGGAAGATGATGCCCTTCTCGCGGCAGATCTCGCCGATCTGCGCGATGTCCTGGATCACGCCGATCTCGTTGTTCACATACATGACCGACACCAGGATCGTGTCCGGGCGGATCGCCTGCTTGAGCACGTCCATGTCGATCAGGCCGTTTTCCTTCACGTCGAGGTAGGTCACCTCGAAGCCCTGGCGCTCCAGTTCGCGCGTGGTGTCGAGCACGGCTTTGTGCTCGGTCTTCACCGTGATCAGGTGCTTGCCCTTGCCCGAATAGAAGTTCGCGGCGCCCTTGATCGCCAGGTTGTTCGACTCGGTCGCCCCCGACGTCCACACGATTTCACGCGGATCGGCGCCGACCAGCGCGGCCACCTGCTCGCGTGCCTCTTCGACCGCACGCTCCGCATCCCAGCCATACGCGTGGCTGCGCGACGCGGGATTGCCGAACTGCTCGCGCAGGTACGGAATCATCTTGTCCGCCACGCGCGGGTCCACCGGCGTGGTGGCCGAGTAATCCATGTAGATGGGGAAATGTGGGGTGCTCATCGTTATGACTGCCTTTTTTCAGGGGGACCGCTGATCGCTTGTATCGCTGCTTGCTACCGGACGCTTCAGGACTGCGCCAGGCTGAAAACCGAATTCACCACCCGGGCACGGACCGGCTTTTCGGCGGGCTTTTCCGCCTTGCCGCGCGCCGCGGGTGCCGCCTGCTGCACGGCAGCGTCTTCGCGCATATCGTGCAGGACAGCCGGCTGCTTCGCGCGCTGCTGGTCCACCAGGTTCTTGAGAGAGACGGAGTCGAGGTATTCGACCATCTTCTGGTTCAGCGTCGCCCACAGCTCGTGGGTCATGCAACGCCCGGAGCCGTCATCTCCGTTACAATTGCCCTTTCCACCGCACTGGGTGGCATCGAGCGGCTCGTCCACGGCGATGATGATGTCCGCCACGGTGACGTCTTCCGCCTTGCGCGCGAGGCTGTAGCCACCACCCGGTCCGCGCACGCTTTCGACGATCTCATGGCGGCGCAACTTGCCGAACAGCTGTTCCAGGTAGGACAGCGAGATCTTCTGCCGCTGGCTGATGCCCGCGAGCGTGACGGGCCCCTGGTCCTGGCGCATGGCCAGGTCGATCATCGCAGTGACCGCAAAGCGGCCTTTGGTGGTCAGTCTCATGATGCAGGGCTAATACTTGATCGTTTCCGTCAAGTATAAAGGTACCCGACTATTTCAGTCAACTACCCCTATGGCACCGCATCAAACCTGGCGGCCTCCCGCGACCGGCTCCGCGCCTGCCGTCCGGGGCGGCACGATCAGCAGCAACGGGTGTTTCAGGATGCGGCGCCGCACGGCCGCGCTAAGTTCGGCCCGGTCTACGCGCCTCAGGTGACGTGATCGCAGCGCCATATTGAACGCCAGTGCAAAGCTCACGCCCACGTTCAGCACGCCCATCAGCGCGATGCCCGCCACCGCCAGCCACAGCGACGGCAACCGCAAGGCGTCGAGTCCCAGCACGCCCAGCGCCGTACCCACCGAGCCGGTCGACAGCGTCACGTGCCGCACTTCCATGTGCGGCCCGAAGAAGCTCAGGATCTCGGGCCCGAGCCCCAGCAGGAAACCGAGCGACACGTTGGCACTGATGCCCGACATATTGCGTTTCCAGAAATCCGCGAGCCGCAGCGCGCCGCGCTCGCCCCGCACGTAGCACAGGCGCCGGTTGTAGGCCATGACATCGTGCACCTTGTGCAGCGCGAACCAGTTGTCGGCCCAGCCCGCGATCAGGCTCGACAGCCACAGCAGCACGCCCGTGAACGCCGCGTAGAGCGGCGTCGGCCCCAGGATCGAGAACGATTCGATGGTGGCGATGGCCTTGGCCGGCGTGATCAGGTTTGCACCAAGGATCTTGCTGGCCAGCCACTGGATTGCCAGCGCAACGGGAAAGACCACCGCCAGGTTGCCGAAGATCGCCGCCGCATTGGAACGGATCATCGAGATCGTGTCGTCGACGAACGCCTCGCGCCCTTCCGGGCGCCCTGCCCCGTCAAGCCGGTGCGCCAGCGCAGGACCCGTCATGGCGGGCTGCTTGGTGGCCAGCGTGAAGTGCGCGAAATGGATGGTCAGGAAACTGCCCGCGTAGTTGAGCGAGGCAAGCAGCCCTTCGATGAACTTGTCGAGGTGGAGGCCGTAGATAAAGAACTTGAGGTACACGGTCGCCACCGTGATCAAGCCACCGCCGGCCGCGGCACGCATGAGTTCGCCATATTCCTTGCGGTCGCGCGTGATGTAGTGCTCACCGGTCTCGGCCGAACGCTCCACCACGCGGCGCGCCAGTTGCGCGAACGACGCGCCGGCCAGGTCGGACACGCTGCGGCGCGCCTGCGTCGAGCGGATCAGTTCCGCGACCAGATGTGCGTGCATGCCGGGACGGCCCGGTTCCACCCACGCGGCCAGCAGCAGCTCAATGCGCGCAAGCTGGACCTTCATCCGTTCGATCTGGAACACGACTTCGACCGAAACGCCGTTTTCCTCGAGCTCCGCGTAGACCTGATGCGCGGCGGCATGGCATTCGTCCAGCAGTGCGCGGAAATAGTTGAGGCGGTGGCCGAATGCGTCGTCGGTGTGGGCCAGATCCGGTTCGCACAGGGCCTTGATGGCGCTGTCGAGGTGATAGAACGGCGTGTCTTCTACCTTGCCACGCAGCCGCGAACGCACGGACTGGCTCAAGCCGGTGGCGCGCACCTGGCTCACGAGCACGGCAATGCTGGTCGACAGCGTGTGTCCGAGCGCGTCCCAGTAGCGCGCCATGGCCTGCGCTCGCACCTCCGGCTGCCCGGCATCGGCCGTGCTGTCGCGCATCACGCGCGCGAGCCGGCCCAGCAGTTCATCATCCAGCGCCTCGACCCAGTCCGCGTCGTGCGGCCCGACAAACAGCAGCGCGAACAGCGCCGCCATGTCGCTGAGGTTGGGCGGCGGTGGCAGGAAGCGCGCCTGCATACGGTGCACCATCTCGCTGACGAAGCCCGGATGCGACGCCACGCCGGTATCGCAGAACAGCGCCGTCGGATCGTTGTCGCGCACGATGCTGCGCACCGTGGCGCCGAAGCGCCCGGCCCAGTCGGGATGCCGCTCCAGCACTTGTATCAGGTAGCGCATGCGTACGTGCTCGCGATGGCTGCGGGCATCGCCCCCGGCACGTTCGCCGCCGTCGACCTCCACGCCGGCCATGCCGTCGCGGCGAATCCAGAAGCCCAGTTCGATCAGCCAGCGGTTGCGGTCCGCCAGCGGCGCGTCAGGATCGGCCGCCATCAGGATGGCGTCGAGTTGCAGGCTGGCATTGCGCGATTCGCGCCATTTCCGGAACAGGTTTCGAAGCATCAATTCTCACAAAAGGTGGCGGGACGGCTTGCGCCGTGCGTCAGCCGCGCTCGCGACGCAGGCGCTCGCGCAGCATCTCGACGATGCCGTCACAGGCGTCTTCCACGTAGTCGAGCACGCGCTCGAAGCCGTCACCTTCACCGTAGTAGGGGTCAGGCACCTCGTCCGCGTCGTGGCGCGTGGCGAAGCTCATCAACAGCCGAAGCTGCTGGGCCTCGGCGTCCGGGCACAAGGCCGACAGGCGCTCGAGGTTGTCCCGGTCCATCGCGAGCACGAGGTCGAAGCGCGCGAAGTCCGGCACGCCGACCTTGCGGGCGCGCAGCGCCGACAGGTCATAGCCGCGCTGCTGCGCATGGCGTTGGGTGCGTTGGTCCGGCGCCCTCCCCAGGTGATAGTCGTGGGTTCCGGCCGAATCGAGTTCGACCAGATCGTCGAGACCGGCGGCGACAAGTTTGGCGCGCAACACGCCCTCGGCCGTGGGCGAGCGGCAGATATTGCCCATGCAGCACATCAGGATGGCGTATTTCTTCATGACTTCCTGTCCGGTGAGTGGATGAAACGCCGCAACAGGCGTCATCCACCCGGCGCAGAGCGCCAGCCATGGGCCGGACCACACCTGGTATCGAGCGTGGGCACCTTGCCGGCGAAGGGCGCGATTTTACCGCCCCTGACCGGCGGCAACCCGCTAGAGCCGTTTAGCCAGCCGCTCTCCGTGCACGAATCCGGCGATTTCCGCCGCTTCGGCAGACTTGTAGTGGTCGGTGATCAGGGATCTCTCGGTCAGCGTAGCCGCGGCGCGGATATTGCAGCCGGCGCGGCAGACCCGGACGGTGTATTCCCACTCGCTCTGCGAGCGGAGCCGCACCTGGACCTGCACTTCGTGGGTTTCATAAACCTTCTTCTTCCATTCGCCGATTTCGGCCATAACCGTCTCCAGGAATGATGGGCGTGCCGGCGTATTGCGCGCGGGTGCGTTGTTGTCAGTTCACCTCGCCGGCGTCGATGGCGCGCATGGCAGCCGCTTCCGCCATGGCCACTGCGGCTTCCGGTGTCGGCGCTTTGCCGGCCAATGCCTCGAACGTCGGACCGGAAGGTTCGCCAAAGGCGTCGCCAATGCGCAATTGTGCGGCAAAGCCACCGCCCGCTTCCGGGACCGCGCTGGCCACTACCGTGTAGCCGCCGTATTCGAACTGTCGTTCCATGTCGAGCCTCCCGCCGTTCAAGGCAGCTTGGCTGCCAGGACTTCGAGCTTCTGGATCGGCGGCGCGGCGACGAGCAGATCGGGCGCCTTCGCCATCAGCGCAGCCGCCACCTTGCCTGCCAGATGCGCATCGCGCGCGCCTTCGTCCGGAAACGCATCGAAGATACCGAACGTCGAGGGTCCCAGCCGCAGCGCGAACCAGGCCGTGGTGCCGGCCTCCTGCTCGACCAGCGACAGGCCGTCGCGCAGGAACTGCTCCACCTCCGCCTCCTTGCCGGGCTTGGCTTGAAGCGGCACCCACAACCCTAGCTTGACCATGGCGCGTCTCCTGATCTGGCGTGACGCTTTTCACTATAGGCCAGCCCGTGCACGGCGCGCCGCCGCGGCGCTACACCGGCGGCAATGGCGCTTCCTCGCCACTGGCGCCGAACAGTTGCGCCTTGAGCTTGGCGAGCTGGTCGCGCACCTGCGCCGCCTTTTCGAATTCGAGGTTCTTGGCGTGATCCATCATGAGCTTCTCAAGCCGCTTGATTTCCTTGGAGACCTGCTTCTCGCTCATGTCCTCGTAGCGCGCGCGTTCCTGCGCTGCCAGCAGTTCGGCCTTGACCTCGCCCGCATCGTAGACGCCGTCGATGATGTCCTTGATGCGCTTGACCACGCCGCGCGGCGTGATGCCATTGGCCTCGTTGAACGCCATCTGCTTGGCGCGGCGCCGCTCGGTCTCGTCGATGGCCTTGCGCATCGAATCGGTGATGCGGTCGGCGTACAGGATCGCGGTCCCGTTCACGTTGCGCGCGGCACGGCCGATGGTCTGGATCAGCGAACGCTCGGCGCGCAGGAAGCCTTCCTTGTCCGCGTCGAGGATGGCGACCAGCGACACCTCGGGGATATCCAGCCCTTCGCGCAGCAGGTTGATGCCCACCAGCACGTCGAACGTGCCCAGTCGCAGGTCGCGGATGATTTCGACGCGTTCCACGGTATCGATATCCGAGTGCAGGTAACGCACCTTGACGCCGTTCTCCGACAGGAACTCGGTCAGCTGCTCGGCCATACGCTTGGTCAGCGTGGTCACCAGCACGCGTTCGCCGGCCTCCACGCGCAAGTTGATCTCGGACAGCAGGTCGTCGACCTGCGTCGTAGCGGGCCGCACGATGATGATCGGGTCGACCAGCCCGGTCGGCCGCACGACCTGCTCCACGACCTGCCCGGCGTGTTCCTTCTCGAACTGAGCAGGCGTCGCCGACACAAACATCACCTGGCGCATCTTGCGCTCGAATTCCTCGAACTTGAGCGGCCGGTTGTCGAGCGCGGACGGCAGCCGGAAGCCGTACTCAACCAGCGTGGTCTTGCGCGCGCGGTCGCCGTTGTACATGCCGTTGAGCTGGCCGATCAGCACGTGCGATTCGTCGAGGAACATCAGCGCGTCCGACGGCAGGTAATCGACCAGTGTCGGCGGCGGCTCGCCGGGCTTCGCGCCGGACAAGTGGCGCGAATAGTTTTCGATGCCCTTGCAGAAACCCAGCTCGGAGAGCATCTCCAGGTCGAAACGCGTGCGCTGCTCGAGACGCTGCACCTCCACGAGCCGGTTTTCCTTGTGGAAGAACTCGAGCCGGTCGCGCAGTTCGGTCTTGATGTCCTCGATCGCGCGCAGCACGGTTTCGCGCGGCGTGACGTAGTGGCTGGACGGATAAACGGTGAAACGCGGAATCTTCTGCCGCACGCGGCCGGTGAGCGGGTCGAAGAACTGCAGCGACTCGACTTCGTCGTCGAACATCTCGAGCCGCACCGCCATTTCCGCGTGTTCGGCCGGGAAGATGTCGATGGTATCGCCGCGCACGCGGAAGGTGCCGCGCTGGAAATCGGTTTCGTTGCGCGTGTACTGCATCGCGATCAGCCGCGCGATCACGTCGCGCTGGCTGATCTTGTCGCCCGTACGCAGCGTCAGGATCATCTGATGGTATTCGTTCGGGTTGCCGATACCGTAGATGGCCGACACCGTGGCCACGATGATCGTATCGCGGCGCTCCAGCAGGCTCTTGGTGGCCGACAGGCGCATCTGCTCGATGTGCTCATTGATCGATGAATCCTTCTCGATGAACAGGTCGCGCTGCGGGACGTAGGCCTCGGGCTGGTAGTAGTCGTAGTAGCTGACGAAGTACTCAACGGCATTGCGCGGGAAGAACTCGCGGAATTCGGAGTAGAGCTGGGCAGCCAGCGTCTTGTTGGGTGCAAAGACGATAGCCGGGCGCCCCATGCGCGCAATCACGTTGGCCATCGTGTAAGTCTTGCCGGAGCCCGTCACGCCAAGCAGCGTCTGGAACGACAGGCCGTCCTCCACCCCTTCAACCAGTTGCCGGATCGCTTCCGGCTGGTCGCCCGCCGGCGGGAACGGCTGGTAGAGCTGGAACGGCGAACCCGGAAAAGTGACGATTTTGTCTTCGTCCAGGGCCGGCGCGACTTCGGCAAGGTTTGACATAGGCGACTAGGGGAAAAACCTGAGAAAAGGGGGCGAGTGCGGGGGCAGATACGCTAGAATCTTGGGGTTGCACAGCCTAGCTTCAAGTCAGTCAACGCCCGCAAGCAGGTCTGCCGCACGCCCCCCAGCGCAGTCCGAAGCATTCTACGCCTTCCCGTTTTCTTACATTGCCGACCACGAGAGTCCAAATGAGTTTGTTTTCTGCCGTCGAAATGGCCCCGCGCGACCCGATCCTGGGCCTGAATGAAGCTTTCAATGCCGACACCCGCGCCACCAAGGTGAACCTGGGCGTTGGCGTGTACTTCACCGACGAAGGGAAAATTCCGCTGCTGCGCGCCGTGCAGGAAGCGGAAAAGGCGCGCCTGACCACCGCCACGCCGCGCGGCTACCTGCCGATCGAAGGCATTGCCGCCTATGACCAGGCCGTGCAGTCGCTGCTGTTCGGCAAGGAATCGCCGCTGATCACGGAAGGCCGTGTTGTGACGGCTCAGGCGCTCGGCGGTACCGGCGCGCTGAAGATCGGCGCCGACTTCCTGAAGCGCCTCTACCCGACCTCGAAGGTCGCCATCAGCGACCCGAGCTGGGAAAACCACCGCGCCCTGTTCGAAGCCGCCGGCTTCGAGGTCGTGAACTACGCCTACTACGACGCCCCGTCCCACGGCCTGAACTTCGCCGGCATGGTGGAATCGCTGAAATCGTATCCGGCCAACACGATCGTCGTGCTGCACGCTTGCTGCCACAACCCGACCGGCGTCGACCTGTCGGCCGACCAGTGGAAGGAAGTGGTCGCGCTGATCAAGGACCGCAACCTGATCCCGTTCCTCGACATGGCCTACCAGGGCTTTGCCGACGGCATCGATCCGGACGGCGCCGCCGTGCGCCTGTTCGCGGATTCGGGTCTGCCGTTCTTCGTGTCGAGTTCGTTCTCGAAGAGCTTCTCGCTGTACGGCGAGCGCGTGGGCGCCCTGTCGATCGTCACGACCGGCAAGGAAGAAGCCCAGCGCGTGCTGTCCCAGGTCAAGCGCGTCATTCGTACCAACTACTCGAACCCGCCGACCCACGGCGGCACCGTGGTGGCTACCGTGCTGAACAGCCCGGAACTGCGCGCCATGTGGGAAGAGGAACTGGCCGAAATGCGCGACCGCATCAAGCTGATGCGCCATGCGCTGGTCGACAAGCTGGCCGCCAAGGGCGTGAAGACCGACTTCTCGTTCGTGAAGGCGCAGCGCGGCATGTTCTCGTACTCGGGCCTGACCTCGGCGCAAGTCGACCGCCTGCGTAACGAGCATGGCATTTACGCCGTCGGTACTGGCCGCATCTGCGTCGCCGCGCTGAACAGCCGCAACATCGACGCCGTCGTCGACGCTATCGCGGCAGTGCTGTAAAGACCGCATTGTGCAGTGCTGCCGACACCAGGGCAGCACTGGCATGAAGCATGCATCAGAAAAAGGCAGCCACGGCTGCCTTTTTCTTTTTGTCATTCCTTTTTGTCATGCGGAATTAAGGCCTTTGGGCTATTGTTTTTCCCCGTTGCCGTCGTACCTTAGGGTATATGCTGCACAGCACGATTGTTCGGTTGCGTGCATAATCGGCACACAGTCGGACGATGGTGCCCCCATCCAGAAGACGTTTTCATCGTATTCGTATCACCAGGCCAGACCGCCATGCTCTACCAACTGCATGAGTTCCAGCGTTCGATGCTGCACCCGCTGACCGCGTGGGCACAGGCGACCGCCAAGACTTTCACCAACCCCCTCAGCCCGTTGTCCCTGGTTCCCGGCGCCCCCCGCCTGGCTGCCGGCTACGAACTCCTGTACAGGCTCGGAAAGGAATACGAGAAACCCGCGTTCGACATCAAGTCGGTACGCTCGAACGGCCGCGAAATCCCGATCGTCGAACAGACCATCATGGAAAAGCCGTTCTGCCGCCTGGTCCGCTTCAAGCGCTACGCCGATGATCCGGACACCATCAAGCTGCTCAAGGACGAGCCCGTGGTGCTGGTCGCCGCGCCGCTGTCGGGCCACCACGCCACGCTGCTGCGCGACACGGTGCGCACGCTGCTGCAGGACCACAAGGTCTACGTGACCGACTGGGTCGACGCGCGCATGGTGCCGGCCGAACATGGCCCGTTCCACCTGTCGGACTACATTTATTACATTCAGGAGTTCATTCGCCATATCGGCGCGGACAAGCTCCACGTCATTTCCGTGTGCCAGCCGACCGTCCCAGTGTTGGCAGCGATCTCGCTGATGGCTTCGGCCGGCGAGAAGACGCCGCTCACCATGACCATGATGGGTGGACCGATCGACGCTCGCAAGAGCCCGACCGCGGTCAACTCGCTGGCGACCAACAAGTCGTTCGAGTGGTTCGAGAACAACGTGATCTACACCGTGCCGGCCAATTACCCAGGCCACGGCCGCCGCGTCTATCCGGGCTTCCTGCAGCATGCGGGCTTCGTGGCGATGAACCCGGACCGCCACCTGTCGTCGCACTACGACTATTACCTGAGTCTGCTTCAGGGCGACGCCGACGATGCTGAAGCGCACGTACGCTTCTACGACGAGTACAACGCCGTGCTCGACATGGCGGCCGAGTACTACCTCGACACGATTCGCGAGGTCTTCCAGGAATTCCGGCTGGCCAACGGTACGTGGGCCATCGACGGCAACCCGGTGCGCCCGCAGGACATCAAGGGCACCGCGCTGCTGACCGTTGAAGGCGAGCTCGACGACATCTCCGGCGCCGGCCAGACTGCCGCGGCGCACGACCTGTGCGCGGGCATTCCCAAGACGCACAAGCACCATCTGTCCGCGGCGAAGTGCGGCCACTACGGGATCTTCTCGGGCCGCCGCTGGCGCGATGAAATCTATCCGCAGCTGCGCGATTTCATCCGCAAGCACCGGTGACCTGATCGCCCGCCACGTACAAACGCCCGCAACCGCGGGCGTTTTTTCATTCAGCAGCGCTGTGGATGCACGCGCCCGTCAGCGCCGCAGGTAGCTCAGCAGCATGTCGGTGTGCAGCTCGGCGAAACGTTCATGCTCGTCCTGCGAAGCCACGTCCCTGCCGATCACGGCGCTGATCGTATAGCGGTTGGACAGCACGTAGTAGCCCAGCGCCGAAATGGTCAGGTAGAACTGCGGAACGTCGATGTTGTCGCGGAACAGCCCCTGCTGCTGGCCGCGACGGATGATATCCGCCAGCACGTTGACGATCGGATTGACGAGCTGGTGCAGCTGCGCCGATTTCTTCAGGTGGCGCGCCTCGTGCAGGTTCTCGCTGTTGACGAGCCGGATGAACTCCGGGTGCTGGTAGTACCAGTCCCAGACGAAGCGGGCCAGCGTGCGGACCGCGGCGACGGGGTCTTCGTCGGTGATGTGCAGCCGTTCCTCATCGGCGCGGAACTCGGCGTACTGTTTCTCGAGCACGGCCAGGAAGAGCCCTTCCTTGCTGCCGTAGTAGTAGTACAGCATGCGCTCGTTGGTCTCGGCACGGCGCGCAATCTGGTCGACTCGGGCGCCGGCCAGGCCGCCCTTGGCAAATTCCTCCGTGGCCGCCGCCAGGATGCGGCGGCGCGTGCCCTCTGGGTCCCGCTTGGTTCTGGTCTCGTTTGACATGGGATAAGGGTCGATGTTTGCGCGGATTATGGCACACCCGCGCTGGCTTCTGGCCCGCTGGCCGTCGCGCATGATGGCCGGTTCTGCCCGATCGTGAAATCGGGGATAATCCGTGCGGCGCACGGCCCGCAGAGGCCGGCCCGCGATGTTGCCGGCAGCCTGCCGCCATCACGAATATTCCTGTTCCCGCCATTCCTGCTGTTGTCGTGAGTCCCGCCCAAACCCTTGCAGACCGCCTAGAGGCGCTGCTGCCGCAAACCCAGTGCACCAAGTGCGGCTTCAACGGCTGCCGTCCGTACGCCGAAGCCATGGCCAGCGGCGAAGCCGCGTGCAACCGCTGCCCGCCCGGCGGCGCGGAGGGAATCCGCCGCCTGTCCGCGGTGCTCGGCACCGAACCGCTTCCGCTCGACCCCGAACGCGGCGTCGAGCAGCCGCGCGCCGTTGCGCTGATCGACGAAAGCCTGTGCATCGGCTGCACCCTGTGCATCCAGGCCTGCCCGGTCGACGCCATCGCGGGCGCGGCCAAGCAGATGCACACGATCATTCCGGAGCTGTGCACGGGCTGTGACCTCTGCGTGCCGCCCTGCCCGGTCGACTGCATCGACATGGTGCCCGTCACGGGCGAGCGCACCGGCTGGGACGCCTGGACGCAGGACCAGGCCGACGCTGCGCACGCGCGCTACGTCGCGCGCAAACTGCGGCTGGTACGCGAGCGTGAGGAAAACGACGCGCGCCTCGCGGCCAAGGCCGCCGCCAAGCTCGAGGCCCTGCAGGCGGAAGCCGCGCAATCCGAAACTGAACGCGCCGCGCAAGAACGCAAGCGTGCCATCATCCAGGCCGCCATCGAACGCGCGCGCCAGAAGCAGCAGGCCGCGCGCAGCAGCACCGCCACGCCAGACAACGGCAATGCGGGCGACAACAACAACGACAAACCGACGCCACCAGAACGATGAATGCCGCCAAGGTTCATGCGCTGTTCGAGACCCTGCGCGAGGTCAATCCCGCGCCGGCCACCGAACTGGAATACAGCTCCCCGTTCGAACTGCTGATCGCCGTACTGCTGTCGGCGCAGGCGACCGATGTCGGCGTCAACAAGGCCACGCGCCGGCTGTTCCCGGTCGCTCACACGCCGCAGCAGATGCTGGATCTCGGCGAGGAAGGGCTGAGCGCGTACATCAAGACCATCGGGCTCTACAAGACCAAGGCGAAGCATGTGATGCAGACCTGCCGCATCCTGGTCGAGCAGCACGGCGGCAAAGTGCCGCCGGACCGCGCCGCGCTGGAAGCGCTCCCCGGCGTGGGCCGCAAGACCGCCAACGTGGTACTGAATACCGCTTTCGGCGAGCCGACGATTGCCGTCGACACCCACATCTTCCGTGTGGCCAACCGCACCGGCCTTGCACCCGGCAAGAACGTGCAGATCGTCGAGGACAAGCTGCTCAAGGTTGTGCCCAGGGAGTTCCTGCACGATGCCCACCACTGGCTGATCCTGCACGGCCGCTACGTCTGCAAGGCGCGCAAGCCGGAGTGCTGGCATTGCGTGATCGAGCCGCTGTGCGAGTACCGCGACAAGACCGAAGCGCCGCAAGGCTGAACACCGCCACAAACGAAAAAGACCCGCCAAGGCGGGTCTTTTTTCATGTCGCGCGCGACGTGCCGGATCAGACGATGCGGCAGGCCTCTTCGAACGACAGGCGCGGCAGGCGCTGGTGCAGCTTGTCGCCCTCGCCATAGCCGAGGTTGCACAGGAAGTTGACTTCCCACTTGCCGTCCGGGAAGAACGCGGCATTGACCTTGTCCGCGTCGAAGCCGCCCATCGGGCCGCAATCCAGGCCCATGGCGCGTGCGGCCAGGATGAAATAGCCACCTTGCAGCGAGCTGTTCATCAGCGCATCGCGGGCGATCTTGGCATCGTTGCCGGCATACCACGAGCGTGCATCGGCATGCGGGAACAGCTTGGGCAACTGGTCGTGGAAGGCCTTGTCGAACGCGATGATCGCCGTGACCGGCGCCGAGCGCGTCTTTTCGGTGTTACCAGCCGACACGCACTCGACCAGGCGGGCCTTCTCGGCAGCGCTCTTGACGAAGACGATGCGCATCGGGCAGCTATTGGCAGCCGTCGGGCCGAACTTCACGGCTTCATAGACCTGTTGCAGCACGGCATCGTCCACGTGACGATCTTGCCACACGTTGTGCGTGCGGGCTTCGGTGAACAACTGGGCCAGGGCTGCCTGATCGATCTGGGTCATGCGCTCGTTCCTGTACATGGGTGTGAAAGGGAACGCGAATTGTACCCAAGGGCCAAAGGGCCCGCGTACAGGTGCTTTGATCAGGAAATTCAATTCTGTTGTACTTCGCCCGATCCGCTCGCACGGCGGGTCAGCCACAGCACGCCAGCCAGAATCAGCCCACCGCCGACCGCCTGCGCGCCGCTGATGTGCTCGCCCAGCAGCACGGCGGCCAGGGCGACGGTGACGACCGGCTCCAGCGTCGACAGCATCGACGCCTGCGCGGCGCCCAGGCGCTGCAAGCCGGCAAAGAAAGTCAGGATAGCCAGCACCGTGGACAGCAGCGCAATGCCGAGCATCGCGAGCCAGCCGCCGGCGGTGGCCGGAAACTGCGGCGGCACGCCCGCGCCGATCCGCAGCACGCTGACCGTGCCGTAGACCAGTGCCGCCGCGGTGCAGATCACCGTGGTCGTGGCAATCGCATTGACGCCCGCCGTGACGCGCGCGCCGACGATGATGTACACCGAGTAGATCACGGCGGCCGCCAGACCCAGTGCAATCCCGAGCGGGCTGCCCTCCCCGCCGCCAACCGTGAGCCCCGCGCCCACCGAACACAGTACCAGCGCAATGACGGCGGCCGTGGTCAACCGCTCCTTGAGGAAGATTGCCGCCAGGATCGTGACGAACAACGGATACAGGTAAAGCAGCAAGGCCACCAGGCTCGCCTGCGCATGGTTGAGCGCGCTGAAGAAGCAGAACGACTGGCCGACGTACCCGATGCCCCCCATGGCTGCCAGCGCCAAGACGCGCCCCCACGATGGCAACTGGATGCCGCGCGCCCGCATGACAAAGGCCAGCGCCACAGCGGCCAGCGTGAACCGCACCGTCAGCAAGCCATAGACATCGGCGCCGGCCTCGTAGGCGAATCGCGCAAAGATGGCCATGGCGCCGAAGGCGCTCGCCGACAGGGCGATCAGCAGCACGCCGACGAATTTTTCGCGGGCGCGCTCGGAGGCAGCGGGCGTGGTAGCGGTCATGGAAATTGGGGCAGCACGGCAAATTGGCCAACCCCGCATTCTAATGGCGCCGGCGCCACCGTCAGCACGGGTGAGAGCGCTCGTTTACAATGCCGCCATCATGTTCAATCCGTCCCGTGAAGAAGTCCGCCGATTTTTCTGCGATGCCTGGCAGAAGCAACTCACCGGCGGCGTCCTGACCCCGCTGGAAGCCATTGCCGTCGACTGGATCCGCGAGCACCCCGAATATCACGCGCTGCTCACCGATACCGAAGGCGCGCTGGCGCAGGACTACACCCCCGAGCAGGGCCAGACCAATCCTTTCCTGCACCTGTCCATGCACTTGTCGATCTCCGAGCAGGTGTCGATCGACCAGCCGCCGGGCATCCGCCAGGCCTATGAAGCCCTGACACAGCGGCTCGATTCGCCACACGAAGCCCAGCACCAGATCATGGAGTGTCTGGGCGAGATGCTGTGGCAGGCACAGCGTTCGGGGCTGCCGCCGGACGGCGCGCAATACGTCGACTCCGTAAGGCGCCGCGCGTCGCGCTGAACTCGAATGGCAGGGGCGGGCCGCGCCGCCTGCGTACAATTCGTCACAAATGTCGCCGAGTGACGTGGTAGGCTTGCGCGCATTGCCATCCGCCTGCGCCCACCGTCCAGCCGGACAAGGCGCCTACCGACATGCTCCAGACTTCAACGACCTGGGGACGGCTATGCCTGCTGCTCGCCTGTGCGTGGCCCCTCTCCGGCCACGCCGCGGTCTCGATGCTCCAGCCTGCCCGCGTCATCGACGGCACCCGACCACTCACGCTCACCCTGCTGATCAGCGCGGAAACCGGCACCCGGCGGTACGCGGTACCCGACACGCTTGAGGTCACGGCCTCGGGCGACCTGCAGGCGCCCGTGAAACTCGTGCTGCGGCGCACGGAGCCTGGCCCCGCCGTGCTTTCCCTGCGCAAAGGCGAAAACCGGACGATCCGCTATGCGGCCGAGCTACCGCCGGGGCTGCGCGGCACGGTGCGCCTTGATGCCATCGGCATCGACGCTGCACCCGTGCTCGTCACGCTGAACCAACAGGCGACGCCCGACCAGCCTGCCGCTACGCCCTTGGCCACCGCCCCATTCGCGCCAACCCATGAGACCCTGTCCGCCGAAACGCCAGCCCCAATAGTGCCCGTCGCCTCCGCCATCCAGCCGGCACCCGCGCCCGCCGACCTGCGCGACAGCGCGCGCCTGTCGTTCAACGATCCGATGTACTTCATCGTCGGCGCACACGACGGCGGCAACGCGAAATTCCAGCTCAGCTTCAAGTACCGGATCTTCGAAGGCACCGATCCGGCGTCGCGACGCTTGATCGACAATCTCTACTTCGGGTACACGCAGTTCTCGCTGTGGGACTTGTCGGAGGAGTCCAAGCCGTTTCGCGACACCAACTACCGGCCGAGTTTCTACTACTACCTGTCGGACACCGGCGTGCACAACCGCGCCATCAGCCGCCTGTCGCTGGCCACCGGATTCGAGCACGAGTCAAACGGGCGTGACGGCGACCAATCACGCAGCATCAACACGGTCTTTCTCAAGCCGACCTTCTATTTCGGCGACCAGAACGACTGGCACTGGCGCGTCGCGCCCAAGCTCTACGCCTACCTGGAAAAGAACGACAACCCCGACATCGCGCATTACCGCGGGTACATGGATCTGGACGTGGCTTATGGCAAAGCGGATTCGTGGGAATTCGCCGCAACCGTGCGCAAGGGCACACGCAAGTGGTACGGCAGTGTCGACGCGCGCGTGACCTATCCGCTTGCGCAGCTCATTCCGGGCACGGCGGGGTACCTGATGGCAGGGTATTTCGTCGGCTACGGGGAGAGCCTGCTCGACTACAACCAGAAGGTTCCCTGGCAGTTCCGGCTTGGCTATGCGCTGTCCCGTTAGCCGGATAAACGGTTAGCCGGCCAGCGGCTTGCCTTCCGACTTCAGCCGCGCATTGGCCACGGCCGCCGCGAACTGGCCATGGCCGTGCCACCCGGTGGCCCGGCCAAGCTTCTTGCCGTTCCGGAAGAACATGAAGACCGGGATGCCATGCAGCCCGAAGCGCCGGCCAAGGTCGGGATGCGCATAGACATTGGCATGCAGCCAGTGCAGGTCCAGCGCGCGGATCGGCTCCGGATTGGCCAGCATGGCCTTCTTCGCCATCTCGCAGTTGAAACAGTCCACGCCCCAGAAGAATACGCACACCAGCTTGTCGCCGGCCGCGGCCACGGCGGCGTCGATCGACGTGCTGTCCACCGACTGCATGCCGAATGCGTCGAACGCGCGGTGGTCAAGGTGCGCGTCGGAGGACGCGGGGGTTCCGGCTGCTGCATCGCTCATGTCATACCTCCCGGAATGGCAAGACGCCCCAGGGCCAGGATGGCGCTGGGGCGTCGTTGGGCAAAGCCTGCGGGCGCATCAGGCGAGCCCGCCGCTACCGCTTACTTGGGGGCCGATACCGTCACCAGCGCCGGACGCAGCACGCGATCCGCAATCGTATAGCCGCGCTGCAGCACGGCCACGACGGTGTTCGACTCCTGCTCGGACGGGACCATCGAGATGGCCTGGTGGCGATGCGGGTCAAACTTCTCGCCGACCGGGTTCAGTTCCACGATCTTGCCGCGCTCGAAGGCGGCCGACAGCTGGCGCGCGGTCAGCTCGACACCTTCACGCAGCTTGGCAATATCGCCCGAGCCATCTGCCAGCGCAGCCTGCAGGCTGTCCATGACGGGCAGCAGGTTGTCGGCAAAATTCTCGATGGCGAACTTGTGCGCCTTGGACACGTCGTCCTGCGCCCGGCGGCGGATGTTTTCACCCTCCGCGACAGCACGCACGTACATGTCGTAGTGCTCGCGCGCCTTGGCTTCCAGCGCGGCAAGCTGCGCCGCCACGTCATCCGCGCCGGCAGTTTCGGGCGCAGCCGTTGCGGCATTGGCGGCCGCTTCGGCGGCCGTGTCAGGCGTCGGGGTGGATGGCGTCTGCTTCTGTTCTTCCATGTCGATCCGTATCAATACATTATCGCGACCGGCCAATGCGGGCCGCGGTGGGTAAATCGGCGTGTGTCACGGGGATGTTGTACCAAACCGTGGATTTTCAAGAGTGGTTGCAAAGAGACTCCGAAACACACCGTTACAAACGCCCCCCTTATGCAATCGACCGCTTATTGCTTTGGTGCACTGCACTCACTAAGATTCTTATCAAGAAAAATGACAAAAATACCGGGGGGCCGGAGTTGATTCACATTTGTGCCTCTTCCGAAAGGTTGGCCATGCACAAGCTGCCTGTCGTGACGCTCTGCCTGCTTGCCGCACTGTCAGTAATGACGGTCTTTATCTGCCTGTCCGGCGCGCTCACTCCGCGCGATACCGAGTATGGCAGCGGCAAGGCTGTGTTCAAACATTACATCGTCCAATACGTCAACCCTTAAAGCCATCGCGGTTGACGTCGATTCTGCCCGCGCGGCCGACCGGTTTCGGCCGGTTCGGCTGCGTTGTTGTATTCAACTCCTGAAATCGTCGATGCGCCGCCGGTCCCGCTTGGTCGGGCGGCCCTGCAACTGGGACGACGGCTCTGGCTGGTAGCGGCGCTGTTCCGTTTCGGCCTGGCGACGCGCCTGGCTGGCCTCGGTTTCGGCATACAGCGTCTGCGCCACCGGCGCCGAACCGCGCGCCGGTGCGATGCCCTTCACCACGAGTTCCCAGCGCTGCTGGTGGGCTTCCAGCACGATCGTGTCGCCGGGCTTGACCTCGCGCGAATTCTTGCACGGCTGGCCATTGACCGTCACTTTGCCGCGCTCCACGGCCTCGGCCGCCAGCGAGCGCGTCTTGAAGAAACGCGCGCACCATAACCATTTGTCGATACGCAACCGCGCATCGGGTTCGAAACTGATATTCATGCTGCGGCTCCGCGAGTCTGCGCGCGGCTGCGGCGCGCTTCGAGTTCATGCGCATGCGGCATGTTCAGCGGCCAGCCCTGCACGTGCTGCAAGGCAATCTCGGCCAGTGCCGCGATCCAGGGCTGGGCGTCGTTCATGCATGGGATGAAGTGGAATTCCTTGCCGCCGGCGACCATGAACTCCGTTTGTCCTTCCATGGCGATTTCTTCCAGGGTCTCGATGCAGTCTGCCGGAAAGCCCGGGCAGAACACGTCAACGCGGCCGGCGCCCACTTTGCCAAGCTCGGCCAGCGTCGGAGCGGTATAAGGCTGCAGCCACTCGGCCTTGCCAAAACGAGACTGAAACGTCACCTGATACTGACCCGGCTGCAAGCCCAGTGCATCGCCAAGCAGGCGGCCGGTCTTCAGGCACTCGCAATGGTAAGGATCGCCCAGTTCCAGCGTCCGGCGCGGCACGCCGTGAAACGACAGGATCAGCTTGTCGCCGCGCGCGAAATCCGGCATGCCGTGCTGCGCCCAATACGCGCCAACCTGCTGGTGGAGCGCCGCAATATAGGCGGGATGGTCATGGAAATGCTTCACAAGCCGGATTTCGGGCTGGTTGCGCCACTGGCCGAGTACGCGAAACACCTCGTCGAACGCCGTGGCCGTGGTGGTACCGGAGTACTGCGGATACATCGGCAGCACCAGTACCTGCTCCGTCCCTTGGCGGCGCAGCGCCTCCAGCACGGAGGCGATCGACGGATTGCCGTAGCGCATCGCGCACGCCACCGTGACCTCGTAGCCCTGCTGGTTGAACAGGCGCTGCAGCGCGTGCGCCTGGCGTTCGCTGTGCACGAGCAGCGGCGATCCGGTCATATGCGCCTCGCGCAGCCAGATCGATTCGTACTTGAGTGCCGACGCGCGCGCGCGCAACGGCAGGATCACGCCATGCAGCAGCGGCAGCCAGGCCAGGCGCGGAATCTCGACCACGCGCGGATCGGACAGGAATTCCTTCAGGTAGCGCCCCACCGCCTTCGGGGTCGGCGCGTCGGGCGTGCCCAGGTTGACCAGCAAAATGGCCGTGCGCGGCGCCTGGCCGTGCTGGTAGGCCGGTTCGGGAGAAAACGTCATGTCGCTTCCGGTATGGCCGGGCAGCCGCTGCCGCCGGGCTGTGGAAATGGGGACGCAGACTGTGTGACCCGCGGGTCGGGTCCTAGTTCTGGCTCAGTGCGCTCGACAGCAGGCGTGCGGTGATGTCGACAATCGGAATCACGCGCTCATAGGCCATGCGGGTCGGGCCGATGACCCCCAGCGTACCAACGATCTGGCCGTCGACCTCATACGGCGCGGTGATCACGGCCATCTCCTCGATCGGCACGAGCTGGCTTTCGCCGCCGATGAAGATCTGCACGCCCTGCGCATGGCTGGAGACATCCAGCAGCTGGAGCAGGCTGGTCTTGTGCTCGAACACGTCGAACAGCCGCCGCAGCTTGTCCATGCTGGAAGCCAGGTCCTCGACTTCGAGCAGCTTGCGTTCGCCACTGATATAGAGGTGATCGTCCTCCTCTTCCATGGCGCTGCTGCCCGCCTCGACCGCCGCCTGCATCAGCTGCGACATGTCGCGGCGCAGGTCCTGCAGCTCCACGCGCAGGTGGTCGCGCACGGCATCGAAGCTCATGCCCGCATAGTGCGAGTTGAAGAAATTCGCCGCTTCGATCAGTTGCGCCGGCGTGTACGACAGTTCGGTCTGGATGATCCGGTTCTGCACGTCGCCTTCAGGGCTGACGATGATCAGCAGGATGCGCTTGTCCGACAACCGCATGAATTCGACCTGCCGGAACGACTGCGCGCGCCGCGGCGTCATGACCACGCCGGCGAAGTGCGAGAGGTTCGACAAGGTGCGCGCGGCTGCCGTGATCATGCGCTGCGGCCCGAGCTGCTGGCCGCCGAGCTGGCCCTGGATCTGCCCAGCCAGCTCCGTCATTTCCAGGCCGCCGCGTTCGATCTGCTTGACCGTCAGCATGGTGTCGACGAACAGGCGGTACCCGCGCGGCGTGGGGATGCGCCCCGCCGACGTGTGCGGACTGGAGATGAAGCCCATCTCCTCCAGATCGGACATCACATTGCGGATCGTGGCCGGCGACAGGTCCAGTCCGGAATACTTGGACAAGGTCCGGGAACCGACCGGCTGGCCTTCGGCAATGTAGCGCTCAATCAGGGTCTTGAGCAGCGTTTTCGAACGTTCATCCATGATGCCCCGATTTTACGCAAGTTTTACGGCTTCGGGCGCCCGCACGGCAGGTGCCCGGTGGCGCGCCCGGCCCATGCTGACAACGGTCACAGCGGTATGGTCTAATCCCGGCATGTCTGCCCCCCAGAAAACCAGCGCCTTGCGCACCCCATTCAAGACCGTGGCCCTCGTGGGCCGGTACTCGACTGCTGGCATCGAAGGCCCGCTGGAGGAGCTTGCGTCCTACATCCTCCGGAATGGCCAGGATGTGGTATTCGAGCGCGAGACCGCGCAGGCCACGGGGCTGACCGGCTACCCTGCCCTGACCGCCGAGGAGATCGGCCGGGAAGCCGACGTGGCCGTGGTGCTCGGCGGCGACGGCACGCTGCTTGGCATTGCCCGCCAGCTTGCCGGCCACAATGTGCCGCTGATCGGCGTCAACCACGGCCGGCTCGGTTTCATGACCGACATCCCGCTCGAAAACGTGCAGTCGGTGCTGCCCGACATGCTGGAAGGCCGCTACGAAGCCGAAACCCGGTTGCTGCTGGAATCGAGCGTGGTGCGCGACGACAGTCCGATTTTCTCGGCGCTGGCGCTTAACGACGTGGTGGTCAACCGCTCGGGCATTTCGGGCATGGTCGAACTGGCCGTGTCGGTGGATGGCTATTTCATGTACAACCAGCGTTCGGACGGCTTGATCGTGTCCACCGCGACCGGTTCGACGGCGTATGCACTGTCTTCCGGCGGCCCGATCCTGCATCCGACGCTGTCCGGCCTGGTGCTGGTGCCGATTGCCCCGCATTCGCTGTCCAACCGGCCGATCGTGCTGCCGCAGGAGGCGGAGGTTACGATCGAGGTCGCCACGGCGCGCGATGCCAGCGTCAACTTCGACATGCAGTCGCTGACCTCGCTGCTGCCGGGCGATCGCATCGTCGTGCGGCGCTCGAAGAAGACCATCCAGCTGCTGCACCCGGTGGGCTACAACTACTACGCCACGCTGCGCAAGAAGCTGCACTGGCACGAGTATCCGACCGAGGACAACCGGCTCTGAGCCTGAGGCCCAGCGCCTTCCGTCCGCACCGACCGAAACTTTTCACCGCCACGATGCTGCGCAGCCTGTCCATCCGTGATTTCGTCATCGTCGATACGCTCGACCTCGATTTCCAGTCCGGTTTCACCGTCTTCACCGGAGAAACCGGCGCCGGCAAGTCGATCCTGATCGATGCGCTGGCACTCGTGCTCGGCGAACGCGCCGATGCCGGCGTGGTCCGAGAAGGCGCCGCGCGCGCGAGCATCAGCGCCACCTTTTCGACCCATGCGGCACTCGACGCGTGGCTCGAGGAACGCGAACTCGGCGTCGACGAGGACGGCGATGTGCGCACGGTGCTGCTGCGACGCACGGTGGACGGCAGCGGCCGCAGCAAGGCCTTCATTAATGGCGCGGCCGCGACGTTGGCCCAATTGCGCGAGGTCGGCGACCAGCTCGTAGACATTCACGGCCAGCACGCGCACCAGCAACTACTGCGCCCCGACGCCCAGCGTCTGCTGTTCGACGCGCACGCCGGGCTGACCCAGCAGGCTGGCGCCGTGGCGGAATCCTGGCGCGCGTGGCGTGCTTGCGTGCGGCAGCGCGAGACCGTGGAACACCAGTCGCGCGAGATGCAGCTTGAACGCGAACGGCTGGAATGGCAGGTTGGCGAGCTGGAAAAGCTCGCGCCGCAGGCCGGAGAATGGGAAGAGATCCAGGCCGAATACAACCGCCTGTCGCACGCCGCGGGCCTGATCGACGGCAGCCGTGCCGCGCTCGACGCGCTGTCCGAAGCCGACGGTTCAGTGCTGTCGGCGCTGAATTCCATCGTGCACCGCGTGCAGCAGCTCGCCGATGTCGACCCGTCGCTGCGCGACGTGCTGGCTGCGCTGGAGCCCGCACAGGTGCAGGCCGAGGAAGCCGCGCATTCGCTGATGCGCTATGTCGACCGGCTCGAACTCGATCCCGAACGGCTCGAAGCCGTCAACGAACGCATGCAGGCGCTGCACACCACGGCGCGCAAATACCGGCTGCCGCCCGAGCAGCTCGCCGACGAACTGGTGGCGCGCCGCCAGCAGCTCGACGACCTGCAGTCGGCGCAGGACATCAACAAGGTGCTAGCGCGCGAGGCCGCCGCCAAGGCCGCCTACCTGACGCTGGCCCAGCACCTGAGCCAGGCGCGCAAGGTAGCCGCCGAAGCGCTGTCCGCGGCCGTCACCGAAGCCATGCAGGGCCTGTCGATGGCGGGCGGCAGCTTCGTCGCCGCGCTCAACCCGCTCGACGAAGGCCAGAGCTATGGCCTGGAGCAGATGGAATTCCTGGTGGCCGGCCATGCCGGCGTCAGTGCCCGGCCGCTGGCCCGGGTCGCATCGGGCGGCGAACTCGCCCGCATCAGCCTGGCCATCTCGGTCATCACCAGCGAAGCCGCGCCTACGCCGACGCTGATCTTCGACGAAGTCGACACCGGCATTGGTGGCGCCGTGGCCGAAGTGGTCGGCCGGCGCCTGCAGGAACTCGGCCGCGCACGCCAGGTCCTGTGCGTGACGCACCTGCCGCAGGTGGCCGCACAGGCCGGACATCACTTGCTGGTAAGCAAGGAAACCACCGGCGACGGGGCCGGCTCCGTCACGCGTTCGCGCATCCGCGCGCTCGATGCCGCAGGCCGCGTGGTGGAAACCGCGCGCATGCTCGGCGGCGCGACGGTGACCGCCACCACCCTCCAGCATGCCGAGGAAATGCTAGCGCAAGGCGCGCGCGCGGCCGGCGGCGGCAAGGAAGGCAGGCGCGCGCGGCGTAGCGCCGGCTGAGCGCCCAAGGGCTTGGCATCCGTCGCCGCCGCAACTTTTCACGCATTCACAGGAGCAAACCATGACCCGCCCACTGCCGACCGCCGGCCGCTCGCGCGCCTTCGTGCCGGCACTGGCCGCCGCGACGGCCGCCACCGTGGCACTGCTGGCGCTGCCCGGGTGCCAGGCCCAGCCCAAGGCATCGCAACCGCCGCGCGGCGCCATCACGGCTGACCGCGTGGTGGGCGACATCATGGTCCGCTTCACGGCGCCCGACGTGATCATCTCCGAAGAAGCGGGCAAGCTGCTCGACACCATCGAAGGGCCGATCCGCTTCGTGGTCAAGCGGCCGCTGTCGGGCGGGATATGGCTTGTGACGGCGATCAGCGCGTCGCCGGACACCACCATGGACCAGGCACTCGCCACCCTGCGCGCGGCGCCGCGCGTCGGCACCGCCGAGCCGGACCGGGTGCTCAAGCCGAACCACACGATGCCCGTCAGCCGCGACATGCCGGCCAGCTAGGCTGCGTGGGCTACCGGACCATACTTGGACGGGTTAAGCCTTCGCCACACTTGCGGAATCCGACTGGATCGTATTCGCTACATAGCATCGTCCCCAGGTCGGCGCCATGAGGCGAGCCCGCCGGGACGCACCGGGAGGTGTTCATGCTGCGTCCGTCGCACCCCGTTTTTCGTTCTGGCCGCGCCGTTGCCGCCCGATGGTCGGCTGCCCTGATGGCAGTGCTGTCCTGGGCGGCATGCGTCCCTGCCGCGGTGGCCGGTGATGGCGTCCGCGCGGCGCCGGTTTATACGGGCAATGTTATCGTTCGCTGGCGTGATGCCAACATGGTGCCCAGCGCGTCCGCTGTCGGCGGTGCTTCCGGCGCAATGGCGGACGCCAAGCAAAGCGCGACGGCTTCCGAAGACCGTCTGGAGCACCTGCGGAGCCAGTCAGGGGTCAACCTTGCCGTGCGGCGAAGCATGGCAGGCAATTTGCAACTGCTTGGAACCGCGGATGGCAGCCATGCCGACCCGGAAGGACTGGCGGCCAAGTTGCGGCAGGATCCGCGCGTCGCAGATGCCGTGCCTGATCGCTGGTTGCACCTGCACGACACGCTGCCCAACGACCCTGAATTCGCCTCGGCACAGCCTTACATGATGGGCACCGGCACCGTCACGGGCGGCGCCAACCTGCCGCATGCATGGGACCGCTCGCGCGGCAGTACGAATATGGTCGTGGCAGTGCTCGACACCGGCACCCTGCCCCATCCGGACCTGTCCGGCAAGCTGCTGCCTGGCTACGACTTCATCAGCAACGCCACGATTTCCAACGATGGCGACGGCCGCGACAGCGACGCCACGGACACAGGCGACAACGTCCCGGCGGGCTTCCTTTGCCCGGGCAGTTCCACCCCGACACAGGATGCGACCGTCAACAGCTGGCACGGCACGCGGGTAGCGGGCGTGCTGGGCGCCGTGACCAACAATGCACAGGGCATTGCCGGCGTCGACTGGAACACGCGCATCTTGCCCGTGCGCGTCTCTGGCCGCTGCGGCGCTTTGCTGTCCGACACCGTGGACGGCCTGCGCTGGGCCGCCGGACTCAGCGTTCCCAGTGTGCCGGACAACCCGAACCCGGCGCGCGTGGTCAACATCAGCCTCGGCGGCGGCACTTGCACGAGCATCGAACAACAGGCCATCAACGACGTGGTCGCGCGTGGCGTATCCGTGGTCGTGGCCTCCGGCAACAACGCCGGGGCGCTGGAAGCGCCGGCCGATTGCAGCGGCGTGATTGCCGTGACCGCGCATGCCAACGACGGCGAAAACGCAAGCTACGCCAATGTGGGCTCAAACGTCACCATCAGCGCACCGGGCGGCGGCTGCGGCAATTCCAAGGTCCAGAACGGGACTTGCACGACCGCCCCGTCGTTTATCCGCACGCTATTCAACAACGGCACGACCTCGCTGGGCACATACACGATCAGCAACTCCCAGGGCACCAGTTTCGCGGCGCCGATGGTATCGGGCGTGGTATCGCTGATGCTGGCCGTGAACTCGTCATTGACGCCAGCACAGGTGACTGCCGCGCTGAAGAGTTCGGCGCGGCCGCATCCGTCCGGCACCTACTGCACGACCAACCAGGGCGTTTGTGGCGCGGGCCTGCTCGATGCCGATGCGGCGCTGAGCGCGGCGGCCAACGTCAGCGCGGCTCCGCCGGCTGCTTCGCAATCCGGCGGCGGTGGAGGCGGTGGTGGTGGCGGTGGTGGTGGCGGCGCGGTAATGCCATGGCTGGCAGCCGCACTGGGCGTGATCGGAATGCTGGCTTTCGCGCTGCGGCGGCGCGGTTAAGCGACGCAGGCGTCAATGCGGGGCCCGCGCGCGCCGGCCCCGCCACCAGTCCTGCAGCAGCCAGCAAGCGAGTCCGGCCACGGCGCCGGCCGCATGGGCGGCACGGACTACGCCAAACCCCCATGACGGATCGAACACCACCGGCGCGAGCCACGATTGTTCGAGCCACACCTTGACGATCACGCCGAGGCTCAGCAGCACACCGATCGCACGCAGCAAGCCCGGCTCGCGCAACAGGCTCAGTGCGCCCCAGAGCGCCAGCCCGTGCAGCGCGCCCGACAATCCGCCATACCAGCCGATCGCGGGCATGCGCAGCAGCGCCACCTGCACGACGATGCCGCAGACCGCCAATACCAGCAACGACTCTCTCGCGCGCGCCGCACGACCAGCCAGCAGCAGCAAACCCGCCGCGGCACAGCTATCAGCAAGCCAGTGGCGCCAGTCCAGGTGGACCCACATTGCGGTGACCAGTCGCCACCACTCGTTGCCGGTCCGCACGGCGTCGCGCAGGTAGAGGCCGTGCGCGTGCAGCCATGGCACGAAGCTCATCAGCGCGGACAGTATCCACACCGCGCCGATGGCGGCCAGCACGCCTGGCCATGTCGCGCCGTCCCGGCCCGGATCAGCCGGCACCGAATACGGCCTGCCAGAGCGCCCGTACGTGCGCCGTCTGTTCGGCCACCTGCTCGGCCGGCACGCGCGCCTGGCCCTGCCCGTCGAGCCGCAGCTGATGCTGTAGCGCGCGGAACTGACGGTAGGCGTCGCCGACCTGCACCGCCAGCGGGGCGTCGATCAGCCCCAGTTCACCCGCTTCGCGCAGCAGTGCAATATTGCCCGCGTTACGCGTGAGCTGCGGATGGGTCCCGCTATGCAGCAGCACGAGGTACTGCACGGTGAACTCGATATCCACCATGCCGCCGCGGTCATGCTTCAGGTCGAACAGCGGTGTGGGATTGGGGTGGCCCTCCGCCACCTTGCCGCGCATCTGCACGATCTCGTCGCGCAGTGCGGCGGCATCGCGCGGCTGGCGCAGGATCTCGTCACGCAGCGCTTCGAAGCGTGCGCCGATCGCCGCATCGCCCGCGCAGAAGCGAGCGCGCGTGAGCGCCTGGTGTTCCCAGACCCAGGCGGTGTTGTCGCCTTCACGGAGCTGGTAGCGACGGAAGGCATCGAAGCTCGTCACGAGCAACCCTGCCGCGCCGTTGGGGCGCAGGCGCATGTCGACGTCGAACAGCGAGCCGGCCGCGGTATGGCTGGTCAGCCAGGTGATCAGGCGCCGTGCGTACGCGGCGTACACGTCCGGCGCACGCTCGTGCTCGTCTTCGTACAGGAAGATGATGTCGAGGTCCGAGGCATAGCCGAGTTCCTTGCCACCCAGGCGCCCATAGGCAATCACGGCAAAGCGCGGCGTGTCGCAATGGCGCGTGGCGAGCTGGCGCCAGACCGTTTCCAGCGTGGCCTCCAGCATGGCATCGGCCAGGTCGGACAGCCGGTCCGCGATCTGCTCGACGGTCAGCAGCCCCTGCAAGTCCTGCAACAGGATGCGGAACGTCTCGGCATGGTGCTCGCGGCGCAGGATGTCCATCTGCTGCTCGATCTGGCCGTCCGCGGCCAGCAGCCGCTCGGCCAGCCGTCGCCGGAATGCGGGCCAGTCGGGCGCGCCAGCCAGCGCATCACTGTCCAGCAATTCGTCGAGCAGTTGCGGATGGCGCGTCAGGTAAGCGGCCGCCCAGCGCGACGCATGCAGCGTATGCGCGACGCGGTCCATCGCCTGCGGATATTCCGACAGCAGCGAGAGATACGATGCGCGCCGGCTGATCGCCTCGAGGAAATCGATGAAGCGCGTAATGGTGCTGTCCGCGTCCTTCTGTCTGGCCGCAAGATCGAGCGCGCGGTTGACGAGCTGGTCGAATCGCACGCGGCTCGATTCGGACAGCGCGCGGTAGCGCAGCGACGTGGCGATCGCGCGCAGACGGTCCAGCAGGCCCGTGCAATCGGTGAAACCGGCGTCCTGCAGGCGCTGGCACGGCGACACCTCGGTATCCGGCCCGCTCTGGTCCGGGCCGTCCTGCGTGGTGCGCGCCTGCTGGTCTTCGAGCACGAGGCCAGGCCACAGCGCCTCGCACGGCGAGGCGTCGGGGTCCGAGAACGTGGCCTCGAACTGCTGCGCGACCGGCTCCTGCAGCGCCGCGAGCCTGGCTGTCAGGGCGGCCCAGTCGGCGCAGCCCATCATCTGCGCGACCGCGAGCTGTTCTTCAGGCGTGGTCGGCAGGTGGTGGGTCTGGGCGTCGTCGCGATACTGCAAGCGGTGTTCGAGTTGGCGCAGGAAGCGGTAGGCATCGCAGAGCTGCGCGGCCTGGGCTGCGGGCAGCAGGCCGCGGTCGACGGCGACGGCCAGCACCTCGAGCGTAGGCCGCACGCGCAGCGCGGGATCCTGCCCGCCGCGGATCAGCTGGAACACCTGCGCCATGAACTCGATCTCGCGGATGCCGCCGCGGCCGAGCTTGATATTGAACGAACGCTGGTTGACCCCATGCCCGGCCAGACCACCGCTGCGCTTGGCCGCCTCGCTGCGGATCTGCGCATGCAACGAGCGGATAGCCGCGATCACGCCGTAGTCCAGATAGCGCCGGAACACGAAGGGCGTGGTCAACCGCGCGAGCAGCGCCGCGGTGCGCTCGGCATGCGGGGTATCGAGCGCCGACACCACCCTGCCCTTGATCCACGCATAGCGCTCCCACTCGCGGCCCTGCACCACCAGGTATTCCTCGAGCATGCCGAAGCTGCAGGCGAGCGGACCCGCATCGCCGTTGGGCCGCAGGCGCATGTCGACGCGGAACACGTAGCCGTCGCCGGTCACGTCGGCCAGCAGGTTGATCAGGCGCCGGCCGAGCCGGATGAAATATTCATGGTTGGACAGGCTGCGCGTGCCGCCGGCCGTCTCGCCGTCCTCGTCGTAGAGGAAGATCAGGTCGATATCGGACGAGACATTGAGCTCGCGCCCGCCCAGCTTGCCCATGCCGACCACGACGAGCTCCTGCACCTCGCCGCTCTGTTCGCCGACCGGCCTGCCGTAAGTCGCCGCCAGGTCGTCGCCGAGCATGGCCAGGCCATGCTGGATGCAAAGCTCGGCAAGGTCGGTCATCGCGCCCGTGACTTCGGCCAGCGTCGCGTGGCCGCGCAGGTCGCGCTCGATCGCCACGCACATGACCTCGGCGCGCAGACGCCGCAGCGCGCGCTTGACGGACTCCTCCATGTCGGCCGAAGGCTCCTGCAAGGCCTTCAGGCGCTCGCTCATCCAGGCCCTGGTCAGCGGCTGCGCCGCAGCGGCGGAAACGATGCCCGGCAGCTCCGGCCTGGCCAGGAGGACACGCCTTGCGTAATGCGAGTACGAGGCCGAGTACAATACGTGGCCCTCGAAATCGACCGGTTCCGGCCCTGTGGCAGCGGTAGTGGCGAATGCGCCGCAGGCCATGTCGCATAACGGCTGGCCCGTGGCGCCTGCGCCATATTGACCGGGTTGGATTTCGGCGGTGGTGCCCGCGGCGGAACTCGTCGGATCAGAGGCAGTCATTCCAGTAACTTGAAATGCAGGGACAGGTGCGGCGCGCCCGCGGCATCCCTTGCGTGTCAACTGTTTGCAACATACAAAGGCCGGGCGCCAGATTGGAGAGCGGCTAGTATTGTCGGATAATCTGCGCATGTCCAGCCGCGCCCCAAACCCCGCTGACGGCTCCAACCCCAATGCGGGCGCGGGTAGCCAGGAGGCCGTCGCCGGCCTGGCCCCTTCCATTGCTTCCCCTGCTGCCCCGACGCCGGTTTCGCCTGCCGATCGCCTGCGCGCGTTCGCACGCCTTTGCGCCGGGTCGCTGCGCGCGGCGGTGCGCCATCCGCTCTGGCGCGGACTGGGCCGCACGCTGGCCCGCCTGGCTCTCGCCCTGGCCGCGCTGGCGCTCGTGGCGGGCCTGCTGATCCGTTTCGTGCTCTGGCCACAGGCGTCCGCCGCGCGGCAATGGCTGGAAGACCGCGGCACGCTGGCGTTGTCGGCCAAGCTGACCATCGATTCGCTGGATACCTACTGGGACGGCTGGCACCCGGCCTTCCGCGCGCGCGGCCTCAAGCTGGTCGATGCCCAGCAGCGTACGCTGCTCGCGGCCGGCGCGCTGAACGGCAAGCTGGCCTGGCGCTCGCTGTTCAGCATGGACCTGCAGTTCGTAACGCTTGATGCCTCGGGGACCGATGTGCTGGTGCGCCGCACGCCCGAGGGCAAGCTGCTGGTCGCTGGCATGGCCGTCGATACCGCCGGCGGCAAGCCCGACGACAACCGGTTCCTCGACTGGCTGATGGCACAGGGCAGCCTGGACCTGGCCGACGGCAAGCTGCGCTGGCTGGACGAAAAGGGCCGCCTGCCGCAGCTCGACGTGGCGCAGATCCACTTCAGCGCCCGGCGCAAGGGCCTGCACCACGAGATCAGCCTGGAGGCGCAGTCCGAGGCGCTGGCGCCGCGGCCGCTGGTGTTGCGCGCAAGCCTGCGCCACGACTATCTGCACAGCGCCGGCAACTGGCGCCACTGGTCCGGGCAGGCAAGCTGGGACGTGACGCAACTGCAACTCCCCGTGATGCAACGCTACCTGACCGTGTTCGAACGCGTGTCGGATGGCAGCTTCAGTACCGACGGCACCGTGGAATTCAGCGGCGGCCGCATCGTGCGCAGCCAGGCGCGGCTGCGCGGCAGCAACATCGACCTGCAGCTCGCAGGCGCCAGCGAAGCCCTGCAACTCGCGAATACGCAGGCCTTCCTCGTGCATCGCAGCGACCGCGACGGCAACAACCTGCTGACGATCAACACCCTGCTCTGGCAGCCACACCCGGCAGCCGGCCCGCCCTCGGCCAACGACACCGCCTGGCGCGAAGGCATGCGGCAGGTCACGCTGGGATGGGCCCGGGATAATAAGGACCAACTGCGCAAGTTCACACTGAAGGCGCCGACGTTCGACCTCAACACGGTACGAGCGCTGGCCACGTCGATGCCGATCGATACTGCGGTGCTGCGCCAGCTGCGCGCCTTGCAGCCGGCGGGCCATATCGACAACCTGAACGTGAGCTGGAACCGCGACCGCGCGGGTGTGCTTGAACGCCGCCCGGGCAAGGCCCACTACACCGTGCAGGGCACGCTGCGCAATGTGTCGGTCAACGGCCAGCCTGCCGTGCCCGCGACCGGTCCCAACGGCAAGCCGAACCTCGGCGTGCCGGGCTTTGCCAACCTGTCCGGCACATTCAGTTTCGACGACCGGCAGGGCAAGGTGCATGTCGAAGGCAGCAATGCCGCGCTGGTCCTGCCTGGCATGTTCGACGAGCCGCGCCTGCCCTTCGACCAGCTCAGCGGCGATGTGCGCTGGACCCGCCAGGATGGCAACACGGCCGTCAATGTGGAGAACCTCCGCTTTGCCAATGCCGACACGGCCGGCAGCGTGAACGGCACGTGGCGCACCGGCGGCGACAGCGCATCCGGCATTGCCGACCTGAGCGGCGAACTGAGCCGCGCGCAGGTCGCGCGGGTGCCGCGCTATCTGCCGCTCGGCATTCCCGCCAGCACGCGCCACTACCTCGCGGGCGCGCTGGCCGGTGGCGAAGCGAGCGGCGTGCGCTTCGTGCTCAAGGGCGACCTGACGCATTTCCCGTTCCATGCACCGCACGAAAAAGCCGGCGATTTCCGCGTCGAAGTACCGATCCGGCAGGTCAGGTACCAGATCGCCGCGCACGACACCGGCCCCGGCGGCACTCCGCTGTGGCCGACGTTTGCCGACATCGACGGCCAGGTACTGTTCGAGCGCGGCGGCATGTCGTTCGTGGCCCGCCGCGCCGCGGTCGAAGGCATTGCCGGCGTGACGCTGCAGGACGTGAACGGCCGCATCGATGACCTCAGCGACCATGGCCGCCTGGAAATCGACGGCGGGGCAAGCGGCGCAGTGCAGGGCTTCCTGCGCTACATGGCGGCATCGCCCGTGCGCGAGTGGACCGGACACTTTGCGGACAACGCGCACGCGCAGGGCAACGGCGAACTCAAGCTCAAGCTCGATATGCCACTGACCAACGCCAACGCCACCCGCGTCGAGGGCAGCTTCCGGTTTCCCGGCAACGACGTCGTGCTCAATCCGCAGATCCCGCAACTGGGCGGCGCCAGCGGCGTCATTGCCTTCAACGAGCATGGCTTCCAGCTCGAGAATATGCGTGCGCGCTTCCTCGGCGGCGAAGTGCGCATCGGCGGCGGATCGCAGCCAGACGGCAGCGTGCGCGTGACCGCGAACGGCAATGCCACGGGAGCCGGCATGCGCGAAGCGGCAACGGGTTCTTCGCTGGCCACGCTGGCCGCCCGCATGGAAGGCAGTACCGCTTACAGTGCGGTGTTCAGTTCGCACGAGAAGCAGACGCAGGTTCAGGTCAGCTCGGATCTCAACGGCATGGCCATCGGCCTGCCCGCGCCGCTGGCCAAGACTGCCGCACAAGACATGCCGCTGCGCTTCGACCTGCGGCCCGCCCCCGGACGCGCTGGCCTGGAAGAGGTAGTGGTCCAGCTTGGCGGCGCGCTCAACGCGCGCTACCTGTTGCGCCCGGACCGCAATGGCGGCGACACCGAGGTGGTGGCCGGCGGTATCGGCCTGCAACAGGCCGCGTCGTTGCCGGCAAGCGGCGTCACGGCCGTGGCCACGCTCGACCAGTTCGATTTCGACGGCTGGCGCGCGGCACTGGCCAGCCTGGGCGGCACGCAGGGCGATGGCAGCCATCGCGCCAGCCCGCCGGCGTTCCTGCCCGAGCGCATCAACGCGCGCATGCGCACACTGCACGCCGCGGGCCGCACGCTCGACGACGTCACAGTCGACGCAACGCGCGAAGCGGCCGGCTGGGACGTCAAGCTCGAATCGCGCCAGATTGCCGGCAACATGCAATGGCGCGCCGAAGGCCCGTCCGGTTCCGGCGCCATGCGCCTGCGCCTGAGCCGCCTGAACGTGCCCGACGCGAACGACGAACACAATGTCGTCGACGCGATCGCCAACAGCATCGACACCCTGCCATCCATCGACCTGGTCGCCGAGCAGTTCACGCTGCACGGGCATGACTTCGGCAAGCTCGAGGTAGTGGCCCGCAGCAGCAAGAGCGGCGACGAACCGGTGTGGACCCTGGAACGGCTGCTGATCGACCAGCCCGGCGCTACGCTGACCGGCAGCGGCACCTGGCGCGTGCCGCGCCGGCTGCGCGACGGCGATGCGGCCAATGCCCCGCGCCGCACGGCGCTGACCTTTGCCATCGACATCCGCGACGCAGGCGCCACGCTGGAACGCCTGGGCCTGCCGCACACGCTGCGCGACGGCAAGGGCAAGCTCGAAGGCCGCGTGGTGTGGCGCGGCTCGCCGATGTCGATCGACTACCCCACCCTGACTGGCCGACTCTCGCTCGATCTCGAGAACGGACAGATCCTCAGCGTCGACCCCGGTGCCGCGCGCCTGCTCGGCGTGCTCAGCCTGCAAGGCCTGTTGCGCTTTGCCACGCTGGATTTCCGCACGCTGTCGGGGCGCGGCCTGCTGTTCGACCGCATCACCGGTTCCGGCACCATCGAGAACGGCGTCGGCACGATCCAGGATTTCGAACTGAAGAGCCCGCAGATCATTGCGAGCATGTCGGGATCGGCCAACCTGCTGCGCGAAACCCAGGACATCGATGTACGCGTGGTGCCGCGCATCAACGCCACCACCACGTCGGTGGCGGCGGCGTTCATCAACCCGGTGCTCGGGATCGGCACGCTTGCCGCGCAGCTGCTGTTTGCCGACGAGTTCTCCAAGGTGTTCACGCAGCACTACCGCATCACGGGCAGCTGGGCCAACCCGCAGATCGGCAATCTGGGGGACAATAAGGCGCAACATCCGACGTACCAGAACCGCGCCGAGCCGGCCCTGCAGCGCTGATCCCCCGCGCCGCGGCGCGCTGCCAGAGGAAACGACCCATGCAAGCCCCTGCCCCGTTCCGTGTTGCCGCCATCCAGACCGTGACCGGCACGTCGCTCGACGCCAACCTCGCACGTGCCGATGCGCTGATTGCCGAAGCCGCGCGCGCCGGTGCCGAACTGGTGTTGTTGCCCGAATACTTCTGCATGATGGGCCAGCGCGAAGCCGACAAGATCGCCATCCGCGAACAGGACGGCGACGGCCCCGTGCAGCGCTTCCTGGCCGATGCCGCGAAGCGCCACCGCGTCTGGCTGGTGGGCGGCACCCTGCCGATGTGGTGCGGCGACGACGACCGCGTCTACAACACGTCGCTCGCGTTCGACCCGCGCGGCGAACGCATGGCGCGCTACGACAAGATCCACCTGTTCGGCTTTACGCGCGGCGCGGAAAGCTATGACGAATCACGCACCATCCTGGCGGGCAGCACGCCGGTCAGCTTCGACGCGCCATGCGGACGCGTGGCGATGTCGGTGTGCTACGACCTGCGCTTCCCGGAGCTCTATCGCGGCCTGGCCGGCGACGACGGCGCCAGCCTGATCCTGATGCCGGCCGCCTTCACCTACACCACGGGACAGGCGCACTGGGAAATCCTGTTGCGCGCCCGTGCGATCGAAAACCAGTGCTATGTGCTCGCGGCCGCACAGGGCGGCAAGCACGAGAATGGCCGGCGCACCTGGGGCCATTCGATGCTGGTGGACCCGTGGGGCGAAGTGCTGGCCATGCTGCCCGAAGGCGAAGGCGTGGTCAGCGGCGTGATCGACCCGGCGCGGCTTGCCGAAGTCCGGCAGAACCTGCCCGCGCTGCGACACCGGGTGCTGTAGCATTGGCGGTAACTCCGCCTTCCAACCTGATTCACGACGCCGGCAACCATGCCGGCGCATCTGCAAGAAAGAAAAGGACTGTTCATGAACGCCGGCGATCTCGGAATCCGCAACCTTGCCACCGCGCAGCAACTGCTGCTGGCGCCGTACGGCCTGGACGAGGCCAAGCTGCAGCGCGTACTGGCCGACATCTTCACGCACAAGGTCGACTATGCCGACCTGTACTTCCAGTACACGCGCAACGAGGCGTGGAGCCTGGAAGAAGGCATCGTCAAATCGGGCAGCTTCAGCATCGACCAGGGCGTCGGTGTACGCGCGGTCTCGGGCGACAAGACCGCCTTTGCCTATTCGGATGACATCAGCCTGCCCGCGCTGTCGCAGGCCGCAGCGGCCACGCGCACGATCGGCCGCGCCGGCAGGGGCCGCGTCAAGGTGGCCGGTGAACTGGCCACGCAGACCGGCCGCAACCTGTACACGCCGAACGATCCGCTCGATTCGATGGCCGCTGCCGAGAAGGTGGCCCTGCTCGAGCGCGTCGAGCGCATGGCGCGCGCGAAGGATCCGCGCGTGGTGCAGGTCATGGCCGGCCTGGCTGGCGAATATGACGTGGTGCTGGTGGCGCGCAGCGACGGCGTGATCGCCGCGGACGTGCGCCCGCTCGTGCGCGTGTCGGTCACCGTCATCGCCGAACACAACGGTCGGCGCGAAATGGGTTCGTCCGGCGGCGGCGGCCGTTATGCCTACGGCTACTTCACCGATGAACTGCTGCAGAAGTATGTCGATGAGGCCGTGTCGTCGGCGCTGGTCAACCTCGACGCACGTCCCGCCCCGGCCGGCGCGATGACCGTGGTGCTCGGTCCGGGCTGGCCCGGCGTGCTGCTGCACGAAGCCGTCGGCCACGGCCTGGAGGGCGACTTCAACCGCAAGGGCTCGTCGGCCTTCGCGGGCCGCATGGGCGAACGCGTCGCCGCCAAGGGCGTGACCGTGGTCGACGACGGCACGCTGGCCAACCGCCGCGGCTCGCTCAACCTCGACGACGAAGGCAACGCGACCCAGTGCACCACGCTGATCGAGGACGGCATCCTGCGCGGCTACATCCAGGACACGCTGAACGCACGCCTGATGAAGATGCCCGTGACCGGCAACGCGCGCCGCGAAAGCTACGCCGCGCTGCCGATGCCGCGCATGACCAACACCTACATGCTCAACGGCGACCGCGATCCGCAGGAGATCATCGCCAGCGTGAAGAAGGGCCTGTATGCCGTGAATTTCGGCGGCGGCCAGGTCGACATCACCAACGGCAAGTTCGTGTTCTCGGCAAGCGAGGCCTACATGATCGAGGACGGCAAGATCACCTACCCGGTCAAGGGCGCCACGCTGGTCGGCAACGGCCCGGAATCGCTCAAGGACGTCACCATGATCGGCAACGACATGCGGCTGGACTCGGGCGTGGGCGTGTGCGGCAAGGAAGGCCAGAGCGTGCCGGTGGGCGTCGGCCAGCCGACGCTGCGCATTGAAAACATGACGGTAGGCGGCACGGCGTAATCGGTGGCGGTCGCGCCCTGGCCGGCTGCGGGCCGGGCGCGACACTTGCCAACTTTTACAAAACACGCTATAAAGATGCTTCGTACTTTGGCAGTCACTCGCCGCACCCCGAGTTTTTGACGGTGCCCGCGCAATTTTCTGCCCCGTTGTCACGCAGCGCAGCATAAATGCCGCGCCTCGAAACGAAATCGAATTCAAGCTGACCCCAGCCAAATCCTTCTCCGCCATGTCCGCTAAGTTTTACTTTTACTTTTTTAGCGAACCCACACCGCTGGCGGATAGGGAGGGACGGCTGTAAGCGCCCCGAACCGAAAAGAAAAAACCGCCAGCAAGACTGGCGGTTTTTTTATCTCTGCATTTTTTGCCTGTTTCGCCCAGACCTACGACCTCACAAGACCGGACCCATCATGCTGAAGAACACCGACGACCTGCGCATTCGTGAACTCAAGGAACTGCTGCCGCCCGCGCACCTGATCCGCGAGTTCGCCTGCTCCGAAAAGGCTTCGGACGTGATCTACGCCGCGCGCCAGTCCATGCATCGCATCCTGCACGGCATGGATGACCGCCTGATCGTCATCATTGGCCCGTGCTCGATCCACGACACCAAGGCCGCGCTCGAATACGCGAAGCTGCTCAAGGTGCAGCGCGAGCGCTTCGCCAACGAGCTGGAAGTCGTGATGCGGGTCTACTTCGAGAAGCCGCGCACCACGGTGGGCTGGAAGGGCCTGATCAACGACCCGTTCATGGACGGCAGCTTCAAGATCAACGACGGCCTGCGCACCGCGCGCGAGCTGCTGCTGAACATCAGCGAACTGGGCGTGCCGACCGGCACCGAGTATCTCGACATGATCAGCCCGCAGTACATCGCCGACCTCGTGAGCTGGGGTGCGATCGGCGCGCGTACGACGGAATCGCAGGTGCACCGCGAACTCGCATCGGGACTGTCGTGCCCGGTCGGTTTCAAGAACGGTACCGATGGCAACGTGAAGATCGCCGTCGATGCGATCAAGGCCGCATCGCAGCCGCACCATTTCCTGTCGGTGACCAAGGGCGGCCACTCGGCGATCGTGTCGACCTCGGGTAACGAGGACTGCCACATCATCCTGCGCGGCGGCAAGGCGCCGAACTACGATGCCGCGAGCGTGCAGGAAGCGTGCGACGCCATCGCCAAGTCCGGCCTGGCCGCGCGCCTGATGATCGATGCCTCGCACGCCAACAGCAGCAAGAAGCACGAGAACCAGATCCCCGTGTGCGAGGACATCGGCCGCCAGCTCGCCGCCGGTGACGACCGCATCGTCGGCGTGATGGTCGAGTCGCACCTGGTGGCTGGCCGCCAGGACCATGTCCAGGGCACGCCGGTGGAAAGCCTGACTTACGGCCAGTCGGTAACCGACGCGTGCATCGGCTGGGACGAATCGGTCAAGGTGCTGGAAACGCTGGCCGAGGCCGTCAAGGCGCGTCGACTGGCAAGCGGCAGCGGCAACTGAGCACAAGACGCGGGGCAATGCCTCGCGTACACCGCAAAACAAAAAACCGCTTCATATTGAAGCGGTTTTTTGTTGCCTGCCCTGCGTGCAGCTTACTTCTTCAGCACCAGGTCGCCCGGCAGCGATTCGATATACGCGGCGATGTCCTTCAGCTCCTTGCGCGTGAACGGACGCGGCTTGCCATCCTTGCCCGTGACGGCCGGGTTGGCATTGACCTGGCCGGCCATGATCGCGTTGGAGCGGCCCACTTGCGGCACGCCCGAAACCTGGTACGACAGCAGCGCGTGGTAGAGATAGTCCGCATGCTGGCCGGCCAGCTTCGGATAGTCCGGCGAGATCGGGGCGTTCATGCCCTGGCCATGACAGGCCACGCAGTTGCCCTTTTCCACGAGCACCTTGCCGGCGGCGAGGTCGGCCGCCGAGGCGGTGGCAGCGGAGGCACCCAGCACGAGTGCGCCAATCGCGAACGAAAGCGTCTGAAGCGTCTTCATGATCCGGTGTCTCTTACTTGAGGGAATTGTTCTGCGAGCCGCCCTTCTGCTGCGAGTAGTAGGCAGCCACGTCGGCGATGTCCTGGTCGGTCAGCGAGGCGGCGATGCCGCGCATGGTCGGGTGCTTGCGGTCGCCCTTCTGGTAGGACTTCAGCGCATTTTCGATGTACTTGGCGCTCTGGCCGCCCAGCATCGGCACTTCATAGACTTCGGGGAACGACGCACGGTAGCCCGGAATGCCGTGGCATCCGATGCACATTGCAACCTTGTCCTTGGCAGCGTCTCCATTGCCCTTGACTTCCTGTGCCTGTGCGGCCGTTGCAGCCGCGCCCAGCACCACCATCGTGAGGAGCTTTTTCATTGTCTTTGCGGATTGGAAGTTAAACCGTGCGTGACCTGCCCTGCCGGGCGGAGACGGTCTCAGAATGCTTCTGGGGGAAGCCTGGCAGCCAGTGGCGACCAGGGAGCAATCCGCCAGACTGTCGCATCCGGTTCGTTGCCGGGATGTGGAACACCATTCTGGAACCACCTCTCGCAATCGCCGCGACCCGGACGGGCCGCAGGTGCTTCTGAACGCGGACTGCCGGATACTGGAGAACTGGACGTGGGGGCGCGTCAAACCGCCGCATTGTACAGCAGGCGGCACCTGGCAGTCCAGCCAACGGGCCCGCGCGCGGCCACGATGTCAGCGTCTCCCAACACGAACCGCAAAGGTCTTTTATACTCGACCATTCAGGGAATCCGAACGACCGTTCGCGAATCCGGTTTCCATAATGAAAGCACGCGTCACAGCGCGAAGAGACTGCGCTCAATGCGCCGACCCGGCTTCATCCAGCCGGGTGCCGGCCGTCACCTCAGGTTGCCTCATGTCCAACACCGCCAACGCTTCCGCCCAAGCCTCCTCCCAGCAGGTCAAATTCGAAGGTAGTGACCAGTATGTCGCCACCGACGACCTCAAGCTGGCCGTCAACGCCGCGCGCACGCTGCAGCGTCCGCTGCTGATCAAGGGCGAGCCCGGCACGGGCAAGACCATGCTGGCCGAGGAAGTGGCCGCCGCGCTGGGCATGCCGCTGCTGCAGTGGCACATCAAGTCGACCACCAAGGCGCAGCAGGGCCTGTACGAGTACGACGCCGTGTCGCGCCTGCGCGATTCGCAGCTTGGCGACGACCGCGTGCATGACATCCGCAACTACATCGTCAAGGGCGTGCTGTGGCAGGCCTTCGAAGCCGACCAGCAGCTCGTGCTGCTGATCGACGAGATCGACAAGGCCGACATCGAATTCCCGAACGACCTGCTGCGCGAACTCGACCGCATGGAGTTCTACGTCTACGAGACGCGCGAACTCGTGAAGGCCAAGCACCGCCCGCTGGTGATCATCACGTCGAATAACGAGAAGGAACTGCCCGACGCGTTCCTGCGCCGCTGCTTCTTCCACTACATCAAGTTCCCCGATGCCGAGACCATGCAGCGCATCGTTGACGTGCACTACCCCGGCATCAAGCGCGAACTGGTGGCGGCAGCACTGGAATCGTTCTACGAGATGCGCAACCTGCCGGGCCTGAAGAAGAAGCCGTCGACCTCGGAACTGATCGACTGGCTCAAGCTGCTGATGGCCGAGGACATCCCGCCCGAGGCGCTGAAGAGCCCGGACAAGAAGGCCGCAATCCCGCCGCTGCATGGCGCGCTGCTCAAGAACGAGCAGGACGTGCACCTGTTCGAGCGCCTGGTGTTCATGAACCGGTCGAACCGCTGATGAGCGACTTCATCCAGCCCGTCACGCTGTCAGGCCGTCACGCCACGCTCGAGCCGCTCCGGCCCGAGCATGCGGAAGGCCTGCGTGCCGCAGCTGCCGACGGCGACCTGTGGAAGCTCTGGTACACGAGCGTGCCGGCGCCCGAACGCATGGAAGCCGAAATCGCGCGGCGCCTGGGCCTGCAAGAGCAAGGTTCGATGCAGCCGTTCGCAGTGCGCGATGCGAACGGCCAACTGGCCGGCATGACGACGTACATGAACATCGACGCTGCCAACCGGCGCGTCGAGATCGGCTCCACGTGGTACGCGCAACGTGTTCAACGCACGCCGCTGAACACCGAGTGCAAGCTGATGCTGCTGCGCCATGCGTTCGAGCAGCTCGAATGCATCGCCGTGGAGTTCCGCACGCACTGGATGAACCACCAGAGCCGTACGGCCATTGCGCGCCTGGGCGCGAAACAGGACGGCGTGCTGCGCAACCACATGCGCATGCCGGACGGCTCGCTGCGCGACACCGTGGTGTTCTCGATCATCGCCAGCGAATGGCCCACGGTGCGCAACCACCTGCAATTCCAGCTCGAGCGGCCGCGCTGATGCGCACCGCCTGCTGACACTGATCGCGAGGCATCATGCTGATCGACTTCTTCTTCTCGCTGCGCCACGCCAAGCTGCCGGTCTCGGTCAAGGAATACCTGACCATGCTGGAGGCGCTCAAGGCTCAGATCATCACGCCGTCGATCGACGAGTTCTACTACCTGTCGCGCATGACGCTGGTCAAGGACGAGAAGCACTTCGACAAGTTCGACCAGACCTTCGGCGCGTACTTCAAGGGCGTGGAAAGCCTGGTCGACTGGAAGTCCGATATTCCGCTCGACTGGCTGCAGAAGACGCTCGAGCGCGAGCTGTCGCCCGAGGAAAAAGCCAAGATCGAAGCCATGGGCGGCCTCGACAAGCTCATGGAACGCCTGAAGCAACTGCTCGAAGAGCAAAAGGAAAAGCACGAGGGCGGCAACAAGTGGATCGGCACGGGCGGCACCTCGCCGTTCGGGCACGGCGGCTACAACCCCGAGGGCATCCGCATCGGCGGGCCGTCCAAGGGCAACCGCACCGCGATCAAGGTGTGGGACGCGCGCACCTACAAGGACTATGACGACCAGGTCGAACTGGGCACGCGCAACATCAAGGTAGCGCTGCGCCGCCTGCGCCGTTTCGCGCGCGATGGCGCCGACACCGAACTGGATCTCGACGACACCATCCACTCCACCGCGGCCAATGCCGGCCTGCTCGACATCAAGCTGCGGCCCGAGCGCCACAACAAGGTCAAGGTGCTGATGCTGATGGACGTGGGCGGCTCGATGGACGACCACATCAAGCGCGTGGAGGAACTGTTCTCCGCGACCAAGACCGAGTTCAAGCACCTCGAGTACTACTACTTCCACAACTGCCTGTACGACCACGTGTGGCGCAACAACCGGCGCCGCCATGCCGAAAAGCTCAATACGTGGGATCTGCTGCACAAGTACACGCCCGACTACAAGGTCATCTTCGTCGGCGATGCGACGATGAGTCCGTACGAGATCCTGCAGCCCGGCGGCTCGGTCGAATACAACAACACCGAGGCCGGCTCCGTGTGGCTGAACCGCGTGACCGAGCAGTTCCCGCACTTCGTCTGGCTCAATCCGGAACCGGAAGGCCTGTGGCAATACCGGCAGTCGATCACGGTCATCAACCAGCTGATGAAGGGACGCATGTACCCGGTCACGCTGGCGGGGCTGGAATCGGCGATGAAAGTGTTGTCGAAGTAAGGGAAGCCATCCGAGAGGCGCCGCATGGGCGCCTCTTTTCCTTTCAGCTGATGATTCGGCCGCCGCTGCCGATCATCGCCACCTCGACGTAGTCCGGGCCGCTGTGCCGGTTGCGTTCATAGTGCACGCGCAAGCCGCCGAACTCCCGCTTGCCGAATGCCTCGAGCTTGCTGATGAACAGTTCGCGCGTGGGATTCGGTCCGCACGCTAGCAATCCTTCCACGACCACCTTCGCGGTCAGGAAGCCTTCCACGGCCTCATAGGTACGGTTTTCCGTCACGCCCGCCCTGTCGAACGTCTCCTGGAAGTCGCGCGCCAGCGGCACCACGCGCGAAGCGGGGTTCGGCATGATCTGTGTCACAGCCACCCCGCGCGATAGTTCGCCAGCCTTCTCGAACACCTGCTTCGTCGAGGTGACAGAGAGAATCCACGGATGCGGCAGCGGGCCGTGCCGGGAATGGTGGGTGGTCAGGATGTCCGCCACCCATTGCGGTGCCGTGAACAACAGCGTGGTCTGCGCCCTGGCCGCCTGCAGCTTCGCCACGACTGCCGGAATATCCTCGCCCTGCACGCTGTGGGGCACCATCGCGGCAATCACGCCGCCATATTTGCGCGCCGCATCGGCCGCTGCTTCGGCATTCACCTTGCCGAACAGGTTGTCCTGATAAACCACCGCGATTCGCTTGAGACCGATGGTGGTCGCATGCTGGACCATGCGCATCACCTCGTCGACAAATCCGCTCCGCGTATGGAACAGCGGCGCGGAATCCTTGCGTACGTCCGGCGCGCCCGTGAATGCCCCCACCACGGGCAGCCGGTGCTGCTCGATCAGCGGCAATGCCGCGAGTACGTTCGCCGTGCCGCCCATGCAGAGCAGGCCAAAGACCTCGTCCTGCAGGAATGCCTGCACATTGGCAACGGTGTTCTCCGGCGCATAGTGGTCCTCGCGCCGTTTTACGATCAGCCGCCGGCCGTTGACGCCGCCCTTCGCGTTGACATGGTTGAAGTACGTGAGAAGGCCGTCCGTGTAGTTACGGTAAGGACCGCCCCACACGCTTTCGAAGCCGATGGTCTGCCCAAACACGATACGGTCCGGATAGACGCCTGGTGCCGCTCCCGCCGCCCGCGCGCGCCTTGCCACAGCGGCTGCGCCAAGCGCTGCTGCCGTCCATACAAACTGCCTGCGATCCATCGATTGACCCCGCCTCTGTTCCTTTTTCGCGAGGCAGTGTCCGCGACGGCTCGGGCGCGCGAATATGGCGGCAAACCCTGTCTGTTGCGGCCGCGAGGCAACAAAGTCAGCCGCGCGTGTCAGTGCCCTCCATCAGCCACGCACGGAAGGTCTGCAAGGCAGGCAGATGTTGCTTGTGCTCCGGGTAGCACAGGTAATAGCCTTTGTTGCTGAGCACGCGTGCCGGGTGGGCGACCACCAGCGCGCCGGTAGCCAGTTCTTCCTCGATCAGGCAACGCGGGATCAGCGCAATACCAAGACCGGACAGCGCCGCCTGCGTGAGCAGCGAGAACTGGTCGAAGCGGGCTCCGGCCCAGGCGTCGCGCGTCGGCACGCCGAGTTCGGCGAACCAGTCGGGCCAGGCTTCGGGCACTGTCGTGTGGTGCAGCAAGGGATATTGCTGCAACGCTGCGGGCGTGCTGACTACGCCGCCCGGATGGGCCGCCAGCAAAGCCGGCCGGCACACGGGCACGATTTCCCGGCCGATCATGTAGTCGGCCTGGCTCCCGGGCCAGATTCCCACGCCAAAGCGGATCGCCGCGTCCAGTTCGGGCTCGGCAAAGACATAGCCCTGCGCGTGCGGGACGAACTCGAGCCGGACTTCGGGATGCCGCGCAAAGAACTGGGGCAAACGCGGGATCAGCCATTTGGCGCCGAGCGTCGGCATGCTCGCGATATGCAGCGTCCCCGCCTGTTGTTCGCGGCCCGCTGCCTCTACCGTGGCCGCCTCGATCTCGTCGAGTGTGGGCCGGACGCGTTCCAGATAGCGCACGCCGGCCGGCGTCAGTACCAGCCGCTGGCGCACGCGTTCGAACAACTCCACACCGAGCAGCGACTCCAGGCTGCGCACCTGCTTGCTGACTGCACCCTGCGTCACATGCAGGTCCCGCGCGGCCGCGGTAAAGCTGCTGTGCCTGGCCGACGCTTCAAAGGCCTGCAATTCGGTCATCGACGGCATCATGCGCCGCATACATCACCTCAATTTCACGACCAAATGGAATGACCGTGCGATTTTATTTCGTTTGCCGGCATCTTGCCGGCGCGAGCAGAATCGGGGAAACCGCTTTTCTCTCCATTCCGATCCCTCCTGCTCCGCAAGAATCATGCAACGTCGACAACTTCTCCGCGTTCTCGCCGCAGCCTCGGCTGCCATTGCCGCTGGCGCCGCGCTGCCTGCCGCCGCCCAGTCCAACTACCCGACCAAGCCGATCACGCTGGTGGTGCCGTTCCCGGCCGGCGGCACGACCGATATCGTGGCGCGCATCGTCGCCGACAAGCTCGGCCAGCAACTGGGCCAGGCCGTGGTCGTGGACAACCGCGGCGGCGCGGGCGGCAGCATCGGTACCGCCTACCTCGCCAAGGCGGCGCCGGACGGCTACACGCTCGGCATTGCCACGGCCTCGACGCATGGCATCAACCCGGCGGTGTACCCGCGGCTGTCCTATGACGCCACCAAGGACTTCACGACCATCACGAACCTGGCCTCGGTGCCCAACGTGATGAGCATCCACCCGTCGGTGAAGGCCACCGACATGAAGTCGTTCATCGCGCTGGCGCATTCCCAGCCCAACAAGCTCGCGTACGGCTCGGCCGGCAATGGCAGCGTGTCGCACATGATGGGCGAGCTGTTCAAGATGAGCAGCAAGACCGAACTGCTGCATGTGCCGTACAAAGGCGTGGGCCCGGCGCTGAACGACGCGCTGGCCGGCCAGGTCCAGGTGCTGTTCGACAACCTGCCGTCGTCGCTGCCGTTTATCGAAGGCGGCAAGCTGCGCGCGCTGGCCGTGGCTGCACCCAAGCGCGTTGCCGCACTGCCCAACGTGCCGACGTTCGCCGAACTGGGCCTGCCCGAAGTCAACGACGCTGCATGGTTCGGCCTGATCGCCCCGGCGAATCTTCCTGCTGACCTGCAGAACAAGCTGAATGCGGCTGCCATCAAGGTGCTGGCGTTGCCCGAGGTGAAGGCTAAACTGGAAAAGCTGGGCGCCACGCCGGTGGGCAACACGCCTGCGCAGTTTGCCGCGCAGATCAAGACGGAAGTGGCCAAGAACAAGCGCGTCGCCGCCGCAGCCAAGATCTCCCTCGACTGATTGCCGCAGCACCATGACCGAAGCAGACCGAAAGAGCGCGGACAGTCCGTACCAGCTTTACCAGCCGGAAGGCCCGGTAAGCGCGCTGTTCCTTGACTCGCCGCACAGCGCTACCACGTACCCGACGGACTTCCGCCCGGCCCCGAGCCTGCCCCTGCCGCTGCTGCGACAGGCCGAAGACACCTTTGTCGACGAGCTCTACGCCGGCGCCCCCTCGCGCGGCATTCCGCTGCTGTGCGCGGGCTTCCCGCGCAGCTACCTGGACGCCAACCGCGGACTCGAGGAAATCGATGAAGCGCTGCTCGACGCGCCGTGGCCCGGCGCGAAGCAGGATACCGCCAAGACCCGACTGGGCAAGGGCCTGGTCTGGCGCGTGCTCGACACCGGCGAGGCGATCTACGACCGCAAGCTGAGCGTAGAGGAAGTGCAGTCGCGCATCGACCGCTGCTACCTGCCCTACTACGCACAGCTGCAGAAGCTCGGCGATCGCGCCGTGGCCGAACATGGCGCGGCGTGGCACATCAACTGCCATTCGATGCCGAGCCAGGCGGCTCAGTACGCGACGGAATTCCCGGGGCTTCAACACCCCGATTTCGTCGTCGGCGACCGTGACGGCACGACATGCGACAAGCGCTTCACCGACCGTGTCGAAGGCGTGCTCAAGGACATGGGCTACGAAGTCTGGCGCAACCACCCGTACAAGGGCGTGGAAATCGTGCGCGTGGTCGGCCAGCCGCAGACTGGCCGCCACAGCCTGCAGCTCGAGATCAACCGCAAGCTCTACATGGATGAAGCGGGCCTGACTCACACGGCCGGCTTTGCCAAGCTACGGCACGACCTCAACACCCTGCTCGATGAACTGCTAAAGTTCACGCGCTCCATGCCCGCTCGCGCGCTGCGCTGAGCCGCGGCAGAAGGGATCCCGGATGCAGCGCACTGCATCCGGGTTCATCTCGGTTGCACAACACAGGGGCTTTCTGTTAATGCCCGCGGGTCATTCGTGCGTTAAAAGAATGGGTAACAAAGTTTAGGAACTTTGCAAGATAGGTTTCCTCTATCATGGCAATCCTTTGCGAACCCATGCTTGCCGGAATGGCAAGACAGACACCGTGATCCGACGAATCTCCCGACTGATCGGCAGCCACCTCAGCATGCTGGCCGCCGCAGTAACCGGTGCGTTGGTGCTGGCGGGCTGCGCCAATACGCCGGCTGATGGCACCGATGCCGCCAGCCAGTCCGCGACCCCTGCCGCCCCTGCCCGCCCCGCGCCCGCAGCCCCGGCAACGCCCGCCTCCGAACCGACCAAGACCATCACCCTGCCCGACCGCGGGCGCGTCAGCCTTGCCGAGTACCGCGCCAAGATGCGCGACCAGCTGATGAAATCCGAGGGCGCCACCAGCGACGTCGCCGACTGCGCGGCCCACGCAAGCTGGGTCCTGCCCCGCTCGGCCACGTACGACGCGCTCAAGATCCCCACCGGCGCGCTTGGCGCCGGCCAGGCCACGGTGGAACCGTGGAGCGGCCGTTTCTCGCAGGGCAAGCAATCCGTGCCGGTGAGTTCGGTGGTGACATTCTCCGCAATGGCCCACAAGCGCCGTGGCGAAGAGCAATGGCAGCCTGTCAAGGTACGCTGCGGCTACGACGACGGCATGATGCTCGCGTACGAACTGCTCGACAGCAGCGGCGCGACCATCGCGGAACCGGCAGCGGCGCCAGCCGTCGCGACATCCAGCCACGCCTCGTCCAGCAAGAGCAGCAAGAAGGGGGCGAAGGGCAGCAAGTCCAAGAGCACCTCGACGGCTTCGGCGAAGAGCAGTACGTCGGGCAAGTCATCGGCCAAGGCTTCGTCTTCGTCCTCCTCCAAATCGTCCGGCAAGAGCACGAGCAAGAAGAAGCAGTAAGCACCTTGAGCAAACCCATGCAAAAAGGCCCGCCATATTGGCGGGCCTTTGTCGCTCGCTGCGGCCAGGCTTAGCCGAGGAAATCCAGGATCGCCTCCACCATCGCCGTGCCGAGCAGCGCGCTGCGCGCGCCGTTCCAGCCCACCGTGGCATCGGGCAGGTCGGCGTTGTCCTTGAACGGCATCTCCAGCGTCAGCGACAGGCAGCCAAACGTGTGGCCGATGTACTTCGACGCGAGCTTGAGCGCATCGGCGTTGTACTTGCTCGCGGCATAGCCATGCACGTCCTGGAAGTCCGGCGTGACACGCTTGAAGGCTTCGATGAAGCGCGCCTGCTGCTCGCGCTGGTTCTCGGTGAAGCTCGGCAGCATCTCGCTGCCCGCGACGAAGTTGTAGGGCAGGCCTTCGTCGCCATGGATGTCGAAGAACAGGTCGCAGCCCGTCGCCTCGATCGCGCGGCGCACGTACCAGACTTCAGGGCTTGTCTCCGGGCTCGGCGTCATCCACTCGCGGTTCAGGTTGGCGCCGGCGGCGTTGGTGCGCAGGTTGCCGCGCGCCGAGCCGTCCGGGTTCATGTTCGGCACGATATGGAACACGGCGTGCTCGAGCAGCTTGCGCGCGACCGGGTCGTGCGCCCACATGCCGGTGCCGGTCAGGCGCTGGAGCACGCCTTCGCAGAACCACTCGGCCATGCTTTCGCCGGGATGCTGGCGCGCAATCATCCAGATGGTCTTCTTGCCGGGGCCGGGCTGGCCCACCGTGACGCGCGTCATGTCGCGGCCATCGACCGTGCTGCCCAGGTGCGATAGCTTTGCGAGCGGCGAGCGCTGGCAGGTCGCCAGCAACGACAGGTGACGCTCTTCGGGATAAGGCTCGAAGTACGCCAGCCATACGCTGTCATGCTCCGGCGTGAACTCGACCGTCAGCACCTGCCCGTCAAAGCGCGTCGGCACACGGAACCAGTTCGCGCGATCGTACGAGGCCACCGCGCGGTAGTCGCGCCAGCCGTCCGGATACGTGCAGTCCCCCGCGTTGAGGAACTGCAGCCGGCACGCCTGCCCTGCAGCGCCTTGCAGCCGGAAATGGAACCACTGGCGGAAGTCCGCGTGCGAATCGGCACGAATGCGCAGGCGGATATCGTCGGCATGATCGAGCGCTTCGACCTCGATCGCGCCCGAATCGAAACTGGTGGAAATATGCAGGCCTGAAGTCATGTCGGGCAGCTCCGTGGCAGGGTTCAGTCTTCGAGGCGGCGGCGGAACACCCAGCGGCCGTCGTCGGAAGCGGCGGCATCGAAGGCGTAGCCGTCTTCCGCAAAGCGCTTGAGCGCAGCGGGCTCCGTGACGCGATGCGTGACCGCATAGCGCGCCATGGTGCCACGCGCACGCTTGGCATGGAACGAGATGATCTTGTAACGGCCGCCCTTCCAGTCCTCGAACACCGGCGTGATGATGCGCGCGTTCAGCACCTTCGGACGCACCACCTTGAAATACTCTTCCGAGGCGAGATTGACAAGCGTCGGCGCGCCTTCGTGCTTGAGTCCGGCCATGTCGTCGTTGAGCAGGCGCGTCACGTCGTCGCCCCAGAATGCATAGAGATCCTTGCCCGCAACGTTATCGAGTCGCGTGCCCATCTCCAGTCGGTAAGGCTGCATCCAGTCCATCGGGCGCAGCACGCCGTACAGGCCGGACAGGATGCGCACGTGCTTCTGCGCAAAGCCGAGGTCATCGGCCGACAGGCTCTTTGCATCGAAGCCGTCGTACACGTCGCCATTGAAGGCCAGCACCGCCTGCTTGCTGTTGGCGGCGGTAAAGGTCTCCGACCACTCTGCATAACGCGTGACGTTGAGCACGGCGAGCTTGTCGGAGATGTCCATCAGCGCGCCGACATCCTGCGGCGCGAGCTTGCGCAGGCGTTCGATCAGCACCGCCGAACGTTCGATGAAACGCGGCAGCGTATGGGTCTTGATGCGCGCAGGCGTCTCGTAGTCCAGGGACTTCGCGGGAGACAGGGCGATGAGCATGGCAAAATTGCGGGAAACACAAAGCCAAGATTGTAGCGAATGACCAACCCGCCTTCCGGTGACGCCTCGGCGTCCAGCCTCGTCGACATCACTTCTGCCGTCAGCAACCCGCCTCGCGTGGTACTGGACTCCAATATCTGGGTCGACCTGCTGGTTTTCGGCGACCCGCACACCAGACCGATCCTCGAAGCGCTTGAAGCCGGCACCATCGCGCCGGTGATCCGCGCCGACTGCCGCGAAGAACTGCGCCGCGTGCTCGCGTATCCGCAATTTGCGCGTTTCGCGGTCGATATCGACGCGGCGCTGGCCACCGTGGACCGCTTCAGCACGCTGGAGCCGCTGCCTTCGCAGGAAGACGCCGACGCCATACGGTTGCCACGCTGCAAGGACACGGACGACCAGAAATTCGTCGAGCTCGCGCACTTTTCGCGCGCCGCGTGCCTGGTGTCGAAGGACAAGGCCGTGCTCAAGCTCAGGAGCCGCCTGCGCCGCTCGAGCGGCGTCGAAGTGATGACACCGCCCGCGTTCGGCCAGTGGCTGGCCGCACTGGCAGCCGCAGCCTGATCGCCGCGAATCGCTTTAGAATTGCCGCTGTTGCCGCCCCGGCAAGCGGTTTTCCGCCCTTGCCCTACACCGTCGCCCATGTCCGCTGACTCCAACCTCGCCCCGCTGACTCCGCCCGTGTCGCGCCTGCCATCCGTCGGCACCACGATCTTCACCGTGATGTCCGCTTTGGCGGCCGAAAAGAACGCCGTCAACCTGGGCCAGGGCTTCCCCGACTTCGATTGCGATCCGCGCATCGTTGATGCCGTGACCCACGCCATGCGCACGGGCCACAACCAGTATCCGCCGATGGCCGGCGTGCCGCGCCTGCGCCAGGCGATCGCCGACAAGATCGCCACGCTGTACGGCCACCGCTATAGCTCGGAAAGCGAGATCACCGTCACGGCCGGCGCCACGCAGGGCATCCTGACCGCGATCCTGTGCGCCGTGCATCCCGGCGACGAGGTGATCGTGCTGGAACCTTGCTACGACAGCTACCTGCCCGCGATTGAACTGGCCGGCGCGACCGCCGTGCCGGTCACGCTGGAGGCGCCCGATTTCCGCGTGCCGTTCGACCGCCTTGCCGCAGCCATCACGCCACGTACGCGGATGATCCTCATCAACACGCCGCACAACCCAACCGGGACGATCCTGCGTGCGGCCGACATGGACAAGCTGGCCCAACTGCTGGCTGGCACCGACATCCTGCTGCTGTCGGACGAGGTCTACGAGCACATGGTCTACGACGGCGAGCCGCATGCGTCGGTGTCGCGCCATCCGGAACTCGCACGGCGCAGCTTCGTGATTTCGAGCTTCGGCAAGACGTATCACGTGACGGGCTGGAAGGTCGGCTATGTGGCCGCGCCCGCGGCGCTGTCGGCGGAATTCCGCAAGGTCCACCAGTTCAACGTGTTCACCGTGAACACGCCGGTACAGCACGGCCTGGCCGACTACATGGCCGATCCCGCGCCGTACCTGGAGCTGTCCGCGTTCTACCAGGCCAAGCGCGATTACTTCCGCGCCGGGCTGGCCAACACGCGCTTCAAGCTGCTGCCTTCCGAAGGCACGTATTTCCAGTGCGTGGACTACTCCGCGATTTCCGACCTCAGCGAGGCCGAGTTCTCGATGTGGCTGACGCGCGAGATCGGCGTGGCGGCGATCCCGGTCTCGGCCTTCTACACGCAGCCGCGTGAATCGGGCGTGGTGCGCTTCTGCTTCGCCAAGAAGGAGGAGACGCTGGCGCTGGCGTTGGAGCGGCTGGCAAAGCTCTGAAATCGGGGCATCCGAAACAAGAACGCCCGCGGCATGCCGCGGGCGTTCTGCTTTACGCGCTGTACCAATACAGGCCGGCGCTTATTTGTTCCGGCTCAGCATCAGCTCGGTGTTCGCCTTGCGGTCGGCATTGACCTTCTGCACCGACGGGCGCTCCGACAGCGTTTTCAGGTATTCCTTGACCGGCAGGTCGGCCAACAGGTCCTTGCCGTAGATGATCTTCGTGCACGAAGACACCAGCGGCAGGTGGACTGCGGCGGCGCAGTCGGCCAGCGTAAAGGTATCGCCCGCGATAAAGGGCGAGAACTTCGCGAGCTTGGCGAATGCCGGAATGTAGCGCGTCAGCAGCTTGAGCTGGCGCTCCTTCACGTTATCGCTGACCTTGCCGCCGAAGAACGCCTCGGGGTACAGCTCGCGGGCGGTCAGTTCGAGGTACAGCTCCATGAATGTGACGATCTCGCGCACCTTGCCAGCCTGCAGCGGATCGCTCGGCAGCAGCGGCGTCTGCGGATAAGCGGCTTCCAGGTATTCGTTGATGACTTCCGACTCGCACAACGAACCCGATTCGGTGATCATGTAGGGCACCTTGCCGGCCGGCGTTGCTGTCGTGTCGGTCTCGCCGATCCAGGCCAGCACCTCCTCGAACGGCACATTCTTCTCCAGCAGTGCCAGCTTGACCTTGTTGTAGTAGTTGCTGGCGGCAAATCCGCACAGTTTCAGCATGTCGTCTCTCTCCTGTTGGAATCCACGCTTGCGGACGCAAGTCCGTAGCGATTGTGAACCATCCCGGTCTTCTGGTGCCGCCGGACTGGCCGATCAGCGCACGCCGCCTGCCTTCCGGCCATTTCCGGAAAGATGCAAAAAACGTACGATCGTGCTAATTTAACCACAACTTCAGGGACAAAAAATGAGCACTTTCACCATCGAGACGCTCGGCATCGTCGGAACGGGCGCCATGGGCCGAGGTATTGCGCAGATTGCCGCACAGGCTGGCCTGACCGTCAACCTGTACGACGCCAACCCACAAGCCGTGGAAGCCGCACGCAAGCATCTGCAGGATACGCTCGGCAAGCTCGCTGAAAAAGGCAAGATCTCGGCGGCCGACGCCGACGCCACGCTGGCCCGCGTAAAGCCGTGCGGCGCGCTCGAAGACCTGTCCGGATGCGACATGGTGGTGGAGGCGATCGTCGAGCGGCTCGACGTGAAGCGCGACCTCATTGCCAAGCTCGAAGCCGTGCTTCGTCCTGACGCGATCATCGCGTCGAACACCTCGTCGCTGTCGATCACCGCGATTGCGGTCGGTGCGAAGGAACCGGGCCGCGTCGTCGGCTACCACTTCTTCAACCCGGTGCCGCTGATGAAGGTGGTCGAAGTGATCGATGGCCTGTCGGGCAACCCGGCCGTCGGCGATGCGCTGATGGCACTGTCGCGCCGCATGGGCCATACGCCGGTGCGCTGCAAGGACATGCCGGGCTTTATCGTCAACCATGCCGGCCGCGGCATGAACATCGAAGGTATCAAGGTCGCGCAGGAAGGCGTGGCCGAGTTCGTCGATGTCGACAACATCATGCGCGAGCAGGCCGGCTTCCGCATGGGGCCGTTCGAGCTGATGGACCTGACGGGGCTCGATGTATCGCACCCGGTCATGGAATCGATCTACAACCAGTTCTACCAGGAGCCGCGCTACCGCCCGTCGCCGATCACGGCAATCCGCTCGGTCGGCGGGCTGGTCGGCCGCAAGGCCGGCGCGGGTTTCTACCGCTACGTCGACGGCCAGAAGCAGGTCCCGACCGTTGCCGCCGTCCCGTCGGCGCGTCCGGCGAGCGTGTGGGTCAGCCGCGCCAGCGAACGCGGCCATGCCATGGTGACGAGGCTGCTCGGCGCGCTGGGCGTGACGCCCGAGAGCGGCGACCAGCCTTCGGCCGATGCGCTGATCGTCGTCACGCCGCTGGGCCTTGACGCCACGACCACCGCGCTCCAGCAAGGGCTCGATGCCTCGCGCACGGTGGCCATCGACACGCTGCTGCCGTTCGAAGCCACCAAGCGCCGCACGCTGATGACCACGCCCGCCACTGGCGCCGCCGCGCGCGACGCCGCGCACGGCCTGTTCGCGAGCGACGGCGTGCCGGTCACGGTGATCCGCGACTCAGCCGGTTTCGTCGCCCAGCGCGTGCTCTGCTGCATCATCAACATCGCCAGCGATATCGCGCAGCAGCGCATTGCCTCGCCGGCCGACATCGATCTGGCCGTGAACCTCGGTCTCGGCTATCCGAAAGGCCCGCTGGCGCTCGGCGACGCCGTCGGCCCGCAACTGGTGCTGGAAACGCTGCGCAATATGGAAGCGCTGACCGGCGACATGCGCTACCGCCCGAGCCCGTGGCTGTGGCGCCGCGCCGGTCTCGGCCTGTCGCTGCTTACCGAAGAGAACTGAGGAGCCTCGGCTCCCCTGCCCCCGCAATTTCCCGAGGCTGCCCATGACCGCACAGTTGCTTACGTCCCGCGTCGATTCGACGCTGGTGCTGACCATCTCGAACCCGGAAGCACGCAATGCGCTGCATCCGGATATCTACGCCGCCTCGTTCGAGGCGCTGAATGCCGCCGCCGGCGATGATTCGGTGCGCGCCGTCATCATTACCGGTGCCGATGGCATCTTCTGCGCCGGCGGCAACCTGAACCGGCTGCTCGGCAACCGCTCGAAGCCGCGCGAAGTGCAGGCCGAAAGCATCGAGACGCTGAACCACTGGATCGAAACGCTGCACGCGTTCCCCAAGCCGGTCATCGCGGCAGTGGAAGGTGCGGCGGCGGGAGCCGGCTTCTCGGTCGTGCTGGCCTGCGATTTCGTGGTCGCCGCGAGCGACGCCAAGTTCGTCATGGCCTATGTCAAGGTTGGCCTGACGCCAGATGGCGGTGGTTCGTACGAACTGGCGCGTGCCCTGCCGCGTGCGCTGGCCAGCGAACTGATGATGGAAGGCAAGCCCGTGGATGGCGCCAGGCTCGCGCAGTTCGGGCTGGTCAACCGCGTGGTGCCGCCGGGCCAGGCACTGACCGAAGCGCTGCGCCTGGCCGAAGGCATCGCCGAGCAGTCGCCGCACGCAGTAGGCCGCATCAAGGGCCTGATCAACCATGCGGGCACGGCTTCGCTGAGCGAGCACCTCGTGGCCGAGCGCGACAATTTCGTGGCAGCGCTGCACCACGCAGACGGGGGCGAAGGCATCACCGCCTTCCTGGAAAAGCGCAAGCCGCGCTACCGCTGAACATTGCGTTGAACATGGCGGCGCGGTACCGTGCCGCCGCAGTAGCCCGCGCGAGACGGGCCTGCTGACATGAGGGAGACATGCATGGAATTGCCGCCGTCCTCACGCCGCCGCATCTACCTGATGCGCCATGGCTCCGTTTCATATTTCGATGAAGGCGGCCGCCCGGCGCTGCCCGAGATGGTCCCGCTCAACGAGACCGGCCGCATGCAGGCCACCGCCGCAGGACGTGCTTTTGCAGCCGAGAATATCCGCTTCGACCGCGTCATCGTCAGCGGCCTGCCCCGCACCGTGGAGACCGCCGAGCTTGTGCTCGCCGAACTGCCCGACATGCAGGACGTATCGCCTGAAGTCTGGCCCGACTTCCGCGAGATCCGCGGCGGCGACCTGTCCGCGATTGCCACCGAAGACCTTCGCGATGCCTTTGTCGGCGCGTTCGAGGGCGAAGTGTCGGAGGACAAGCGCTTCCTGAACGGCGAAACCATTGGCCATTTCCTCGACCGCGTGCTGCCGGCGCTGCAACGCCTGCGCGATGATCCGGGCTGGGACACGGCACTGCTGGTCCTGCACGGCGCGACCAACCGCGTGATCCTGTCGCAGGCCATCACCTGCGGCCGGCGCGTGTTCTTCGGCTCGCTGCTGCAGACAGCGGGCTGCATCAATGTGCTCGACATGGGCGACGATCCGCTCGACTGGGTCGTGCGCATGACCAACTATTCACCACCGACACCGGTGCACAGCGGCTCTCGCCACACAACGATGGAAGTCCTGCTGCACCAGTATCTGCGCGGACGGCCGCCCGCTGCCTGATCCCACCGCAGGCACCCCCTTCTTCATCACCGATACCCACAGAGAACTACCGGAGACAGCATGAGCAGCAACGTATCGCACTTCGAGGGCACGCGCCCCGTGGCGGACCAGCAGCGTTTCGACACCGAGGCACTGGAAGCCTGGATGCGCCAGCATGTGGAAGGCTTTGCCGGCCCGCTGAGCGTGGAGCAGTTCAAGGGCGGCCAGTCCAACCCGACCTTCAAGCTCATCACGCCGGGCCAGACCTACGTGATGCGCGCGAAGCCCGGCCCCAAGAGCAAGCTGCTGCCGTCCGCGCACGCGATCGAACGCGAATACCGCGTCATGGCCGCGCTCGCCGGCACCGACGTGCCGGTGGCAAAGATGTACGCGCTGTGCGAGGACGAATCGGTAATCGGCCGTGCGTTCTACATCATGGAGTTCGTCAGCGGCCGCGTGCTGTGGGACCAGTCGCTGCCCGACATGAGCCCGGCCGAGCGCGCCGCCATTTATGACGAGATGAACCGCGTGATCGCGGCCATGCATACCGTCGACTACCAGGCCATCGGCCTTGGCGACTACGGCAAGCCTGGCAACTACTTCCAGCGCCAGATCGAACGCTGGACCAAGCAGTACAAGCTGTCGGAAACCGAATCGATCCCGGCCATGGATTCGCTGATCGACTGGCTGCCGCAGCATATCCCGCAGGAAGACGCCGACTTGACCAGCATCGTCCACGGCGACTACCGCCTCGACAACCTGATGTTCCACCCGACCGAGCCGCGCGTGCTGGCCGTGCTGGACTGGGAGCTGTCGACGCTCGGCCACCCGATGGGAGACTTCGGCTACCACTGCATGAGCTGGCACATCGCGCCGGGCCAGTTCCGCGGCATCGCGGGCCTGGACCATGCCGCGCTCGGCATCCCCGACGAGGCCAGCTACCGCAAGCTGTACGAGCAGCGCACCGGCCGCCCCATCACCGGCGACTGGAATTTCTACCTGGCCTTCAGCATGTTCCGCATCGCCGGCATCCTGCAGGGCATCATGAAGCGCGTGGTCGACGGCACGGCGTCGTCCGCGCAGGCGCTCGACGCCGGCAAGCGTGCCCGCCCGATGGCGGAAATGGGCTGGGAATACGCGAAGAAGGCCAAGCAGTAAGCGAAAAGCCAACCAAAGGCGGCAAACCCGCCTGAAGACAGTTATGTCATCAGACAACAGCGCGCTTCGGCGCGCTGTTGCGTTTTCGGCCTGTAACCCGCCAGCGCATAGGGTTATGGTCCTATCTCAGTATTTTCCCGATGTCGGATTTGCGCAAAGCCGTCTACTATGCAAGCCATGTTGTATGACGACTGATAATTAAGCGTTTTCCGGAGACATTGTATGACCTCTCGCCGCATGTTCCTGCAGCAGGCATCCAGCCTGGCCGCGCTCGGCGCCCTGGGCGGCGCCTCGGCGGTGCTTCCGCGCGCCGCCCATGCTGCCGACGCCTGGCCCAACCGCCCGATCCGCCTGATCGTTCCCTACCCGGCCGGCGGCTCGTCGGACATCATCGCGCGGATGATCAGCAAGCAGCTCGGCGAGGCGCTGGGTCAGCCGATCGTGGTCGACAACCGCCCCGGCGCCAACGGCAACATCGGCGCGGCCATGGCAGCGCAGGCAGGCACCGACAACCACACGCTGCTGCTGTGCGACGTCGGCGCGCTGGCGATCAGCCCGTCCGTATACACCAAGCTGACGTTCAATCCGGGCAAGGACCTGAAGGGCGTGGCGATGCTCGCCTACTCGCCGCACTTGCTGGTCGTGCATCCGTCGGTCAAGGTCTCGAACCTCAAGGAACTGGTGGACCTGTCGCAGAAATCGCAACTGAATTTCGCCGTGACGGCCATTGGCAGTGCGCCGCACTTGGCCGGCGTGGCCGTGGCCCAGGCTACCGGGGCCAAGTGGCAGTACGTGCCCTACAAGGGAGGGGCACAGGCGATTGCCGACACCGTGGGCGGCACCGCGCAGGTGCTGATGAACGGGATGCTGGCCACGCTGCCGCAGGTGCAGGCCGGCAAGCTAAAGCTGATCGCGGTGTCCAAGCGCACCCGCATGCCGCTGGTGGGCCAGACGCCCACGATCGCGGAACAGGGCGTGCCCGGCTTCGAATCCGGCACATGGCAAGGCGTGATGGCGCCGGCATCCATGCCTGATGCCATCATTGCGCGCGTCAATGCCGAGCTGGTCCGCATCATCCGCTCGCCGGATATCCGCGCGCAACTTGCCGGTCAGGGGGCAGAAGTCGTGACCATGACTCCGGCTGAAACCACGCGCTTTTACCAGACCGAAGAAACGCGCTGGGCCAAGGTGGTCAAGGCCGCCGGCGTGAAACTGGATGCGTGACGGCGGCAAATCCGCGTTGAAGAAAGTCCGATAGTTGAAACAAAAGGGCGGGACTACGAATCCCGCCCTCCTCCGGTTTCCGGCTTTCAGTCCCCCAGCGCCACCCCTTCACGCCGCGGATCAGCACCTCCAGCCCATACCGGCCGCCCATCGGCCCGCTGACGCCGCATGATGGCCTGCGTGCCGCTCGTCATCTCGATCTCCGCCACCTGATGGCCGCGCTGCTTCAGCGCCTCGGCCAAAGCCGGCGTAACCAAACCCTTCTCCAGCTCGGTCGGCCCGTTGCGGCTACCAAAGTTGGCCATACCGATGGCCGCCTGTACGTCCATATTCCAGTCGAGCAGTCCAACCAGCGTCTTGGAAACGTACTCGATGATCTGCGAGCCGCCCGGCGATCCCACCGTGCCCAGGAATTTGCCGCTCTCCCGGTCGAACACGAGCGTTGGCGCCATCGACGAACGCGGGCGCTTGCCCGGCTCGACGCGGTTGGCCACGGGCTTGCCGTTTTCGCTCGGCAGGAAGGAGAAGTCCGTGAGCTGGTTGTTGAGCATGAAGCCGCGCACCATGATGTGCGAGCCGAAGTAGGACTCGACCGTCGTGGTCATGGAAATGGCTCCGCCGCGGCTATCCACTGCGACGATCTGCGACGTGGAGATGCGCGGCGGCGAGCGGTCCGGCGCGAAGGCTACCGACGTGCCCGGCGGCACGCCGGGCTGGGCTTTGCCCATGCTCTTGTCGGTGATCAGCGACGCGCGCTGCTCCAGGTAGGCCGGGTTGACCATGCCCGCGATATCGACCTGCACGAAATCCGAATCCGCCACGTAGAGACCGCGGTCGGCGTAGGCCAGGCGATCGGCCTCGGCAATCGCGTGGACGGCATCGGGATTGGCTTCCATGACAGCAGGCGTGCTGACCGTGGATGGCTTGAGTGCGGCGAGCGCGTACTTCGGGTTACGCGTCTCCAGCGCCTGCAGCGTGCCGAGAATCTGCGCCAGCGCGATCCCGCCCGACGACGGCGGCGGCATGCCGCAGATCTTCCAGCGCTTGTAGTCGGTGCAGACCGGAACCCGCAATTTGGCCCGGTAGTTCACGAGATCGCGCGTGGACAGGCTGCCCGGATTGGGGCTGCCGTTGACCTTGGTAACGATGTCGCGTGCGATCGGCCCGGTGTACAGCGCATTGGGACCATTCGCAGCGATCGCGCGAAGCGTCTGCGCGAGTTGTGGGTTCTTCAGGATGGTGCCGGCCGGCTTGGGCTTGCCCTGCGCATCGAGGAAATACGCGGACATCTCGGGAGAGTTCGACATGAACTTGTCGCTCGCCACCTGCGCGTAAAGCCGTGGAGAGATTGGGAATCCCTTCTCCGCAAGTGAGATCGCGCGCTGGAACAGTTGCGACCACTTGAGCTTGCCATGCTCGCGGTGCGCCATTTCGAGCGCGCGCAGCACGCCGGGCGTGCCCACCGAGCGCCCGCCGATCTGCGCTTCGCTGAATTCCATCGGCTTGCCGTCGGGGCGCAGGAACAGGTTTTCCGTCGCACCGGCCGGCGCGGTCTCGCGGCCGTCGAAGGCCTGCACGCGCTTGCCGTCCCAGTACATGATGAAGGCACCGCCGCCGACACCCGAGGCCTGTGGCTCGACCAGTGTCAGCACTGCCTGCATGGCAATGGCGGCGTCGATCGCCGAGCCGCCCTGGCGCAGTACGTCGCGCCCGGCCTCGGTGGCGAGCGGATTGGCCGCCGCCGCCATGTGCTTCTCGGCGTAGACGGTCGACATGTCGGTGCGGTAGCCCGACGCAATTTCAGGCGCGGGTGGCAGCGTTGCCGTGGCTGGAGGAGGAGGTGCCGCGGGCGCGGCCGTGACGGCAGGCGCCGCAGGGGCGCCGCTCTGCGTGCCGCACGCGGCCATCAGCGCCGTGAACGTCACAACGATCGAGCCGCGCCACGCCAATCGGGATGCAAGCAGGTGAGCCATGCGATATCTCCGCCACGAACGATCTGCCGATTGTAGTGGCCGCAGACGCACGGCGGTGTCAGACAAAGCCCGACAAGTTCACCCGGCGTGCGCGATCCGCAGGCCGGGTGACGGCGAAGGCTCAGCGCGTGGTGAACGACCAGTTCAGATTGACCGCCTGCCCGCCGAGCGTGCCGCTGACGGCGACGCTGTAGCGCTGGCCACTTGCCAGCGGCGCCAGCGGCGTGCAGATCGCGAGGCCGCGCGCCGCACCGGAGAGACCGGAAGAGCGGCTGTCGACCTTCAGGCAGTCGACATTGCGGCCCTGCGCGTCCGTGATCGTGAAACTGTCCGCATTAAATTGCAGCGAGGTGTTGATTGCCTGCAGCGATACCGGATAGCCCATGGTCTTGTTCTCATAGCCGGGCGCCGGGTTCGGGCTTTCAGAGTTGACCCAGCTTGCCGGCACGTCGGCCTGCCCGTCGAACGGATACGCGACCATCTGGTTGTCCGTGCCGCCCTTCGACGCGTCGGCCAGGTCGACGGTCTGGTAGTAGTACGCCGCCGTGCCGCTGCCGTTCGGGCCCACGCTTTCCGCATAGCCGCTGCCCGCGGAGCCGTAGCTGCCCAGCAGCGCGGCACGGTGGAACGGCGCGTTGACGAGGTCCGATACAAGCGAGTCCTTCGGCGACAGCGACAGCTGCGCGTTCGCTACGGACGTCCATTTGTTCGCACCCGCCACGACCTCCGCATTGGCGTTAGTCGGATACGCAGCCTGGATACGCGCGTCAGGCGTGGCGCCGGTGTAGCCGGCCTTGCCCGAGACTTCGTCGTGCGTGAGCGTCTGGTTGGCGAGCATGTACGCCGTGTGGTTCTGCGCCACGCTGTTGAGCGCATCACGCGCTGCGAGCGGCGGCAGGCCGACCTGCTCACGTCGGAAATTGGCGTAACACAGGCCCGCGCTGCGCGCGTCGTCGAGCACGCGATAGTTGCTCACGGCGGTGCCGCGCGCGGGCAGCAACGTGATGCCGCCACCGGCTGGCGCGCCAGGCTTCGCTCCGCTTACGGTGTAACAACCGCCGGCTGTCACGGGCGTCGATGAGCCCGCCTGCGTCGAACCGCTCTGGCCCGATGGCTGGGCGCTTCCGTTGGCGCTTCCGCTGGCGGCCGAACCGCCGCCATCGCCGCCATCACCGCCGCCGCCGCAGGCGGCAAGCGCCGACAGCAAGGCGGCGCCGCACAGCGTACGCCAGCGCAGCGGCATCGCGCGCGAAGTCGGGGAATGGAATGTGTTTTCAGCAGGCAAGCGTTTCCCGGTCATCGATCTGTATCGTCGTAGTTCTGATGGAGAAACTGCCCGTGGCAGCCCGGCAATGCGGGCGCAGCAGGACATCACCGGAACGCAGGCGCGGGCTTGCGTGGTGACGCCGGGGGCAGACGTGACCCGACGATGGTAGGGAGACGGTATGCGAGCGTCCAGCCCGCTAACAATGGCTTACGTGTGACCCGCGCGCGCTGCACCGGGCGGCGTCAGGCCGCCGGCTGGGCTTCCGGCACGCCGCCGCCGAGCGCGGACATCACCGCCATAAGCTGCTCGCGCAGCCAGCGATTGGCGCCGTCGTTCTCACCGCCGGCATGCCAGTACAGATGCAGTTCGAGAGACGGCACCTTGAACGGCAGCGACAGGATGCGGTTGGCATACGGTTCGTTCGCGATGCGCGCGTAGCGCAGCGGCAGCGTTGCAAGCAGGTCCGTGCAGCTCACCACGCGGCAGGCCGCGGCATAGTGCTGGCAGCGCAGCCGCACCCGGCGCGTCAGCCCCATGCGGTGCAGCGCCTGGTCTTCCAGCCCCGCACCACGGCGCCGCGAGGACACGTGCACATGCTCGGCAGCCAGATAGCGTTCCAGCGTCAGCTCTTTCTTCACGAGCGGATGGTCGCGGCGCGCCAGCACGATCATCGGATCGGCCATGAACTGGGCGTGATGGATGGCCGGCGACACCGGCAGCAGGATATCGATCGCGGCATCGATCGTGCCGGCGAGCAGTTCGGATTCCATCTCGCGCCGGTCGAACCGGATCGCGGCGATCTCGACCTGCGGCGCCACCGAGGTCACGCGCGCCATCAACGGCGGCAGCAGCGTGGATTCCAGCGCGTCGCGCATGCCGATGGTGAAGCGGCGCACGGTGTTGGTCGGATCGAAGTGCGGCGTGTCCTGCAGCGTGCGCGCAAAGGACTGCAGCGCCGAGCGGACCTCCGATGCGAGCGAGCGTGCCAGCGGCGTGGGCGCCATGCCCTGCCCGCGCCGCTCGAACAGCGGGTCGTCGAACAGGCCGCGCAGGCGACCCAGCGCGTGGCTCACCGCCGGTTGCGTCAGGTTGAGCTGACGTGCCGCCGCAGTGATGCTGCCTTCGCTATAGATAGCGTCGAACACCACGAAGAGATTGAGGTCGATGCGGGATAGCTGCATGGCTCCCATTCTGGCACGGAATGCAGGACATTGATACTGACAAATCCAGAAAATTCATTTTTGTTATTACCCGGTTTCAGATAGAGTGCATTCCATCGGCATATGCCGCGTACTGTCCGTACCAACCTGTGCTGCCGGGGCCACCGGCGCACCACTACCTGGTAGCGAGGAGACCCCATGCAATTCGAATACACGCCCAAGGTCAAGGAGATGCAGGCCAAGCTGCTGGCCTTCTTCGACCAGTACATCTACCCGAACGAAAAGCGCTTCTACGAAGAGATCAATGCCAACCGCCAGGCCGGCAACGCCTGGGTGCCGAGCAAGCTGATCGAGGAACTGAAGCCCAAGGCGCGCGAAGCCGGCCTGTGGAACCTGTTCCTGCCGCGTTCGCCGCGCGCACCGCAGGGCCTGTCGAACCTCGAATACGCGACGCTGTGCGAAATCATGGGTCGGGTGCCCTGGTCGGCCGAAGTCTTCAACTGCGCCGCGCCCGATACCGGCAACATGGAAACGCTGGAGCGCTACGCGTCCGAAGAACTGAAGGACAAGTGGCTCGAGCCGCTGCTCGCCGGCGAAATCCGCTCGGCCTTCCTGATGACCGAGCCGGCCGTGGCCTCGTCGGACGCCACCAATATCGAATGCCGCATCGAGCGTGATGGCGACCATTACGTGATCAACGGCACCAAGTGGTGGTCGTCGGGTGCTGGCGATCCGCGCTGCAAGGTCTACATCGTGATGGGCAAGACCGATCCGAATGCGGGCCGCCACGAGCAGCAGTCGATGATCGTGGTGCCGGCCGACACGCCGGGCATCACCATCAAGCGTTTCCTGCCGGTGTTCGGTTATGACGACGCGCCGCACGGCCACATGGAAATCGAGCTGAAGAACGTGCGCGTGCCGGTCTCGAACATCCTGCTCGGCGAAGGCCGCGGCTTCGAGATCGCGCAGGGCCGCCTCGGCCCGGGCCGCATCCACCACTGCATGCGCAGCATCGGCGTGGCGGAACGCGCGCTGGAACTGCTGTGCAAGCGCGCACTGTCGCGCGTCGCATTCGGCAAGCCGGTCGCCAACCAGGGCGTCACGCAGGAACGCATTGCCGAAGCACGTTGCGAGATCGAGATGGCCCGTCTGCTCACGCTCAAGGCCGCCTACATGATGGACACCGTCGGCAACAAGGTCGCCAAGGCCGAGATCGCGATGATCAAGGTGGTGGCCCCGAACGTGGCACTGAAGGTGATCGACTGGGCGATCCAGGTACATGGCGCGGCCGGCGTGTCGAGCGATTTCCCGCTGGCCAACTGGTGGGCGCACCAGCGTACGCTGCGCCTGGCCGACGGTCCGGACGAGGTGCACCGCAACGCCATCGCCAAGCTGGAACTGGCCAAGCACATGGGCCTGAAGCCGGAAGACGTGAAGATGCCGGTGGCACGCGGCTTCTGAGTCCAGCCCGACACGCAGCCGGCAACCCCGCCGGCAGTATGGAAACGCGCAGCCCGTCTGCGCGTTTTTTTCTTCTGTGCTTAAATCGATCGATCCTTTTCCTGCCCCTCCTTCCCCATATCGCAGTCAGGAGACTTCTTGCGATGATCGATGTCTATAGCTGGGCAACGCCCAACGGCCACAAAGTCCATATCATGCTCGAGGAGTGCGGCCTCGAGTACAAGGTCCACCCGATCAACATCGGTGCGGGCGACCAGTTCAGCGAGGCGTTCCTCAAGATCAGCCCGAACAACAAGATCCCCGCCATCGTCGACCCTGACGGTCCGGACGGCGAGCCGATCTCGCTGTTCGAATCGGGCGCCATCCTGCTTTACCTGGCCGGCAAGACCGGCAAGTTCCTGCCGGAAGACGTGCGCGGCAAGTACGAGGCGCTGCAATGGCTGATGTTCCAGATGGGCGGCGTCGGCCCGATGCTTGGCCAGGCCCACCACTTCCGCATCTACGCGCCCGAGAAGATCGAGTACGCGGTCAATCGCTACACCAATGAAGCGAAACGCCTGTACGGCGTGATCGACACGCAACTGTCGCGGCACGAATGGCTGGCCGGCGACCAGTACACGATTGCCGATATCGCGACGTTCCCGTGGCTGCGCAGCTGGCAGAACCAGGGCGTGGAACTGGACGAGTATCCGAACCTGAAGCGCTGGTTCAACACCATCGCCGAACGCCCGGCCGTGAAACGCGGCGTCGAAGTGCTGGCCAGTGCGCGCAAGCCGCTGCAGGACGACAAAGCTCGCGAAATATTGTTTGGCGCCACGCAGTACAAGCGTCACTGAAGCCGGATGGCCCCGGCGGCATGCCTTGCCGCCGGCATTTGCCCCCTCGTTCAGGCTGGCAGGCACTCCGCCTGCACGCCGTACGGCGCGCGCGGCATTTCAAGGATGCCGCCACGCCCGACCGGCAACCGACAAACCGCATTGAATCCATCCAGCGCATCGCGCGCCGTGTCACCACTGCAGTACAGCAAGCTGGTAGCGGGCAGCAGCACTTCCACACTGTAGGACTCGTGCGAATCCGGCACGAATAACGTGCCCGGTTGAACAAAATTCAGAAGATTCTCCCCGCCCTGACGCCAGCGCAGGCACAGCGCACCGCGATGGCATAGCGCCCACCGCAGCCCGTTGGCGAGCAGGCACTCCCCTGCCTGCAGCTGCGCAAAGCCCGCATGCCTGCGCGCCGCCGGTTGTCCGTTGCTCGCAATTTCCAGCGTCGAGCCGACCTGATTGTCGAGCGTGGCGACACACCCCAGCGAATAACGTAGCGCCTCACCTTGCAACAAGGTGTCTTCGGTTAGCGGTGCATCAGCGGTTGAAGGGCTATCATCCGGCGCAATACGCACCAGGATGCTGTCGAGCGCGACATGCACCTGCATGGGCAAGTCGGGCGTCGGCGCAAACATGTCGGCGCTGCCGATCAGCACGGGCGCATGGTGCGGCGCGGCAATGCGGATGCCTCCGCGCAGGCACGCCCACCATTCACCGCGCGTGGCCACGAAGACCTGCTGGGTCTGACCAGCTTGCAGGAAGACGTAGTCGCACGTCACGCCCGGCCCCGCACAGGGCGGCAACAGGCGGGAATGGAATCCGATATGAAGGTCCGCGGCAGTTGCGCGACCTTGGCTGAAGGCACGCATCGGCGCGTCGAACAGCGAGTAGATCTGCATGGCAATCCCCTGACAGAGCGAAGGAAACACGATGGTCCCCTCAGACGCAACGACACCCGCGCAATCGACGCGAGCTTTCCATTGCGTGTACCCCGTTTGGCACGGCCGTCAGGCCGCCCGGTTCATGCCACGGTGCGCGCCTTCTGCTGGCGCATCCCTTGAGACTGCGGATCAGACACCGATGGTGAGTTGGAATATAAGGCGTCGTTGCTGCAGCGTCAAACTCCTAGCCTGTCGCCGAGCATAACTTCCCAATGACCATGACCAAACAGACTCTCAGAGAATTCGGATTGCATCTTGCCCGACTGCGCAAACAACGTGGCTGGTCGCAGGAAACGCTCTCGCTGGAAAGCGGCCTGGCACGTTCTTACCTGAGCGGCATCGAACGCGGCAAGCGCAACCTGGCGCTGCTCAATATCTGCATGCTGGCCGATACGCTCGGCGTGCCACCGTCAGAGATGCTCGATTTTGAGAAACAGAGAAGCTCTGCCCTGCAAGTCGAAGAGCCGCGTTCCGTGTTCGGCAATGCGCAGAACGCCGCCATCGAAGCGACGCTCCGGCATATGGCCGAACTCAGCGAGGCCGAGGTAGACCTGGTTGCGGCAATGGTCCGCGCGCTGGCGCGCAAAGGCAGTTACCGCTTGGGCTGACGAGCCCGCTCACACGCCCAGCATGCCCTGGCGTTCGATAAAGCGGATCACCTCGTCCAGCCCTTGCCCCGACTTCACGCTGCCCATCACGAACGGGCGCTCCCCGCGCATCTTGCGCGCATCGCTCTCCATCACTTCGAGTGAAGCGCCGACATAGGGCGCCAGGTCGGTCTTGTTGATGACCAGCAGGTCCGACTTGGTAATGCCCGGCCCGCCCTTGCGCGGGATCTTCTCGCCGCCGGCCACGTCGATCACGTAGATCGTCAGGTCGGACAATTCCGGGCTGAACGTCGCCGCCAGGTTGTCGCCCCCGGACTCGATGAAGACCACGTCCGCATCCGGAAACTTCGCCAGCATGCGGTCGACAGCCTCGAGGTTGATCGACGCATCTTCGCGGATCGCCGTATGCGGGCAGCCGCCCGTCTCGACACCCATGATGCGCTCGGCAGGCAGTGCGCCGGAGATCGTCAGCAGGCGCTGGTCTTCCTTCGTGTAGATATCGTTGGTGATGGCGACCAGGTCATAGCGGTCGCGCATCGCCTTGCACAGCATCTCTAGCAGCGTGGTCTTGCCGGAGCCGACAGGGCCGCCGACGCCGACGCGCAGCGGAGGATTCTTCTTGGTACGAGCCTGGGTCATGATCGCTTCGGGATTCAGGAACGGAACAGCCGGGAGTACTGCGTTTCGTGACGAGACGAAAGCAGTCCCAGCATCGGTGAAAACGTGGAAAGCCTCGGTGGCGTTTCCGCGGCGCGTTGTACAGCTTCATCGACTGCTGCGAGCACTGCATCGTGCAAGCGCCGCAGCATGTGCTGGCCGGCCACCTGCCCTAGCGGCACGGCCTTGATGGCGGATGCCACCTGGTTTTCTGCCCAGTTGAAGCAATAGGCAGCCAGGCCCTCGCGCTCATCAATCTCCAGCGCCACACAGGCTGCCGCAAACGCCGTCGGCAGGCATACCGGCGATATGACGGCAAGATGCTCGCGCAACGCATCGCCACCCCATCCCATCTGCCCCACGAGCTTCGCGAGCGACCAGCCCATCTGTTCGGTCTCGAGCCGCAACTCGGACGTCTCGCGTGTGGCGTGGAACCAGCCGTTCCACTCGCGCACCGCATCGACGTCCATCGCCAGCCAGTCGCGATGCAGCAGCAGCCACAACGGCGCTTCGCATTGCGCCTGGACGTATAGCAGGTTGTCGCGGATCCAGCGTTCGGCGGTATCGGCATCACGGACACAGCCGATGTCGATGGCGGCTTCGAGACCTTGGGAGTAGCTGAAGCCGCCGATGGGCAGCGCGGGGGAGGCCAGGTGAAGCAGGGAGATAAGTTGGCGAACGCTTTTCACGGCTCCATCCTACTCAACCGCCGGACCGCTCCCCTCTCCCGCTTGCGGGAGAGGGGCTGGGGGAGAGGGCAGGCGCATCGTCGTGCCCTAGCTCCAACAATGACCTACGAACGGCTTCAAGCACAGCTTCTGTATGTCCTAATACTTCGTGGTTCCAAAACCGCAGCACATGAAACCCTTCGCGCCGAAACCAAGCGTCACGTCGGACGTCCTCTGCACCACCATGCTGGCCTCCATCGACTTCAATGACAAGCTTTAAGGCCATGCAGACGAAGTCTGCAATATACGGGCCCAATCGGTACTGGCGCTTGAACTTCTGGCCCAAGAATCGATGAGCTCGAAAGTGGTACCAGAGGCATTGCTCGGCATCAGTCTGGTTAGATCTCAGCATGCGTGCGAACGTAGGTGCTGGCAAGCGCCTACCCTCTCCCCCCGCCCCTCTCCCGCAAGCGGGAGAGGGGAGTTCCGACGTCGGCATGTCATGGCGTGGTCGCACCTTCATACGCCTGAAACTTGAACCTAAGACATCAATGCTTGTGCCCACAATGCTCGTCATGCTCATGCTCATGCGAGTGCGAGTGCGAGTGCGAGTGCCCATGATCATGGTCATGCCCGTGATGCTCATGAAACACCGCCTGCGCCGCCGCATAGTCTTCCGCGAAGGTGGCGTCATGCCCGTGCTTGTGACCGCCACCATAGGCACCCGCTTCCGGCTCGAACGGCGCGTCGATCTGTACAGCCTGCACACCCAGCCGCGCCAGCATATCCGCGAGCACCGGATCAAACTCGAGCCGCAGATAGTCGCGCCCCACTTCCACCGGCGTATGCCGGTTCCCGAGGTGATACGCGGCCCGCATCAGCGCATGCGCGTCGGTAGCGCGCACTTCCAGCACGCGCTCCGCAGCGGCCTGCACTTCGACGAAGCTGCCGTCTTCGGCCACCAGCAGATCACCGCCTCGCAGCACCGTGCCGCGCGGCAGGAACAACGCGGCCTCGTCGCCGTTGTCGAGCACGGCACGCAACCGGCTCTTGCTGCGCTCGCCAAACGGCAGAACCAGCTTGGGGGCGCGGCGCACAAGCACGGCGGCGATGCCGTGCGGCGCGCTCAGGACTTTGTCGATCTTCAGCATTGCGGGAACCAGAATCAGAACAGGAAATAGCGCTGCGCCATGGGCAGCTCCGTGGCTGGCTCGCACATCAGCAACTGACCATCGGCGACAACCTGGTAGGTCTCGGGATCCACGGTGACATGCGGCTGCCAGTCATTGTGCACCATGTCCCGCTTGCTCACCGTGCGCGTGCCGCGTACCGCCGACAGCGTCTTCGCCAGCCCGTACCGCTCGCCGACATTCGCAGCAAGCGCCGCCTGCGAGACAAAGGTCAGCGACGACTTGTGCAGTGCCCCACCCGCCGATGCGAACATCGGGCGGTAGTGAACCGGCTGCGGCGTCGGGATCGAGGCGTTGGGATCGCCCATTGCAGCAGCGGCGATCATCCCGCCCTTCAGGATCAGGCTCGGCTTTACACCGAAGAATGCCGGGCGCCACAGCACGAGATCGGCCCACTTTCCGACTTCAATGGAGCCGACTTCGTGAGCGATGCCATGCGTCAGCGCCGGATTGATCGTGTACTTGGCGATATAGCGCTTGACGCGGAAATTGTCGTGCCCGCCGCGCGCATCGTTCGGATCGCCCGGCAGCTTGCCGCGCTGCGCCGCCATCTTGTGCGCGGTCTGCCACGTGCGGATGATGACCTCGCCCACGCGCCCCATCGCCTGCGAATCGCTCGATATCATCGAGAACGCGCCGAGGTCATGCAGGATGTCTTCCGCGGCGATGGTCTCGCGGCGGATACGGCTTTCCGCAAAGGCAATGTCCTCGGCAATCGCCGGATCGAGGTGATGGCACACCATCAGCATGTCGAGGTGCTCGTCCAGTGTGTTCACCGTGTAGGGCCGCGTCGGATTGGTCGACGACGGCAGCACGTTGGCCTCGCCGCACACCTTGATGATGTCGGGCGCATGGCCACCGCCGGCGCCTTCGGTGTGGTACGTATGGATGGTGCGGCCCTTGAATGCGGCGATGGTCGCCTCGACAAACCCCGCCTCGTTGAGCGTGTCGGTGTGGATAGCCACCTGGGTGTCGGTCGCATCGGCCACGGAAAGGCAGGTATCAATCGCAGCCGGCGTCGTGCCCCAGTCCTCGTGCAGCTTCAGGCCAATGGCGCCTGCTTCCACCTGCTCAAGAATTGGCGCCTGCTGGCTTGCATTGCCTTTCCCGAGCAACCCGATATTCATCGGATACGCCTCGATGGCCTGCAGCATGCGCTCCATGTACCACGGCCCCGGCGTGACAGTTGTTGCGAACGTACCGGTGGCCGGGCCAGTCCCGCCGCCGATCATAGTGGTCACGCCACTCATCAACGCTTCTTCGATCTGTTGCGGGCAGATAAAGTGGATGTGCGTATCGATGCCGCCCGCCGTAACGATCATGCCCTCGCCCGCGATCACTTCCGTGCCAGGCCCTACGACGATCGTCACGCCCGGCTGGATATCGGGATTGCCTGCCTTGCCGATCCCCGCGATCCGCCCACCCTTGAGCCCGATATCGGCCTTGACGATGCCCCAGTGGTCAACGATCAGCGCGTTGGTAATGACCGTGTCGACGCAGTCCTTCGCCATGCGCTGACTCTGTCCCATGCCGTCGCGGATCACCTTGCCGCCGCCGAACTTCACTTCCTCGCCGTAGATCGTGAAGTCCTTCTCGACCTCGATCACGAGCCCGGTATCGGCGAGCCGCACGCGGTCGCCGGTGGTCGGGCCGAACATTTCCGCATAGGCCTGCCTGGAGATCTTCACCATTACAGCGCTCCCATGATCTTGCCGTTGAAGCCGTAGACGATGCGGTCGCCATCGAGCGCGACGAGTTCCACGGTGCGTGTCTGGCCCGGCTCGAACCGCACGGCAGTCCCCGCGGCGATATTGAGGCGGAAGCCACGCGTAGCCTCGCGATCGAACGACAGCGCGCCGTTGGTCTCGTAGAAGTGGAAATGCGAGCCCACCTGGATCGGCCGGTCGCCCGTGTTGGCCACCGTCACGCTCACCGTGGAGCGGCCCACATTGAGTTCGATCTCGCCGTCCGCAGGCATCAGTTCACCGGGAATCATCGCCATCTCCTCAGGCCATCAGCAGGCCGACGCCGTACAGCGCAACGCCCGCACCCGCCACGCGCGCCAGCCAACCCGCGCGATGGCGCAGATACGTGCCCGCCACGATACCCAACAGGTGCAGCGCCATGGTGGCCACGGCAAAGCCGCCGACATACGCCAGCACGGCCGGAAGCGCAGCGGCAGTACCGGGAAGCTCGGCACCATGCGCATAACCATGGAATACGGCGAAGCCGCCGACGATCGCCATGCCGGCCCACGCCGGCAGCTTCGCGCGAATTGCGACCAGCACGCCGACCACGAGCAGCGAGGCGGCAATCATCGGTTCCACCGCGGGCAGCGCCACACCGGCGAGCCCAAGGCCGGCACCGACCAGCATCAGCGCCACAAATGCGAGCGGCAGGCGCAACGTATCCGCTGCCGAGCGTGCGCACAGGGCGCTCCAGACACCCACCGCTGCCATCGCCAGCAAGTGATCCGCGCCGGTGAAAGGATGCAGCAGGCCTGCCCACAAGCTGGCCCCGACGGTAGCGGCATCATGGCCGGGATGGGCAAACGCGGAGGCGGCAGCGAGGGACAGCGTGGCGCCCAGGGCCAGGCGCGAGCAGGCGGAACGGTTCATATCGGCTCTCGATGGATGTTGTTGCTGTTGTCGGTGTGGTCCGGTAAGTCTTCAGACAATGGGATGGTGAACCGTGACGAGCTTGGTGCCGTCCGGAAACGTCGCTTCAACCTGGATCTCGGGGATCATCTCGGCCACGCCATCCATCACGTCGTCGCGGCTCAGCACGGTAGTGCCTTCGTGCATCAGTTCGGCGACCGTGCGGCCGTCGCGCGCGCCTTCCATGATTGCGGCGGTGATCAGCGCCACGGCTTCGGGATAGTTCAGCTTGAGACCGCGCGCGCGGCGGCGCTCCGCAAGCAGCGCGGCGGTGAAGATCAGCAGCTTGTCCTTCTCTCTCGGTGTCAGTTCCATTGTCGATGTCCTTGTTGTTCTCGTATTCCTGTCTTCAGGTGGCCCACAGCCGCAACGGCCGCGCCGGCACGCCGTGGATCGGCTCGCGCAGCGCGCTCCATGCATCGACCATGACATGCCTGACCGCTTCCATCTGTCGGCCCAGCACGCGCACCAGCAGCATCGACTGCGCCGGTGACGACAGGCATGTCACCCCGGCGCGCAGATCGGCCGCGTAAGGCAGGCGTTCCGCGAGCGACTCGGCCAGTTCTTGCGTCGCGCCATGTCCGACCGCCCACAGCGTGCCAAGCACCGACATGCCGTCAAGCCCCGCCACTGCACCGCGCAGTGGCGACCCGGCATCGAGATGCGATTGCTCGATCCACAGCGCACGGCCGTTGCAGCGCACCTGCGTATCCAGCCACAGCGCGCCCCGATTCCACTGCTCGCCCGAGGCCTGCCGGCCCAGCACGACGGCATCCCAGCCAATCGCGCTGCCGCCTGGCGCAATAGAAAGTTCGGTTGCAATGCGCGCGCGCGCATCGTCGAACACGATGTTTTCCTGCGGCAGCCAGTCGAGCCGCGCGCCTTCCTCGACGGTCAGGCGCACATGCTGCGACGCGTCACGGCCGAGCGACTTGTACCACTTGGTGGCGCCCGGCGTGGCGATCACGGCATGGGTGCCGGCTTCCGCATGCAGGTCGATATCGAGCGTGTCGCCGCCCGCCACGCCCGCCGGCGGATGCAGGATGACGGCATGACAGATATCCCCCTCCGGATAGAGCGGCTTCTGCACCATCAATGGGCCGCGATGCTGCCGCCCGGCCAGTACGGTGCGTGCGCCGCGCGCGGCAAAGCGCAGGCGCAGGCTGGCCTGCCATGCGGGCGGCACAGCAACAGTGGAAGGAAAATCGGGATGACGCATGGCTCGATGAATAGGCCGGCGATGCAAGCGGGGCAAGCTGCGGCACGCGCGCCGCAGCGGATGGCGGAAATCATAGCGCGCCGCCCGCCTCTGCGGAAGCGTCGCGAACGGCACCTGCACCGCTTCGCACCTTCACACGGCAATCAGCTCCCGCACGCCGTCCTGCTCCATGTTGGCGCCCTCGCCTTTCGCCACGACTTCGCCTCGGCTCATCACGACGTAATGGTCGGCGATATGTCGCGCGAACTCGTAGTACTGCTCGACAAGCAGCACCGTCATGCCGAACTCGTCCACCAGCAGGCGCAGCGCCCGTCCGATGTCCTGGATGATCGATGGCTGGATGCCTTCGGTCGGCTCGTCGAGAATCAGCAGTTCGGGCTCGCTCATCAGCGCACGGCCGATCGCGAGCTGTTGCTGCTGCCCGCCGGACAGGTCTCCGCCGCGGCGCTGGCGCATGGTGCGCAGCACCGGGAACAGCTGATAGATGCGATCCGGCACGCCCGTCGGCCGCGCCCGGCTCGCCGCGCCGATCAGCAGGTTCTCTTCGACCGTGAGCCGCGGGAAAATCTCGCGCCCCTGCGGCACGTAGGCGAGACCTGCCGAGACGCGCTCGTAAGGCGCTTTCTTTTCCAGCGCGCGCCCTTCCCACTGGATGCTGCCGCTGCGCGTGGGCACCACGCCCATCAGGCACTTGAGCAAGGTGCTCTTGCCCACGCCGTTGCGGCCGAGCAGCGTGGTGAGCTTGCCGCGCGGCACCTCGAACGAGACGTTGCGCAGGATATGGCTGCCGCCGTAGAACTGGTTCAGTGCATTGACCTGCAGCATGGCTATCTTCCCAAATAGGATTCGATCACGCGTTCGTCGCGCTTGACGCTGTCGAGCGTGCCTTCGGCCAGCACGCTGCCTTCAGCCAGCACCGTGACCCTGCCCTCGTCGCCGGCGAGCGCCGCGACGAACTCCATGTCGTGCTCGACCACCATCATCGAGCAGCTGCCGCGCAGGCTGTTCAACAGCGCGGCAAGCTGCATGGTCTCCTCATCAGTCATGCCGGCCACGGGTTCGTCCAGCAGCAACAACTGCGGCTGCTGCATCAACAGCATGCCGATTTCCAGCCGCTGCTTCTGGCCGTGCGACAGCAGTCCGGCCGGACGATAGGCCTCGTCCTCCAGCCCCGTCAGCGCCAGCGTCTCTTCAATGCGACGATGCCCCTCCCCGGTCAGCCGCGCACGCAGCGACGACCACCAGCGCTTGTCGGCCTTCATCGCGAGTTCGAGGTTTTCCCAGACGGCATGCTGTTCGAACACCGTCGGCTTCTGGAACTTGCGGCCGATGCCGACCTGCGCAATGCGCGGCTCGGTCATGCGGATCAGGTCGATGGTCTGGCCCAGGAACACGCGGCCACTCACGTTGGCATTGCGCGGGCCGGTCTTGCCGGTGATGACGTCCATCATCGTGGTCTTGCCCGCGCCATTGGGGCCGATCACGCAGCGCAGTTCGCCGTGGTCGATCGACAGACTCAGCTTGTTGAGCGCGCGGAAGCCGCCGAACTGCACCGTCACGTCTTCCAGGTAAAGGATGGGGCCATGCGAGACATCGATCGTGCCCGGCTCCACCACGCGGCCAAGGCCCGTGGCATTGCCGCTTTCCGCCTGGCCGTATTCGAGCGCGGCATTCATGCTTCACCTCCGGTGCGTCCTGCTACCGCAGGGCTGGATACGGCCTCGGTCGGCGCGGGCGCTGCCGGCGTGGCACGGCTGCTGCGTTCGCGCAGGCGCTTCCACAACCCGATCACGCCATCAGGCAGGTACAGCGTGACGAGCACGAACATCGCGCCGAGCAGGAACAGCCAGTACTCGGCAAAGTACGCCGTGAACATCGTCTTGGCGCCATTGACCAGGAACGCGCCGATCACCGGCCCGATCAACGTGCCGCGGCCACCGACGGCCACCCATACGGCCATCTCGATCGAGTTGCCCGGCGACATCTCGCCCGGGTTGATGATGCCAACCTGCGGCACATACAACGCGCCCGCAATGCCGCACAGCACGGCCGAGAACGTCCACACGAACAACTTGTAGCCAAGCGGGTTGTAGCCCGAGAACATCACGCGCATCTCGGCGTCGCGCACGGCCGTGACCACGCGGCCCAGCTTCGACGTCACGATGTAGCGGCACGCGACGAACCCGGCGATCAGCGCGAGGAACGTCAGCACGAACAGCGCCGTGCGCGTCTGCGGCGCGGCGACTGCGAAATCCGCGATGCGCTTGAAGTCGGTGAAGCCGTTATTGCCGCCGAAACCGGTCTCGTTGCGGAAGAACAGCAGCATCGCCGCATACGTCATGGCCTGCGTGATGATCGACAGGTACACGCCCTTGATGCGCGAACGGAACGCGAAGAAGCCGAACAGCCACGCCAGCACGCCGGGCACGAGCACCACCAGCAGCAGCGCGTACCAGAGATGCTCGGTGCCGTGCCAGAACCACGGCAACTCCTTCCAGTCGAGGAACACCATGAAGTCCGGCAAGTCGCTCTTGTACACGCCTTCGCGGCCGATGGATCGCATCAGGTACATGCCCATCGCGTAGCCGCCGAGCGCGAAGAACAAGCCATGGCCAAGGCTCAGGATGCCGCAGTAGCCCCACACGAGATCGAGTGCAATGGCGGCCAGCGCGAAGCACATGATCTTGCCGATCAGCGTCAGCGCATAGGCCGACAGATGAAGCGGATGCCCTTCCGGCACCATCAGCGCGCACACCGGAACGCCGACCGCCACGACGAGCGTCAGTATCGCCAGCGCAGCCCAGCCGCGCCCAGTGAACAGCGGCTGGCGCTCGGGCACCGACAGGCGGAACGGCGTGCCCGGGGAGTTTGAGTGAAAGCTCTGCATCATGCCTCCGCGCTGCGCCCCTTGAGCGCGAAAAGTCCCTGCGGCCGCTTCTGGATGAAGAGCACGATCAGCACCAGGACGAAGATCTTGGCCAGCACCGCGCCGTAGAACGGCTCGATGAACTTGTTGATGATGCCGAGGCCGAACGCGCCGACGATGGTGCCTGCCAACTGCCCCACCCCGCCGAGCACCACGACCATGAAGGAATCGATGATGTAGGCCTGGCCGAGGTCCGGGCCGACGTTGCCGATCTGCGACAGCGCACAGCCGCCCAGGCCTGCGATGCCGGCGCCGAACGCGAACGCGTAGCTGTCCACCTTCCACGTACGCACGCCCACGCAGGCAGCCATGGTCCGGTTCTGTGTCGTGGCACGTACGAACAGGCCGAGGCGCGTACGGTTGAGCACCGCCCATGCAATGGCCACGACGGCCAGCGCAAACAGGATGATCACGATGCGGTTGTAGGGAATCACCAGACCCGGCATCCATTCGACGCCGCCGCTCATCCACGCGGGGTTGGCCACCTCAACGTTCTGCGCACCGAACAGCGTGCGCACTGCCTGCATCAGCAGCAGGCTCACGCCGAACGTGGCGAGCAGCGTCTCCAGCGGGCGGCCATAGAGATGGCGCAGCACCAGCCGCTCGAGCACGAAGCCGACGATGCCGGCCGCCAGGAACGACGCCGGCAGCGCGGCAGGCAGATACCAGTCGAACGCACCAGGCGCATAGGTGCGGAACAACGTCTGCACCACATAGGTCGCATAGGCGCCGATCATCAGGAATTCGCCGTGCGCCATGTTGATGACGCCGATCAGTCCGTAGGTGATCGCCAGGCCCAGCGCGGCCAGCAGCAGCACACTGCCCAGGCTCAGGCCCGCGAACAGGTTGCCGACCAGTTCGGCACGGCGCTGGTCGCTGCGCAGCGCGTCGAGCGCCTGCTGCGCGGCGGTGCGCACTTCGACATCGGGTTCACGATACTTGCCATCGCTGCCGCGCTCGACCAGCGGCGCCAGTTTCTGGCGGCTTTGCGGATTGCTGTCGCGACCGAGAATGCGGATCGCTTCGAGCCGCGCTTCACGCTGGGCCGCGTCATCGGACTTCACTTCTTCCGCGAGCACGGTGGTGGCCCAGATCACGTCCAGCCGGGCGCGCAGACCGGGATCGGCCTCGACCTTGCGCGCCGTCTCCACGCTCGCCCGCGACGCATTCTCTGGTTGGTCGTACAGCGTGTTGATCGCCTGCGTGCGCACCGAGATATCGGGCGACTGCAGCAGGAATCCGCTTGCGGCGCTATCGACGATCGCGCGCAGGCTGTTATTCAGGGTCAATGATTCGAGCTCATCGGCCTTGACCGTCACTGGCTTGCCTGAGATGGCATCGACGGTCTTGTCACCTTCCTGGCGCACCATGCCCACCGACGGCGCATATTGCAGCGCGTCGTCCTGCAGCGCTTTCAGGATAGGGCCGGCCTGCTCAGGCGGCGCCTTGGCCAGCACGGACAAGGCCGCAGTCTTGGCATCGAAATCGTCCTCGGCCAATGGCTTGAGGTCGGCTTGCGTCAATGCGCCTGCGGCGGCTGCCCACAGCGGCACGGCAAGCAGCAGCACAGCCAGCATGGCGCGCAGCCACGACACGGCGATCTTCGGTAACGAATGGGACATAGGTGCTGGCGATTAGGCGGCACGTGGTCGTGCCTGCTTTTTTCTGGGAACCCCCGCGGCCCGGTCAGGCGCGCACCGCCACCAGCCGGCAACGGTGAGCCGGCGGAGCGCGCCTGCCAGGGGTGCAGCGACTGGCTGCCTTACATCACCTTGTCCGGCTTGCCTTCATTGCCGGAGATGAACGGGCTCCACGGCTGCGCGCGGATCGGCTTCGCCGTCTTCCACACCACCGTGAACTGGCCGTCGCCCTTCACCTCGCCGATCATCACCGGCTTGTAGAGGTGATGGTTGTCGCCCATGGTCAGCGTGAAGCCGTCCGGTGCCTTGAAGGTCTGGCCATACATGGCGGCGCGGACCTTGTCCGGATCGGTCGTGCCGGCCTTCTTCACGGCCTGCGCCCACATGTGGATGCCGACGTAGGTGGCTTCCATCGGATCATTGGTCACGCGCTTGTCGCCACCAGGCAGGTTGTTCGCCTTGACCCAGGCCGCCCATTGCTTCTTGAACGCTTCGTTCTCGGGGTTCTTGACCGACATGAAGTAGTTCCATGCAGCCAGGTGGCCGACCAGCGGCTTGGTGTCGATGCCGCGCAGTTCTTCCTCGCCGACCGAGAAGGCCACCACCGGCACGTCCTTGGCCTTCAGGCCAGCGTTGCCGAGTTCCTTGTAGAACGGCACGTTGGAGTCGCCGTTGATGGTCGAGATCACGGCCGTCTTGCCGCCCTGCGCGAACTTCTTGATGTTCGCGACGATGGTCTGGTAGTCGCTGTGGCCGAACGGCGTGTAGACCTCTTCGATATCCTTGTCCGCGACGCCCTTGCTCTTCAGGAACGCGCGCAGGATCTTGTTCGTGGTGCGCGGGTAGACGTAGTCGGTGCCAAGCAGGAAGAAGCGCTTCGCTCCGCCGCCTTCCTTGCTCATCAGGTACTCGACGGCCGGGATGGCCTGCTGGTTGGGAGCGGCGCCGGTGTAGAAGACGTTCTTGGACATCTCCTCGCCTTCATACTGCACGGGGTAGAACAGCAGCGAATTCAGTTCCTCGTAGACCGGCAGCACCGACTTGCGCGACACCGAAGTCCAGCAGCCGAACGTGACAGCGACCTTGTCCTTGGTGATCAGCTGGCGCGCCTTCTCGGCGAACAGCGGCCAGTTCGATGCCGGATCCACGACCACGGGCTCAAGCTTGCGGCCGAGCACGCCACCGCTCTTGTTGATCTCGTCGATGGTCATCAGGGCCACGTCCTTGAGCGACGTCTCCGAAATGGCCATGGTGCCCGACAGCGAATGGAGGATGCCGACCTTGATCGGTTCCTTGGACTGCGCCATCGCCAGCGGGCTGGCGCTGATCATCGCCGCGGCGGCTACCGCCGACAGCTTCAGCATGTCACGTCGTTTCATTGCAGCTCCCAGTTTGTCGTTTGGTTACGGGACTCAACGCACCCCGGGTGATGCATCTGCAACTAGCGTGCCATGGTGCACCGAGATGGCGGAACACGACAGGAAGCCGGCGGGCGCCCGGCAAGAGACAAATTGAGGGAGGCTGCCGAGGGGAAGCACCACGCTGGTGCCGGGCGAGCACGGACACCGACGCACCGCCTTCGTGCACGGTGCAATCGGGTGCAGAGTGCTAGTGGACGCGCCGGTCGACGAATGAGAGCGCACCCAGGCATGGTGCGGTGCCAAAAACAGAAACGGGGCCCGAAGGCCCCGTTTCTGTTCATTACCCGAAGACGATCACTTCATCATCCACGGCATCATGTTCGCGTTCATGTTGTGCATGATCCAGAGCGAACCGGCCAGCACGATGAACAGGATCAGCAGCGTGAACAGGAACGACATCACGTTCCAGCGCTGTTCCTTCGAACCATCCATATGCAGGAAGTACTTCAGGTGGACGACGACCTGCACCGCGGCCATGCCGAGGATGATCAGCAGGGTCGTGCCGCGGTCCATGGTGCCGTCCATCACGATCTTGAACGGGATGACGGTCAGGATCACCGCCAGCACGAAGCCGATCGCATAGGACTTGAAGCTGCTGTGGCCGTGCGACTCGGCGTGCGCGGACGCTGCGTGTTGCTGTGCCATTTACATTGCTCCCATCAGGTAGACCACGGTGAAGACGCCGATCCAGACCACGTCCAAGAAGTGCCAGAACAGGCTGAGGCAGTTCAGGCGCTTGGACATCGTCGGGGTCAGGCCCTTCTTGCTGACTTGCCACATCAGGACCAGCATCCACACCATGCCGCTTGCGACGTGCAGGCCGTGGGTGCCCACCAGCGTGAAGAACGACGACAGGAACGCGCTGCGGCTCGGTCCGGCGCCTTCGGCGATCAGGTGATGGAACTCGTTGATTTCCATGTACATGAACGCGGCGCCCAGCAGGAACGTGATGCCCAGCCAGACCAGTACCCGCCCCTTCGAGCGGTTCTGCATCGAGATCATCGCGAACCCGTACGTGATCGACGAGAACAGCAGGATGAAGGTCTCGACGAGCACGTAGTTGAGCTCGAACAGCTCCTTGGCCGACGGGCCGCCCGCCACTTCGCCGCGCAGGACGGCGAAGGCGGCGAACAGGCACGCGAACAAGATGCAGTCGCTCATCAGGTACAGCCAGAAACCAAAGATGGTGTTCTCGCTGGTGTCGTGGTGCGCGTGGTCGTGCGTCTCGTCGTGCGAGTGCGCATGAGCCGGGGCTTGCGCCGCCCCGAAGCGATCAAGGACTTCTGTCGACATGGTCATCAGGCCTGCGAAGCAATGCGCTGCAGTTGGCGCGTTTCAATCTGCTCGACCTCGGCGGCCGGCACGTAATAGTCGATGTGGTCATCGTTGGCGCGGCGGATGAACGACACCACCATGCCGACCAGGCCCACGGCGGCAAGCCACCAGATGTGCCAGACCAGGGCGAAGCCCAGCACCAGGCTGAACAGGCCCATCCAGAAGCCAGCGCCGGTGTTCTTCGGCATGTGGATCTGCTCGTAGCCGCTGGTCGGGATGGTTTCGCCACGGGCCTTCATGTCGGCGAACGCGTCCAGGTCACGCACCACCGGGGTGTGCGCGAAGTTGTAGAACGGCGGCGGCGACGAGGTAGCCCATTCCAGCGTGCGGCCACCCCACGGGTCGCCGGTCACGTCGGCCAGCTTCTTGCGGTCGCGGATCGACACGACGATCTGCAGCACCTGGAAGAAGATGCCCAGGGCCACGAACACCACGCCCACCACGGCCAGGTACAGCCACGGCGTCCAGGCCGGGTTGTCGGTGTGGTTCAGACGACGGGTCATGCCCATCAGGCCCAGCACGTACAGCGGCATGAAGGCGAAGTAGAAGCCCACCAGCCAGCACCAGAACGCGTACTTGCCCAGTCGCTCGTTCAGCGTGAAGCCGAACGCCTTCGGCCACCAGTAGGTGATGCCGGCCAGGTAGCCGAACAGCACGCCGCCGATGATCACGTTGTGGAAGTGGGCGATCAGGAACAGGCTGTTGTGCAGCACGAAGTCGGCTGCCGGCACGGCCATCAGCACGCCGGTCATGCCACCGATCACGAAGGTGATCATGAAGCCCAGCGTCCACAGTACCGGCGTGGTCATCTGCACACGGCCGCGGTACATCGTGAACAGCCAGTTGAAGATCTTCACCCCGGTCGGGATGGAGATGATCATGGTCGTGATACCGAAGAACGCGTTGACGTTCGCACCCGAGCCCATCGTGAAGAAGTGGTGCAGCCACACGATGAACGACAGCACCATGATGGCCGCGGTCGCGTACACCATGCCCTTGTAGCCGAACAGCTTCTTGCCCGAGAACGTGGCGATGACTTCAGAGAAGATACCGAATGCCGGCAGGATCAGGATGTACACCTCGGGGTGGCCCCAGATCCAGATCAGGTTCACGTACATCATGGCATTGCCGCCGCCATCGTTCGTGAAGAAGTGCATGTCGAAGTAGCGGTCCAGGCCCAGCAGCGCCAGCGACACGGTCAGCACCGGGAAGGCAGCCACGATCAGCACGTTGGTGCACAGGGCGGTCCAGGTGAACACCGGCATGCGCATCAGGGTCATGCCCGGGGCGCGCATCTTCAGGATCGTCACCAGGAAGTTCACGCCGGTCAGCAGCGTACCCAACCCTGAAATCTGCAAGGACCAGAGGTAGTAGTCCACCCCTACGCCCGGGCTGAAGTCGAGGCCCGACAGCGGCGGGTAGGCAAGCCAGCCGGTCTTGGCGAATTCGCCAACGCCCAGCGAGATGTTGACCAGCATGGCGCCCGACACGAACAGCCAGAACGACAGCGTGTTCAGGAACGGGAACGCCACGTCGCGCGCGCCGATCTGCAGCGGCACCACGAGGTTCATCAGACCCGTCATCAGCGGCATGGCCACGAAGAAGATCATGATCACGCCGTGGGCGGTGAAGATCTGGTCGTAGTGTTCCGGCGGCAGGACGCCGTGGGCACCGTTCGTGGCGAGCGCCAGCTGCGCGCGCATCATGACCGCGTCGGAAAAGCCGCGCAGCAGCATGACCAGCGCGACCAGGCAGTACATCACGCCGATCTTCTTGTGATCGACGGAAGTGAACCACTCATTCCAGAGGTAGCCCCACTTCTTGAAATACGTGATCGCGCCTAGCAGCGCAGCGCCGCCGAGGGCGACGCCGGCCAGTACGACCATGATGATCGGCTCATGAAACGGAATCGCCGACAAACTCAATTTGCCAAACATCATTGCTCCTAGGATTGCGCGCCCAGCGCCGGCTTGGCCGGCGTGGCCATGGACACCCGCTCTTCGCCGAGCGTGTTACGCGACGTACAGATCGGGCCGCCATCAAAACCCTCGCGGGCCATGGCATGGCCGTCGTTGCCCATGTATTGGTGCAGGACACCGGTGAACAGGCCGTCTTCGACCTTGCCGTAGTAGGCAACCGGCTCCGCTTCGCTCGGCTGGGCCAGGACCTTGTAGTCCGCGCTGGCGAGCTGACGTTCGGACGCGCGCACCTTGGCAACCCATGCGTCGAACTCGAAGTTCGACATGGCCGTCGCCTTGAACTTCATGCCCGAGAAACCGCCGCCGCTGTAGTTGGCGGACATGCCGTCATACGTGCCGGCCTCGTTGGCAATCAGGTGCAGCTTGGTCTCCATCCCGGCCATGGCGTAAACCTGGCTGCCCAGTTGCGGGATGAAGAACGAATTCATGATCGAATCCGACGTGATCTTGAAGTTCACCGGCGTACCCACCGGGAACGCGATCTGGTTGACCGTCGCGATCTTCAGTTCCGGATAGATGAACAGCCACTTCCAGTTCATCGCGACCGCCTCGACGGTGATCGGCTTCTGCTTGGATTCCAGCGGCTTGTAGGGATCGAGGTCGTGCGAAGACTTCCACGTGATGATGCCCAGCGCGATGATGATCAGGCAGGGAATCAGCCACACCACGACTTCGATGGCAGTCGAGTGCGACCAGTCGGGTTCATAGCGTGCCGAGGTATTGCTGGCACGGTACTTCCACGCAAACACCAGCGTCAGGACGATCACCGGCACCACCACCAGCAGCATGAGCCAGGTGGCGATCAGGATGATGCCTTTGATGTCGACGCCTACCTGCCCTTTCGGGTCGAGCAGCGTCATGTTGCAGCCGGCGAGCAGCAAGAGCAGGCCGAGGCTTGGCAGAGACCGCGTCCACCGCGGCAGTATGGGTTTCTTCATGTCACGACTGGTTTGGTTAGGCCGCGCTTGGGCAAAGCGTGGCTTCACCGCCTGATGCCGGAAGCAAGAGGCGTTGGGCTGAGGGAAAACCGGAAGGACGTGTCCTTAGCTGGCGTTGCGGTCTGGCGGATTTAACGCCGAGTGACCATGCGGCCTGATAACGCCATGAACACGGAAGGACAACTGACGACTGCGCGAGCGGCCCGCCTGAGGCGGTGGCACTGCGGCACCTGATGGCCGAAACCGCGAACGGTCCCGGCTCAAGACTGCGGCCGGGTAGCGTTGAACCACGAAGTTTTTGCACTTCCCGGCTGGCCTGCCTTGTGAGCAAGCGCGGTTTCCGGCCGAAATGTGCAACACGTAAAACATCGTGGGCGCGACTGTACCGCAATGCAACATTACGGGTAAACCCAACGACACAGAACACACTGTTCAGATAACCGGACAATCACAATATGCGATGTGACAGTCACTGAAAATGTGTGGCGTTGTCATCATTATCGTCAAAAACTGAAAAAGGCCGCCTCTCGACGGCCCTTTTCTTCCTGTATCAACAAAACAACAGTGGCTTAACCGTACCTGCGACTAATTGACTCAGCCACGCACACGGGACGGTCGCTGCCCTCGCGTTCGATCGTCACCTCCCAAGTGGACTGAGCGCCCACCAGTTCCGGCGACTTGGGCAGCGGGTCGAGCCGTTCGACCTTCTGCAGCTTGATACGTGCGCGCAGCTTGCTGCCCACCGGCACCGGTGCCGTGAAACGCACCCGGTTCAGGCCATAGTTCACGCCGATCTTCGACGGCATGTGCAGCGCGTTGTGCATGAACTTCGGCACCAGCGACAGCGTCAGGAAACCATGCGCGATCGGGCCGCCATAGGGCGATTCCTTCTTGGCGCGCTCCACGTCGACGTGGATCCACTGGTGGTCACCGGTCGCCTCGGCGAACAGGTTGACCTGTTCCTGGGTGATCTCCATCCAGTCGCTGACGGCGACCTCCTGTCCTTGCAGGCTTTCCAGTTCTTCGAGCGATGCGATGGTACGCATGTGGGTTATCTCCTCTGTGTGTGGGGTGTTGCGATCTCAGGCCGGGCGGCGGCCGTACATGCCCATGCCCTTGACCGTGCAGACCAGTTCGCCGCGCTGGTTGGTAGCTTCCCACTGGGTATGCACGACGCCACGGTCTGGCTTGGATTGCGACGGCCGGGTATCCAGCACGACCAGCACGGCGGTCAGCGTGTCGCCGGCGTAGACCGGCTTCAGCCAGCGGACCTCGTCGAGGCCCGGTGACCCCATGCTGGCCGACTTGCCCGTGGTGCTGAGCACCAGCAGGCGCATCATGATCGAGCACGTCATCCAGCCGCTGGAAATCAACCCGCCGTAGATGCTCTTGGCAGCGGCGTCCTTGTCGATATGGAACGGCTGCGGATCGTACTGGCGGGCAAAGCTGAGGATCTCTTCCTCGGTAACCAGGTAGGAGCCGAGTTCGCGGCGGCTCCCGACCTCAAAGTCCTCGAAATACAGCATGGATTTATCTCCGTAGTCGCTGGCTGTTGACTTGTCATCACGATGATCGCATGGGGCGTGGCGGTGTGCGTCCGTATTTGCCGAACCCGCCCCTAACAGCCCGCAAAGAAAAAACCGCGCCTGGACTACGGCGCGGTTTCGACTGGCATCAGGGGATCAGGCAGCTTCCTGGAAGCTTGCCTGCCCGGCGAACCGGCCCAGGTGATGATCGACGTCACCGAACGTCGTGTTGATGAGCGCCAGGCGCTTGAACATGTGCGCGGCCGGCAGTTCGTTGGTCACGCCCATGCCGCCGTGGATCTGCACCGCTTCCTGGCCGACATAGCGCGCGGCCTGGCCGACCCGTGCCTTGGCGGCCGAGACGTAGCGGCGGCGCTCTTCGGGGTTGCTCTCCTCGAAGCGGGCCGCAGCCAGCAGCGTGATCGAGCGCGACTGCTCGGCATGGATAAACATCTCGACCATGCGGTGCTGCAGCGCCTGGAAGCGCGCAATCGGCTGGCCGAACTGCTGGCGCGTCTTGGCGTATTCCAGCGTGGCAGCGTTGAGGTTGTCCATCACGCCCACAGCCTCGGCGCACAGCAGCACCGCGGCGTAGTCGGCCACCTGCTCGATCTGGGCGAAGGCCTTGCCAGCCTCGCCAAGCAGTTGGGCCGGAGCGTCCTGGAACGTGATATCTGCGGCACGCAGGTTGTCGATGGTGCGGTAGTCCTTGATGCTGACGCCGGCACCCTTGGCATCGACCAGGAACAGCGAGATACCGTCGCGGTCGGCATCCGCGCCGCTGCTGCGCGCCGACACGATCAGCTTGTCGGCCTGGCCGCCGTGGATCACCACGGCCTTGCGACCGTTGAGCTTGCCGTCGCGCGCGGTCACGCGCACGTTGTTCAGTTCATAGCGCGCCTGCGGCTCATTGAAGGCCACCGCCAGCTTGAGTTCACCGCCTGCAACCTGCTCGAGCAGCGCTTCCTGGCCACCTGCGAGCCCCAGCGCATACGCGCCGACGACGGTCGCCAGGTACGGCTCCACGATCAGGCCGCGGCCGAGTTCCTGCTGCACCACCATCATGTCCAGCGCCTTGCCCGCGAAGCCGCCCTGCTCTTCCGGCACCGGCAGCGCGGTCAGGCCGAGTTCGACCAGCGAGCCCCACGTATTCTCGCCGTAGCCGGCCGAGCTCTCGTAGCGCTTCTTGCGCGACTCGAAGTCGTAGTCCTTGTCGATGAAACGGCGTACGGCGTCAGCCAGTTGCTTCTGTTCGTCGCTGAGATTGAAGTTCATGTTCCGTGTCTCCTCACAGCCCCAGGATCATCTGGCTGATGATGTTGCGCTGGATTTCATTGGACCCGCCGTAGATGGAGGTCTTGCGATAGTTGAAGTAGTAGGAGGCCAGCGGAGCGGCGTCGTCATAGCCGGTCACCGCATGCTCGTGTTCGCACTCCAGGTAGGCCGGGTCGAACGGCTGCGCGTACGGGCCGACGGCTTCCACCATCAGCTCGGTCAGCAACTGCTGGATCTCCGTGCCCTTGATCTTCAGCATCGACGCTTCCGGACCGGGGCCCTTGCCCGCAGCCTCGCTCGACACCACGCGCAGCACGGTGATCTCCAGCGCCATCAGTTCGATTTCCAGCGCGGCAACCTTGGCGCCGAATACCGGATCTTCCAGCAGCGGCTTGCCGTTCTTCTGCTGCTGGCGCGCCACGCGCTTGAGGAAACCGAGCTCGCGCTTGGAATTGCCGACGCGGGCAATGCCGGTGCGCTCGTGGCCGAGCAGGTACTTGGCGTAGGTCCAGCCCTTGTTCTCCTCGCCCACGCGGTTTTCCACCGGCACCTGGACGTTGTCGAAGAACACTTCGTTCACTTCATGGTCTTCGTCGAGCATGATGATCGGGCGCACGGTAATGCCCGGGGTCTTCATGTCGATCAGCAGGAAGGAGATGCCTTCCTGCTTCTTGGCTTCCGGATCGGTGCGCACCAGGCAGAAGATCATGTCGGCGTGCTGGCCGAGCGTGGTCCAGGTCTTCTGGCCGTTGACGATGTAGTGCTTGCCGTCCGAAGTCAGTTCCGCACGGGTCTTGACCGAAGCCAGATCGGAGCCCGAGCCCGGCTCGGAGTAGCCCTGGCACCACCAGTCGGTGCAGTCCAGGATACGCGGCAGGTAGTACGACTTTTGCTGCTCGTTGCCGTACTTCATGATCACGGGCGCGACCATGGCCACGCCGAACGGCAGCACGCCGGGCGCGCCGGCGCGGGCGTTTTCCTCATCCCAGATATGGCGCTGCGTGGCGTTCCAGCCGGTGCCGCCGTATTGCACGGGCCAGTGCGGCGTCGACCAGCCCTTGGCCGCCAGGATCTTGTGCCAGCGCACCAGGTCGTCGCGGCTGGGGCGGCGATGGTTGAGCACCTTGCTGCGGATTTCCTCCGGCAGATTGGCTTCCAGCCAGCTACGCACTTCCTCGCGGAAGGCGTCGTCGGACGCCGAGTAATTGAGATCCATGCCCGTCTCCAGTGATGCCGGCAAGGTGCCGGCAAGTAGTTCTGCCTGCGCGTCTTGCGCCGACAACTACGGGCACAGGACGCAATTCAGTGAGCCGTCTGCTTCAACGCATCCGGCACCACGAGCGGGAATGTCTCGATGCCCTCTTCCGCCAGCGCCTGCACTTCCTCCGCGGAAGCCGAACCGCGAATACCGCGCTCCGGCGCCTCGTCGTAGTGCATGCGCCTTGCCTCCTCGGCAAAGCGGTCGCCCACATCCTCAGTCTGCGCCATCACCTGCCGCACGGCCTTCATATAGGCCGCCTGCAAGGTTTGCAAGGGAGCCGGCGCATGCGCCGCTTGCTCCGCCTTCACCGGTCCGCGCTGCGCCTGCGTCGCCCCTGACAGATTCAGGCGCGGCGCGCTGGGCAGCCGGCTCACGGCGTGGTCACCGCAGACCGGGCACTGGACGAGGTCGCGTGCGATTTGCGATTGCGCATCATCCTCAGAAGCAAACCAGCCTTCGAAACGATGGTTTTGCGCACAGCGCAGGTCGAGCACCTTCATGATCTTTCCAGCCCGTCAAAGGGAATAGTATCCGTGAATCAAAATTTTGTGAACGGTCGTGCTAATTTTTTTCCGAAGGGATTTCCCGCATTCACGTGGAGCGGAAAGCACACCGCTTGCCTTACTGGCCGGCTATCGCCCCATTTCAGCGTGGCACTGGCTGTTCGCCAGGCTGCCAGTTCCCCGAGATTACCTTTTCCAGCCAGAACGCGCCGATGATCGTCTTCACGTCGGTAATGCGGCCTTGGCGCACCCAGTCCAGCACCTGGCCTGCCGGGACGATGAAGGTTTCGAGGAATTCACCATCATCGAGCTTTGCCTGCCCCTCGGTCAGGTCACGTGCGAGGAACAGGTCGATGAACTCGGTCGAATAGGAAATCACCGGATGGATCCGGGTCAGGTAGTCCCAGCGCGCGGCGCTGTAGCCGGTCTCTTCCTCCAACTCGCGCTCGCCGCAACGCAACGCGCCTTCCTGGGGATCCAGCTTGCCCGCGGGGAATTCGACCATGACTTCGCCGACCGGATAGCGGAACTGCCGCTCCATCAGCACGGTGCCATCGTCGAACAGCGGGATCATCATGACCGCGCCGGGATGCACGACGTACTCGCGGCCAGTCTGCTTGCCGTCGGGCAGGCGGACGATGTCTTGCTTCAGCGTGAGAAATTTGCCGCGATGGACGGTGGCCGAAGCCACGCAGACTTCCTTGAGTCCGTCATCATTGGACGGCGGAAAGTCGGAGTCCTGGGTCTTGTCCGTCATGAGCGCTCCGGGTGAATGGCACGCCCGGCGGCTTCATGACCGGCTTCAGGCCGTGCGGTGTTTGACGAGGTACTGCCAGGTAAAGCCTGGGAAGGCGAACACCAGCATCATGCACGCCGTGATGGCGTAGAACTGCCAGCCTTGCGGAAAGGCGTTGCCGAGGCTCGCCTCCACCGCAAAGCCGGCCAGGCCGGCGGCCGCATACCAGCAGATCAGTTCCAGCAACCGCAGCCACAGCGGCTTGCGGCTCCAGCGCAGCGGGATCACTGCGAACAGGCGCTGGTTGACGAACGGCAGGTTGGCACAAACCAGTGCCAGCAAGATGACAAACCAGCCGCCCGCCGGGGAACTCATGTCTTGTCGCCTCGTGCGCTTACGAAGCCAGCGTTGCGCGGATGGCCTGGTAGCACAGGTTCATCAGCGCAGCCGGGAAGATACCCAGCACGATCACTGCGGCGCCATTCAGGCTAAGCATCGAACGCAGGCCAGCCGTCGCTTCGAGCGGCTCTTCGCCGACCGGTGCATCGAAGTACATCAGCTTGACGACACGCAGGTAGTAGAACGCGCCGATCAGCGAGAACAGCACCGCCACCACGGCCAGCCAGGTCATGCCCGACTTCACCACGGCTTCGAGCACCGCCAGCTTGGCGTAGAAGCCCACGGTCGGCGGAATGCCGGCCAGCGAGAACATCATCACCAGCATCAGGAACGCGAACCACGGGTTGCGGCGCGACATGCCCTTCAGGTCTTCCAGCGTCTCGGCCTCGAAACCCTTGGTCGTGCGCAGCAGGATCAGGCCGAAGGTACCCAGCGTCGTCAGCAGGTACGTGATCGAGTAGAACATCGACGCACTGTAGGCATTCGCCGCGCCATCCGCCTTGTTGGCCACCACACCGGACAGCATGCCCAGCAGGATGAAGCCCATGTGCGAAATGGTCGAGTAAGCGAGCATCCGCTTCAGGTTGGTCTGGACGATGGCGGTCAGGTTACCGATCGCCAGCGACAGGACCGCCAGGATCACCAGCATGGTCTGCCAGTCGGCGGCCAGCGGCAGCAGGCCTTCCACCAGCACACGCACGATCAGCGCGAATGCCGCGACCTTCGGGCCACCAGCGATCAGCAGCGTCACCGCGGTCGGCGAGCCCTGGTAGATGTCCGGAATCCACATGTGGAACGGTGCGGCACCCAACTTGAACGACAGGCCGGCGACGATGAACACCACGCCGAAGGCGAGCATAGTCGTGTTGACACGGCCAGACTCGACCACGCGGAACACTTCGCCGAGGTTCAGCGAACCGGTCGCGCCGTACATCATCGAGATGCCGTACAGCAGGAAGCCCGAAGCCAGCGCGCCCAGCACAAAGTACTTCATCGCCGATTCCGACGTCACGCGCGACTCGCGGCGCAGCGCCACCAGTGCGTACGACGACAGCGACAACAGTTCCAGGCCCAGGTACAGGGTCAGGAAGTTGTTGCCGGTGATCATGACGATCTGGCCGCCCAGCGTGAACAGCGCGAGCTGATAGAACTCGCCGGCGTACATATTGCGGTCGGCGAGGTAGCGGCGCGTGTAGACCAGCGTGACGAACAGGCCGGCCGAGCAGAACGCCGACAGCACGTTGGCCAGCGGATCGATCACGACCAGGTTGGCGAACGCGTAGTGCGTTTCGCCGGTCGAGGCGTTGATGCCGAACCAGAGGGTCAGCACCGCCGTGAACAGCAGCGACAGCGGGTACGCGACGCTTTGCTTGCCCTTGCCGCGGGCAAGGTCGATCCAGTTGACCGCGGCGATCGAGATCGCCAGGAAAATAATCGGCGCCACCGGGGCGAGAGTCGAGGACGGTTGCATAGTGTTATCTCTCCCCGATTACAACTTGGACTGCGCCACGTGGGACAGCAGGTTGACCACCGAGGCGTGCATCACGTCGGTGAAGGGCTTCGGGTACAGGCCCATGTACAACGTCATGATGGCGAGCAGGCCCAGCATCACGAATTCGCGCTTGTTCAGGTCGACCAGTTCGCGGACGTGCTGGTGAACGATGTCGCCGAAAATCACGCGCTTGACCATCCACAGCGAATACGCAGCCCCGAAGATCAGCGCGGTGGCGGCCAGCAGGCCGATCCAGAAGTTGTACTGGACCGAACCCAGGATCACCATGAATTCGCCAACGAAACCGGAAGTTGCCGGCAGGCCGCAGTTGGCCATCGCAAAGAACACCGACAGCGCAGCGAACTTCGGCATGGTGTTCACCACACCGCCGTAGTCGGCGATCTGGCGCGAGTGCACACGGTCGTACAGCACCCCGATGCACAGGAACATGGCGCCCGAGATGAAGCCGTGCGAGATCATCTGCACGATGCCGCCTTCGATGCCGATTTCATTGAAAATAAAGAAACCAAGCGTCACGAAGCCCATGTGCGCGATCGACGAATACGCGACCAGCTTCTTCATGTCGGCCTGCACCAGCGCCACCAGGCCGATGTAGATCACGGCGATCAGCGAGATGGTGATGATGAACGCCGCCAGCGAATGGCTTGCGTCAGGCGCGATCGGCAGCGAGAACCGCAGGAAGCCGTAGGCACCGAGCTTCAGCATGATCGCGGCCAGCACGACGGAACCACCGGTCGGCGCTTCCACGTGGGCATCGGGCAGCCAGGTGTGCACCGGCCACATCGGGACCTTGACGGCGAAAGCCATGAAGAAGGCGATGAACAGCGCGATCTGCTCGTTCAGCGACAGCTTGGCCTGGTGCCACTGCAGGATCTCGAAAGTACCGGTCTTGCTGTACAGGTACAGCAGCGCGACCAGCGTCAGCAGCGAGCCCAGCAGCGTGTACAGGAAGAACTTGAAGGCCGCGTACACACGGTTCGGACCGCCCCACACGCCGATGATGATGTACATCGGGATCAGCGTGGCTTCGAAGAACACGTAGAACAGCATGCCGTCCAGCGCGCAGAACACGCCGACCATCACGCCAGACAGGATCAGGAACGAGGCCATGTACTCGGCCACGCGTTCGGTGATCACTTCCCAGGCCGAAATCACGACGATCACGGTGATGAAGGCGGTCAGCACGACGAACCACATCGAGATGCCGTCAACGCCCAGGTAGTACTGGATATTGAAGCGTTCGATCCAGGACGACTTCTCCACGAACTGCATCGCCGCGGTGGACTTGTCGAAGTGGAACACCAGCGGCAGCGTGACGATGAAGCTGGCGATCGAGCCGAACAGCGACATCCACCTCACGTAGCCGGCGCTGCGGTCCGAGCCCGAGGCCAGTATCAGCAAGCCGAAGAAGATAGGCAGCCAGATTGCGAAAGACAGAACCATTTCTTTGTTTTCCTTACTCGGTGCCTATCACTTGGTGCCAATCACGCCTGTGACGGTGAGCGTCAGCAGCACCAGCATGCCGACGATCATCGCGAATGCGTAGTGGTAGATATAACCCGATTGCAGGTAGCGGCTGGCTGCGGCGAACGAAGCCACCACGCGCGCCGAACCATTGACGAACAGGCCGTCGATAAAGCTCTGGTCGCCACCCTTCCACAGGCCGGTACCCAGCAGGCGGGCACCGCGTGCGAACACGGCCTGGTTGATGGCGTCCATGTAGTACTTGTTGTCGAGCAGCTTGTACAGGCCCGAGAAGCGGCTCTTGATCGCTTCGGGGATGTCCGGGCGCTTCATGTAGAAGAACCACGACAGCACGACACCGGCGATGGCCAGCCACAGGACCGGAGTGGTCAGCGAATGGATCGCCATCGGCACCCAGCCGTGGAAGGCTTCTTCCAGTTCCTTCATGGCGTGGTGGTTCTCGCCGACGAAGATCACGTCCTTGAATGCCACGCCGTGCTTGAAAAACTCACCGAATAGCATCGGCTCGATGGCGATCGCACCGATGATGACCGACGGGATGGCCAGCAGCACCAGCGGCAGCGTCACGACCCACGGCGACTCGTGCGGCTTCTCGCCGGCAGCCAGGCCATGGTGGTGGTCATGCGACACCTCTTCCTCGTCATGGTCGCCCTCGTGGCCATGGTGAGCATGGTTCTGGCCCCAGCGCTCCTTGCCGTGGAAGACCAGGAAGTACATGCGGAACGAGTAGAACGCGGTCACGAACACGCCGGCCAGCACGGCGAAGTAGGCAAAGCCCGAACCGGCCAGGTGCGACTCGGCCACGGCTTCGATGATCGAATCCTTCGAGTAGAAGCCCGAGAAGAACGGCGTACCGATCAGTGCGAGCGAACCCACCAGCGAGGTGATCCAGGTGATCGGCATGTACTTGCGCAGGCCGCCCATGTTGCGGATGTCCTGATCGTGGTGCATGCCGATGATGACCGAGCCCGCGCCAAGGAACAGCAGTGCCTTGAAGAACGCGTGGGTCATCAGGTGGAACACGGCGACCGAGTAGGCCGACGCACCCAGCGCCACGGTCATGTAGCCGAGCTGCGACAGCGTCGAGTACGCAACCACGCGCTTGATGTCGTTCTGGATAATGCCCAGGAAGCCCATGAACAGCGCAGTAATGGCGCCAATCACCAGCACGAACGACAGCGCGGTGTCCGACAGCTCGAACAGCGGCGACATGCGGCTGACCATGAAGATGCCGGCCGTCACCATGGTAGCGGCGTGGATCAGCGCGGAAATCGGGGTCGGGCCTTCCATCGAGTCAGGCAGCCAGACGTGCAGCGGGAACTGGGCGGACTTGCCCATGGCGCCGATGAACAGGCAGATGCAGGCAACCGTCAGCATCATCCAGTCGGTGCCCGGGAAGATCACCGTCGCCAGCTTCTCGCGGGCAGCGAACACGTCCGAGTAGTTCATGCTGCCGCTGTAAGCCAGCAGCAGGCCGATGCCGAGGATGAAGCCGAAGTCACCGACACGGTTCACCAGGAACGCCTTCAGGTTCGCGAAGATCGCGGTCGGGCGGGTGTACCAGAAGCCGATCAGCAGGTAGGACACCAGGCCCACCGCTTCCCAGCCGAAGAACAGCTGCAGGAAGTTGTTGCTCATCACCAGCATTAGCATCGAGAAGGTGAAGAGCGAGATGTACGAGAAGAAGCGGTTGTAGCCGGGGTCCCCGTCCATGTAGCCAACGGTGTAGATATGCACCATCAGCGACACGAAGGTCACCACGACCATCATCATCGCGGTCAGCGAATCGACCAGGAAGCCGACTTCCATCTTCAGGTCGCCGATGGCCATCCACTCGTAGACGGTGCCGTTGTAGCTCGCGCCGTTCATGACATCGAGCAGCACCATCACCGACAGCACGAAGGAAATGGCCACGCCGAGAATCGTCGCGGTGTGGGCCACAATCCGGCCGCCGCGCGACTCCGAGGAAAACAGGCCAAAGAACTTGGTGCCGAACAGGCCGGCGATGGCTGAGCCGACTAGCGGCGCCAGCGCAATCGCGAGCAGCAGGTTGGGGTTGAGCGTGGTTGCCATAGGACGCTTATTGGTGTGCGAGCGGTGAGCAGTCTGGGTTCATTGCGTAGTGCGTCATGGATCAGTACTTCAGGGTATCCATGTCGTCCACGTTGATCGTGTCCAGATTGCGGAACAGCACGACCAGGATTGCCAGACCGATTGCCGACTCGGCTGCGGCCACCGTGAGGATGAAGAAAACGAAAACCTGTCCGGCCAGGTCGCCCATGTAGTGCGAGAAGGCGACGAAGTTCATGTTCACCGCAAGCAGCATGAGTTCGATCGCCATCAGCAGCACGATCACGTTCTTGCGGTTCAGGAAAATACCGACGATGCTGATCGCGAACAGGATCGCACCGAGCACGAGGAAATGGGCGAGAGAGAGCACAGCGTTTCTCCGTGGCTTTAGTTCTTGTTGGCGGTAGCCGCGGCGTCGGCCTGGGCAGTCTGGCTTTCGGCCGGCATGGCCACCAGGCGCACGCGGTCTTCGCGACGGGTACGCAGCTGCGACGAGATATCCTGGCCCTTGACGTCCTTGCGTCGGCGCATGGTCAGCGCCACGGCCGCGATGATGGCCACCAGCAGGATGATGCCGGCCACTTCGAAGGCATAGATATAGTCGTTGTAGATCAGCTTGCCGAGCGCACCCGTGTTCGAGTAGCCCGGATCCTGCGAACCGGCGGGCAGCACCGGTGCGGTCGTGCCGATGAAGTTGCGCACCAGCACGATGGCCATTTCGGCAATGATCAGCGCACCGACCACGGACGCGAGCGGCACATAGGTCCAGAAGTCCCTGCGCAGGTGCTCGATGTCGATATCGATCATCATCACCACGAACAGGAACAGCACCATCACGGCGCCGACATACACCAGCACCAGCAGGATGGCGAGGAATTCCGCCTTGAGCAGCAACCAGATCGCCGCGGCCGTGAAGAACGACAGTACGAGGAACAGTGCGGAGTGCACCGGGTTCTTCGCGGTGATGACTTTCAGTGCGGAGAGCACCAGCACCAGCGCAAAGACGTAGAAGATGGTGGTCGTGAGTTCCATGGTCCTTGTCGGATCCTCTCTTGGCCTTCGGCACAAACCTCCCCTACCGGGTGGTCCGCGCCTGCGGCATCCTTCCATTGGCCCCTTGCGGGGCCCGATTCAAATTCGCTTGGCAGCGCCGGCCAGGCCGGCGCCAGCAGATATCAGCGGTACTTGGCGTCCGCGGCCTTCGCAGCGGCAATTTGCGGCTCGTAGCGGTCGCCCACTGCCAGCAGCATGTCCTTCGTGAAGTACAGGTCGCCGCGTTTCTCGCCGTGGTATTCCAGGATCGGCGTTTCGACGACGGCGTCGACCGGGCAGGCCTCTTCGCAGAAGCCGCAGAAAATGCACTTCGTCAGATCGATGTCGTAGCGCGTGGTACGGCGGGTGCCGTCGGCACGCACATCAGACTCGATCGTGATGGCCAGCGCCGGGCACACGGCTTCGCACAGCTTGCAGGCGATGCAGCGCTCTTCCCCGTTCGGGTAGCGGCGCAGCGCATGCAGGCCACGGAAACGCGGCGAGATCGGCGTTTTCTCTTCCGGGAACTGGACCGTGACCTTGCGCGCGAAGAGATAGCGGCCGGTCAGTGCCATACCCTTGAAGAGTTCCTTCAGGAGCAGGCTGTTAAAGAAGTCCTTGATGGCGAGCAGCATGACGATTGCTTCCTAGTGTTTCCCGAGGCTCGCGCCGCTTCGTTGCAGCGTGCGCGTCCCTCGTTTGGCCGTTCAGTGCCAGATGTTCCAAGGCGACTTGATCCAGATCGCCACGATGATCAGCCAGCCCACGGTCAGGGGAATGAACACCTTCCAGCCCAGGCGCATGATCTGGTCATAGCGGTAGCGCGGGAACGAGGCACGAATCCAGATGAAGACGGACAGCAGCAGGAATACCTTGATCAGCAGCCAGAAGAAGCCGGGGATCGCGTTGGTCAGGAAGCTCGAGAACGGAGGCGCCCAGCCACCCAGGAACATCAGCGAGGTCATCGTCGAGATGATGATCATGTTGATGTATTCGGCCAGGAAGAACAGCGCAAAGCCCATGCCCGAGTATTCGATCATGTGGCCGGCCACGATTTCCGACTCGCCTTCCACCACGTCGAACGGGTGGCGGTTGGTTTCGGCCACGCCCGAGATGAAGTACACAGCGAACATCGGCAGCAGCGGCAGCCAGTTCCACGAGAGGACGTTGATCCCCATGTTGGCGAAGTAGCCGGTGTTCTGGCCGTTGACGATTGCCGACAGGTTCAGGCTGCCTGCGACCATCAGCACTGTCACCAGCGCGAAGCCCATGGCGATTTCATACGACACCATCTGCGCGGCGGCGCGCATGCCGCCCAGGAACGCGTACTTCGAGTTCGAGGACCAGCCGGCCAGGATCACGCCGTAGACACCGACCGAGCTGATCGCCATCACGTACAGCAGGCCCGCGTTCACGTTGGCCATGACAACTTCTGCCTGGAACGGAATCACCGCCCAGACCGCCACGGCGGGCATCAGCACCATCAGCGGCGCAACAAGGTACATGCCCTTGCTGACCTGCGTCGGCATCATGACTTCCTTGAGCAGCAGCTTCAGCACGTCGGCAATCGGCTGCAGCAGGCCCAGCGGGCCGACGCGGTTCGGACCCAGACGCACGTGCATCCAGCCGATCAGCTTTCGCTCCCACAGAATCAGGTAAGCCACGCACAGCAGCAGCGGCACCACAATGAGCACGGCCCGAATCAGGATCCACAGCGGCGTCCAAGCGCCGCCGAAGATGGCGTGGCCTTGCGAGGTAATCCAGTCGATCATGTTGCGTTCTCGCTATTCTTGTATGGCTCAGGCCGCGCCGGCCGTTGCAGCGGCCTTCTGGCCGGCGGACAGGTCGATAGCCTTCTCGACCTTGACCGTGCCGAACATCGCGCCGAGGCTCATCGCCGCCGGCGTTGCAGCCGGAACGCGCACGGTGTTCGCCGGCAGCGTGTTTTCCAGCACGCCCGGCAGCACCACGCTACCCTCGCCCTGCGTCACGCGGACCGGATCGCCCGACTGGATACCCAGGCCGGCGAACAGGTCGGCGGACAGCGCCACTTGCTGCGCGCGGCGGGCCGCGGCGGTCAGCTGCAGCGATTCGGCACGACGCACGATCGGGTCGGCGTGGTAGATCGGCACATCTGCAATACGCTCGATGCCATTGGCAGCGGCGGCGCTCACGCGGATCGGCGCGTCGGTGGCGTTGCTCAGTTGCGGCGCAACCGGGCTGGCCAGCACTTCGGCGCGAACCGCTTCGGCGCTGTCGTAGTCGAAACCGGCCACGTCCAGCAGGTTACCCAGCACGCGCAGCACCTTCCAGGCCGGACGCGATTCGCCCAGCGCACGCACCACACCGTTGAAGCTCTGCGGCAGGCCTTCGCAGTTGACGAAGGTGCCAGCGGTTTCGGTGAACGGCGTGACCGGCAGGATCACGTCGGCATACTGCATGGCTGCTTCCGAGCGGAACGGCGACAGCACGACCACGGTGCCAGCCTGGGCCAGCGCGGCCAGGGCCTTGCGCGGATCGGCGGCGTCGAACTCGGGCTCGGTGTTGAGCAGCACGTAAGCCTTGCGCGGCGACTCCAGCATCGCTTGCGCATTGGCACCGCCCTGCTTCGGCAGCGCGCCGGCGACATAGCCGCCCACGGTGTTCGCTGCCTCGGTCAGGAAGCCCAGCTTGGCGCCGGTTTCCGTGGCGATCCACTGTGCCAGCGCGTGCAGCGCGGCGAATTGCGGGTGACGCACAGCCTCGTTGCCGAGGAACACGGCACGGCGCTCGCCCGACAGCAGCGCGTCGGCGGCGGCACGGGCAGCATCGTTACCGTCAAAACCTTCGGTGCCTGCCGGTGCGGCGACGCCCTTGGCCGTCGCCACGGCGCGGGCGATACCGGCCAGCGCAGCGGTCCAGCCCGAGGGGGCCACGTCGATACGTGCAGCCAGCGGCATCAGCAGGTCTTCACCGCCAGCACCGAGCAGGGCGACGCGAGCGCCCTTCTTGCCAGCCTGGCGCAAGCGCGAGGCCAGCAGCGGATGATCCTTGCGCAGCGACGAGCCGATCACCAGCACGCGTTGCAGCGTGGACACGTCAGCCACCGGCATGCCGAGCCACGGCGCACCCTTCAGCGTTGCCGAGAAATCGGACTGACGCAGGCGGAAGTCGACGTTGTCGCTGCCAATGCCGCGCATCAGCTTGCCCAGCAGGTACAGCTCTTCCAGCGTGCTGTGCGGACTGGCCAGTGCGGCGATCTGGTCGGCGCCATGATCGCGCTTGATGCTCGCGAGGCCATTGGCCACGTATTCGAGCGCCGTCTGCCAGTCGGTTTCGATCCACTGGCCGCCCTGCTTCAGCAGCGGGCGAGTCAGGCGGTCGGCACTGTTCAGGCCTTCATACGAGAAGCGATCCTTGTCCGAGATCCAGCACTCGTTGACGTCTTCGTTCTCGAGCGGCAGCACGCGCATGACGCGCTGGTTCTTGCTCTGGACGACAAGGTTGGCACCCAGGCCGTCGTGCGGCGACACCGACTTGCGGCGTGCGAGCTCCCACGTACGGGCCGAGTAGCGGAACGGCTTGCTGGTCAGCGCGCCGACCGGGCACAGGTCGATCATGTTGCCGGACAGTTCCGAATCCACGGTCTGGCCGACGAAGGTCGTGATTTCCGAGTGCTCGCCGCGGCCCAGCATGCCCAGCTCCATCACGCCGGCCACTTCCTGGCCAAAGCGCACGCAGCGGGTGCAGTGGATGCAGCGGGTCATCTCCTCCATGGAGATCAGCGGGCCCACATTCTTGTGGAACACCACGCGCTTCTCTTCCTTGTAGCGCGACTCCGAAGCACCATAGCCCACGGCCAGATCCTGCAGCTGGCATTCGCCGCCCTGATCGCAGATCGGGCAGTCGAGCGGGTGGTTGATCAGCAGGAATTCCATCACGGACTTCTGCGCCTTGACGGCCTTCTCCGAATTGGTGAAGACCTTCATGCCCGGGGTCACCGGGGTGGCACAGGCCGGCAGCGCCTTGGGCGCCTTTTCAACTTCAACCAGACACATGCGGCAGTTGGCCGCGATGGACAGTTTGCGGTGGTAGCAGAAGTGCGGGATGTAGGTGCCCAGCTTGCGGGCGGCTTCCATCACCAGGCTGCCTTCAGCAACCTCAACCTTCTTGCCGTCGATCTCGAGTTCAACCATGTTCTGCCACGCTTAGATGTAGGCCGGAACCATGCACTGCTTGTGTTCGACGTGATATTCGAACTCTTTCCAGTAGTGCTTGAGCATGCCGCGGATCGGCATCGCCGCGGCATCGCCGAGCGCGCAGATGGTGCGGCCCATGATGTTTTCCGCGACGTTATTGAGCAGGTCCAGGTCTTCCTGGCGCCCTTCTCCGTGTTCAATGCGATTGACCATGCGGTACAGCCAGCCGGTGCCTTCACGGCACGGCGTGCACTGGCCGCACGATTCTTCAAAATAGAAATACGACAGGCGCAGCAGCGAGCGCACCATGCAGCGCGTCTCGTCCATCACGATCACGGCGCCCGAGCCCAGCATCGAGCCGGCCTTGGCGATCGAGTCGTAGTCCATGTCGGACGCCATCATCATCTCGCCCGGCACGACCGGTGCGGACGAACCACCCGGAATCACTGCCTTGATGCGCTTGCCGCCGCGCATGCCGCCGGCCAGCTCGAGCAGCTTGGCGAACGGCGTGCCCAGCGGGATCTCGTAGTTGCCCGGACGCTCGACGTCACCGGAGATCGAGAAGATCTTGGTGCCGCCGTTGTTCGGCTTGCCCATCTTCAGGTAGTTCTCCGGGCCAACGGCCAGCAGGAACGGCACCGCGGCAAACGTCTCGGTGTTGTTGATGGTGGTCGGCTTGCCGTACAGGCCGAAGCTGGCCGGGAAAGGCGGCTTGAAACGCGGCTGGCCCTTCTTGCCTTCCAGCGATTCGAGCAGCGCAGTTTCCTCGCCGCAGATGTACGCGCCATAGCCATGGTGGGCGTGCAACTGGAAGTTGAAGCCCGAACCCAGGATGTTGTCACCGAGGAAACCTGCGGCACGCGCCTCTTCGAGGGCTTCCTCGAAGATCTTGTATTCGTTCCAGATCTCGCCGTGGATGTAGTTGTAGCCCACGGTGATGCCCATCGCGTAAGCGCCGATGGCCATGCCCTCGATCAGCGAGTGCGGGTTGTAGCGGATGATGTCGCGATCCTTGAACGTACCGGGCTCGCCCTCATCGGTATTGCAGACGAGGTACTTCTGGCCCGGGAACGTACGCGGCATGAAGCTCCACTTCAGGCCGGTCGGGAAGCCTGCGCCCCCACGGCCACGCAGGCCGGAAGCCTTGACGTCGGCGATCACCTGCTCGGGCGGGATCTTCTCGGTCAGGATGCGCTTGAGCTGCTGGTAGCCGCCGCGCTTGACGTAGTCTTCCAGGTGCCAGTTCTTGCCATCCAGGCCGGCCAGGATCAGCGGCTGGATGTGGCGGTCGTGCAGAGAGGTCATGTTACTTTGCCCCCTTGGCGGCAGCGTCGGCCTTCAGCTCGTCGACCAGCGCGTCGAGCTTGTCGTCGCTCATGAAGCTGCACATGCGGGTGTTGTTGACGATCATTACCGGCGCGTCGCCGCAGGCGCCCATGCACTCACCCTCTTTGAGGGTGAAGCAGCCGTCGGCAGTGGTCTCGTTGTAATCGATGCCAAGCTTGCGCTTGAGATACTCGCCGGCCCGCTCGCCGCCCGACAGGGCGCACGGCAGGTTGGTACAGACGGCGAGCTTGAATTTGCCCACCGGCTTGGTGTCGTACATGTTGTAGAAGGTCGCCACCTCTTCCACCCACACGGGCGGCATGTCGAGGTAGCTGGCGACGAACTGCATGACTTCGGGGGAAACCCAGCCCACCTCGCCCTGTGCCACGGCAAGCGCCGCCATCACGGCCGACTGCTTCTGGTCGGCCGGATACTTCGCGATCGCGCGATCGATTTCCTTGAGAGCTTCTGCTGATAGCATGGTCATTGCAGTAAAACGGCGGAGGCAGCAAACGGGCTTGCATCCGCAGGTTTGCAGCCGTCGCTGCCTGTTCCGCCGGCGGGCCTTAGGCCCTGCCGTTCCGCCGTGGGTTTCCCCGCCGCTCCCCGATGACGCACCGGTCGCGGCAAGGAAGCGCCCGGATCGTCGTCCAGGCCAGCGGTCCGTGTTTAGCGGTCGATCTCGCCGAAGACGATGTCTTGCGTGCCGATGATCGTTACCGCGTCAGCAATCATGTGTCCCTTGGCCATCTCGTCGAGGGCGGCCAGGTGGGGGAAGCCGGGTGCGCGGATCTTCAGGCGGTACGGCTTGTTCGCGCCGTCAGAGATCGCGTAGATACCGAATTCACCCTTCGGGTGCTCCACCGCTGCATACGCTTCACCTTCCGGCACGTGCATGCCTTCGGTGAACAGCTTGAAGTGGTGGATCAGTTCTTCCATGTTCGACTTCATGTCCACCCGCGACGGCGGCGCAACCTTGTGGTTGTCCGTGATCACCGGGCCCGGATTGCGGCGCAGCCATTCGATGCACTGCTTGATGATGCGGTTGGACTGGCGCATTTCTTCGACGCGGACCAGGTAGCGCGCGTAGCAGTCGCCGCCCACGCCCACCGGCACATCGAAGTCCATCTTGTCGTACACCTCGTACGGCTGCTTCTTGCGCAGGTCCCAGGCAATGCCCGAACCACGCAGCATCGGCCCGGTGAAACCCATCTGCAGCGCACGCTCCGGGCTGACCACACCGATATCGACCAGGCGTTGCTTCCAGATCCGGTTGTCGGTCAGCAGCGTCTCGTACTCGTCGACGTACTTCGGGAACCGGTTGGTGAAGTCCTCGATAAAGTCCAGCAGCGAGCCCGAACGCGCTTCGTTCATGACCTTGATGGCACGCTCGTTGTGAACCTTGGACGCCCGATATTGCGGCATTGTGTCAGGCAGGTCGCGATACACGCCGCCCGGACGGTAGTAGGCCGCGTGCATGCGCGCGCCCGACACCGCCTCGTACATATCGAACATGTCCTCCCGCTCGCGGAACGCGTAGAGGAACACCGCCATCGCGCCCACGTCGAGCGCATGCGCGCCGATCCACATCAGGTGGTTCAGCAGGCGGGTGATTTCGTCGAACATCACGCGGATGTACTGCGCGCGGATCGGCACTTCGATGCCGAGCAGCCGCTCGATCGCCATCACGTAGGCATGTTCGTTGGACATCATCGACACGTAGTCGAGACGGTCCATGTACGGAACGTTCTGGATCCAGCTCTTCTGCTCTGCCAGCTTTTCGGTGGCACGGTGCAGCAGGCCGATGTGCGGATCGGCACGCTGGATCACTTCGCCGTCCAGCTCCAGCACAAGGCGCAGCACGCCGTGTGCGGCCGGGTGCTGCGGGCCGAAGTTCAGGGTGTAATTCTTGATATCTGCCATGGCGCGTAATCAGTGCTGCGTGCCGCCGTAGTTTTCCTCGCGGATCACGCGCGGCGTGATTTCGCGGGGTTCGATCGTGACCGGCTGGTAAATGACCCGCTTCTGCTCGGGGTCGTAGCGCATTTCCACGTAACCCGACACCGGGAAGTCCTTGCGGAACGGGTGGCCGACAAAACCGTAATCGGTCAGCAGGCGGCGCAGGTCCGGATGGTCTTCAAAGACGATGCCATAGAAATCGAACGCTTCGCGCTCGAACCAGTTGACCGAGTTCCACACGTCGATCAGCGACGGCACCACGGGGAAATCGTCATCCGGCGCAAACACGCGCAGACGCAGACGCCAGTTGTGGGTCACGGACAGCAGGTGCGATACCGCGGCAAAACGCAGACCGTCCCAGGCGCCGTCGCCAAAGTCGGAATAGTCGACGCCGCAGAGGTCGATGAGCTGCTCGAAACGCAGCGACGGATCGTCGCGCAGCGTGCGGGCAACTTCGAGGTAGTCATCTGCCTTGACGATCAGCGTCAGTTCGCCGGTCGCCTCGATCAGTTTCTGCACGCGCTTGCCGAGAACTTTCTCGAGCGCGGCCTTCAGGGTCTCAAGCTTCGCCATGTCAGCCCTTGCGCGCGATGGTGTTGGTGCGCTTGATCTTGTTCTGCAGCTGGATCACGCCATAGATCAGCGCTTCAGCCGTGGGCGGGCAGCCCGGCACGTAGATGTCCACCGGCACAATGCGGTCGCAGCCACGCACCACCGAATACGAGTAGTGGTAGTAGCCGCCGCCATTGGCGCAGGAGCCCATCGAGATCACCCAGCGCGGCTCGGCCATCTGGTCGTAGACCTTGCGCAGCGCGGGTGCCATCTTGTTGCACAGCGTGCCGGCCACGATCATCACGTCCGACTGGCGCGGCGACGGGCGGAACACCACGCCGAAGCGGTCCAGATCGTAGCGCGCGGCGCCGGCATGCATCATTTCCACAGCACAGCAGGCCAGGCCGAAGGTCATCGGCCAGAGCGACCCGGTGCGGGTCCAGTTGATCAGCTTGTCAGCAGTAGTCGTGACAAAGCCTTCGTTGAGAACGCCTTCGATTGCCATTTCACATCACTCCCAATCGAGCGCGCCCTTTTTCCAGATGTAGACGAAGCCCACGATGAATTCCAGCAGAAACACGCCCATGGCGATGAATCCCGGCCAGCCAATTTCGCGCAGGGCAACACCCCACGGAAACAGGAAGGCGGTTTCGAGATCGAACAGGATAAAAAGGATGGCGATGAGGTAGTAGCGCACGTCGAACTTCATGCGCGCATCCTCGAACGCTTCGAAGCCGCATTCGTACGGCGACAGCTTCGCGGGATCAGGTTTGTTCGGACCGAGGATCCGACCAATCGACATCAGCGCAATGCCAAGCACGACGCCGAAGATGATGAAGATGAGAACGGGGAAGTAGGCTTCGAGAGTCAAGATGCGGCCAGCCTTATCTGGAATGTTGTCAACAGCACCAGCTGAAGCGGCGTCCTGTTGCCCACCCCAGGCGCTATGCCGAAGACCTCACGGCGCGCCGCCTTGCGGACCGCCGGAGTCCGCTGGCCGGGAGCATTGCCCGGGAGCGGACTCCGATCGAGTTGTTTGGTGCCGACGGCGAGACTCGAACTCGCACAGCTTTCGCCACTACCCCCTCAAGATAGCGTGTCTACCAATTTCACCACGTCGGCTGGGGGAGAAACAATATTGCCTGGCGCCGGGTTTTTTAGGCCCTTCAGAGCTTTTGCAAAGGTTTTTGCCTTTGCTTAAGCCCCATCGCTGGGGAATCGTTTCAAGCCTTGGATTCTAACCCGGTTTGCTGCATTGTTCAACGCACAACTGCAAAAAAAATCAGGAATCGAATTCAAGGCCGGTTGATTATTTCGGAACAGCGGGCGCAGCCGGCGACGATGCATCCGCGGCCGCCGCAGCAGGCGCCGATGCAGCAGCCGGAGCCGGCGCAGCAGTCGGGGCCGCACCCATCACGCCCAGCGACGTGGTGGGCTTGTAGTTACCCATCAGCGTCAGGCTCAGCGTGCAGATGAAGAACAGCGTAGCCAGCACCGCCGTAGTACGCGACAGGAAGTTTGCCGAGCCCGTAGCGCCGAACAGACTGCCCGAAGCTCCCGACCCGAACGCCGCGCCAACATCGGCGCCCTTGCCGTGTTGAATCAGCACGAGGCCGATGACGCCGAGCGCCGACAACACCTGCACCAGCACCAACAAAGTCTTGAAAATTGCCATTTGGATAAAGTTAGCGTTACTTGCCTGATCGGATGTCTGGCACGACGGGCATTCAGGCGTTGCCGATCGCGAGAAAATCATCCGACTTCAGCGAGGCACCACCAATCAGGCCCCCGTCGATATCGGACATGGAAAACAATTCGACTGCATTGTCCGGCTTGACACTGCCACCGTACAAAATCGCCATACGGTCAGCAACACCAGCGTCGCGTTCGCGCACCTTGGCGCGCAAGAAAGCATGCACGGCCTGCGCCTGCTCGCTGCTTGCCGTCTTGCCGGTACCGATGGCCCACACGGGCTCATAGGCAAGCACCGCACGACCCAGTTGCTCGACCGACAGCGCATCCAGGGCGGCCTGCAATTGGCGCCCCACCACAGCCTCGGTCTCGCCGGCTTCGCGCTGGGCGAGCGTTTCGCCGACGCAAATCACCGGAATGATGCCGAATTCCAAGGCGCGCAGCGCCTTGGCAGCCACCACGGCGTCGGATTCCCCATGGTACGTGCGGCGCTCCGAGTGTCCGACCAGCGCGTATGTGCAGCCGAACTCGCCCAACATCGACGCAGCCACCTCGCCGGTGAATGCGCCACGCGCCTCAGCGGACACATCTTGTGCGCCCCAGGACACCTGCGAGCCATTCAGCAACGCCTGGCACTGTGCAAGATAGGGGAAAGGTGCGCAGACCGCCAGCCGCGCACGCGCGGGTGCAGCCTTGATACCTTCCAGCAGCGCAGCGTTGGCGGCCAGGCTGCCGTGCATCTTCCAGTTGCCGATGACGAGCTTTTGTCTCACGAGGTCCCCTCCCAAATCAAACCCGTTATTGTAGCTTGCGGCGGGGGACCGGCGCTACCGCGGCCGGATCGGCCCCGGTAGCAACTTTTTCGCGCGATTACCAGGTCAGTACGATCTTGCCGATGTGTTCGCTCGACTCCATCAGGCGATGCGCTTCGGCGGCCTGCGCGGCCGGGAAAACCTTGTGGATCACCGGCTTGATCTTGCCGGCTTCGAGCAGCGGCCACACCTGCTGGTGCAGTGCCTGCGCAATCTGCCCTTTGAACGATGCGGAGCGCGGGCGCAGCGTCGAACCCGTGACCGTGATACGGCGGCGCAGGATGTCGCCGAGCGGGATTTCCGCCTTGGCGCCGCCCAGCAGCGCGATGATGACAATGCGGCCGTCATCGGCAATGCACTTCAGCTCGCGCGCGAGGTATGAGCCGGCGACCATATCGAGGATCACGTCGACGCCCTTGCCTTCAGTCAGCGCGGCGACTTCGGCAACGAAATCCTGGGTCTTGTAGTTGATCGCGCGATCGGCGCCGAGGTCTTCGCAAGCCTTGCACTTCTCGTCCGTACCCGCCGTGACGAACACCTTGTAGCCGAGCGCCTTGGCGATCTGGATCGCGGTCGTGCCGATGCCGCTCGAACCGCCCTGGATCAGCAGCGTCTCGTCCTTGCCGCGCGGGCCCTGGCCCAGGTAGCCGCGATCGAACACATTGCTCCAGACCGTGAAGAACGTCTCAGGCAACGCCGCTGCCTCGATATCGCTCAGGCCCTTCGGGGCCGGCAGGCATTGCGCTACCGGGGCGATGCAAAGCTGCGCATAGCCACCGCCCTGCACGAGCGCGCACACGCGGTCGCCGACCTTCAGGCCGAAGCGATTGTCGGCATGAGACAGGTCACCACCGACCACCACGCCGGCCACTTCCAGACCTGGCAGGTCGGACGCGCCCGGCGGCACCGGATAGTTGCCGGTACGCTGGAACACGTCGGGGCGGTTGACCCCAGCCGCGGCCACGCGGATCAGGATTTCGCCGGCACCGGGCACAGGATCAGGCCGTTGCGTCTCCTGCAGGACCTCGGGGGCACCGTATTCGCGAATCTCGATGGCTTGCATTGCTGCTCCTTGTCTTTATCTGTGCGCGAGGCGATGACGCTGTCGCGGCGCTTCGGTAAGAGCGATTGCTCAATGGGTTGCCCGGCAGTGTAAACAAAAAAACGGCTGGACATCGCCAGCCGTTTTTTGTCCGACGCCGCCTGGGGCGGCACCGATTGCAGCTTACTGCTGCTGGTCCGACGGAGTTGCCGGAGCCGCAGCCGGAGCCGGAGCCGCGGCGGCTTCGCCGGCATTCACCGGGCTGATGCTGCCACCCTCTTCCGCCAGCGCGGCCTTCAGCGACAGGCGCAGACGGCCCTTCTCGTCAGCCTGGATCAGCTTGACGCGCAGTTGCTGGCCTTCCTTCAGCCAGTCCTTGATGTCCTTCACGCGCTCGTTGACGATCTCGGAGATATGCAGCAGACCATCCTTGCCCGGCAGGATGTTCACGATCGCGCCGAAGTCCAGCAGCTTCAGCACCGTGCCGTTGTAGATCTTGCCCACTTCGGCTTCGGCGGTGATGCCCTCGATGCGACGCTTGGCTTCGGCCATGCCTTCGGTCGAGGTCGACGCGATGGTGATCGTACCGTCTTCCTGGATGTCGATGGTCGTGCCGGTTTCCTTGGTCAGTGCCTGGATGGTCGAACCGCCCTTGCCGATCACTTCGCGGATCTTGTCCGGATGGATCTTCATGGTGATCATGCGCGGTGCGTGCGCCGACAGCTCGGTGCGCGCGTGGCCCATGGCACCCTGCATCGCGCCCAGGATATGCAGACGGCCTTCCTTGGCTTGCGCCAGGGCAACCTGCATGATTTCCTTGGTGATGCCCTGAACCTTGATGTCCATCTGCAGCGCGGTGATACCGTTGTCGGTACCCGCCACCTTGAAGTCCATGTCACCGAGGTGATCTTCGTCACCGAGGATGTCAGTCAGCACGGCAAACTTGTTGCCTTCCAGGATCAGGCCCATGGCCACGCCGGCCACATGCGCCTTGACCGGGACGCCAGCGTCCATCAGTGCCAGGCAGCCGCCGCAGACCGAAGCCATCGACGACGAACCGTTCGACTCGGTGATTTCCGAAACCAGGCGGATGGTGTAGGCGAACTCGTCGTCCTTCGGCAGCACCGGGATCAGTGCGCGCTTGGCCAGACGGCCGTGACCGATTTCGCGGCGCTTCGGGCTACCCACGCGGCCGGTTTCGCCAGTGGCGAACGGAGGCATGTTGTAGTGGAGCATGAAGCGGTCGCGGTATTCACCGGCCAGCGCGTCGATGATCTGCTCGTCGCTCTTCGTGCCCAGCGTGGCCACGACCAGCGCCTGGGTTTCACCGCGGGTGAACAGGGCCGAGCCGTGGGCGCGCGGCAGGACCGACGAACGGATTTCGATCGGACGCACGGTGCGGGTGTCGCGGCCGTCGATACGCGGCTCGCCGCCGAGGATCTGTCCACGGACGATCTTGGCCTCGAGGTCGAACATGATATTGCCGACTTCCACCTTGTCGGCTTCGACGCCGGCCTCGGCCAGGGCGGCCGTCACGCTGGCCGACACTTCCTTCAGCTTTTGGCTGCGGGCCGACTTCTGGCGCAGTTGATAGGCTTCCTGCAGCAGCGGCAGCGCGACTTCCGTGACCTTGGCGATCAGGGCTTCGTTCTTCGGCGCGGCGGCCCAGTCCCACTCGGGCTTGCCACCTTCACGCACCAGTTCGTGGATGGCGTTGATCGCGACCTGCATCTGCTCGTGGCCATAGACCACGGCGCCCAGCATCACCTCTTCCGACAGCTGGTTGGCTTCCGATTCGACCATCAGCACGGCGCGCTCGGTACCGGCGACGACGAGGTCCAGGTCCGACGTGGCGATCTGCGAACGGGTCGGGTTCAGCAGGTACTGGCCGTCCTTGTAGCCGATGCGTGCAGCACCCACCGGGCCATTGAACGGAATGCCCGACACGGCCAGCGCGGCGGACGCGCCGATCAGCGCGGGGATGTCGGCCGGCACTTCCGGGTTCAGCGACACCACGTGGATCACCACCTGCACGTCGTTGTAGAAGCCTTCCGGGAACAGCGGGCGCAGCGGACGGTCGATCAGGCGCGAAGTCAGCGTCTCGTTTTCCGACGGACGGCCTTCACGCTTGAAGAAGCCACCGGGGATCTTGCCTGCGGCGTAAGTCTTTTCGATGTAGTCGACGGTCAGCGGGAAGAAGTCCTGGCCGGGCTTCGGGCTCTTGGCCGCGACAACGGTCGCCAGCACGACGGTATCTTCCACGTCGACGATCACGGCGCCGCCAGCCTGGCGGGCGATTTCGCCAGTTTCCATGCGGACCGTATGCTGGCCCCACTGGAACTGCTTCACAACCTTGTTGAACATGGACATTTGCATTCCTTGTCTTGCGTGCACGCCGCAATCGTTGCGCGGCGTGCCTCGCCCGCGTTCTCAGCCGCGGGCTAACTGCCGGAGGCGGTCGCAGTTGCAGGGAAGTGCTATGCCATTCCAGCGCGGCACTGTCGCCGATGCCGCGCTGGAATGACACAAAGCCCTGTTTCCTTGGCCGGTCCGGATACTTAAAACCATGAAAAAGAGCAACTTACTCCGTTGCAGGGCTTGCCGCAACGGGGGGCCGGCGAATCAGAATTTGCTCGGCAAAGTGAAGTAAAAATCACCCATCAACATGCTGCATTTCGCGCAGGCACAAACTGGCCGCCAGAAATGCAAAATGCCTGCCCCAGCAATGCTGAAGCAGGCATCGAGGCCTCACGCGAAACCGTGCAAAACCAGGAATCGCGCTGCCATGCCAGCCAATCCTTACTTGCGCAGGCCCAGCTTTTCGATCAGGGCGCGGTAACGGTCAGCATCGCTGGACTTGAGGTAGTCCAGCAGGCGACGACGACGGCTCACCATGCGCAGCAGGCCGCGGCGGCTGTGGTGATCCTTCATGTTGGCCTTGAAGTGCGGGGTCAGTTCGTTGATGCGGGTGGTCAGCAGAGCCACCTGAACTTCGGGGCTGCCAGTGTCGTTGGCGCCACGTGCGTACTGCTTGATGACTTCGGTCTTGTTGATACCGGAGAATGCCATGATGATTTCCTTTCACTTGCGAACGCGACAGCGCGGGATGCGCCGCTTGCGTCGTGCCATGCGTACTAGACAGGCATCTGCCGCAACCGGCGAGCGCCGGACAACGACAGCGGCGCATTATAACGGAAAAGCGGCCGCAAAGGGCCAGGCTTGCCATTGACTCCCCTGATCGCGCCCTAAGGGCGCTGCATGCGGCACGTGGTCGGCAGCGTGGTCTGCGCCGCCTTGAGCTTGCGTACCGTGCGGAAGCCGTAGCCTGAGCCTTCGTTGTCGAAACGCACTTCGCCGCCCTGCCGCTCCATCACCGACACATACAGCGGCTGCAGGACCTGATGGTCCTCGGCGCGAATCGTGGCCTCATGGAAGTCGTTGACGTAGCGCATGTTTTCCAGCGCATGGGCGACTTTCACCGCATCGGTCGAGCCGGCCTTTTCGATGGCGCGCGCCAGCATCTCGATCATCATCTGCATACGCAGGTGCACGTAGTCGTCCTTGGGCTCCGGGTAGCGCGCCCGGAACTGTTCATAGAAGGCGTCCGACGCGGCGCCGCCGACGTTCGGATGCCATTCCGCCACGGCCAGCACACGGCCCACGCCAGCATCGCCCATCGCGGCCGGCGCACCGAGGCCATTGCCGTAGAACGTGTAGAACTTCGCCTGCAGCCCACCTTCGCGCGCGGCTTTGACCATCAGCGTGAGGTCGTTGCCCCAGTTTCCCGTCACGACGGCGTCGGCGCCACTGGCCTTGATCTTGGTAATGTAGGGCGCGAAGTCCTTGATCTTGCCGATCGGATGAAATTCATCGCCGACCACCTGCACGTCCGGCCGCTTGGCCGACAGCATATCGCGCGCGGAACGCGATACCTGTTGGCCGAAGCTGTAGTCCTGGTTCATCAGGTAGACACGCCGCACCGAGTGATCCTGACGGATGACCTCGGCCAGCGCCTGCATGCGCATGTCCGCGCTGGCATCGAAGCGGAAGTGCCAGAAGCTGCAGTTTTCGTTGGTCAGGCTGGGGTCGACCGCCGAATAGTTCAGGAACAGCACCCGCGCATCGGGCTGGCGCACGTTGTGCCGGTTGATCGCCGCGACCAGCGCGCTGGCCACCGCGGAACTGTTGCCCTGCAGGACGAAGGGAATGCCCTTGTCCACGAGGCTGCGGAGCTGGATCAGGCTTTCGTCGACGTTGCCCTTGCTGTCGAACGTAACCAGTTCCATCGGCCGCCGGCCCTGCGCAGTCTTCACGCCGCCGCGCGCATTGACGCGCTCGATCGCAATGCGCAGGTTGCGCACCACGGCTTCGCCGGCATTGGCGAACGGCCCGGACAGCCCGTCGATCATGCCAAGCCGGATCGGCTCCTGCGCCTGGGCGCCCGCTGCCACACACATCAGGCCGGCCGCGAGCCAACCTTTTGCCAGTTTCCACATGCCAAGTCTCCGCGAAAGCGCGCATGGTAAGGCAGCACCGCGCGCATCGCAAATCGTTGAGCGAAACCGCGCCTGACTCAGTAAGACGCTGTCTGCACGAACTTACCGCGACTTCATGGCAAAAAGATATGCCAGATGCACGTCGACCGCTTGAATCGCTACACTTCAGCCACTGTATGAACCGAGGTAGCCATGAACCGATCCCTGATTCGCACCGGCCGCCGGATCGCGCTGGCGGCAAGCGTCGCCCTGCTGTCGGCTTGCGCGACCCTGATGCCCGTGGACGAAGGGCGAAAGTTGATTGGCGCCCCGCAGGCTGCCGTGCAGGCACGCTTCGGCCCGCCGCCGGAGGTCTACGCGTTGCGCGACGGCACCACGCGCTGGATCTATTCTCAACAGCCGCTAGGCCAGCAAGCCTATGCGGCCGACTTTGACCGCAACGGTAACCTGACCGATTTCCGCAACATGCTCGATACGCTCGAGCTGTACAAGGCCGAGGTCGGCAAATGGACCAAGCGCGATGTGCAGGAGCATTTCGGCATGACTCGCGAGCCGGTTCAGTATTTTCCGCGCATGAAGCGCGAGGTCTGGACCTACCGCTTTCGCCATGAGGGCGTGTGGCCGTCGCTGTTCAACTTCTATTTCGATGACGACGGCATCCTGCGCCAGACGCAGATCACGCCGGACCCGCTCTACGACCCGGACCGCAGGCGCTGGTAGACCGTGGCCAATGAAAACAGCCCGCGGACCACGTCTGGCGGCCGGCGGGCTGGTTCGGGCGCTCAGGCCGGATAGGCCCTTCGCCGCAGGCATCACCCGGAATACGGGCGACGCCAGGATGCGGGTCTGAAAATCAGATCTGCGGATTGATCTTCTGCACGGCCTTGTCGTGCAGCTTGTTCAGCGCGGCCAGGTAGGCCTTTGCCGAAGCCGCGACGATGTCCGGATCGGTGCCGACGCCGTTGACGATGCGGCCGGCCTTGGACAGGCGCACCGTCACTTCGCCCTGTGCCTCGGTGCCGCCCGTGATGGCGTTCACCGAGTACAGCACCATCTCGGCGCCGCTGTTCACCTGCGATTCGATCGCATGCAGCGTGGCATCGACCGGGCCGTTGCCCTCGCCTTCACCGGAATGCTCCTGGCCGTCCATGTTGAACACGACGCGCGCATGCGGACGCTCCCCGGTTTCCGAGCGCTGCGACAACGAAATAAAACGGTAGTGCTCGTTGGCGTCGTGCTGGGCTTCGTTCGAGACGATGGCCATGATGTCTTCGTCGAAGATCTCGGCCTTCTGGTCGGCAAGCTCCTTGAAACGACCGAACGCGGCATTGACCTCGGCTTCGCTCTCAAGCTCGACGCCCAGTTCCTGCAGGCGCTGCTTGAAGGCATTGCGGCCCGACAGCTTGCCCAGCACGATCTTGTTGGCGGTCCAGCCCACATCCTCCGCGCGCATGATCTCGTACGTGTCACGCGCCTTCAGCACGCCATCCTGGTGGATGCCCGAAGCATGCGCGAACGCGTTGGCACCGACGACGGCCTTGTTCGGCTGCACCACGAAACCGGTGATCTGCGACACCAGCTTCGAGGCCGGTACGATCTGCGAGGTATCGACGCCGACATCGAGATTGAAGTAGTCGCGGCGCGTCTTCACGGCCATCACGACTTCTTCGAGGCTGGTATTGCCGGCGCGCTCACCCAGACCGTTGATCGTGCATTCGATCTGGCGCGCACCGCCAAGCTTCACCGCGGCCAGCGAGTTCGCCACCGCCATGCCGAGGTCATTGTGGCAGTGCACGGACCACACGGCCTTGTCCGAGTTCGGGATGCGCTCGCGCACCGAGCGGATCAGGTCGGCGTAGCCTTCCGGCACCGCGTAGCCCACGGTGTCCGGCAGGTTGATCGTGGTCGCGCCTTCGGCGATCACGCCCTCGAGCACGCGGCACAGGAAGTCCATGTCCGAGCGGCTGCCGTCTTCCGGCGAGAACTCGATATCGTCCGTGAACTGGCGCGCGAAGCGAACGGCCAAGCGAGCCTGCTCATAGACCTGGTCCGGCGTCATGCGCAGCTTCTTTTCCATGTGCAGCGCCGACGTGGCGATGAACGTGTGGATACGGAACGAGTTGGCCGGCTTGAGCGCTTCGGCGGCGCGCGCGATGTCCTTGTCGTTGGCACGAGCCAGCGAGCAGATCGTCGAATCCTTCACGACCTGAGCGATCGAGCGAATGGCTTCGAAGTCGCCATTGGAGCTTGCGGCAAAGCCCGCTTCGATCACATCGACCTTCAGGCGCTCCAGCTGCTTCGCAATGCGGATCTTTTCCTCGCGCGTCATCGAGGCGCCGGGCGACTGCTCGCCATCGCGCAAGGTGGTGTCGAAAATGATGAGTTTGTCAGACATTGTGGAGCTCCTGGGCATTATTGTGTGCTGTCCCCGCCATCGTGCCGCCGGGTACCGCCTGTTCCACGCATTCGCTGCGAGTGAATGCAAAACGCCCCGGCGTGCATCGATGCAGGCCGGGGCGTTGGAAAATTCCTTGGTGATTCCGTGCTGAGGGTATGGGTAGCCTCAGCGCGCGCGCGTCCCGACCTGATGGCCTAGTAGGCCACCTAGCTTGGTGCGGGCGAGTAGGGCTTGGCGCGAAATCATGGCAAGGAATATAGCGGAGTTGCTGCGCCCGTGCAAGACGGGCTTTTACGGGTGCGGCCCGCGCGTTTTCAGCCCTTCGGCGGAATCCGCAGCTTCTGGCCCGGATAGATCTTGTCTGGGTGGGACAGCATCGGCGTGTTGGCTTCGAAGATGCGGTTGTACTCGGCGCCGTTGCCGTAGGCCGCCTGCGAAATGGCCCACAGGGTGTCGCCCTTGACCACGGTGTGCCATTGCGATTCGGTCGATTCCACGTTGACCGACATCTTGTCCTCCACCTTGTCGACGCCTTCGACGTTGCCGCAGCACAGGATGATCTTTTCACGCGTGGCCTGGTCCGGCGCTACGCCGAACACGGTCACCAGGCCCTGCGAGCCGTCCACTTGCACCATCAGCCCGGTGGCGTCGAGGCCCATTTTCTTGACGTACGCCTCAATGGCATCCCCCGCGGCTCGGTTGGCTGCATCGACCTTCTCGGCCGATGCATCGGCCGCGGCAGCCGCTTGCGCAGCCTTGGCTTCGCCGGTACCGAACAGCTTTTCGCCCGCTTCCTTGATGAAGTCGAACATGCCCATGACATCCTCCTGACGGTGAGTGGAAAACACAGAATGCATGCCGCGGTAGCACGGTAGCGACCGCGGCAATCCGGATTCGAAGCAGCCGGCGAAAAGCACGAAGGGCGCCTGAGCGCCCTCCCCTGCCACCACGCTCAGTGCGAGCCGTTATCGCGCACCTTCTTTGCCACGCCTGGCTGCCCGTGGATGGCACGCCAGCCCCACAGCACGTAGCCTGAAATTGCATACGCGACAAACAGTGCAAACAGCGCAACGGGCGGATCGGTCGATACCAGCACGAACAGCACCAGTACCAGCACCATCATGCCGAACGGCACGCGGTAGCGGACATCCAGCGCCTTGCCGCTGTAGAACGGCGCGTTCGAAACCATCGACAGCCCCGCGTACAGCGTGATGCCGAACGCCACCCACGGCATCCACAGCTCCTTGACGGGCAGCTTGTTGTCGATCACGAGCCAGACGAAGCCGGCGACAAGCGCCGCTGCTGCAGGACTCGGCAGCCCCTGGAAGAAGCGCTTGTCGACCACGCCGATATTGGCGTTGAAGCGCGCCAGCCGTAGCGCCGCGCACGTGCAGTAGACAAAGGCTGCTATCCAGCCCCACTTGCCCAGATCGTGCAGGATCCATTCGTACATCACGAGGGCCGGCGCCACGCCGAACGACGTCATGTCCGACAGCGAATCGTACTGCTCGCCAAACGCGCTCTGCGTGTTGGTGATGCGTGCCACGCGCCCGTCCATGCCGTCGAGCACCATGGCTGCGAAGATGGCGATGGCCGCCACGTCGAAGCGCATGTTCATGGCCTGCACGATCGCGAAGAAGCCGGCGAACAGCGCAGCCGTGGTAAACGCATTCGGCAGCAGGTAGATGCCGCGCCGGCGCGGCCGCTGGTAGACGATGTCGTGGTCGTCGTCGGCGGCATCGTCGTCCAGGTCGTCGGCGCCGCGCAGCTGGTTATGACGGAACGGACGCAGATGCGTCACGTTTCCGCTGTTGGCCCGCTTGTTGCGGCGGTGAAAGGCAACCATTACAGCGCTCCTGTCCGGTTGTCGCTTACTTGGCTTCGTCCAGCTCGGCGAGGATCGTCGACGATGCCGACACCTTTTCGCCGATGGTGACGCGCGGCCGCGCGCTCACTGGCAGGTAGACGTCCACGCGCGAGCCGAAGCGGATGAAGCCATAGCGCTGGCCGCGTGACAGGCTGTCGCCCACCTTCGTGTAGCACAGGATGCGGCGTGCCACCAGGCCAGCCACCTGCACCAGCGTCACGATCTGGCCGTCAGCAGCACGGCGGATGACCACCGCATTACGTTCGTTCTCGGTTGAAGCCTTGTCCAGGTCGGCGTTGACGAACTTGCCCGGAAAATATTCGAGCTTCTCGACCTTGCCGTCGACCGAGGCGCGGTTCGAATGCACGTTGAACACGTTCATGAACACGCTGATCTTCAGCGCTTCGCGGCCGGCATAGGGATCCTGCACCTTCTCGACCGAGACGATGCGCCCGTCAGCTGGTGCCAGCACGGCATTCGGCTGCGCCGGGATGGGCCGCGGCGGATCGCGGAAGAACTGGAGCACGAACAGCGTGATGATCCACAGCGGCAATGCCCACCAGAAGCCCGCGCTGGCGTGTACCAGCAGCGAGATAAGAAAGGCGCCGGCCAGGAATGGCCAGCCTTCACGGGCGATCAGCGGATGAGGATAGTTCATGCAGTGCTTGTTTGGTTGAGAGGAAAAGGCACGATCGCGCACTCAGGTGCAGCGGATACGGCCACTGTCAGGGCTCGACGGCGCCGACGCGGAGCAGGATAAGGCACGCTCCGCCCAAAGTCTGACAAGGATAACAAAAAGCCGTTCAGGCCCCGCCAATCCCTTCTCAATATAGAAGGCATCCACGAAACACTGAACGGCTTTGGCCGGCCACCTACAGGTGGGCGGCCTTCACGCTGACAGGCAGCTTAGTTCTTCGACTGGTCGACCATCTTGTTCTTGGCGATCCACGGCATCATTGCGCGCAGCTTTTCGCCAACCACTTCGATCTGGTGCTCGGCGTTCAGGCGGCGACGCGACGACAGGGTCGGGGCGCCAGCCTTGTTCTCGAGCAGGAAGCTCTTCGCGTATTCGCCGGTCTGGATGTCCTTCAGGCACTGCTTCATGGCCTTCTTGGTCTCTTCCGTCACGATGCGCGGGCCGGTGACGTACTCGCCGTATTCGGCGTTGTTCGAGATCGAGTAGTTCATGTTGGCGATGCCGCCTTCGTAGATCAGGTCGACGATCAGCTTCAGTTCGTGCAGGCACTCGAAGTAGGCCATTTCCGGCGCGTAACCGGCTTCCACCAGCGTTTCGAAGCCAGCCTTGATCAGCTCGACGGTACCGCCGCACAGCACGGCCTGCTCGCCGAACAGGTCGGTTTCGGTTTCTTCGCGGAAGTTGGTTTCGATGATGCCGGCACGGCCGCCGCCGTTGGCGGTGGCGTACGACAGGGCGACGTCACGGGCAGCGCCCGACTTGTCCTGGTACACGGCGATCAGGTGCGGCACGCCGCCACCCTGGGTGTACGTGGCGCGCACGGTGTGGCCCGGGGCCTTCGGCGCGATCATGATGACGTCCACGTCGGCGCGCGGCACCACGGCACCGTAGTGCACGTTGAAGCCGTGGGCGAAGGCCAGCGCGGCGCCTGCCTTGATGTTGTCGTGCACTTCGTTCTTGTACACGTCGGCGATCTGCTCGTCCGGCAGCAGGATCATGACCACGTCGGCACCCTTCACGGCCTCGGCCACTTCCTTCACTTGCAGGCCGGCGTTGACAGCCTTGTTCCACGACGCGCCGCTCTTGCGCAGGCCAACCGTCACGTTCACGCCCGAATCCTTCAGGTTCAGCGCGTGGGCATGGCCTTGCGAGCCGTAGCCGATGATGGTGACGTTCTTGCCCTTGATCAGGGAGAGGTCGGCGTCCTTGTCGTAAAACACTTTCATGATAATTCCTTCAGTCTCAATCTTTGTATGAGGAGGCGGCATCATCGGGCGCATCGTGTGCTACCGGATCGCGCCGCCCGGGGGGGATACTGCTTAAGCCTTGGGATGCGTTGCGAAACGTCCTGGTCAGACCTTAAGGATGCGCTCGCCGCGGCCAATGCCCGAGCCGCCCGTGCGGACGGTTTCGAGGATTGCGGTGCGGTCGATGGCATCGAGGAAGGCATCGAGCTTGACGCCGTTGCCGGTCAGTTCGATGGTGTAGGTCTTCTCGGTGACGTCGATGATGCGGCCGCGGAAGATGTCGGCGGTGCGCTTCATTTCCTCGCGCTCCTTGCCGACCGCGCGCACCTTCACGAGCATCAGCTCGCGCTCGATGTGCGCGCCTTCGGTCAGGTCGACCACCTTGACCACTTCCACCAGGCGGTTCAGGTGCTTGGTGATCTGTTCGATCACGTCATCCGAACCACTCGTGACGATTGTCATGCGCGACAGCGAAGCGTCTTCGGTCGGCGCGACCGTCAGCGTCTCGATGTTGTAGCCGCGGGCCGAGAACAGGCCCACCACGCGCGACAATGCGCCCGGTTCGTTTTCCAGCAGGACCGAAATGATGTGTCGCATTTACAGGTCCTCCGCGCCAAGCAGCATTTCCGAAATGCCCTTGCCCGCCTGGACCATCGGCCAGACGTTTTCGGTCGGATCGGTCTGGAAGTCCAGGAACACGGTACGGTCCTTCAGGCGGAAGGCCTCGCGCAGCGCCGGCTCGACGTCGGACGTCTTTTCCACGCGCATGCCGACGTGGCCATAGGCCTCGGCCAGTTTCACGAAGTCGGGCAGCGCATTCATGTAGGAATGCGAGTAACGGTTGTCGTACTCGATTTCCTGCCACTGGCGCACCATGCCGAGGTAGCCGTTGTTGAGCGAGCAGATCTTGACCGGCGTGTCGTACTGCAGGCAGGTCGACAGTTCCTGGATACACATCTGGATCGAGCCTTCACCGGTGATGGTGACGACTTCCTTCTCCGGGAACGCCTTCTTGATGCCCATTGCGTACGGCAGGCCCACGCCCATCGTGCCCAGGCCGCCGGAGTTGATCCAGCGGCGCGGCTCGTTGAACTTGTAGAACTGCGCGGCCCACATCTGGTGCTGGCCGACGTCGGAGCAGATGAACGCATCGCCCTTGGTCAGTTCCCAGATCTTCTCGACCACGTATTGCGGCTTGATGATCTCGGAGCTGCGGTCGTACTTGAGGCAGTCCACCGAACGCCATTGCTCGATCTGCTCCCACCACTTGGCGAGCGCCTCGCGCTTGGGCTTGACATCGCTGGCCTGCAGTTGCGCGATCAGCTCCTGCAGCACGTCCTTGACGTTGCCGACGATCGGGATATCCACCTTGACACGCTTCGAGATCGACGACGGGTCGATATCGATATGGACGATCTTGCGCGCCTGCGAGGTGAAGTGCGACGGGTTGCCAATCACGCGGTCATCGAAACGCGCACCGATGGCAATCAGCACGTCGCAGTTCTGCATGGCCATGTTGGCTTCATACGTGCCGTGCATGCCGAGCATGCCGACGAACTGCTTGCTGGTGCCGGGGAACGAGCCCAGGCCCATCAGTGTGTTTGTGACCGGGTGGCCCGTGAGGGCTGCGAGCTGGCGCAGTTCCTCGCTGGCGTTGGCCAGCACCACGCCGCCGCCGGCGTAGATGTACGGACGCTCGGCGCCCTGCAGCAGCGCCACGGCCTTGCGGATCTGGCCCGAGTGGCCCTTGTTGACCGGGTTGTACGAGCGCATGTCGAGCGACTTCGGGTACTCGTACTTGCAGGTGTTGCGCGAAACATCCTTGGGGATGTCCACCACCACCGGGCCCGGACGGCCGGTCGAAGCAATGTAGAACGCCTTCTTGATGGTCGAGGCGAGGTCGCGCACGTCCTTCACCAGGAAGTTGTGCTTGACGATCGGGCGTGTAATCCCGACGGTGTCGCATTCCTGGAAGGCATCCTGGCCGATCGCGTGGGTCGGCACGTTGCCGGTGATCACCACCATCGGGATCGAATCGAGGTACGCGGTGGCAATGCCCGTGACGGCATTGGTCACGCCGGGACCCGAGGTCACCAGGGCGACGCCCACCTTGCCGGTTGCCCGTGCATAGCCGTCTGCGGCATGGACCGCGGCCTGCTCGTGGCGCACCAGGATGTGCTCGAATTTCTTCTGCTTGTGGAGCTCGTCGTAGATATACAGCACTGCGCCGCCGGGATAACCCCAGACGTATTCAACGCCTTCTTCGGCTAGTGCATGAACGAGAATTTCCGCACCGATCATTTCGGGTGCGGCAGATGAATTGCTGTCTGCGTGGGAGAATTCCGCGCTGGGCATGTTCATTTCAGTCCTTTGCAATTTTCGGCAAAAAATTGTTTGGATGCTCTCTGCCGGGCTTGTGGCACGGGTTCAAGCGGTGCGCGTCTGCATGAGAAGACCGCCTCATAAGCGGTCTGATGAGACAACCACTGATGTCGTGTGAACCGTCGATGATACTGCAATGCACCAGCGCGGTCTACGGTCTTTTTGTGTCGTCCCGCCAGCATTTCAGCGGGACCATCTTGTATTAGGTGCAATACAGAAGTGGTCATGCGTGCTTGTTTTTTGCTAGCATCGCACCACTCCGGGTATGCGGCGAGCCGTTCGCAGCACATCCGCCAGCACAGAGATATTGTTTTCCCCGCCTGCATGGCTACCGACCAGGAACTGTCCGATTTTCTCGCCAGCGTCGAGCGGCGCGCCTTCAAGCAGGCGGTGTTTGCCGTGCGCGACGACGAAGCTGCGCTGGACATCGTCCAGGACGCCATGATCAAGCTCGCGGAAAAGTACGGCGACAAGAGCGCCGCCGAGCTGCCGCCGCTGTTTCAGCGCATTCTCCAGAACACCATTCACGACTGGTTCCGCCGCCAGAAAGTCCGCAATACCTGGGTATCACTGTTCTCCACGCTGCGCGACGAGCGCGAAGGCGACGATAACGACCTGCTCGATACGCTCGTGGCAGAAGCCGGCACGGAAATGGCCGAGAGCAGTGCCGACAAGGTCGAGCGGGCGCAGGTCATGGCGATCATCGAGCAGGAAATCCAGCGCCTGCCCACGCGTCAACGCGAGGCGTTCCTGATGCGTTACTGGGAGGATATGGACGTCGCCGAAACCGCCGCGGTCATGGGGTGCTCAGAAGGCAGCGTCAAGACGCACTGTTCCCGTGCCACGCATACCCTGGCGCAAGCACTGCGCGCACGGGGGGTCCGACTATGAGCAGAAACGACAGAGAAATCCAGGAACTACGCTTCGCGCATGAGATTCGCGCTGCACTTGATGCGTCCGCCGACCATTTGCCAGCGGACGTGACCGAGCGGCTCGCGGCTGCGCGCCGCATGGCGCTGGCCCACAAGAAGGCCGAGGCGCCGGTTCGCGTGCCGCAGTATGCGATGCCAGGTGGCCACACGCCCTCGTTCGAGGACGAGGAAGACACGCCGCTGCACCGGATCGGCGGCTGGCTGCGGCGCGGCGCACTGATCTGGACACTGGTCGCGCTTGGCGCCGGCCTGTTCGGCATCTATCACTGGCAGCAGCAGAAACGTGTCGAGGAACTCGCGGATATCGACGCCGCGATGCTGCTCGACGATCTCCCGCCGACGGCATACGCCGATCAGGGCTTCCACGTGTTCCTCAAGCGCGGGCAATAGACATGGCCCGTGCGATTTTCCGCCCCGACGCCCCACGCCGCCGGCTGGGTACCTTGCTGCTGGCCGGTTTCTGCGCGGCTGCCGCCTGGTGCGCGGCACCGCCCGATGCACGCGCCCAGGGCCCGGCGTCCGCAGGGCAAGCCGCACAGGTGGTGAATGCCCGCCCGGCATGGTCCGAGCTGACCCCGGTCCAGCAACGCATCCTCGGCCCGCTGCAGCCGCTGTGGGACACGCTTCCCGAGCTCAATCGACGCAAATGGCTGCGGATTGCCGAGCGTTATCCGAAGTTCTCGCCTGACGAACAGGCGCGCCTGCAGACACGCATGACCGAATGGGTCAAACTGACGCCGCAGCAGCGCCGCCTGGCACGAGAGAACTACCAGATCACGCGGGCGCTGCCAGCCGAAAAGAAAGCGGAAGCCTGGGACAAGTACCAGCAACTGCCGGAAGAGCAGAAGAAGAATCTCGCCGCGGCCGAACGCGTACCGCGCCGCCCCGGCGCGGTCAGTGCGCTGCCCAGCGGCAAGCGCCTGCCCAGCGATACCAGCCGCCAGATCCACCAGGACAAGAAGCCCGCGTCGGTCGCCGCGAAGCCGGCGTCAGCGCCGGCGGCCAAGTCCAGCACTGCCGACGCGTCCGTGACTGCGCCCGCCGCAACGCCTGTGGCGCCCGCTCCCGCCGTGCCTGCGGCGGCCCCAGCGACCATGGAAGGCGCCTCCGAAGCCGCTGCCGCCACCCAGGCCGACGGCACGATCCGGCAGTAAGGGCGCCAACGCGCCCCGCAGGCGGGCATTTGGCATAATCGCCGGATTCCGCACGTGGCCTTGCCGGGCCTGGCCACGGCCGGTACGCCTGAACCAAGGTCTCCCGATTTCCGTGCCATGCCAGCCGCTACCCTCGCTCCGTCGTCCGCCAACGCCTCTTTCCCGACCGCGCCATCGCTGCGCCGCCGCATCGCCTGCATGCTGTACGAAGGCGTGTTGCTGTTCGGGGTGCTGAGCGCGTCAACCGCGCTCTTCCTGCTGGTCCGCCCGGCGCTGCAGAAACTGGGCCTCGACAGCCCCTACGCAATCCAGGGCTGGAGCTTCTTGGTGATGGGGCTCTATTTCACGTGGTTCTGGCAGCGCAGCGGCCAGACGCTGGCGATGCAGACCTGGCGCATGCGCATCGAAACCGCAGCCGGAGTACGGCCGCGCTGGCCGCAAGCCGCGTTGCGCTACGTGCTGGCCTGGCTCTGGCTGCCGCCGTCGGCTGCGTTGGGGCACGCGCTCGGGCTGGTCAAAGGGCCCTTCGTCGGCGTACTGGGCGCTGGATTGCTCATCTGGATCCTGCTGGCCTGGCTCGATCCGCGCCGCCAGTTCCTGCACGACCGTCTCGCGCGCACGCGCCTGGTTGACCTGCGCGCGCCGCGCCCATGACCGTGAGCGCCGCCGGCGCCCGCCGCGTGGCGGTGATGCTGCAGGCGGCCGCAGCGGCCGGCATTGGCTGGCAACTGACGCAGCAAGCGGGCTGGCATTGGCCGGCGGCTCTGGCTGCCGGCGCCGTCGCAGTGCTGGGCGGTCTTGCCGTGGGCATCGCCCTGGCGTTCGCCATGACGCAGCATGGTACCGGCGTTTTACGCCAGCAGTGGCCACCTCCCGCACCGTCGACTCTCGCCAGCAGCCGGCAGCCCTTGCCGCTGGCCGAGGCCATGCGCTGCTTTGCCCTGGAGTACATCGCGGTATTCCGCATGTTCAACTGGCTGCAGCCGTTCTTCTCACACCGCCGCTACGCGGCACCTGCCAATTCCCTCGCTGCCGACCAGACGCCTGCCGTGCTGCTCGTGCATGGCTATGCCTGCAACCATGCGGTGTGGCTCGACCTGCAGCCCGCACTCGCAGCAGCCGGTTACCGTTGTGAAGCGATCGACATGGAGCCGGTTCTCGGTGACATCGACGACTATGCCGACGCTTTGCTGCAGCATATCGAGCAGATCACAGCAAGAACAGGAAACGCACCGCTGCTGGTGTGCCACAGCATGGGCGGACTGGTCGCTCGCGCGGCGCTGGCGAAGGGCGCACACGGCGTCTGCGCCGGCATCGTCACGCTTGGCACACCGCATCACGGCTGTGCGCTCGCGCGCTTCGGCGCCGGGCGCAATGCCTGGCAAATGCGCTGTGGCGGCCCATGGCTCACGACCCTGGCTGCGGCCGAATCCCCTGCCCTGCGCGCGCGCATGGTTTCCATCTTCAGCTGGCACGACTCCATCTCCGGGCCGCCTTGCACGAGCTGGCTGGATGGCGCGCGGCACATCGCGCTGACCGGCATCGGCCATGTATCGCTGCTGCGCGATCGGCGCGCCGTCACGGCCGTGGTGGAAGCGCTGGCCACGCTGCGCAATAAGGCGTCCTGACAGCACCGCCCGACGCTGTCGGATCCCGGCAACGATTCACATGTCAGTCATGTTTCCGACACGGCTTCGTCACGGCGCGCTGGCTGAATGCAGCCATTGCCGTCAACGGGGCCGCCATGGTTCAAGCCATCCGATCCGCACTCGGAGTTCTGTCGGGATTCACGCTCAGGCTGCGCGGCAGCCCTGATCCCGAGCTTTCCCAGGTCTTGTCGCGTATCGCCGCGCTCGCGGCCTTCGTGCCGCCGCCGGCCGAGCCCCCCGCCATCCAGGCTCTGACACCTCCGGCCGACGCGGGCCAGCACTTCCCTCCCGAGCCGCATCCGATCCAGCAGTACCGCGCGATCTGGCTGTCCGATATCCATCTGGGCACCGCCGGCTGCCAGGCCGACTATCTGCTCGACTTCCTCAAGCACAACGAATCCGAACAGCTCTATCTGGTCGGCGACATCATCGACGGCTGGCAGCTCCGGCGCGGCTGGTACTGGCCGCAGAGCCACAACGACGTGGTGCAGAAGCTGCTGCGCAAGGCGCGCAAAGGCACCGAGGTCATCTACGTGCCCGGCAACCACGACGAAGTCGCGCGCCAGTTCGATGGCCTGGCGTTCGGCGACATCACCGTGCGCGAGGAAACCGTGCACGTGACGGCCACCGGCAAGCGCCTGTGGGTCGTGCATGGCGACCTGTTCGACGGCGTGGTGCAGCACGCGCGCTGGCTGGCCTATCTCGGCGATTCGCTGTACACGGTGATCCTGGCGATGAACCGGCACTTCAACCGCATCCGCGCGCGGCTGGGCTTCCCGTACTGGTCGCTGTCGCAGTACCTGAAGCACCAGGTCAAGAACGCGGTCAACTACATCAGCTCGTTCGAGCATGCGATGGTCGATGAAGCGCGCCGGCGCGGCTGCGACGGTGTGGTCTGCGGCCACATTCACAAGGCCGAAATCCGCGAGGTGAACGGCCAGATCTACTGCAACGACGGCGACTGGGTGGAAAGCCTGTCCGCACTGGTCGAAACCATGGAAGGCGAACTGAAGATCGTCTACTGGACCACGCTGCTCGACCCGCTCGAGGCCCGCCCCCGCAAGCGCCGGCGCGTGGCCGCCATCAGCAGCTGAGCGGCACGCCACACCGTCACTCCCCTTTAGAACGCGGCCACACCATCGAGGAGCCCGCATGAAGATCCTGATCGTCACCGACGCCTGGGAACCGCAGGTCAATGGCGTGGTGCGCACGCTCAAGTCCACCCGCCGCGAGCTCGAAGCCATGGGCCATACGGTGGACATGATCACGCCGCTGGAATTCCGCACGCTTCCCTGCCCGACCTACCCCGAGATCCGCTTGTCGCTGCTGCCTGCGGCCCGGGTGGCCAAGCGCATCGACGACTTTGCGCCCGACGCGCTGCATATCGCCACGGAAGGCCCGCTCGGCATGGCGGCGCGCCGTTACGCACTGCGCCGGCGGATGCCGTTCACCACGGCCTATCACACGCGCTTTCCGGAGTATGTGCACGCGCGCTTCGGCATTCCACTGTCGTGGACGTACCGCTTCCTGCGCTGGTTCCACGGCCAGGCGCAGGCCGTGATGGCGCCCACGCCCGTGGTACTGGACGACCTGCAGCGCTACGGCATCGGCCACTGCGTGCTGTGGACGCGCGGCGTGGATCTCGACGTCTTCAAGACGCAGCACGTCAACGTGCTCAACACGGCGCATCCGATCTTCCTGTACGTCGGCCGCGTAGCCGTGGAAAAGAACGTGGAAGCCTTCCTGGCGCTGGACCTGCCGGGCTCCAAATGGGTGGTCGGCGACGGCCCGGCACTGGCTTCGCTGCGCGCGCACTACCCCGGCGCGAACTACCTCGGCGTGCTGAGCCAGCCAGAACTGGCCAGGGTGTATGCTTCGGCTGATGTCTTCGTGTTCCCGAGCCGCACCGACACCTTCGGCCTGGTACTGCTCGAGGCGCTGGCGAGCGGCCTGCCGGTAGCCGCCTACCCGGTCACTGGCCCGATCGACGTGCTTGGCGACAGCCCGGCCGGCGTGATGCATGAAGACTTGCGTGAAGCCTGCCTGGAAGCGCTGCGCATCGACCGCGCCACCGCCCGCGCCCATGCCGAGCGATTTTCGTGGCGCGCAGCCTCCGAGCAGTTCCTGGCGCACCTGCGTCCGCTTTCGGCCGGCGGCAGTACCGGCAGCGCAGGCGAGATGCCAACCCAACCAGCCTCGCACAACCATGTCGAAACCCACTCAGCCGCTGCCGTCCGACCCGCCGCTGCGGGGGCAGGCGCCTCGCCCGCCAAGCAGTGACTATTCGATTGAACAGAACCCGCACAAGGGCAACCGCGGTCTGGCCCGCGCCTGGCATGCCGCCCTGAATTCGCTGTCCGGCCTGCGCTACGCGGTGCTCGAAGAAAGCGCGTTCCGGCAGGAACTGACGCTGGTGGTGATTCTCACGCCGTGCGCATTCGTGCTGCCCGTCGGCACAGTCGAGCGCATCATGCTGCTGGGCACGCTGCTGGTGGTGCTGATGGTGGAGCTGCTGAACTCGAGCATCGAGGCGGCGATCGACCGCATCTCGCTGGAGCGGCACAGCCTGTCCAAGCGCGCCAAGGATTTCGGCAGCGCCGCGGTCATGCTGGCGCTGATCCTGTGCGGCGGCACGTGGATCGCCATTGCCGGGCCGCACGTGCTGCACTGGCTGCGCCAGCTCGGGGGCTGAGCGCCGGCGCCCCGGAAAGGCGGAAGGGGCAGGCAGGCCGATTGCTTATAATCGCTACCCTGCCCCGATTTACCGATCGCCCGGACGCCCATGGAACCCAAACCGCAAACCGGCCCCCGCCGTACCAGGGACCGCATCCTCGACGTCTCGCTGCGCCTGTTCAACGAAGTCGGCGAACCCAACGTCACCACGACCACCATTGCGGAGGCAATGGAGATCAGCCCCGGCAATCTCTACTACCACTTCCGCAACAAGGACGACATCATCAATTCCATCTTCGTGCGATTCGAGCAGGAGATGGAACGCCGCCTGAAGCTGCCCGAGGATCACAAGGCCACGCTGGACGAAAGCTGGGGCTACCTGCAGTACATGTCGGAGTTCCTGTGGAACTACCGCTTCCTGTACCGGGACATCAACGACCTGCTCGCGCGCAACCGCATGCTGGAGACCAACTTCAAGCGGATTGTCGAGCAGAAGAAGCGCTTTGCGCTGGAGATCTGCCGCCAGTTCATCGAAGATGGCGAGATGGAAGCCACGCCCGAACAGGTGGAAGCGATCTGTACGAATATCGTGGTGATCGCCACGTACTGGCTGTCGTTCCAGTTCGTGCAGCGCCCGCGCCAGTACAACGACCCCGAGCAGATCCGCGGCTACCTGCACGGGTCCAGCTATCACATCTTCTCGATCCTGGCGCCGTACCTGCGCGGCCGTGCGCGCGATGCGTTCGACCAGCTCGCGCGCGACTACGCGGCGTCCAAGGCGGCCCAGGAAAACCAGTCAGACAAGGACAGGAAGTGAAATCCGTTTGCGTGTATTGCGGTTCCAGCCCCGGCAACCGCCCTGAATATGCCGAAGCCGCCCGCGCGCTCGGCAAGGCCCTCGTCGACAACGACATGTCGCTGGTCTACGGTGGCGGCAAGGTCGGCCTGATGGGCATCGTTGCCGATGCCGTGCTCGCGCATGGCGGCAGCGCCATCGGCATCATCCCCGACGCGCTGATGCAGAAGGAAGTCGGCCATCGCGGCCTGACCGAGCTGCATGTCGTGCGCAATATGCACGAGCGCAAGCAGATGATGGCCGACCGCGCCGATGCCTTCATCGCCATGCCCGGCGGCGTCGGCACCTTCGAGGAACTGTTCGAAACCTTCACGTGGCTGCAGCTCGGCTACCACGCCAAGCCGGTCGGCCTGCTCAACGTGGCGGGCTTCTATGACGGCATGCTCGGCTTCATGTCGCATGCCGTGCAGGAAGGCTTCCTGAAGCAGGTGCATGTCGACCTGCTGCGCGTGGCCGACACGCCGGCCGCGCTGCTGGCAAAGCTGGCCGACGCGCCGCGCGTGCGCGTCGACAAGTGGCAGGAACACCGCGACGAGACCTGAGCAGCGTCTCTCAGGCCGGGCGCGACGGTCAGAACCGCGAGCCCGGCTCCTTCAGGAATGCCACTTCCTCCGGCGTGCTCTGCCGGCCCAGGATGGCATTCCGGTGCGGAAAGCGCCCGAAGCGCGCGATCACCGCGCGATGCTTTTCCGCCCACTCGACCACGTCGACCTTGCCCGCGGTGTCTTCGCGCAACTGCGTTGTCAGGCGGACAGACTCATCCTGGTCGCGCAACGATTCCGAATGCTCGAACGGCAGGTAACAGAACACGCGGTGATAGCCCGTGGGCAGTTCGCGGTCCATGCCGCCATCCACGATGCGCCGCGCCAGATCCAGCGCCTGGGCGTCGGTGGCAAAGCTGCGCGGATCGTTGCGGAACAGGTTGCGCGGGAACTGGTCGAGCAGCACCACGCGGGCGCAGGCGCCTTCGTGCGTGGCGCACCAGTCCTCGCCTTCATCGGGGTCACCCGAGTGCGCCGCTTCCCACAGCGTCAGGAAACGCGTGCGGATGACGTCATCGAACGCCGCCGATTTGGTGAACCATTCGGGCCGCGCCGTATTCCATTGCGGCGAGCCATGGTGGCCGAACCAGAATTCCAGCAGCTCATGGGCAGCTTCGGGCAACTTGTCTTGCATCGTCCTACCCTTTCTCGAAAAGATCCGGGCCGCTTCAGCGGGCCACGTTGCGCATCCAGTCGGCGGTCTGGAAAAAAGCCTGCATCAGGCGCATCTGCAGGTCCTCGGACAGGCCGACGTCCTGCATCGCCAGCGCCATGCAGCGCATCCACTGGTCGCGCTCGCTGATGCCGATCTCGAACGGCATATGGCGCGCACGCAGGCGCGGATGGCCAAAGCGCTCGATGAAATGATTGGGGCCACCCAGCCAGCCGCACAGGAACCAGAACAGCTTGTCGCGCGAGCCGTCCAGCGAAGCCGGATGCAGCGCGCGCAGGCCCGCGAATTCGGGCTCCAGGTCCATCAGGTCGTAGAAGCGGTCCACCAGTTCGCGCACGCGCGCCTCGCCGCCGACCAGGTCGAAGGCGGTGACATCGGTGCCGGCCTGGCCGGTGGATTCAGGTTCGGTACTCATTCAGATACTCGCAAACTTCAGGCGGCGTTCCAGGGCATTCCGGAGCATTACGCGTCACGCAATGTCGCCAGCGCCGGCTGGCGCAGCACATCGCGCAGGCCCAGCCAGCCGCCCGCAAAAGCGCACAGCATGCCAGAAACCACGCCGGTCGGCACGATCCACGGATTGAAGCGGTAAGGGAAATCGAAGACGTGCTGGGACAGGCCCCAGCCTACGGCGATCGCACCGATGCTCGCGAGCAGGCCCGCGAGCCCGCCGACCACCAGGAACTCGGCGTACTGCGTCTGCTTGACCTGTGCCGCCGAAGCGCCGAGTGCCTTCAGCAGCCCGGCATCGCGCATGCGTTCGTCGCGCGCGCCCGAGAGTGCCGCGTACAGCACGGTGATCCCGGCCACCAGTGTGAAGACGAACAGGAACTCCACAGCGGCGATCACCTGATCCACCACGGCCTGTATCTGCCGCAGGATCAGGTCGGTGTTGACCACCGTGATGTTGGGGAACGCCGCGATCAGCCGGTTGCCGAGCGCCGCGCTCGCTGGCGGCAGGTGGAACGAGGTGATGTAGGTCTCGGGCAAGCCATGCATCGCGGACGGCGGCAGGATCACGAAGAAATTGACGCGCATCGATCCCCAGTCGAGCTTGCGCAGCGAAGTGACCGGCGCCTGCACGCTCTGGCCGGCCACGTCGAAGCGCAGGGTGTCGCCCAGCCGGATGCCCAGCGTCTTGGCGATGCCCTCCTCCACCGATGCGCCCGCGCCCGTACCCGTGCCATTGGACCAGCGCCCGGCCACTACCTGGTTGCCCTCGGGGAGCGCATCGGTATAGGACAGGTTGAACTCGCGCTCCACCAGGTTGCGCGCGCGGCCCTCGGCAAAGCTGTCGGCGCGGATCGCGCGCTCGCCGATATGCGTGAGGCGTCCGCGCACCATCGGGTAGAGCAGGTCATGGATGCCCGCCGTGGCCAGCATGCCGCGCAGCGGCTCGCGCTGGTCCGGCTGGATGTTGATGATGAAGCGGTTGGGGGCGTCAGCCGGCGTGGCACTGCGCCAGGAATCGACGAGATCGTTGCGCGTCATGCCCAGCAGCAGCAGCGCCATCAGGCCGATCGCCAGCGCCACCGTCTGCAGCACCGTCACCGCGCGCCGGCGTTCCAGCACGGCCAGCGCAAAGCGCCAGCCCACCGCCGAGCGCCCCGTCAGCCGGCCACGCAACGCCCGCGAAAGCAGCATCAGCATGCCCAGCGCCAGCAATGCAAAAACGGCCCCGGCACCCGCAAACCCGCCAGCCGTGGTCAGTCCGAGCCGCAGGTCGCGCGCCGCCACCAGCAGCAAGCCGATAAAGGCGCCAAGGCCGAGCGCGTAGGCCGCCCATGCCGACACCGGCGGCGGGCCGATATCACGGCGCAGCACGCGCAGCGGCGCCACGCGCGTCAGCGCCAGCAGCGGCGGCAAGGCAAAGCCGGCCAGCAGCACCAGACCTGCCAGGATGCCAACCGTTGCCGGCAACAGCGAAGGCTGCGGCAGCGACACCTGCAGCAGGCCGCCCAGCGACAACAGCAATCCGTAGTGGGCCAGGTAGCCAAGCACCACGCCCACCACCGAGCCAGCCGCCCCGAGCAGCAGGAACTCGATGCCGAACGCCGCCAGGATCTGCCGGCGCGACAGCCCCATGCACTTGTAGACCGCGCAGGCGTCGGTATGCCGCTGCATATAGCGGCGCGCCGACATGGCGATCGCCACCGCGGCGATCATCGACGACAGCACCGCCACCAGCGACAGGAAGCGCTCCGCGCGGTCCAGCGTGGCGCGCATCTGCGGCTGGCCCGATTCCAGCGACTCCACGCGCGTGTTGCGCAGCTTGAGCCGTTTGATCTCGTCGCCCGCCCAGCGCTGGTAGGCCTTGTCGGCAGCGTCGGTGCCCGCTACGAGCAGGCGGTAGCTCACGCGGCTGCCCCAGCCGATCAGGCCCGTGCTGTCGAGATCGGACAGCGGCAACAGCACGCGCGGCGCGAAATTCATGAAGCCCGCGCCGCGGTCCAGTTCCTGGGTCAGGATGCGGTCGATGCGGAACGTACGGTTGCCAAGCTGGAGCGCATCGCCGATGCGCAGCCCCAGCGCAGAAAGGAGCGCCTCGTCCACCCAGACCGTGCCCGGCGCGGGAATGCCTTCGGCAGCCTGTTCGGGGCCACCCGGTGCGGTGGCCACCTTCAGCCTGCCGCGCAGCGGATAGCCGGCGCTGACCGCCTTGAGCGCGGCGAGCTGGCTGGGCGCCTCGGCGCCGGCGGCGGCATCGGCACGGCGGGCCGTCGCCATGCTCGGGAATGTCACCGTATGCGCGACCGCCAGGCCCGCACCGGCCGCGCGCGAGGAAAATGCAGCATCGAATGGCTGGTCCGACACCAGCAGCACATCCGCGGCAATCATCTGCCGCGCATCGCGCTCCAGGCCCAGGCGCATGCGGTCGGCCAGGAAGCCGACGCTGGTCAGCGCCGCGACCGCCAGCACCAGCGCAAACAGCAGCAGGTAAAGCTCGCCGGCCAGCCAGTCGCGCCGCGCCATGCGCAAGGCCTGGCGCCAGGCCGAGAATGGCCGCCCTTGCGACACGGACCTGGCAATGGCTTGGGAAACGGCAGTATCGGGCACGGAAGCTGGCTCGGTCGGCATCAGTTCTTGGTTTCAGTCTCGTTCGTGGCGCTGCCGGCACCTGGTACAGGCAGCATGGGTGATGGGGCGCTCAGGTTCGTCTTGCAGGCGGGCCCGAGCGGTTGCGCAAGCTCGCATGCAGACGGCGCAGCCCGCGCCATAGCTTGGGCAGCAGCCAGATGGCCACCAGCAGGAAGACGGCCAGCAGGACCAGGAACAGCACGGGCAGGAAAAAGGCCAGCAGCAGGCTACCGGTCGCCGTCACGTCCTCCGTGAATGAGGCCGCCCAGTTCGAAAACGGTTCCGGCGAGACATTGATCAAGGCGCGCGTGCCGGCCTTGGCGACGTGGGCCGTACCGGCGAGGGTTCCGCCGACCAGGCCCGCCGCGACCATCCACTGCGGGTCCATCTGACCGAACGCGGCCGCGGCAAGGATCGCGCCGGCCGGAATCCGTATGAAGGTATGGATGCTGTCCCACACCGAGTCGAAACCCGGGATCTTGTCGGCGACGAACTCCGCCAGCGCGAGCACCGCCGCCACGCCGATCACCCACCACGATTCCAGCGCATGCAGCCCGGGCGGCAGGTCGAGCCAGCCCAGCCGCGACAGCACGCCCGCGGTCAGGACAGCCAGGTAGAGGCGAAAGCCGCTGGCCCAGGACATGCCTGCGGCCAGGGCAGCGGTTTCCAGCATGGTGCTCCTTGCGTTGGCGGGGCGATCGAGCTGTGCAGGCCATCGCAAGGAGTGTAGCGCGATCCCCGCCCCCGTGATCAGGCGCGGCTCAGCCGCCCTCTTTGCCGTCCGCCCCGTACCAGGGCAAGGCCTCCTGCGGCGTCAGGATGCCGGCAGGCTCGGCCATGGTGTAGCCCGGCAGCGCTTCGATGCGGCGCGCGAACGCCGGGTCGGCCAGCAAGGCCAGCAGGCCCGCCATCCAGCCTGCGGTCTGGTCATTCTTGCGCAGCGCCAGGTAGTACGCCTCTCGCGTGAGCGGCACAAAGGCCAGTCCCAGCGCCTCGGCGTTCATGCGTAGTCCGAAACCGACCTGCGCGCGCCCTGTGTGGACCGCTTCCGCCACCTTTTCATTGCTGAACTCGGGTTCGTCGTACCCGGAGATCTGGTCGGGATACAGCCCTTGCGCGGCCAGGAGCTGATCGAACAGCATGCGCGTACCGGAACTGCGCTGCCGGTTGACGAAACGCGCCTGGGTGCGAACAAGGTCACGCAGATCATGGATTTCTGCACTCAACGCCGGCGACACGATCAGGCCCTGTTCGCGCCATGCCAGGCGCAGCAGGCGCACCGAAGCGGGCCGCAGCCACTTGCGCAATGTCAGGTGCGCCACCGAGCCCGCGGTCTGCACGGGCGACACATAGAAGCCGGCCAGTTCCGACTGCCGCTCCTGCAGGCAGATCAGCCCTTCCACGCTGCCGCAGAACACCGTATCGAGATGAAGCCCGGACGGCTGGTCCTTGAGCGCACCGGCCAGTACCTCGATGGCCGGATCGTGGCTTCCCGAAAAATGCACGCTGGTCTGCGGCTGCGCCGCGTCGTCGAGGTCGGCGATGAAATCGGCCATGGCGCGCTGTACAGCCGGGTCGAGGGTCTCGCGCAACCGCATCTCGGCACGCAGCAGCCGCTCGCCGAAGCGCGTCAGCGACGCGCCGCGCCCACGCTCCATATCGAGCACGCTGCGTCCCAGCATGGCCTCCCAGGTGCGCATCACGCCCCAGGCATGGCGATAGGACAAGCCGATCTCGCGCGCCGCGCGGTGCAGCGACCCGGTTTCGCGCACCGCCTTGAGCAACTGGAACACCTTGCCGTTGGCGCGCGGGTTGTCGTCCGCGGCGATGACCGGAAACAGGTCAAAGCGAAAAGTCATATGTTTCGCCTTGCATATTTACACATCGATTCGGCTTCACAGACAATGAACTACCCCGCTTTTGATGTTGTTTTTTGCATTCTCCATGACCCGCAAGGGCGTGGCAATTATGTTTTCATAAACATAAATCAAGGAACCACACATGTCACGGATCGGTTTTCGCAAGCTTCCCGTCATGACCGCCATTGCCTGCCTGATGGCCCTCTCCGCCGCACAGGCCGGTGAACTGAAGCTGGCCACCACCACGAGTACCGAGAACTCGGGCCTGCTCAAGTACCTGCTGCCGAAGTTCGAACAGAAGACCGGCGTGAACGTGAAGGTCATCGCCGTCGGTTCGGGCAAGGCCATGAAGATGGGCGAGATGGGCGACGTGGACGTACTGCTTGTGCACGCGCGCAAGATGGAAGATGAATTCGTGGCGGCCGGTTACGGCGTCAACCGCCGCGACGTCATGTACAACGACTTCATCGTCGTGGGCCCGGCCAGTGACCCGGCTGGCATCAAGGGCGGCAAGGACGTGCTGGCGGGTTTCCGCAAACTGGCCGGCAGCGGCAGCAAGTTCATCTCGCGCGGGGACAACTCCGGCACCGACGTGATGGAGAAGGACTACTGGAAGCAGCTCGGCATCGAACCGAAGGGCCAGCCCTGGTATGTCAACGCGGGGCTTGGCATGGGCGAGGTGCTGACCATGGCCGCCCAGATGCCCGCTTATACGCTGTCGGACCGCGCCACCTATGGCGCCTACCGCGCCAAGACCGGCCTGGCGATCGCCGTGCAGGGCGATCCGAAGATGTTCAACCCGTACGGCGTCATCGCGGTCAATCCCGCCAAGCACCCGGGCACGAACTACACCGACGCGATGAAGCTGGTGGAGTGGATGACCTCGCCGGAAGGACAGCAGGCCATTGCGGGCTACAAGGTCGAAGGCGAACAGCTCTTTTTCCCGGACTACAAGGGCAAGTGAAGGTTGGGGGGCTCGCCGTATGTGGCGGGCCCCCGTCCCTCACCGCTTCTCACGCCTTCTCCCTCTGCCCCCGAAAATCCTTCGAATGAATCCCGTGCTTCTTCAGCAGCATCTGCAGATGCGAACGGTTCATGTCGCACCGCCGCGCCAGTTCGGCAACGGTGCCCCCGACTTCCTGCAGTCCCCGCTCCAGAAACGCGCGTTCCGCTTCGTCGCTGGCCGCGCGCTTGGCTTCGCTCAGCGACGTAGGCAACGCTGACAACGCACCGACCGGCCCGATCGGCACCACGGCCAGCGCAGCCGGCTTCGGACGAATGTCCACCGGCAGGTGGACAAGGTCCGCCGTATCGCCGGCCAGGCACGACACCCGGTACAACAGATTGCGCAGCTCGCGGATGTTCCCCGGATACTCGTAATGCATCAGGAAGTCGCGCAGTCTCGGCGTCAGCCTGACCGGCCTGCGCTTGAGCATGCCGGCCGCTTCGTCGCTGAAATAGGCGACCAGCAACGGGATCTCGTCGCGCCTCTCGCGCAGCGCCGGCAGCGACACGTGGATCACGCTGAGCCGGTAGAACAGGTCCTCGCGGAACGTCCCCTCCTTGCTCATGCGCCGCAGGTCCTTGTTGGTCGCGGCGACGATGCGCGTGTCGACGGAAATCACTTCGTCCGAGCCCACGCGCTGGATCTCGTGCGCCTCGAGCACGCGCAGCAGCTTGACCTGCCCGGTCAGCGGCAGCTCGCCGATTTCGTCGAGGAAGATGGTGCCGGTGTGGGCGCTCTCGAACTTGCCGCGCCGGTCGTTGCTGGCGCCCGTGAACGCGCCCTTCTTGTGGCCGAACAGTTCGGACTCGAGCAGGCTGTCCGGAATCGCGCCGCAGTTGACCGAGATGAACGGCCGATCCTGCCGCGAACCGTTGGCATGGATGACCTTGGCCATCAGCTCCTTGCCGGTGCCGCTTTCGCCATCGATCAGCACGGGAAGGTCGGTCGGTGCCGCTTTCTCGGAGATTTCCAGTGATTCGAGCAGCTTCGGGTTATCGCCGAACGTCCCTTCGAAGATAAAGCTGCGCTCCAGCAGCGCCTGCCGGCGCTCGCGGGGCATGCGTTCGATTTCCTCCTGTACGGGCACCTCGCCGCCCGTTGCGGCCTGCACGAAGCGTTCCTTGTGCGACAGCCCCATCACCTCGTCGCGCAGCGTGGTGGCCTGCTTGAGCAGCTTCTCGATATCGGTGCGCTCGAGCCGCGACGACCAGCGCAGCGTGGAGCGCAGGATCTCGAGCTTTTCGATCAGCCCCGCAAACGAGACGGTAGAGGTGCCGGTGGCGGCAGGCGGCCGGGCGCCCTGGTTATATAGCTTCATGCTGAGCTCAGTTGCTTTTGCACCAGCTGGTAATACATGCCCTTGCGGTCGAGCAGTTCCTCGTGACGGCCCTGCTCGACGACGGCGCCTTCGTACAGCACCAGGATCTTGTCGGCCTGCATGATGGTGCTCAGGCGGTGCGCGATGATCACCGCCGTGCGCCCGCGCAGGATCTCCTGCATGTTCGCGAGGATGTTGCTCTCGGACTGCGTATCGAGCGCCGACGTCGCTTCGTCGAACACCAGCAGGCGCGGATCGTGATACAGCGCGCGCGCAATGCACAGCCGCTGGATCTGCCCGCCCGACAGGCCCATGCCGCGTTCGCCCACGATCTGTTCATAACCAAGCGGCAGCTTGGTGATGAACGGGTGCGCGTCGGCCATCCTGGCCACTTCCTCGATGCGGCGGCGATCGGGGCTCTCGTCGCCGCAGGCGATGTTCTCGGCGATGGTGCCGGAGAACAGCAGGTTGGTCTGCATCACGTAGCCGACCTGGGCGCGGTAGAACTCGGTGTCGATCATGCCGATTTCATAGCCGTCGACCTTCATCGAGCCTTCCGTGGGCCGGTAGAAGCCGACCAGCAGCTTGGCGAGCGTGGTCTTGCCGGAGCCGCTGCGCCCGACAATGGCCACCATCTCGCCCGGCTTGATATGCAGGCTGATGTTCTCGAGCACATAGGCCGTGTCCTCGCCGCCGTAGCGGAAGTACAGCCCGTTCATCTCGATCTCGCCCTGCAGGTCGGGTAGCAGCACGCGCGACATCACGTCCTGTGGCTTCTGTTCGGGCTCCAGGTCCAGCACGTCGCCAAGCCGCTCCATCGCCACGCCGGCATCGTTAAGCTGGCCCCACAACGCGACCAGCCCCATCAACGGCGCGAGCACGCTGCCCATGAACGCATTGAAGGCGATCAACTGGCCGATGGTCAGCTCGCGCTGCAGCACCAGCGTGGCGCCCACCCACAGCACGGCGATCGTGGTCGCCGCATTGAGCAACTGGCTGATCATGCCGACAAGAATGTGGAAAGCCTGCGCCTGGTACTGCTTTTCCAGCGCCTTCGCATACTTGGCTTCCCAGCGCAGGCGGACAGGCCGCTCGATGCCCATGCCCTTCACGGTCTCGGCACCGCCCAGCGTTTCCATGAGATAGGCCTTGGCGTCCGTCGATGCAGCAAACACCTCGCGCGCGTAGGTCTTCACCTTGGGTGTCACCACTACGGTCAACGCCGCAATCGGGATCACGAACGCGATCAGCAGCAGCGTGAGCTTGACGTTGTAGAGGAACATGATGGTGAAGTAGATGAACACCATCAGCAGGTTCAGCGCCGTCGTCACCGTGGACTCGGTCAGGAAGGCGCGGATGGTCTGGTTCTCCTGGAAGCGCGCGAAGATGTCGCCGGTCTTGCGCTTGGCGAAGAACGACAGCGGTAGCGACAGCGTGTGCTTGAAGAAGTGCGACATCATGGCGAAATCCATGTTGCGCACCATGAAGTTGGCCAGGTAAGCGCGGATCGTCGACATCAGCTGCGAAAACAGGTTCGCGATGATCAGCCCGACGATCAGCAAATTCAGCAGCCCGATATTCTGGTGCACGACCACGCCATCGAGGATGTTCTGGATGATGAGCGGCGGCACCACGCCGAGCACCTGGATCACGAACGTGGCCAGGAACAGGTGCGCGAGGATCTTCTTGTACGGCGCCAAATAGCTGATGAAGCGCAGCCACGGAGAGCGCTGCACCGACAGTTGCGCCATGCTCTCGCCGGGGCTGAACAGCAGGCAGGTGCCGCTCCAGCCGCGCTCGAACTCCTCGGCGCTCATCTTGCGGAAGCCGATACCCGGGTCCGCCACCCATACCCAGCGCGCCGAGACGCCGTACACGATCACGTAGTGGTAGCCCTCCCAGTGCACGATGAACGGCAGCTCGAAGCCCATCAGCGACTCGCGCGTGCACTGCACGCCGCGCGTGGTGAAGCCAAGCGACTCGCCGGCGCGTGCAAGGCTTTCCAGCGTCGCGCCCTGCGTGGTCACATTGGCGAGTTCGCGCAGCTTGCCGAGCGACATCGGAATCCCGTAGTGCCGGCAGATCATGGCCAGGCAGGCGGCACCGCAATCCATCTCCTCGGCCTGCTCCACCAGCGCAAACCGGCGGATCAGCCGCTCGCCAAGCTCCGGCTTGGACTGCAGGTCCAGCAGCACCGGGCGCTTGCGGCGTTCGGCAAGCTTCTTCTGCCGATGCAGCTCGCGATCGACCACGCGGATGCGCTCTTCCAGCACTTCGCGCAAGCGCGGGTTGCGTTCCAGGATGAGCTGCACGGTCTTTTCAGGAATCACCAGCAGGCGGACATCGGTCTCGGCGATCGCGGAGGCGATCTGCTCCTGCCGCATCACGCATGCGCGCTCGCCGAAGATGTCGCCCTGCCCGAGCGTGGCGAGCGGAAACTCGTCCTCGTCCTCGTTGCGTACGATGCGCACGGCGCCCTGGCGCACCACGTAGAGCCGGCGATCATCGCGCCCGTCCTGCTTCAGGATCTCCTTGCCCGCGGCCACGCGCTTGACACCCACGCTGCGCACGGCATCTTCGAGCTCGCGCCGGTCCAGTTTGCCGCGCAAATCGAACAGCCGCGCCACGAACCCGCCTGCCGAGCTGATCGCCACATAGCTGGTGATAAAAGCCAGAGCGGCCTGGTTGCCCGCCACGACCTTTTCGCCCACGCTGCGCGGGATCATCAGCAGCTCGGTCTTGCCTGATGCGCGCACCGACGACTCATGGTGATAGTCGCGCAGCAGCGCGACATCCGCGAAGACCTCGCCGGTCTTGCGCACGCCCATGCTGATTTCCTTGCCGTGCTCCTCGTTGAACACGCGCACGGAGCCGGCCTTGATGATGTACAGGCCGGGTGCGGGCTCACCGGCATTGCATACGGTGTCGCCGAAGCCGAACGTCTGCGTCTGGGCCGCGGCCGCGAGCTGCTCCAGTTCGTCACGCGTGAGTGCCGACAGGATCTCGACCGTTGACAGGAAATCGGCGAGCGATGCACCCGCAGCAGGGGATGCGGGCGATGCAGGTGCGGCCGCTGGCGGCGGCACCTCGGCCGCCGCTGCGCCTTCGCTAGCGGGCTTCGATGACATGTTCCTGCGCCCTCGCCATCAGCCACTCTTCGCGCAAGAGCCGGCGCACTTCCACGGCGACGTCGCCGTCGAGCGTCGCGGGATGCTTCGCGCGCACGAGGAAAACCTCGAAGAACGAGCGGTCCGCCGCCGCGAACGGCCCGAGCAGGTCGCCGGCTTCCGCGTTGAAGACCTTCGCTTCGATATCTGTCTTGAGCGAGCCGCGCAAGACCTTGCCGATGTCGCCGCCGCGTTCGCGCGTATCGGCAATCGAATGCTCGCGGGCCATCTCGGCGAAGCTGTCGGGGTCGTCCTGCAGGTACGAGATCAGTTCCTTGGCCTTGCCTTCGCTGTCCACCACAATGTGGCTGACCTCAATGCTGTCGAAGCGCGGCGAATTGAGCTGGAAGTATTCGTGCACCGCGGCGTCGTTGCAGACCTGCTCTATCATGCGCTCCTGGTACAGGCTGTCGGTGATGAAGACCTCGAACTCGTCCAGGCTCACGCCCAGTGCGTCGAGATAGTGGTTCATGTCCGCCGCGCGGTGCAGCCCCTGCACGCGCCGGAACTGGTCGGCGCGCTCCTGGATCTCTTCCTGCGTCAGGGCCATGCCCGCGCGCTTCGCGGCATGGACGGTGAGCTTGTCGCGCACCATCTGCTCGACCAGGCCTTCGAACTGCCCGGTGAACTTGAGCAGGCGGATGAATTCTTCGACGCCCAGTGCCTCGTCGTCGATACGCACAATGCCAGTCATGGCCCTACCTCCTATAACGGCCGCACTGCGGCGGTCGCGATTCGCTCCGTGAACCCCGTGCCCAGCTAGCCTGCCACCTGCCTGAACGGATCCAGGCCCAGGTCGATCAGGCGGCGCTCGCGCACCACGATCTCCGCCGTGGCGGTCATGCCGTAGCGCAGCGGGTAACGGGTTTCGCCCACGGCGTAGTAATCGCGCGACAGGCGGATGCGGCCTTCATAGACCGGCTGCTTGTCCGGCCCGCCCGGCTTGGTCGCCGGCGAGATGTATTCGAGCGTGCCTTCGATCAGTCCATAGCGCTGGTACGGGAACGCGTTGAACTTGAGCTTGACCGGCAGGCCTTCCTTCAGGAACGCGCGGTCGCGTTCGGCAATGGCGATCTTCAGCACGGGGCGCGCGTCATTGGGTGCGATGCCACCGATCGGTGTATTGGCCTGGATCTTGTCACCGCGTTGGGTCGAGGTCACGTCCGTGATAACGCCCGACACCGGCGCAAGGATCAGCAGGAAGTTGTCCTTGTCGATGTTCTCGAAGCGGATGCGCGCGGCCGCTTCGGCCACCAGGCGCGCAGTCTGCACCTGCAGGCGCAGCTTGTCCTCGGTACTCGCAATCTCGCGCATCGCCGCGTCGTACTGCACGCGCAGACCGGCAAGTTCCTGGCCGCTGCTTTCGAGCTGCACGTTGGCCTGGGTCAGCTCCTGGCCCTGCCGCGCTTCCAGCTCGGCCAGCCGCGATTGCGCCACGCGCAGCGTGTTTTCGGCCTCCTGCGTGGCCGCGCGCTTGGCATCCACTTGCGACTGCGACACGCCACCGCCGGCCGGCAGCGCGAACAGCCGCGTATAGCGGTCCTGCTCCTGGCGCGCGAAGTCTCGGGCCCGGCGCGAATTCTCGACATTGCTGCGCGCCTCCTGAATCTGCGCGCGCTGCTGCTCGGTCAGCTTTGTCGTGCCCTCGGCAATGCGCGTTTCATGCTGGCGCGTGCCCACGTCGATCTGTTGCTTGAGCGCGGCGGCGCGACGCTCCATCAACGCCTTCTTCTCTGGGAACTGCTTCCATTCGCGCTCGGAGTCTTCGAGCTTGAGCTGCGCTTCCAGCGCATTGGCCGCGGCTTCAATGGCGCCGCGTGCGTTCAGGCGGGCCAGCACGTCATCCTTCGACACCGGCTGTCCCTCGGCGACATACAGGTCCGCGAGTTCGCCGTCCACGGGGGCGTAGAAGCGCCTGACCTCCGACTCCGGCGCGAGCGTACCCTCGGCCGTGACGATCACGTCGGCATGCCCGAAGAACGACCAGATCAGCGCGCACACCACCAGCGCGAACGTCGTCACGATCGTCAGCAAGCTCAGCCGCCACGGCTCGGCCGTGAGGATGGCAATGCCTTCGCCGCCGTGGTCCTCGAGCGCCTCGGATAGTGGCCTCAGGCGGTTGCTGCCTTGTGTGTCGTTCATGGCCGCGCCTCTTTCGGCTTGTCAGATGCCGCCGCGGTGGCGGCCGCTGCAGCCGATGCCCCAGCCGGAGCTTCGGTGCCCTGCGCTTCGCCGCCCAGCAGGTCCAGCTTGGCCTTGAGCACGGCCGGGTCGAGCACCATGCGCAGCTCCTGCAAGGCGCGGCGCTGCTGGTCGACTTCTGCGCGGATCTCCTCTTCCGCCTTGTTCCACTGCGCGAGATCTGCGCTCTCGCCGGCCTTGAGCTGACTGACGATGCGAATCCCTTGCCGCGCATCTTCCTGCGCCTGCGCGAGGCGCTTCGCCTGGTCTCGGAACTTCGGCGAAATGCCGGGTTCCAGCCGCTGGTCGGCGCCGATCTGGCCGTTGGCGCGGTACTGCTTCCAGCCTGCAATGGCGCGGCTCACCAGCTCACGCGCACGCCGCAAGGCACTGTCGCGGATCGCGGTGACATCCGGCTCCACGGCTTTGGCGTAGTACTTGTCCTCGTCGGGATCCAGCATGGCGTAGAAGCCCAGCAGCTTGTCCTCGTAGCCCCCCGCACCACGCGAGCCCTGCAGTGCCGCGTACTGCGTGGCGACCTGCTGCTTGTGCGCGGCGTCTTTCGCCACGTCGTCGGCCCACGGCCCGGCGCTGATGCGGCGCAGGCCCGCGATGGCGGTCGCGCTGTCGCCGCGCTGCCACGCTTGCGCGGCCACGGCATACTGGCGCGCGACGTCCGTGGTGGGAAGGCGCTGCGCGAGACGCGCGTACTGTGCCTGGAATGGCGGCGTGGCGAACTTCGCATCGGCCATGCGCGCCACCAGCGGCCCCGGGTTGCGGGCGCGCAGCGGCTGCATCAGCGCGGTGTAGCGGCGCAGGTCGTCCTGCAGCTTGTCCAGGCCGGACAGCCGCGGGTATTTTTCCTTATAGTCATCCAGCACCGGCTGCAGCGCTTCGGGCTTGTCGCGCGCGAGTTCGGTGGCGATCGTGGCATTGAGCCGGTCGATCGCGGCCAGGTAGACCGACTCGTCCGTCTGCAGCTTGCGCACATCGCTGAGCGCGCTCGCATAGACGTCGCGGAATGCCGGTTCGTATCCGGCGATGCGCCCCAGCGCACGCTGGTGCGCGCCGGTGTCCTGGTTCCAGTGCGTCAGCAGGCCGCGTATGACGGACTCATCGGTGTAGAGCCGGATCGGCGCTTCCGCACCGCCGCGCTGCGCGAAGTAGCGCTCCAGGTCGCCGATCCATTCGAGCTCGCGCACCAGCGGGTGTGCGTCCGCGTTGTGCTGGCTGCCCGAGGCCATCTCGGCCAGCAGCGTAGCGGCGCCGCTGAAATCCTTTGCCTTGAGCTTGGCCGCCCATTGCGGCACGTAGGCACGCAGCAACGCTTCCGTGCCCATGGCCTGGAACGCCGCATCGTCGGGGTGCCGCGCGAGATAGGCGTCCGCCGCCTTGGCTGCCCCGGCGTACTGGCCGTCGGCAAGCAGCGACTTCACGTCGCGCTCTGGCATGCCGCGCAGGTAGAGCGCACCGAGGCCCACCGCAATCAGCGCAAGCACCACCAGGCCCCATCGCGCTGCGCGCCGCACGCGCACCGGGTCATTCAGGCCAAAGCGTCCGGCGACTTCTCCCGCAAGCAGCGCCGTGCGGCTGCGCGACGCATTTCCCTTGCGCGCCGACGCATCGGTAGCCGCCGCGGCCTGCGCTTCGGCATCGGCATTGACCTCGTCTTCCTGCCGCGCCGCGTAGTCGACGCAAAAGATATCGAGGAACGAATCGGCCGCGCCGACGAAGGTTGTCTTGTCCGCGTCGTCATCCAGTGCATGCGCCGGCGCCGCCGTATGCTCGGCAACGGGCTCGACGTCGGCCACGGCATCCGGTGCGGCGAACACGGTGCGCGTAGCCGTGGCGTCGGCATCGCCTTCGCGCTGCACCGCGATCTTGTAGACGAAGTGGCTGCCGCCGAACGCAATCAGGTCGCCATCGTTGAGCGGCACGCCATGATCGGCAAGACGGTGGCCGTTGACGAAGGTGCCGTTGGTGCTGCCCAGGTCCTCCAGGAACGGCACGCCGCACTTCAGGTAGATATGCGCATGGCGCCGCGACAGGTAGTTGACCTGCTGCGGATGGCTGTCGCGGTAGCGCGCGAACGTGTCATCGGCCTTGCTGATCAGGTACGGGAAGCCGCTCAGCTCGATCGGCTGCAGACCCAGGTCGCTGCGTTCCGGCTGCAGCGTGACCATCACGCGCGGCGCTTCCGGCGCGGCCACGCGCGGCGAAAGCCGTACGTGGAACGACAGCGCCGACCCGAAGGAAAGCTCGTCCCCGTCGCTGAGCCGCAGCGGATGCCCGGCAACGTCGGCGCCGTTGATGCGCGTGCCGTTCTTGCTGCCGAGGTCCGCCACGTACACCGCGCCGTGCTCGGCGAAGATGCGCGCGTGCCGGCGCGACAGCGCCGCGGTCAGCTCTTCGGGGTAGGAAACGAACGGTGCCTCGCTCCGGCCAACGGCGAACAGGTCTTCGCCGATGCGGATCTCGCCCAGTTCCGGACGCGAGACGGGCGTCAGCAGAATGTCGAACTCCTGACCCATCCTCACCGGCATTTCCATGATCAGTGCATCGTCAGGAGCCATGTTTCCAAGAAACCAACAGGTGCAGCGTCGAACGCTGCCGCACCGGAGGATGAATCGACAATCAACATAGTAGGCGACGCCTCTCGCTAGTCAATTGAATGCGCACCAGCCGTAGCGCGCAAGGTGTCGCCCATGCGGCGCAAACCGCTGGCGTGCCCTGCCTGCCCGGAAGCTGATGTATCGTGAACGCTGCCTGACGAACGGGCGCCGGGTCACTGCGACGGCGAATTGCTCGCCGTCGCGTTGCTGACCCGCACGTCGGTCCAGCCGCCGCCGAGCGCCTTGTAGAGCGTGACAGTATCGGCAAGGATCTGTTGGTGGACGGCCAACAAGGACAGTTGCGCGCTCAGCAGCGAACGCTCGGTCTCGAACACTTCGAGCTGCGACACCACGCCTTCCTTGAGCTGCGCCTCGATCTGCGAGGACACCACGCGCAACTGGTCAACCTGCTGCTGCAACTCGATGCGCTGCTTCTTGTGCGCGTCGACGTTGACCAGTGCGGTTTCCACCTCTTCGAACGCGTTCATCACGGTGCGGCCGTAATCGCTTTCCACCACCTTGACCTGCGCCTCAGTCGTCTTGATGCGGGCGCGAACGTTGGGGTCCAGCATCGGCAGCGTGATGCTGGGCGCGAGGCCGAACGTGAAGGATTTCAGCAAGCTGTTCAGCGCGAAGCTGGCCATGCCGCCGTTCGCGGTCAGGCTGATGCTCGGCAGTTGCGCGAGCCGGGCCTGGCCGACGATGTTGTACGCCGCGAGCACGCGATACTCCGCGGCCACGATGTCGGGCCGGCGCGCCAGCAACTGCGACGGCAGGCCCGCCGGCACCGGCGGCGGCTGCACGCGCTCCTGCAGCTTGCCGGGCGGCACCTTGAGATTGCCGGCAGGGACGCCGACCAGCGTGGCCAGCGCGTTCTCGGTCACGTCACGCGAGCGGCGCAGCTCGATCAGGTCCTTGGTCAGCCGGTTGATTTCCGCCTGCTGCTGCATCACGCGGATCTTCGGCACCAGCCCGTTCTGGAACATGGCCTGGTACGTGTTGAGGATCTGCCCGTTCTTCTGCACGGTGCGCGCCTGCTGATCGATCTGCTCGTCGAACTGCAGGATCTGGAAGTAAGCGGTCGAGACATTGGCCGCCAGCGTCAGGTAGCCTGCGCGCCAGTCCGCTTCGGTGGCGTGGAACTCGGCGGTCTGCGCCTGCACGCCCTTCTCGACCTTGCCCCAGATGTCGATGTCCCAGCTCAACTGGCCGCCCAGGTTGTAGCTGCGCGCGACCGCCTGGCCGGTGGTCTTGGTGACGTTCGCGTTGGCATTGAGGTCGATCACCGGCAGCTGGCCGGCCTTCGCTTCACCGATCTGCGCCTGCGCCACGCGGATGCGCGCGGCGAGCACCTTGATGTCGTAGTTGCCGGACAGCGCCTGCGTGATCAGCTTGTTCAGGTACGGGTCCTTGAACCCCTGCCACCAGTTCGGCTGCACGGTCTCGGCCGGAGATACCGTGATCGACTCCTGCCGCGACCATTCCGTCTTGGCCGGCGTTTCCGGACGCTCGTACACCGGCGGACGGAAGTCGGCACAGCCGGTGAGCCATCCCGCGCAGGCCGCAGCTGCGACCCAGGCAAAAATGCGGCGCGGCCGCGGAACAGTCAAGGACGATTCGGTAGAGACGTTGGGCACGATGTCTTCCTGCAACCGCATGCACGACGACGCCACCGGAGTGGTGCCGCCCTGCCTTGCGTGTCTGTATTGTGGTTCGCGCTGGCGCGCACTCCAACCCCGAAATGAGGCCGGCGGTGAGGTTGTGGATGCGCATCGGCAGATGGCGTCCGGTGTTGCTTTCCGGATAACCATTGCACAGGGTGTGCCAGCGTGGCGCGGTGCGCGCGGTATCGACCGCAAAGCCTTGAAAACAAGCGGCTTTATGCGCAACGGGGAATAGGCGGGGCCATGATGGAACACATTGACAGCGTGCCCACTGGCGTACGGGAACCAACAGTCGGCCGATCACTGTCGGCTGTTATACGACAGTGCACGACAGTAAATGTGGTGCGACGGGCCACTCCGCAGGCCGCGCGCGCAAGGACGCGTGGCGGCCAACCGGCCGCCACGCAGCGGGAATCACTTCACGTAGATGGTGATCTTCTTCGAGTAGATCGGCGGATTGGTCGGGATGTGCTTGTCGTCGCCCATGATCAACTGCAGCGTGTGCTTGCCGGGTGGCAGCTCGACCATGGTCTCGGTTTCGCCCGCGCCGAAATGCAGGTGATTGCGATCGTTCGGGATTTCCTTGTCCATCGGCGGCAGGTCCACGTCGATCAGCAAGTGGTGGTGGCCGGTCTTCGGGTACTTGACGTCCTTTGGCGCCACGCCCATGTTGCGCAGGCCGAACCATACCTTGAACGGCTTGCCCGCGGGCAGCACCTGCCCGTTGTTCGGAAAGCCGATGTACAGGTACGCATCCGGCGGCGCCGGCGTTTCCCCGGCCATGGCCGCGGCTGGCAGCAGGAGGCACGCGCCGAGCAACGTGGCGGCTAGCAGCTTGAACATGGTGGATCCCCCTCGCGCTGGTTCGGCTATTTCACCGTGATGGTGATCTTCTTCGAGTAGAGCGGCGGATCGAACGGCACGTGCTTGGCATCGCCGAGCAGCAGTTGCAGCGTGTGCTTGCCCGGTGGCAGTTCGATGCGCGCATCCGTTTCCCCCGCACCGAAGTGCAGGTGGTTCTTGTCGGAAGGGATTTCCTTGTCCAGCGGCGGCAGATCCGTATCGATCAGCAGGTGATGATGGCCGCATTTGGCAGATTCGATGCCCTTGGGACAGACGCCCATATTGCGCAGGCCCATGCGGATCCAGAACTTGCCGCCAGTGATGACGGCGCCGTCCGGCGGCCAGATGATGTAGACCTCCGCATTCGGCGGCGCCGAAGTCGGCATCGAGACGGATGGCACAACGGCCACGGCCATAGCCGCCAACAGGCGGAGCAGGAATCGTCTGGACATACGCGGCGCCTCCCGGAGAGTGTCCGAATACCCGATCACGTTGTCCCGCAAGCCCGTGGTTCTTCTGGTTGCTCTTGGCCCAGCGCTCGGCGATTCGGTATTCAGGTTAGAACGGAACTTGGCAAAAAGCGAACTCGCGATGACATCTTCGCATCGACTTTGCGCGACCCGCATGCGCTGGGCGCCACAGGCGCCGATGCAAGCACCTCCGGATTCACAATCGCTGTGCTATCTTGAAGCAAGCCGACGTCGCGGCAACACCACAATGCGCCCCAGGCGCCGCCACAGCGCGCGCATCGGGCTGGCCGCAGTTCCAACGGGGTCCGAAAATGTGGCGCAAACCTCCTGTCGTTCTGATCGCATCCGTGCTGAGCCTCAGCGCGGTCCTCGGTGGCATGGCGGTCCCGGCCACCGCCGGCGAAGCATCGGCTGCGGGCAACAGTGCACCGGTGCTGCTCGCCGGCATCCTGCCCAAGAACAGCGATGAGCAGTACGAGCTGACGTTCTGGGAATCGATCAAGAACAGCAACTACGCCGGCGACTACGAGGCTTATCTCAAGCAATACCCGAACGGGCGTTTCGCGGCGCTTGCGCGGGCACGCATGGAACGCCTCGCGGCCGCCAGTGCGCCCGCTGCAAAAACTCCGCCACCGGAACGCGCCAAGCCACCGGCTGCCGCGACGCCTCCGGCCAAACCGGCTACCCCGCCGCCGCAGCGGTCCGCACCGCCGGCTCCCGCAGCAGCCGGTGCAGCAGCCGGTGCAGGCGCGGCGCCATCGGAAGCGCCACCTTCGCGTCCGGGCACGACGGCTTCCGGGTCGGTCAGCGTGGGCGGCGAGCGCAAGCCACCTGTCGAAGCCAAAGGCGAGATTCGCGATTGCCCGGTCTGCCCCGTGCTGGTGAGCCTGCCAGCCGGCAGCTTCACCATGGGCAGCAATGCGAGCGACCCCGCCGAAAAGCCGCCTCACCACGTTTCGATCAGCCAGCCGTTTGCGATCGGCCGCTATGAAGTGACCGTCGAGCAGTGGAACGCCTGCGTCGACACCGGTGGCTGCGACCGGATCGCCACGGTCGCGAACAGTGCCAAGAACTCACCGGTGCGCGATGTCAGTTGGGACGACGCGCAGCAGTACGTGACCTGGCTCAGCAAGACCACCGGCAAGACCTACCGCCTGCCGACCGAAGCGGAATGGGAATACGCGGCGCGCGGCGGCACCGCATCGGCCTACTGGTGGGGCGACCAGATGCGCAAGGGCACGGCCAACTGCAAGGACTGCGGCGACCCGTGGAGCCAGGATGCGCCAGCCAATGTGGGATCGTTCGCGGCCAATCCGTTCGGCCTCTACGACGTCAACGGCAGCGTGTGGGAATGGGTTCGCGACTGCTGGCACAGCAGCTACAAGAACGCGCCGGCCGACGGCCGGAGCTGGGAAGAAGCCAGTTGCGGCGCGCGCGTGATCCGCGGCGGATCATGGCGCGAAGGCGCAACCTACATGGTGTCGTCGACGCGCTTCAAGTACAGCTCGAGCGTGCGGCAATCGCAAAACGGCTTCCGCGTGGCGCGCGACCTGAAGTAGCGTAACGCCTCGCCCTCCAAGCCTCACTTCGCGCGCGTGGAGATCTCCACGAGGTCCGCGCTGATGCGGTCCTGCCCGTACTTGTGCGCCATCTGCCCAAGCGGCTTTTCCACGGCCTTCAGGTAGTCCTGCCACGACTCCACGTCGGAACGCCGCCCGTCGAACAGCGGCGCCGGCGTGGTCAGCAGCACGACCAGCTCCGTGCCGAACGGGCGCGAGATCACCCACTCGCCGCCATCGCCGATCGTTGCGCTATAGCTGGCCGGCGCCTGGTGCGCCTGCACGCGCGTGCTCGGCACAAGGTGGGCCACGTTGCCGTCCGCGGCAAAATAGTCGACGTAGACGTAGGAGTCCTGCGCGGGCGTACGCAGTTCCAGCACCAGTGGCGCGCCCTCGGTGAGCTGCGTGCGGTTGCCACGTGTGCGCAACGACGATGCGGCGGCGCCTTCACGGCGGCCGGACCAGTACGGCGCAATCAAGCGTGCGATATCGCACTTGTCAGCACTTAGCGGTTGCGTGTCCACGTCCAGCGTTTTCACGCCCGGCAGCGCGTTGAGCTGCTCGCGCAGGCCCGAGACGCCCACACTCTCGGCCAGGTAGCCACGCACGCGCACCCTGCCGTTCTCCGGCGAATTCGCGACCAGCAGCGAACATGGCACGGCGGCCACGACGCGCAGCACGGCAGGCATGGAAAACACCTCGGCCTGCGGCCGGGCAGCGACCGGCGGTGCGGCAGGTGCTTCGGAAGCCGTCGATGCAGGCGGCGTCGATGGCGTGGCCGGTGCACTGTCCGCCTGCGCCACGACGGGCGGTGTCGGCGCCGTTCGACTGGTACGCCATGCGTAGTAGCCCACCGCCGACACGCCAACGACTGCCGCCACGGCTGCGCCTGCCAGCAGCGCCGGCCGCCGTCGCGCCGACGCCGCCGACCCCGTGCTCATGCCTGCCAGGAAACGTTCGACGGTCGGCGTGCGCGTCTCGCGGTCCAGCGACAGCGCCTCGCGCAATGTCTTCCACTGCGTGCGCGCCAGCTCTTTTGGCTGCACAGGTTTCAGTCCCGCCGCGCGCGCCTGGTTCGCCGACATGCGTTCGTACGGATGCCGCCCCGTCAGCAGTTCATACGTCACGCAGGCCAGAGCATAGATGTCATCGCGCGGATCGGGCTCGCGGTGCTCGAACATCTCGGGGCTCGCATAGGCCGGCGTCATGCCGCCGAGCGAGCCCGGATCGAACACGGTCTTGTCCGATTCATCCGCCGGGGGCAGGAAGCCGCGCGCGATGCCGAAGTCGATCACCTTGACTTCGTTGCTGTCGGTCAGGAAGACGTTGGCGGGCTTGAAGTCGCAGTGCACGAAGCCTCGCTCGTGCGCATACGCGAGCGCATGGCCCATGCCCGCGACGATGGGCATGACCCGGGTCATCGGCATGCCGTTGAAGCCGGGGGCCTTGAGGACCTGGCTGAGCGGCTTGCCGGACAGGTATTCCATGGTGAGGAAAACCACCGGACCATCGCGGTCGAAATCGTAGACCGTGACGATATTCCGGTGCGCCAGCGTCTGCGCCTTGCGCGCTTCGCGCTGCAGCGCGATCAGCGACTTGGGGTGGCCGCTGAACTGCAGGTTGAGCACCTTGATCGCGATATACGGCTTGCGGTCCGAAGCCTCGAGCTTGCGCAGGTCGAGTGCCTTGTACACCGTGCCCATGCCGCCCACGCCGAGGCACTCTTCCAGCACGAAGCGTCCGTTCAGCGTGTCGCCGACGCCCTTCGGCCGCGACGCGGGTGGCACCGTGCCGACGGCCGGTGACGTGGCATAGAGCGAGCCCGTCACGGGACCTTCCATGCGCGTGGATTCGCCCGCCGGATCGAACTGCGTCGTACCGCTGCGTTCGATGCGGCGCATGACTTCGGCATAGACCGCGGGCGGGAACGGGAAGCGCGTGTTTTCTTCGATGATCACGCGTGCGAGCTGGCTTGGCGTGGTGCGCTCGTGCGCCAGCGCCATATCGAACGACGCAACAAACTCGTCGTCGGACAGTCCGCCGTTCTGGAACTTCCGAATCAGGTCTTTGACACTGGCCACCGGCGTTGCCCCGAAGTCGATGCAAGCGGAACGCCCTCACGCAAGCGCACCGTCCACGATGGATACTAGTGCGCACTCTTGGCATCCGCAAACCGAGCGTACCCGCGGCGCGGCGCGCTTGCCACCTTGCAAGCGCATGGGTCACTTGCCGTCGGACCGCTGTTGGAATACGCCCAACAGCGAACACCCGTCTGTTGGTGAATCCCAGTCACTTTCGTGAATGCAGGTCGGCTGATCGCGCGTTGCGGGATGGCCGGTTTTTCCCGCAAACCCGCATGGCAACTAGCTCTCACTCATCCCACGCGTCAAACCCCGCAAAACTGGCATGACTCCTGCGTTTTTATGCCTCCCGGTCGACGCATTGCGCTTCGACCGGATCGTTGCGCGGCGCTAGTCGCAGCGCGTGGCGTTGCGTCCCGGCAGGGCCGCAACGTGCACCTATACTGAATCGGCGTTGCTGCCACGCGGCCGCGGCGCCCCCTGACCGGAGAACACCATGGCAGTGATCGTCATCAAGGACCTCAGTGAAAGCATCGACCTGGACAGGGATGCCATGACCGCCATTCTCGGCGGCAGCCGCAGCGGCGGCGCGGCGGGCCGTGGCTGGCACGGAATCCGGCAGCGCGGACCATCGCGGCTCGTCACCTATCCGCAAGGCTGGCCGACCAATCCGCATGTCAGGCCGCTGGAGCGCATCGAAGGCAAGTTGCCCCGCAAGTGACCGCCCCAAAAGAGAAAGCCCGCCATGGCCTGGCGGGCTGGTTGCGGACGGCCCCGGACCTTCTGGGTCAACGCCATCAGCAGTTCGGTCATTCCATGTCAAGCAGGTTTCCCATGATTCCGCCCATGACGCGGACGTCCCACCGGACCACCCGGAGAGTCGCAGGAATTCTGGCAGTGACGACAATGACCGCAATGCTCACAGCGAGCAGTGATGCAATATCGCTGTAGAAGGCCAGTACGGGAACTTTATTGTCCGCCCCGGGCGAGCAATCCAGTGCTCGCGCCTTGAGTATAGGATGGCCCCTCGGGCTTTCAACCCGGAATTGGCAATCGCCGGCCCCGAGTGCCAGAGCCGGCGCCCAGGTGCCGGCTTCCTGACATATCTGGTTACTTTTTCGCACCGCAACAATTCTCAACGGTTCTGCTATAATCCGCGCCGTGAGTTTCGCAACTGTGAGTTCCGCCACCCGCCAGGCACTTCCCGCCAAGGCGATTCCGCTGCCCTCCCAAGCTCTGTTTCTCCGCACTGACCGCGTTTGTATTGCTGTGTCAGTTGCCGACAGAACGCACCGCTCACCGACGTAGCCTCGTCTCCGATCCTGTTGAACAGCCTGAATTGAGCTGTTTGCCTGCCAGGGACCATGTGGCTGGCCTTTGCGCCTGCCGACACCCTGCCTGCCGCCGTACTGTCAGCTGAGTCTGTCGTAACGGCCTCACCGATTGGCGCCGAAGCCTTTTTTAAGACTTTGCACTGCGCCCACCCCTATTTTTGCTTTGCCAGGGGTGCCATGCATTTTTGATCCTTACGACATGACCCAGCACGACACTCGTGCGGAGCAAGCTATTGCCTCCGCCACCGACGCTTCGATCACTTCCGCTGTCCAGAGCCCGCTCGACAAGCTCGACGCCATGCTCAACCCCGAGCAAGTGACCGAAACCGTCGCGGCAGAGGAAGTCACCAACGGCTTTGCCACGCTTGGCCTGGATGCGGCCATCCTGCGTGCGCTCTCCGAACTGAACTACAACAACCCGACGCCCGTCCAGGCGCAGGCCATTCCCGCCTTCCTGGCCGGCCGCGACCTGCTGGTGTCGAGCCAGACCGGCTCGGGCAAGACGGCGGCGTTCATGCTGCCGGCTATCCAGCGCATCAGCGAAAAGCCCGCAACGAACCGCCCGACCGAACCGGCCAAGCGCATGAAGGGCAAGCGTCCCCGTCCGTCGCCGGCACAGCCGTCGCTGCTGGTGCTGACGCCGACGCGCGAACTAGCGCTGCAGGTGACCGAAGCCGCTGCCAAGTATGGCCGCAACCTGCGCCGCATCGTTTGCGCGAGCATCCTGGGCGGCATGCCCTACCCCAAGCAGCTGGCCGCGCTGTCCAAGATGCCTGACATCCTGGTCGCCACGCCGGGCCGCCTGCTCGACCATATCTCGGCCGGCCGCATCGACCTGTCCGCGCTGGACATGCTGGTGTTCGACGAAGCCGACCGCATGCTCGACATGGGCTTTGCCGATGACATCGACGCGATCGTCGACGCCACCCCGGCGAGCCGCCAGACGCTGATGTTCTCGGCCACGCTGGACGCACGTATCGCCCAGCTCGCCTCGCGCCAGCTCAAGGATCCGCAGCGCATTGAAATCGCCGCGGCCCGCGCCGACCAGAGCCACATCGAGCAGCGCCTGCACTTCACCGACGACATGTCGCACAAGGAACGCCTGCTGGACCACCTGCTGCGCGATTCGTCGCTCAAGCAGGCCATCGTCTTCACGGCCACCAAGCGCGATGCCGACTCGCTGGCCGAGCGCCTGTCCGACACCGGCTTTGCCGCTGGCGCCCTGCACGGCGACATGACCCAGGGCGCGCGTAACCGCACCCTGACCGCCCTGCGCCGCGGCAACCTGCGCGTGCTGGTCGCGACCGATGTGGCCGCGCGCGGCATCGACGTACCCGACATCACCCACGTGGTGAACTTCGACCTGCCCAAGCAGGCCGAGGACTACGTGCACCGTATCGGCCGTACCGGCCGCGCCGGCCGCTCGGGCGTCGCGATCAACCTGGTGAACCACAACGACACGTTCCAGTGGAAGCGCATCGAGCGCTTCACGAACCAGCGCATCGACGCTTCGGTGATCGAAGGCCTGGAACCGCGCCGCTCGCCCAAGCCGCGTTCGAACTTCGGCGGCAAGCCGGGCGGCCGTGGCAACGGCGGCGGCGGCTACCGTGGCGGTGAGCGCAGCTTCGGCGACCGCAACTTCGGTGACCGCAAGTTCGGCGGCGAAAGCCGTGGTTTCGGTAACCGTGGCAACCAGGAAGGTGGTCGCAGCTTCGCTGATGACAATCGTGGTTTCGGCAACCGCGAAGGCGGTGGCTACCGTGGCGGCGAGCAACGCAGCTTCGGCGACCGCGGCGAGCGCAACTTCGGTGGCGAGCGCAAGTTCGGCGGCGACAACCGCGGCTTCGGCCAGCGCGCCACCCCGGAAGGCGGCCGCAGCTTCGGTGACGACAACCGTGGTTTCGGCAACCGCGAAGGTGGTGGCTACCGTGGCGGCGAGCAACGCAGCTTCGGCGACCGCAGCTTTGGTGATCGCAAGTTCGGCGGCGAAAGCCGTAGCTTCGGTGATCGCGGCGGCCGTGAGGGTGGTCGCAGCTTCGGCAACCGTGAAGGCGGCTTTGGCGGCCAACGTAATGGCAACAGCCGTTCGCGCTTCGAGCGTTAATGCACTTATGGCGCTGCGCGCGCCGTTCGTGTAATGGAGAGCACCCTGCGGGGTGCTCTTTTTTTTTGGTTCTCTGCTGGATTGCGCGGCTGTCGTGCTTGGCGGGCGCCGCTGTTTCGCCGGCGTAGCCGGCGAGTCACTTTTTGTCCGAGCGACAAAAAGTAACCAAAAAGCGCGTCGTTGCCGCTGGCCATCAATTCCACGGCGGCAGGGGTTCAAACGGCTTTGGACGCCTGCCACGGTGGTCAGCCGTTCGACCCTGCTACGCCATGTGAGTCAGAACCTGTGCCTCGCGCGGCACGGCTTTTGGACAATCCCCAAGACGGACTCGGGTACAGCGTTTCAACCAGGTCAGTGGTAGGACGCCTTCGGCTGCGCTGCGCGCACGTCGTCGTCTGGGGGCAAGCGCATCAACGTCGCTGACGCCAGAGGGTCGGCTTTCTTCTCCCTCTCTCTACTCCGCGCATGCAATGGCAGGCATCGTCACCGAGGCGTGGTTCGCCTTGGACCCACGTGCTCAGACTTGGGCTCTGCGCGCAGCGCAGCCGAAGGCGATCACACGATACCGCTCGCAGCGGGGGCCACAGACGCTTGCAGGGCTCGTTCAATCAGCGCTGTAATCCCACTCACGGTGGTGCCCCACGCGGCAGGCAGCGTCACTGACTCTGAAGCCCATACCCGTACAACACCTTCAGCACACTACGATAAAAATTCGCCCCTTTGGGGCAACCAAAACGCGTTTTTGGTTACTTTTGTCGCTCGGACAAAAGTGACTCGCCGGCTACGCCGGCGAAACAGCGGCGCCCGCCAAGTACCACCCTCTACACCGAACAACTCCTAAACCCCACAAACACAAAATCCTCCTCCGGCAGCAAAGCCAGCCTCGCCCGCACATGCCGCTGCCGCGGCGAACTGACGAACGTCGTGCCACGCACCGCCTGATACGTGCCGAAACGCGCCACCAGTTCACTGTCCGATGGCGACGCCGCAAACCCCGCATACGGCTCGTACGGCGACGCCGTCCACTCGCGCAAGCTACCCCACTGCAGCCCACGGTTCTGCAGCGCGGCGAGTTCCCATTCCGCTTCCACCGGCAGGCGCCGCCCTGCCCATGCGCACCAGGCCTGCGCTTCGTACAGCGTGACGTGGCGCACGGCCTCGTCAGGGTTGAGCGTGCGCAGCGTGCCGAATCGCTCGACCATCCATGCGCGCGACTCCGGATGCCGCGACCAGTAGCGCGGCGCGGAGCGCTCCTGCGTCATCAGCCACTGCCGGCCGGCGGTCGACCACCAGGCCGGATGTTCATAGCCACCGTCCTGGACGAACTCGAGGAATTGCGCGTTGCTGACCAGCGCGGCGTCCATTTCGAAGGCCGGCACATAGGTAGGCTGCGGCGGCAGTTCATCGGGCTGCGCGTAGCCGTCCGGATCCGACCAGCCCTGCGTGAAGCGGCCACCGGGAAAATGCAGCGTGCCGGCATGCGCGACCGACACACCGGGTCCCGGCGCAACCGGCGCGGCGGGCGCCACGCCAAGCGCCTGCAGCAACGCGGCCAGGTTTTCGGCCTCCGCATCCTCCTGGAACAGCGCACGGCGAAACGGATAGAGCGTGAGGTCGCCATCGTCGGGCAGCAGGGCCAGGCGGCGCAGCAGGCCGTCGAGCACGTCGGAGGCGTATTGCTTGACCACGGCAACGTCGGGCAGCACGATCTCCCAGCGTTCGTCCGGCCCGATGCGGTCGGGGTCGAACCATTCGTCCGCGCCATCCAGGCGCGACGGGTCGCTGGCCACGGGCACCGGCACGCCGCCACGATCGATCTGCCGCACGCCGCGCAGGCACCACCATTCGGCGTGCCAGGCGATATGCCCCAGCGTCCACAGCGGCGGATTCGCATCGTATTGCCGCGGCACATCCCAGCCCTTGCGCGTCTGGCCGAACACCGCCAGCCAGGCCAGGGTGCGGCTGCGCGCATCGACCAGCGCCTGGGCCAGCCCCTCGCGGGGCAGGCGGCGGGCGTCGGACCAGCCCGCCTGGCCGCCACTGAAGTAGAGATCGGGAAGCATGGAGAAGCCGCTCATCGGGAAACATCCGTTCGGGAAGGACGAAGACGGGCGGCCGCCCGCCATGGCAGCGGCCATTATGACACCACACCAAGACAGGCCTCAGGCGCGCGCGTGGAACACCGCGAACCAGCCCAGTGGATCGGTCCAGTACACCGGATCATCGAAGCCGGCGGCTTCGAGCAGCAAGGCGAAATCGCCGGGACGGTATTTGTAGGAATCTTCGGTATGGATACGCTCGCCCTCGCCGAACCGGCGCTCACCGCCATCCCAATGCACCCTGACCGGCCGGCTCGCCTGCAGATGCATCTGGATCCGCGACGCCTCCCGGTCGAAGCTCGCTACATGGCGCCAGTCGTCGACGTCGAAATCCGTGGCAACGATGCGGTTCACGTTGCGCAGCACGTTGCGGTTGAAGGCAGCAGTGACACCGAGCGGATCGTCATAGGCTGCAACAAGCGTGGCCTCTTCCTTGAGCAGGTCCACGCCGATTAGCACCCCATCGCCACGCCCGGCGGCGCCGCGCAGTCGCTGCAGCAGCGCGAGCGCATCCATGGGCGAGAAATTGCCGATGCTCGAGCCCGGATAGAAGAACAGCCGCCTGCTGCGCCTGACACTGCGCGGCAGGTCAAAGCTCCCGCACAGGTCCGCGCCGAGCCCGAGCATCGGAATGTCCGGGTTCTGCTGCTGCAGGCATGACAGCGTGCCGCGCAGGAACTCCACCGAGATATCGAGCGCCACATACTGCGCCGGCCGCAGGCTGCCGAACAGCCGCGCCGCTTTCTCGCAGTTGCCGGCGCCCAGGTCGATCAGCACGCAGCCACTGCCAGCGCGCGCGGCAATGGCAGGCGCCGCGCTGGCGAAGATCGCCGCCTCGGTGCGTGTCGGGTAGTACTCGGGCAGGTCGGTGATGGCCTCGAACAGGCGCGAGCCGAGCACGTCGTAGAAGAACTTCGGGCTGATGCTTGCATCGGACTGCCGCAGCCCGGCCAGTACCTGCTCGCGCAGTGCGCTGCTGTCTTCGCGGTACTGCTGGATGAACTCCGGTTGCGGCGGGACGTCCTTCGCGGCATGTCCGTTGGACACCGTCACCAGCGAGGGGTGGGAGGCGGCCTCCGCATGGGCGGCGTGAGCATCGTTGGCGTCGTGGGAATCGTGAGCGTTGTGGTGTGAGTTGTTGGAGCGGGAACGGTTAAGCGGGGTCGGGACAGCCGGCATGACGTTTCCTTGTGTGGTCGTGGATCCACTTTTTATTCCCCGAGGCGTACACGTCCCCGCATCGCGTGGGGCCGCGCTGGCTCACGGGATGCGCCGCTGTGCTGTCCGGGACGCATCGGCCGAAAGTCGATGTTCAAGAATAGGTGCCGCACGGCAATTGCGCTTGCTGCATTGCAAGATAGATGCGCAGCTCCATGTGTCGCACACGCAACATACTGCCCCACCCCCGTATCTTCCCCAATGCCGCCACGGCGCAACAATTCGTTTATAATCCGGCCCAACGCGGAAACATTCAGTCCGCGTCCCTTCAAAGGGGAGTAGCTCCGGGGCCATGCCCTTAGCACAATCGTCATTCCGAGACTGACGTCTCCGGTTGTGCTGACACTGGTGCGCAGATCGCGCCAGACGTCGAGCAAGACCTTTGCAACCTGGAATCATGGTTTGCAAAGGCGACCCCCGGTCCCCCGTCTCACTCCACGACTCCAGGCGAACCAAACGCACGTTTGCGGCTATTCGTACTTGAGGAGAGTTCATGGAGTGGTTTACCGATCTGTTCACGATGCAGTTCCTGACGGCACTGCTATCCATCGTCGTCATTGACCTGGTCCTGGCCGGCGACAATGCGATCGTGATCGCGCTGGCGGCGCGCAACCTGCCGTCGCACCTGCAGAAGAAAGCCATTGTCTGGGGCACCGTCGGTGCCGTGGTCGTGCGCTCGGCCATGACGATCGGCGTGGTCTGGCTGCTCAAGATTCCGGGCCTGCTGCTGATCGGTGGTCTCGCGCTGGTGTGGATCGCCTACAAGCTACTGTCCGATGAGGGCGACGGCGACGAGCACGGCTCCGGCGCTTCGACGCTGTGGGGCGCGATGAAGACCATCATCATCGCCGACGCGGTGATGGGCGTGGACAACGTGCTGGCCGTGGCCGGCGCCGCGCACGGCAGCTTCCTGCTGGTGGTGCTGGGCCTGCTGATCAGCATTCCCATCGTGGTGTGGGGCTCGAGCCTGGTGCTCAAGCTGATGGCGCGCTTCCCGGCAATCATCTACATCGGCGCCGGCGTGCTGGCCTTCACGGCCGTGAAGATGATCGTGCACGAGCCGCTGGTCAAGGCGTTCTTCGAAGCCAACCCGGTGGTCAACTGGGGCCTGTACGTGCTGATCATCGGCGGCGTGCTTGGCGGCGGCTACCTGGTGCAGAAGCGCCGCGAGCAACATCAGCAACAGCAACCGGCCGGCAGCCACTAAGGGTTGCCGCCACGCCAGGGCAACTACCCTGGCCGTTGCCGAAGGGCCGCCCGAGGGAGTGGCCCTTCTTGCTTTAAAATGTCCGGTTTGCGGGCCCGCGCCCGCGTCACATTCCACCCTGCCCCGCGCCGATGAAACAGTATCTCGACTTCATGCGCCATGTGTACGAGCATGGCACCGAAAAGGCCGACCGCACCGGCACCGGCACGCGCTCGGTGTTCGGCCACCAGATGCGCTTCGACCTGAGCCAGGGCTTCCCGGTGGTCACCACCAAGAAGCTGCACCTGAAGTCGATCATCCTCGAACTGCTGTGGTTCCTCCAGGGCTCGACCAACGTGCGCTGGCTGCAGGAGAACGGCGTCAGCATCTGGGACGAATGGGCCGACGAGAACGGCGAACTGGGGCCGGTCTATGGCTCCCAGTGGCGTTCGTGGCCGACGCCCGACGGCCGCCATATCGACCAGATCACCGATCTGCTGAACCAGATCCGCGCCAACCCGGATTCGCGCCGCCTGATTGTCTCGGCCTGGAACGTGGCCGACATCCCGCGCATGAAACTGCCGCCGTGCCATGCGTTCTTCCAGTTCTACGTGGCCGACGGGCGCCTGTCGTGCCAGCTGTACCAGCGCAGCGCCGACATCTTCCTCGGCGTGCCTTTCAATATCGCGAGCTACGCGCTGCTGACGCACATGATCGCGCAGCAGACCGGCCTGGACGTCGGCGATTTCATCTGGACCGGCGGCGATTGCCATATCTACAGCAACCACTACGAGCAGGTGCAGACGCAGCTGTCGCGTGAACCGCTGCCGCTGCCGACGCTGAAGATCGTGCGCAAGCCGGACAGCATCTTCGATTACCGCTACGAAGATTTCGAGCTGGTCGGCTACCAGTCGCATCCGGCCATCAAGGCACCGGTGGCCGTATGACGTTGCTGACTCTCGTCGTCGCGCGCGCCCGCAATGGCACCATCGGCCGCAACAACACGCTGCCCTGGCGGTTGCCGGAAGACCTTGCGCATTTCAAGCGGACTACCATGGGTGCGCCGATCATCATGGGTCGGAAGACCTGGGATTCGATTGGCCGGCCTCTGCCTGGGCGGCGCAATATAGTCGTGAGCCGCAACGCGGATCTGAAGCTGGAAGGCGCTGAAGTTGCCATCTCGCTGGAAGATGCGCAAAGGCTCTGCGTAGGCGTCGAACAGGTGTTTCTGATCGGTGGTGCGCAGCTTTATGCCGAGGCGCTGCCCAGTGCGGATCGGCTTGTGGTGACAGAGATCGATGCGGATGTTGAGGGCGATGCGTTCTTCCCCGCCATCGATCCGGCGAAATGGATTGAGACGTCCCGCGAAACGCATCATTCGGAGGCCAATGGCTTTGACTATGCATTCGTGACGTATGATCGGCCGCCTTCCGGGGAAGAGTAAAAAAGCCGACCAGGCGCAACATGAAAGCAGGTGCGATCCGCACCTGCTTTTTTTTCGCCCGTGCCTCCAAGGAGTTTTCGAGCGGTTGGGACACGATGTGTCGCTGGTGCGCGAACAGGCGGCGGCGATATGTTGGCCGCCATCGAACATGGCAGCACCATTCCGCGCTGGTCTCCACCCGGCAGAAAACGTGATTTTCCTTTTGATTTCAGTGACTTGAGACGTCAAAGAAGAAACTGGCCACGCCCTGGCACACCCCATGCGTATATGACTGCGAGCGCAGCAAACGTGCTCCACCAAGCCAACCAGCCAGCAAATCCAAGGAGTCCATCATGTCCCTGATCATCCAGAACCTGCCCGTCGAACAAGACCTTGACCGCGCCAAGATGAGCGCCGTACGCGGCGGCAGCCTGTTCCTGAACGGCGGCGTCAATGCCATCACCGGCGGTGGCGGCGTGTCGTTCGCCAGCCCGAACACGATCGTGGCACCCGTCACGCAAGTCGATGCCTCGACCCGCACCAACGTCGACATGAAGTCGGTCTCCAACATGCTGAACAACGTTGGCGGCATCGTGCAGGCCATGCAGCTCTAAGCCACCCACGACCCCATTCATCCAAAACGATCCCAGGAGACCATCATGTCCTTGACCATCCAGAACCTCCCGCTCGAACAAGACCTCGACAGCGCCAAGATGGGCGCAGTGCGCGGCGGCAGCCTGTTCCTGAACAGCGGTGTCAATGCCATCACCAGCGCCGGCGGCGTGTCGTTCGCCAGCCCGAACACCATCGTGGCGCCGGTCACGCAGGTCGATGCCTCGACCCGCACGAATGTCGACATGAAGAGCGTGATGAACTCGATCAACAATGTAGGGGGCGTTGTCGCGGCCCTGCAGCACTAAGCCGCGAAGCAGGAACGGAGGAAGAGGAGCCGAGAAGCCGGCGCAGTTCGGCGCTCTGCTCCATGCCCGGCCCGGCAGCCGTACGCCGGGTACAAAAAAAGACCGCCCGTTTTCGGGCGGTCTTTCTTTTCACTGGCTTGCGCCGTACGCGATCAGTTGCCGGCGATGGTCATCTGTTCGATCAGGATGGAGCCGGTTTCCTTGGTGCCGCGCACCAGCGAATCCGCGCCGATGGCGACGATCTGGCGGAACATCTCGCCCATGTTGCCGGCGATGGTGATTTCTTCGACCGGATACTGGATCTCGCCGTTCTCGACCCAGTAGCCCGACGCGCCGCGCGAATAATCGCCGGTCACGTAGTTCACCCCCTGCCCCATCAACTCCGTCACCAGCAGGCCGGTGCCGAGCTTCTTCAGCATGCCGCGGAAATCGTCGGCGGCCGTGGTCAGATCGCTCGTGAGCGTCAGGTTGTGCGAGCCGCCTGCGTTGCCCGTGGTCTTCATGCCGAGCTTGCGTGCCGAGTAGGTCGACAGGAAGTAGCCCTCCACCACGCCGTCGCGCACGACATCGCGTTCGCGCGTGCGCACGCCCTCTTCGTCGAACGGCGCGCTGCCCATGGCGCCCGGCACGTGCGGACGCTCGTGGATCTGGATATGCGGGCCGAACACCGCCTTGCCCAGCGTGTCATGCAGGAAGGTGGACTTGCGGTACAGCGCGCCGCCGGAAACCGCCTGCACGAAGGCGCCGAGCAGGCCGGCTGCCAGCGGCGCCTCGAACAGCACGGGGCAGCGGCGCGTAGACAGCTTGCGCGCATTCAGGCGGGCAAGCGCACGTTCGGCGGCATAGCGGCCGATGTCCTCGGGCACGGCCAGCGCCAGCGGCGAACGCTTGGACGAATACCAGTCGTCGCGCTGCATGCCGCCGCCGCTGCCGGCGATCGGCGCGCACGAAATGAAATGGCGCGAGTACGGATAGCCGCCGATGAAACCGCGCGTGGTCGCCAGCACGAATTGCGAATGCTGCGCCGATACGCTGGCGCCATCGCTGTTCTTGATGCGCGGCGATACCGCCAACGCCGAAGCCTCGGCGCGGCGCGCGATGTCGATGGCGCCCTCGGCGTCGACCGTCCACGGATGGAACAGGTCGAGGTCTTGCGGGTTACGCTCCAGCAGCTCTTCCTCGGCCAGGCCGGCGCAATCGTCTTCCGCCGTGAAACGGGCGATGTTGTAGGCCGCCTCGGCCGTGGCGCGCAGCGCGGCCGGCGAGAAATCCGACGTGCTGGCGTTGCCGCGGCGCTTGCCGATCAGGACCGTGACGCCGATCACCTTGTCGCGGTTCTGCTCGATGGTCTCCACCTGCCCCTTGCGCACCGACACCGACAGACCGCTACCCTCGGAGATCTCCGTCGCAGCATCGGTCGCGCCGAGTTCGCGTGCCACACGCAGCACATCGGCGGCCATCTCGCTGAGCTGGGCCTGGGTATGGGTGAAATGCGCGGTCTGTTCGGCGATGGAGTCCATGCTGGGCGGTGTCATCAAAAGTCCAAGCGGGAATCATAGCAAGATAAAATGCAGCCCATGACGCGAAATTCCCGTAATTCCCCCGGCTCTCGCTTTCCTGGCGCCTTTGCGCCGGAACCCGACATGGACGAGCCCAAAAGCAAGTCGCAGAAGAAGCGCGACATGACCGCCCTGCAGGCCCTCGGTGCCGAACTGGAAGCCCTGGCCAAGGACCGCCTGGCGCGCGTGCCGATGCCCGAGGCACTGGCCGACGCCATCCACGAAGCGCGGCGCACCACGAGCCATGAAGGCAAGCGGCGCCAGATGCAATTCGTCGGCAAGGTCATGCGTGGCCTCGAAGACGACGAGGTGGAAGCCATCCGCGCCGCGCTCGAGGGCTTCAAGGGCACCAGCAAGGCCGAGACCGCACGCATGCACCTGATCGAGCGCTGGCGCGAGCTGCTGCTGGCCGACGACGATGCACTCACCCGCTTCCTGGGCGAACACCCCGGCGTGGACGTGCAGACGCTGCGCAACATCATCCGCAGTGCCCGCAGGGAGAAGGAGCAGGCCAAGCCGCCGCGCTACTTCCGCGAGCTGTTCCAGGCCATCAAGACCGCGCTGGAAGCGAAGGACAGTGCGGCCGGCGAACAACCCCCGACCCCGGAGCCCGAGGCATGACGCAGACCACGCAACCGATCGCCCGCAACCACCCCGACGAGCTCGTGGTGGGCTTTGTCTCGATTTCCGACCGCGCGTCGGCCGGCACCTACCAGGACGAAGGCATCCCGGCACTGCGCGAGTGGTTCGGCCGCACGCTGACCTCGCCGTGGCAGGGCGTCGAGCGGTTGATCCCGGACGAGCAGGCGCTGGTCTCGCGCACGTTGATCGACCTGGTCGACGTGGCCGGTTGCGACCTGGTCCTGACCACTGGCGGCACCGGCCCCGCGCGCCGCGACGTCACGCCCGAAGCGACGCTGGCCGTGGCCACCAAGGAAATGCCGGGTTTCGGCGAGCAGATGCGCCAGGTGAGCCTGCACTTCGTGCCGACGGCGATCCTCTCGCGCCAGGTGGCCGTGATCCGCGAAACGCCAAGCCGCGCCGCGCTGATCATCAACCTGCCGGGCCAGCCGCGCGCGATCCGCGAGACGCTGGAAGGCCTGAGCGACGATGCCGGCAAATCGGTGGTGCAGGGAATTTTTGCTGCAGTGCCGTATTGCATCGACCTGATCGGCGGCCCGTATATCGAGACCGACGAAAGCGTGGTCAAGGCCTGGCGGCCGAAGCACGCGATCCGCAGCAAGCCCGCCGCCTGAGCGGCAGCAAAGCGGGGCTCAGCGCAGCCCCAGATATAGCCCCACGGGGACGAAAAGGACGGCGGCGATATTGCCAAGCAGCACGATCGACGCCACCTGGTCCGGCTCCTGCCGGAAATGATCGGCCACCAGGAAGTTCAGCACCGCCGGCGGCAGTGAGGCAAACACAAACAGCAGGCCTCGCTGCAGGTCAGTCATCGGCACCCAGTACGCGAGTGGCAGCGCCACGGCAATGCCCGTGAGCGGACAAGCCACGGCACCCACCAGCCCCATGCCCCAGTTGCGCAGGCTCACGTCCTTCATGCGGACACCTAGCGCGAACAGCATCAGCGGCACCGTGGCATCGCCCAACAGCTTGATCGACTGGTAGACCGGCTCCGGCAGCGCGAACCACGGCCGCGCGAGCGACAGCCCAACGCCGGCCACCGTCGCCAGTACCATCGGGTTCCGAGCGATCTGCGCGATCGAGGCATGGCGGTTGACGATCTTCATGCCGATCGTGAAGTGCATGAGGTTCGACGCCGCGAACAGCGCCACCGCGGGCGCCAGCCCCGCCGGCCCGAAGGCAAAGACCGACAGCGGCAAACCCATGTTGCCGCAGTTGTTGAACATCATCGGCGGCACGAAGGTGCGCGGATCGACGCGCAGTGCGCGCGCCACGACCCACGCGAGCACGCCCGAGCCCAGCACCACGGCAATCGCGCAGGCCAGCAGCACGAGCTGGTCGGCGAGCACGAACTCCTTGCTGACGAAGGCCGACACCACCAGCAGCGGCGCGATCACGTCCAGCGTGGCGCGGTTGATGCCCGCCATGTCGGGATGCGCCTTGCGCCCGTACAGCCACCCCACCAGGATGATCAGGATGACCGGTGTGATGATGGAGACGATGCGGGCAAACATGGGGATGGCGGGACGGAGATCGGGCAGCCTGCGCGCAGCAGGCGGGCGGCGTGACCGGCCGCGGGCCGGTCCGCCGGTTCTTGTTTATTGGGCGGGGGTGTCAGCAGCTGGCGCGGCGGGCGCGTCAGCGGCCGGTGCGGCAGGCGTAGCTGCCGTATGGCGGATAAAGTGCGTGCGGTAGTAGCGCAGTTCCTCGACCGATTCGAGGATATCGGCCAGCGCCGTATGCAGCTGGCGCTTGACGAAGCCCTTGTGGATGGCGGGCTCCCAGCGCTTGCACAGTTCCTTGAGCGTCGACACGTCGAGGTTGCGGTAATGGAAGAACGCCTCCAGCTTGGGCATGTAGCGCGCCATGAAGCGGCGATCCTGGCAGATCGAGTTGCCGCACATGGGCGACTTGCTGGCCGGCACCCAGCGCTTGAGGAAGGCCAGCAGCTCGGCCTCGGCCTGCTCTTCGGTCAGCGTGGAGGCCTTGACCTTGTCGATCAGGCCCGAGCGGCCATGGGTGCCCTTGTTCCAGTTGTCCATGCCGTCGAGCACGGCGTCGGACTGGTGGATCACCAGCACCGGGCCTTCGGCCAGGATGTTGAGTTCGGAATCGGTCACGACGATCGCGATCTCGATGATGCGGTCGCTATCCGGCGACAGGCCGGTCATTTCCATGTCCAACCAGACCAGGTTGTTTTCACTCTTGACGGATTTGGTGGCGGATTGGCTTGTCATGTGGACTGCGGTGTCTGGCTCAATGAAAAAGCGCCGCGGAAGGCCCGCGCGCGCGAACAACTTATAATTCTCGCATATCCGTCCGCCGTGGCAGCGTTCAGCGCACCTGCGCCGTCAATGCGCCGCCTCTGTGGATAACCTGCGCAGCGTCAGCCACATGTGGCCGCCGCTGCCTCCCCGACAAGGCTTTTGCCGATGTTCACGTTCATTTTCCTCGCCGCGCTGGTCGTCATGGTGCTGACCAAACTGTGGCTGGCGGCCCGCCAGGTCCGCTATGTTGGCCTGCACCGCAACGCCGTGCCGCCCCGCTTTGCCGACACCATCGCGCTGTCGTCGCACCAGAAGGCGGCCGACTACACCATCGCCCGCACGCGGCTGTCGATGCTCGAAGTGCTGGCCGGCGCCGCCGTGCTGATCGGCTTCACCATGCTCGGCGGGCTGCAGTGGCTGAACCAGTTCTGGCTCGACATGTTCGGCCCCGGTTACGCGTACGGCGTGGCGCTGATCGCGAGCGTCGCGCTGATCGGCGGGCTGGTGGACCTGCCCTTCTCGCTGTATGGACAGTTCGGCATCGAAGAGCGCTTCGGCTTCAACAAGATGACGCTGCGCCTGTGGCTCGCGGACATGGTCAAGATGCTGCTGGTCGCCTGCGCGCTGGGCCTGCCGCTGCTGCTCGCGGTGCTCTGGCTGATGGACCGCACCGGCAGCCTGTGGTGGGTGTGGACGTGGCTGGTATGGATGGCGTTCAACCTGTTGCTGCTCATCGTGTTCCCGACGTTCATCGCGCCGCTGTTCAACAAGTTCGAGCCGCTCAACGACGAGTCCCTGCGCCAGCGCATCGAGGCTCTCATGAAGAAGTGCGGCTTTGCCAGCAAGGGCCTGTTCGTGATGGATGGCAGCAAGCGCAGCGCGCACGGCAATGCCTATTTCACGGGCTTTGGCGCGGCAAAGCGCATCGTATTCTTCGACACGCTGCTCGCGCGCCTGTCCGGTGACGAGATCGAAGCCGTGCTGGCCCATGAGCTCGGCCACTTCAAGCGCCGCCACGTGGCCAAGCGCATCGCCGTGACCTTCGCGCTGAGCCTGGTGTTCCTGGCGCTGCTCGGCTGGCTGTCGACGCGCACGTGGTTCTATACGGGGCTCGGCGTGGCGCCGAACCTTGGGGTCTCGAACAGCGCGCTGGCGCTGGTGCTGTTCTTCCTGACGCTGCCGGTATTCACGTTCCTGCTGGGGCCGCTGTCGAGCCAATCGTCGCGCCGGCATGAGTTCGAGGCCGACGCCTTTGCCGCCGACCAGACCAACGCTGGCCATCTGGTCTCGGCACTGGTCAAGCTGTACAAGGACAATGCCTCCACGCTGACGCCCGACCCGCTCTACAGCGCCTTCTACTACTCGCACCCGCCCGCCGCGCAGCGGATCGACCGGCTGCTGGCGCACGCATGAGCCGCACCGGACGACACCGCAATGCCGGCGGTAATTCCAGCACAGGCAAAGCCGCCGAAGGCGCCCTGGTCATCGCCGCGCATGGCCGCCACTACGTGGTGGAGCTGGCGGACGGCACGCACATGCACGCGTTTCCGCGCGGCAAGAAGAGCGAGACTGCAGTCGGCGACCATGTCAGCGTCGAACGCACCGCGGTCGACCAGTGCGTGATCACGGCCGCCACCGCGCGCAAGAACCTGCTGTACCGCTCGGACCAGTTCAAGTCCAAGCTGCTCGCGGCCAATATCGACCAGGTCATCATCGTGCTGGCGACCGAACCGGGCTTCTCCGAGGATCTGCTCGGGCGTGCGCTGGTATCGGCCGAGGCCATGGAAATCCGCCCGCTGATCCTGCTCAACAAGACCGACCTGCCCGACCGTCTGGATGAAGCGCGGCGCCGGCTGGCGCTATACCGCGATCTTGGCTACGACACGGTCGAGATGTCCGTGCATGGCGACCCGGCCCATGCGCTGGCCGCGCTGCAGCCGCGCCTGGCGGGGCTGTCGAGCATCCTGATCGGCCAGTCTGGCATGGGCAAGTCGTCGCTGCTGAACCTGCTGATTCCGGGCGTGGAAGCGCAGACGCGCGAGATCTCGGCCAAGCTCGATTCCGGCAAGCACACGACGACGTTCACGCGGCTCTATCACCTGCCGCACGAATGGGGCAACGTCGATGGCCGGCAGGGCTACCTGATCGATTCGCCAGGCTTCCAGGAATTCGGCCTGCACCACCTGAGCGAAGGCATGCTCGAGCGTGCGTTTCCGGAATTCCGCGAACGCCTGACCGAATGCCGCTTCTACAACTGCCACCACATCAACGAGCCGGGCTGCGGCGTGCTGGCGGCGGTGGAGGCCGGCGGCATCTCGGGGCGCCGCCACGAGCTGTACACGCAGCTGCTGCACGAGTCCAGCCAGCAAAAGCCCTGGTAGCCGTGGTAAGGTGGCTGCACCTGCCTTGCCGGTGCGCTGCCGATGAAACTGCTGCTGTCCGCCACCTCGCTTGTCCACGCGGCGCATTGCCGCAACGTGCTGCGGGCTGCAGGCATCCGCGCGGAGTTGCGCAATACGTGGCTTGGAGGTGCGATCGGGGAAATCCCGTTCCGCGAAAGCGCGCCCCAGGTCTGGATTCTTGATGACCACATGGAAGCGCAGGCCTGGGCTGCGTTGAAGGCCGCGACGGAGCCGCCGCCTGGGCCGCTCTGGCAGTGTGGCCACTGCCACGAATGGCACGAGCCGCAATTCGGCGCCTGCTGGCGTTGCGGCACCGCCAGGGACCAGAACTAGACGCCGCTCAGCCGACCCACAGCGCCAGCGACAGCATCGCCAGCAGCAGCATCCACAGCACGACCGCGCGCCACACCAGCCCCACTGCCGACTGCAGCGTGCGCACGTTCGGTTCGAAACCAAACTCGGGCGCCGACGGTTCGGGCCCGCTGTCGTCTTCCATGCCGGGCGCATAGTCGATCGCCGGGCCCGCGGCCATGCTGGTGCGCAGCACGACGCTGGAATCGTCTTCCGGCAGCGGCGTGCCCAGCCGCACGCCCAGCGCCCCGCCGCCGCTAGCGAGCAGGATGCCGTTGACGGCGTCGTTCCACTTGCGCGCATGGTTGCGCCACGCGTACACGGCATCCTCGAAATTGCCGACGATGGCAAAGCCGATCGCCGTCAGGCGCGAGGGCACCCAGTCGAGCAGGTAAAAGGCGCGCGCGGCAAAGCGGCCCAGCGCGGGGCTGCGCTCGGCCGACGGCTGGTTCCACTGGCGACTCAGGAATTCGGCCGCGCGGTACAGCACCACGCCACCGGGGCCGATCGGCACCAGGAACCAGAAGAACACGCCGAACACGTGGCGATGCACGGCCACGATCGCGGCTTCGAGCGTGTGGCGCACGATTTCGGTCACCGGCATCTCGATGGTGTCGATGCCGGTCCATTCATGCAGCAGCGCGCGCGCGGCGAGCAGGTCGTCGCGGTTCAGGGCCTCGTGGATATCCGTGAAATAGTGGCTGAACTGGCGAAAACCCAGCGTCATGTAGAGCACCAGCACGTTCCATGCAAGCGTGAGGGCGATGCTGATCGACGCGAGCAGGTAGTGCACCACCATCACGGCAAGCGTGAGCGGCAACACCACCGTGAGCCAGGCCAGCGCCGCGTCGCGCGGGCGGCCAGTATCGAACGCGTGCTCGGCGCGGTCACCGAGCGCGCGCACGATCTCGTGGATCGGGTTGTTGCGGCCCAGGGCGCGGAACTGCTCAGCGATCAGCGCCAGGAGAACAGATACAAAGGTCATCTCGATGCTGGGTGACGAATGGCCCGCTAACGCACGGGCCGGGTAACGGGGGCGGCAACCAGCGGGCGATGTGCCGGGCCGGTCGCAAATACATAGCAAGAAGATAGCACAGCGGTACTTGCCGGACGACCGCACCGCGGCAAAAGACAAAAGACAGAAAGCCCGCCGGCACACGCCGGCGGGCTTTCATCACGCGATGGCGCGGCAGCTGCTGCCGCGCGCGGTCGCCCTTGGATCAGGACAGGTCAAACACCAGCACTTCAGCGTCTTCCCCCTGCGTCAGCGCTACGGCATCCACGGACTCCAGCTTGGCCGCATCGCCGGCCTCCAGCGGCTTGCCATTGACCACGACCCGGCCGCGCGCCACGTGCACATAGGCACGGCGTCCCGGTGCCAGCGCCAGCGTGGCGGACTCGTCACCGTCGAACAGGCCGGCATACAGGCGCACGTCCTGATGCACCAGGACCGAACCGTCGGCGCCGTCGGGACTTGCCACCAGGCGCAGCCGGCCACGCTTGTCGGCCGCCTCGAAGCGCTTTTCCTCGTAGCCGGGTTCGATCCCGGTGCGGTCCGGCATGATCCAGATCTGCAGGAAGTGCGTGGTGTCGTGCGCGGCATGGTTGTACTCCGAATGCCGCACGCCGGTACCAGCGCTCATGCGCTGCACATCGCCCGGGCGGATCACGCTGCCGTTGCCCATGCTGTCCTTGTGCGCCAGCTCGCCTTCCAGCACATAGCTGATGATTTCCATGTCGCGATGGCCATGGGTGCCGAAACCCATGCCCGGTGCGACGCGGTCCTCATTGATCACGCGCAGCGGCCCGAACTGGACGTGCTGGGGATCGTAGTAGTCGGCAAAGGAGAACGAGTGATACGACTTCAGCCAGCCATGATCTGCGTAACCGCGCTCTTCAGACTTTCTGATTTCAATCATTTTGATGGCCCTCCTTGTGGCCCTGGCTTACCAGTACCGAGCGGCATAGTGCCGTGGGACTTGGCATTTGCTTACGATGCTAGGAAGTTTAGGCGCAGTGGCGTATATTGAACGGCATCGCCTTAGAAGCACTCATTCAGAATTTCTGAATATGCCACTCTCCCTCGAATCCCTCGAAGTCCTGGACGCCATCGAGCGCAAGGGAAGCTTTGCCGCCGCCGCCCACGAGATGGGCAAAGTGCCGTCGGCACTGACCTACGTCGTACGCAAGCTCGAAGAGGACCTGGACGTCCTGCTGTTCGACCGGCGTCGGCACCGCGCCGAACTCACGCCGGCCGGCCGTGCACTGCTCGACGAAGGCCGCCACCTGCTGCACGCCGCGGACGACCTGGCGCGCCGCGTGAAGCGCCTGGCCACCGGCTGGGAAGCCACACTGACCATCGTGGTCGACGACCTGATCAATTTCCGCGCGCTGCTACCGGTCGTTCAGGACTTCTACGCCGAGAACACGGCCACGCGCCTGCGCTTCGCCAAGGAAGTGCTCGGCGGCTCGTGGGACGCGCTGGTCAGCAACCGTGCCGACCTGGTGATCGGCGGCGCCTATGACGCCCCAAGCACGCAGGGCTTCCAGATCCGGGCGCTGGGCAGCATGCCGTTTGTCTTTGCCGTGGCCGCGCATCACCCGCTCGCGACCGAAGAGGGGCCGCTGACCACCATCCAGATCGCCAGGCACCGGATCGTCGCCGTGGGCGACACCTCGCGCAACCTGCCCGCGCGAACGCACGGCGTGCTGGCCGGCCAGGACGTGCTGGTCGTGCCGACCATGCGCGACAAGCTCGAAGCGCAGATCCGCGGCCTCGGCTGTGGCTGGCTGCCAGCGCCCATGGCGCAGCCCCACATCGAAAGCGGCGTGCTGCAGGCCCGCGAAACCGTCGAGGTGCGCGCGCCCGGCAACTTCAAGGTGGCCTGGCGCACCAGCAATCGCGGCAAGGCGCTGCAATGGTGGGCCGACAAGCTCGAAGATCCCCGGCTCGCGCAAGCGCTGCTGCTGCAGCAACCCGAACTGGGCGGCTGAGACGGGACTGAGCGGGAAATATGCGCATGGCAGTATCCGCCGGCGGCTACCGCGGCCGCTTTGCCCCCTCGCCGACCGGCCCGCTGCATATGGGTTCGCTGGTGACCGCGCTGGCCACGTGGCTGGATGCGCGTGCGCATGGCGGCCAATGGCTGGTACGGATCGAGGACATCGACTATCCGCGCTGCGTGCGCGATGCCGACATCGACATCCTGCAGACGCTGGAACGGCTGGGACTGGTGCCTGACGAGCCGCCTGTGTGGCAAAGCCGGCGAGAGGCGCTGTACGCCGACGCGCTGCACCGTCTGGACGCGGCAGGCCAGCTCTACCCGTGCGGCTGCTCGCGCAAGGAGATTGCCGATTCGCTGCTGCATGTGCGCGAACGGCACCAGACGCTAGGCTATCCGGGTACATGCCGCCACGGGCTCAACGGCAAATTGCCGCGCGCGTGGCGCGTGCGCGTGCCGGACGGTCCGGCCGCCACCGTCTGCTTCGACGACCGCTGGCAGGGCCGGCAATGCCAGGACCTGGAAACGGAAGTGGGCGACTTCGTGCTGCGCCGCGCCGACGGGTTGTGGGCGTACCAACTCGCCGTGGTGGTCGACGATGGCCTGCAGGGCATCACGCATATCGTGCGCGGCGCCGACCTGCTCGACTCCACTCCGCGCCAGATTCACCTGCAACACCTGCTCGGATTGCCGACGCCCAGCTACCTGCATGTGCCCGTAGTGGTCAACGCCGTCGGCGAAAAGCTGAGCAAGCAGAGCGGCGCGCAGGCGATCGACACCAGCGCGCCGCTCGATGCGCTGCGCGCGGCCGGGGATCACCTCGGGCTACGGAATGACGGGAACAACGTGAAGACGTGGCTCGAACGAGCCACCGGGGACTGGCTGCAGCGCCTGGCGACGCTGCCGGCCGCGGCCGGGCGCTGATTCACAGCCCGGCTTCACGGCACGCCACTAAGGGACGATCAGGACTTGCGCGGCGCTCCGCCGAGCAATGCGGCAACCGGCCGCTTGGGCGCCTGGCGGCCACGCGACAGGGCCGCGGCGATCATTTCGTCGGCGGGCTTGGCCGAGGCGCTGTTCGGGCTGGGCTCGTACGGACGCGAGAAGAACGGGTCGTCCGACGGGCGGAACGCGGAGCGCGAGCCCCCATGGTCATGGCGGCGACGGCGATCTTCACCTTCTCCATCACCATTGCCGCCGCGTGCACGGCGCACGTCGGCGCGCTGGCGCCGACGATCGGAGTCTTCCTGGCGGGCCTTCTCGCCGGTCGGATCAAAACCTTCCAGCGTACCGCGCGGCACGCTGCGCTTGATCAGCTTCTCGATATCGGTCAGCAGGCGCTCGTCGCCGGGCACGAAGATCGACAGCGCGTCGCCGCTGGCGCCGGCGCGGCCGGTACGGCCGATGCGGTGCACGTAGTCTTCGGCGCTGAACGGCAGGTCGAAATTGATCACGCACGGCATGTCGGCGATATCGAGGCCGCGTGCGGCCACGTCAGTCGCGACGAGTGCGTCGATGTTGCCGCTCTTGAAGCCTTCCAGCGTCTGCATGCGCTCGGTCTGCGTCTTGTCGCCGTGGATCGCGGCAGCATTGATGCCTTCGCGTTCCAGGTGGCGCGCCAGGCGCGAGCAACCGATCTTGCTGTTGACGAACACGATGCACTGTTTCGACAGGCCCTGCTCGGCGCGCTGGCGCAGCAGGTGCACCACGGCAGCCTGCTTGTGGCCGTCTTCCACCTGGTACACCATCTGGCGCACGTTTTCGTTGGCGGAGTTGCTGCGCGCCACTTCGATCGTGACCGGCTGCTTCAGGTAGCTGGCGGCCAGGCGCTTGATCTCGGGCGAGAACGTGGCCGAGAACAGCAGCGTCTGGCGTTGCGCCGGCAGCAGGTTGATGATGCGCTGCAGGTCGGGCAGGAAGCCCATGTCGAGCATGCGGTCGGCCTCGTCCAGCACCAGCATCTGCACCTGCGACAGGTTCACCGACTTCTGCTGCACGTGATCGAGCAGGCGGCCCGGCGTGGCCACCAGGATTTCCACGCCGCGGCGCAGGGCGTCGGTCTGCGGGTTCATGTCCACGCCGCCGAACACCACCGTGCTGCGCAGGTCGGTGTGCTTGGCGTAGCGGGCGACGTTGTCGTAGACCTGGTCGGCCAGTTCGCGCGTGGGCGTGAGCATCAGCGCACGCACCGGGTGCCGCGCCGGCGAAGCGCTGGCGTTGGCCATCGGCAACAGGCGCTGGATGATCGGCAGCGCGAAACCGGCGGTCTTGCCGGTGCCGGTCTGTGCCGCGCCCATCACATCCTTGCCAAGCAGCACCACCGGAATGGCCTGCGCCTGGATCGGCGTGGGCTTGGTGTAGCCTTGTTCGGACAGCGCGCGCAGGATGCGCGCATCCAGGCCGAAGCTCTCGAACGTCTGTTCGGCTGCGTTCTGGTCAGGTAGGGTCGTAGTTGTCATGGTATCGGGGTGTGGCGGGAGGCGAACCCGGCACAAACGGATACGCGTCTGGAACTCATCTCGCCTTGCTGGAGGCCGGATCCGGGGCGGATCCTGGCACGGCAATGCCTTTGACGGCATTTGCCCAAGCGAATCAAAGACTTAGATTTTAGCACCTCTGCCGCTGTACTGAACAGGTGGGCAAGGCGGCACTGCGCACAGAGGTGTTGCGCAGTTCAGTTTCAGTATCGGTGTCGCGGATTTCAACAAGGTGTCACATGGCGCTGCCATGATGCGCACCTGTCCGCCGGCCATTGCAACCCGCGATGGCTGTTCCGGGCGCTTGCCATACGACACGGCAAGACACCGAACCCTTACCACCGAACAATGGATCTGGACTTCCTTCGCCAGGCGCGTGACCGCTTCCTGATGACTTCCACTGCGTTCCTCGGCCTGGCTGGCACGCCGGCCCAGGCCGCGCTGCCGGCCAGCGCCGCCAGCCAGCCGGAACGCGGCTCGCAACTGCCAGCCTGGCCGTTCGCGCACCAGGCGCTGCCGACAGCGGCCTGAGCGCCAATCGGGCTGCCAGGACGGCTCGCCGCTTCGCGCTCAGTCGCCGCGGATGCCGTTGTCCTGGATCACCTTGCCCCACTTCTTGTCATCGGCGCGCATGCGCGCCGCGAGCTGATCGGGCGGCATATACGAAGCGATAGTGCCGGCGCCAAGCATCTTCTGCTGCACCACCGGGTCCGCCAGCGCACTCTTCAACTCCGCCGACAGCAGCGCGACCACTTCCTTCGGCGTGCCGGTCGGGGCCAGCAGGCCGCCCCAGGCTGCGGCGTCAAAACCGGGGAAGCCCTGTTCGGCTACCGTCTTCACATCCGGCGTGAAACTCACCCGTTTTGACGATCCCACCGCGATCGGGCGCAGCTTGCCGGCCTTGATGTGCGGCAGCGCCGCGATCATGTCCGAGAACATCATCGGTACCTGGCCGGCCAGCAGGTCGGAGATGGCCGGCGCGCTGCCCTTGTACGGCACGTGCTGCACATCGAAATGCCCGAGGCTCTTCAGCAATTCGGTCGACAGATGGCCGAAGCTGCCGTTGCCCGCACTGGTGTAGTTCAGCGAGCCCGGCTTCGCCTTGGCCTTGGCGATGTACTGCTTCAGGTCGTTCACATCCGGCATGGCCTGAGGATTCACCACCATCACGATCGGCAGTTCGTAGGCCGCACCGATCGGCGTGAAGTCCTTGAAGATATCGTAGCCCTTGCGCGGAATCAGGTGCGGCGCCAGCAGCGTCGGCGTGGCGAGCACCAGCAGCGTGTAGCCATCCGGCGTGCTCCGGGCAACCCCTTCCGCACCGATCGTGCCCGATGCGCCCGGACGATTGTCCACGACCACGGTCTGCTTGAGCGACTCGCTCATCTTCTGCCCGATGATGCGTGCCGCGGTGTCGGTGGGACCGCCCGGCGGGAACGGCACCACGAGGCGGATCGGCTTGTTCGGATAACCCTGCTGTGCAAACGCGGTGGACGCGGCGAACGGCACGGTGGCGGTCAGGATAATGGCGGCGCCCAGGCGGCGCGCGAAAGTACGTCGGCTTGTCTTGTGCATGATGGCTGCTACGGTGCTGCGATGAATCGGAAACGATGAATCCACTACGGTAGGCATGCGGTCTGGGCGTGTCTCCTCGATGGCCGGTACGTGCCGGCCTTCTGATGATCGATGTTTGAAGCGGATGGGTACGCGCTCAGAGGCGCATCGGCCCTGCCCGGAACAGTCGCGCATCCATCTCGCGCAACTCGGCTGCAACCGCGACCGGCGTCGCGCACTGGTCGAGCACATCGCGCTGCAAGTCCATGCCGGGAGCGATCTCGACCAGCGTCAGGCACGGCTCGCCGCCGTCATCGGCGCGCATCTCGAACACGGCACGCTCGGTGATATACAGCACGGAGATGCCGAGCGACGCGACATAGGGACCGTTGAAGCTCAGGTGCGAGACTTCGGGCACGATTTTCTTCACGCGCCCTTCGCGCACGATCTGCAGCTTGCCCTCGGCGGCGCGGACTTCGAGCCCGCCCGCGGTCAGCGTGCCCATGAACACCACGGCACGCGCGCTCTGCGTGATGTTGATGAAGCCGCCCACGCCGGCAATCAGCGCGCCCTCGCCTTCGCCGAATTTGCTGACATTGACGTTGCCGTGTCCGTCAAGCTCCGCCAGGCCCAGGATCGCCAGGTCGATGCCGCCGCCTTCGTAGAAATCGAACTGCGCGGGCTGGTCGACCACCGCTTCGGGATAGGCCGATGCGCCGAAGCTCAGGCCATCGGCCGGCGTGCCGCCGATCGGACCAGCCTCTACGGTCAGCGTGAAGCCGTCGAGTCCCGCTTCGGCGGCCATCATGCCGACCGCGGCCGGCATGCCGACACCAAGGTTGACCACGCGCGGCCGGCGGCGCGCGAGTTCCATCGCGGCGCGACGCTGCACGATGGTGCGTGCGTCAGGCGGGGCGTCCGAAGGCGTGGCGGCCGCAGGCGGCGGGCTCGCCGACTCGCCTTGCCACGGCGTCACGTAGGCCGGATTGAACCCCTCGGCGAACGTCATCTGGTGGTTGGCCGGATTCTCGCAGACGACGACATAGTCCACGAGAATGCCCGGCACATGGATCGCCTGCAGGATCTCGTGATGGTCGACCACGCTTTCCACCTGCGCGATCACGATGCCGCCGGAGTTGTGCGCGGCCTGCGCCATCGCCAGCAGTTCGTGATGGAACGCTTCGCGATGCGTGCTCAGGTTGCCGCGCGTGTCGGCAGCCGTGCAGCGCAGCAGCGCGCAGTGGATCGGGAAGCTCGGATAGAACAGGTATTCGTCGCCGCGGAAATTCACCGCCTCGACCCAGCTGGCCTTGCCGTCAGCCAGTGCGCGGCGCGCCCGTTCGTTGACTGCGCCGCCGTGGTAGCGCGCGTCCTGTTCCGTGCGCGGATCGACAAACGTATGCAGGCCGATCTTCGTCATCACGCCGGGCTTGCCGCCGGCAATCGCGCGGTACAGGTGCGTGAGCACGCCCTGCGGCAGGTTGTAGCCCTCGCATTGCTCGGCCATGGCCAGCGTGGCCAGCCGCGTCGCCGAACGCCAGTGGCCGCCAACGATGCTGGCCGTCATGCCGGCATTGCCGAAGTGATTCACGCCGCGCGCACCGCGGTCGCCCTGCCCGGCCGAGTACACCAGCGTCAGGTCGCGCGGCAGCCCGCTTTGCAGGAAGCGCTGCTCCAGCGCCTCGGTAATCGCCTCGGCATGGCCCGCGCCGACAAAGCCTGCGCTGGCGACGGTCCAGCCGTCCTGGACGAGTGCGGCCGCTTGCTGCGCGGTAATCACCTTCATGGCGGTCTCCGTGTTTTGTTCTATGCGTTTTGCGAACATTTGTTCGCAAAACGCATATCATACGGAGTTGCCATCCCGTCGCGCAAGTCCGGGCAGGCATGGAAAATCCCGCCATTTCCCGATCCACGACAGGCTCATGTCCGACCACGAAGCGCCCAAGAAAGAAGAACTGCTCGATTCGCTGACCAAGGGGCTGGCCCTGCTGCGGCTGTTTGCCGGCGGCGCGGAACGGCTCACCATGCAGGAAGTGGCCGAGCAGCTCGACGTCACGCGCGCCGCTGCGCGCAGGCTATTGCTGACGCTGCAGCACAACGGCTACCTGTCGCAAGACGGCCGCGAGTTCGCGCTCACGCCGCGGGTGATGGAACTGGGGTACGCCTACTTCGCATCCATGAACCTGCCTCAGCTCGCGCGGCCCTATCTGCAGGCGCTATGCGCGCAACTGGGCGAAAGCTGTTCGGTCGGCGTACTCGATGCGGAATCGGTCGTGCTGGTGGCGCGCGAGGAACCGCGGCAGTTGCTGCGTGTGGACATGGCGCTGGGCCGCCGCATGCCTGCGTATGCGCACTCGCTCGGGCGCGTGCTGCTGGCGGGGATGGAGGATGATGCGCTGGACGCGTACCTGGCCAGTGCCGAGCTGCGCAAGCTCACACCGTTCACCGTCAGCTCGCGGACGGCGCTGGCGCGCACGCTGCGGCAGATCCGCGCGGACGGCTACTGCGTGCTGGTCAGCGAACTGGTCGACGGCTATGCCGGCATCTCGGTGCCGCTGCGCAACCAGGCTGGCAAGGTGGTGGCAGGGCTCGGCTACAGCATGGTGCTGGGCAGCCGGGACAAAGCCCATCTCGAAACTCGGTTCCTGCCGCCGCTGCTTGAAGCAGCGGCACAGATCGAAGGGATCCTGCAGGCGCGCTGAGCGGCAAGTACCGCGTCAGCGCATGAACGAGCCTGCGGTCAAACGCCATCGCAGCGTTTATTTCAGTCGACGTCCGAGCGTCTCGGGCACCATCGCCAGGCCGATCAGCGACACCAGGCCGCAGCCGATCACGTAGAGCGCGGGCGCATTGGCATCACCGGTGATCTGGATCAGCCGGGTCGAGAAGTACTGCGCAAAGCCGCCGAAGATGGCGATGGCCACGCAATACGCGATCGACAGGCCGGTCGCACGCAGGCGCTTCGGCAGCACCTCGCTGACCAGCACCATCGACGCGGGCGAGGTCATCGACATCGGCACCGACAGGCAGGCCACGACCACCAGCAGACGCGCCAGCGATGGCTCCGCGTTGATCAGCATGAAGGCCGGGTACACCATCACCAGCAGCGCCACGCGCGACCACAGCACCACCGTCTTGCGGCCGACGCGGTCGGCCAGCCAGCCGGCGAACGGCGACAGCACCACCTGCACCGCCGCCGCAATGCAGCCAGCCCAGATACCGAGCGACAGCGGCATCTTCAGCACGCTCACGGCGTAGTTGCTGAGGTAGTAGATAACGATATAGGTCGACGAGGCCAGACCGATCATCAGCAGGACGCTCGCGAGCACTTCGCGTGCATGCTGGCGCAGCAGCGGCCATTGCGCAGCGTGTTCGCCGTGGTGCAAAGGCTCTGCAGTTTCCTCCAGGCGGCGGCGAATCAACAGGCCGACCGGAATGACCAGAATGCCGATCAGGAACGCGAGGCGCCAGCCCCACGATTCCAGCTCGGCCGGCGCCAGCACATTGCTGAGCACCAGGCCCGTGACCGCGCCCATCAGCGCCGCCAGGCCCTGGCTGAACGGCTGCCACGCGGTATAGAAGCCGCGCGTGCGGTCATCCGCGTATTCGAGCAGCAGCGCGGTCGATGCGCCCATCTCGCCGCCAATGGCGAAGCCCTGCACCAGCCGCGCGAGCACCACCATGGCCGGTGCGAGGATGCCGATCTGCGCGTACGGCGGCGTCACCACGAAGATCAGCGAGCTCAGGCCCATCAGCCACAGCGTCAGCGCCACGGCCGGCTTGCGTCCGGCACGGTCGGCGTACATGCCGATCAGCAGGCCGCCCAGCGGACGCATGAGGAAGCCGACGCCGAACGTGGCGAACGACATCAGCAGCTGGCCGGTCGGGTTGTCGACCGGAAAATACAGCCGGCCGATCAGCGTGGCAAAGAAGCTGTAGACAACGAAATCGTAGAACTCCAGGCCGTTGCCGATCGTGATGGCGGCAATGGCGCGCGCGCGGGACAGAGCTGGAGTCGGGGCGCCAGTGGCGCCATCACAGGCGGGCGCAGTGATATCGGAGGGCATGCGGATTGTCTCCCGGTGATGCTTTTGTGGAATCAGTCTGTTTGCTCCCCTCTCCCACGCAAGTGGGAGAGGGGCTGGGGGAGAGGGCCGGCGTCTCCACGAAGGAGAGCGTGTCGCCATTGCGAACGCCCGCCCTCTCCCTCGCCCCTCTCCCGCAAGCGGGAGAGGGGAGCAAACATGGGGTTCTTGGACTCTGTTCAGCCGCGCAGCATCGGCAGGTCCAGGCCCTGCTCGTGCGCGCAGTCGACGGCGATCTGATAGCCGGCGTCCGCATGGCGCATCACGCCAGTGGCGGGGTCGTTGTTCAGCACGCGGGCGATGCGCGCGGCGGCTTCATCGGTACCGTCGCAGACGATCACCACGCCCGAATGCTGCGAGAAGCCCATGCCGACGCCGCCGCCGTGGTGCAGGCTCACCCAGGTCGCGCCGCTGGCGGTGTTGAGCAGCGCGTTGAGCAGCGGCCAGTCGGACACGGCGTCCGAGCCATCCTGCATGGACTCGGTCTCGCGGTTGGGGCTCGCGACCGAACCCGAATCGAGGTGGTCGCGGCCGATCACGATCGGCGCCGACAGCTCGCCGCTGCGGACCATTTCGTTGAATGCCAGACCCAGCTTCGCGCGCAGGCCCAGGCCAACCCAGCAGATCCGTGCCGGCAGGCCCTGGAAGCTGATGCGTTCACGCGCCATGTCGAGCCAGCGGTGCAGGTGCTCGTCGTCGGGGATCAGTTCCTTGACCTTGGCGTCGGTCTTGTAGATGTCCTGCGGATCGCCCGACAGCGCGGCCCAGCGGAACGGGCCGATGCCGCGGCAGAACAGCGGGCGGATATAGGCCGGCACGAAGCCCGGGAAATCGAAGGCATTGGCCACGCCCTCTTCCTTGGCCATCTGGCGGATGTTGTTGCCGTAGTCGAAGGTCGGCACGCCCATCTTCTGGAAGTCCAGCATGGCCTTCACGTGAGCGGCCATCGACGCCTTGGCGGCCTTCACCACCACGGCCGGCTCGCGCTGCGCACGCTCGCGGTATTCGTCCCAGCCCCAGCCCGCCGGCAGGTAGCCGTTGAGCGGGTCATGCGCGCTGGTCTGGTCGGTGACCATGTCCGGGCGCACGCCGCGGCGCACGAGTTCCGGCAGCACTTCGGCGGCGTTGGCGCACAGCGCGATCGAGATCGACTTGCCTTGCGAGGTGTAGCGGTCGATGCGGGCCAGCGCGTCGTCGAGATCGGTGGCCTGCTCGTCGACATAGCGCGTCTTCAGGCGGAAATCGATGCGGCTTTGCTGGCATTCGATGTTCAGCGAGCAGGCGCCCGCCAGCGTCGCGGCCAGCGGCTGCGCGCCGCCCATGCCGCCGAGGCCCGCGGTCAGCACCCAGCGGCCCTTGAGGTTGCCGCCGTAGTGCTGGCGGCCGGCCTCGACGAAGGTCTCGTACGTGCCCTGCACGATGCCCTGGCTGCCGATGTAGATCCACGAACCGGCGGTCATCTGACCGTACATGGCCAGGCCCTTGGCGTCGAGCTCGTTGAAGTGTTCCCAGTTGGCCCAGTGCGGCACCAGGTTGGAGTTGGCGATCAGCACGCGCGGCGCGTCGCGGTGCGTGCGGAACACGCCGACCGGCTTGCCCGACTGCACCAGCAGCGTCTCGTCGTCTTCCAGGCGGGTCAGCACCTCGACGATGCGGTCGTAGCATTCCCAGTTGCGCGCAGCGCGGCCGATGCCGCCGTAGACCACCAGTTCCTTCGGGTTCTCCGCGACCTCGGGGTCGAGGTTGTTCATCAGCATGCGCAGCGGGGCCTCGGTCAGCCAGCTCTTGGCGGTCAGCTGGGTACCACGCGGGGCACGGATTTCGATATCGCGGAAACGGGGGTTCTCACTCACGGCACAACTCCTTCGGGATTTCGGAACAACTGGCCTCGGCACGGCCGGGAAACATCATCTGATAGGGGTGTATAGTGTTGTATATACAAGCATAGATGTATTGGGGTATTCCCGAGGACCGACAAAGAACCTAAGCCTTGAAGTGACTGCGCCCGGACTTTGCCGGGCGCGAGTGTCGAACTAGTAACGCGGGGTCAGGAAGTGAAGCGCCCTTCCAGCCGATGCATGGAGCCTGGATGCAGCAGGCGCACCGACGTCACGACGCGGTTGCCCGACCACGTGCGCCGGCGGATCAGCAGGCACGGCTCACCGCGGTCGATCTGCAGCAGCGCGCATTCGTCGGGCGTGGCCAGCACCGCTTCGACCACGTGCTCGCCCTCGGTCAGCGGCGCCACGCGCGACAGGTATTCGTAGGGCGTCTGGCGCGTAAAGTCCTGCTCGAGGTAATCGGCCGCGACTGTCGGGTTGACGTAGCGGTCCTCGAGCTGGATCGGCACATCGTCCTCGTAGTGCACGATCACCGTGTGGAACACGCGCTGGCTCTCGCCCACATCGAGCGCGGCCGCGCGCGCGGCGCCCGCAACCTCCTCGCTGCTCTTGACCACCCTGGCATGGTGGCGGCGGCCACGCGCCGCGATTTCCTCGGCGATGTTATTGACCGCATACAGCGCGGAGTTGCGCTTGGGCTCTGCGACGAAAGTACCCACGCCTTGCATGCGCACCAGCATGCCGTCGGCAGTCAGTTCGCGCAGCGCGCGGTTGACCGTCATGCGGCTCACGCCGAGTTCTTCGACAAGCTCGGTTTCGGAAGGCACGCGATGATGCGGCGGCCAGCTGCCATCGGCGATCTTGCTGCTGATGAACTGCTTGACGCGCGCATAGAGCGGTGCCGGCAGCGTATCGGACAGCCCGGCGGCGGGCCGGCCCGGCTGTGCGGTGGCTTGAGACAAAACTGTTTTCCCGTGGAGGCTGGCGCCGCCGGCAATGCTGCCGCGGTGCCCGCCGGACTTGTATAGAGCGGTGTTTACATCATCGGCGAATGTACCACGCGGCGCACCCCCCTCAACCGGTTGCCAGCTTCCTGAGTGCCGCGGGCTGCAGCAGTTCCACCTGCCGGTAGTGGCGTCGTATCCAGCCCGCCTCTTCCCACGCCTGCAGATACTTGGCCACGGTCTGGCGCGAGCGGTTGACCATGTCGCCGAGGTCTTCGGCCGACACGCGCACCACGTGGTCGGTGCGGTCGGCCAGTTCGAGCAGGCGCGCGGCCATGCGCGCATCGACGGGCGCCTGCTGCGCATGCTCGGTATGGTCGAACGCCACGCGCAGCCGTGCGCACATCTGCTGCACGATCAGGTGCATGCCTTCCGGATGCGCAACCAGGATGCGGTCGAAGTCGCGGCGGCCCAGCACCAGCAGTTCGGTGCTACCGACTGCGAACGCGTCATGCGTGCGCGGCTTGCCGTCGAGCAGCGAGATCTCGCCGAACCACCGGCCGCGCCCGATCACCGCATAGACCGACTCGCGCCCGCTCGCGCTGACGCGGCTCATGCGCACGCGCCCCGCCAGCACCATGCAGAAATACGTGGGCGGATCGCCGCGCGCGAAGATCATCGCGCCATCGCCGAAGCGCTGACGGCGTGCGGCCTTCTGTACGGCATCGAGCACGCGGGCCGACGCATTGTGCAGCCAGCCAGTCGTGATCACGCTGCGCGGCAGCGCCTTGCCGGAATCCACGCCTTTCACATCACCCTCCCGCTGACCAAAGCGAGATTGTCCAATACTTAACAGACTTGCGTGCGCCCGCGGGGGCAGAATGCCACGGCACTCACAACACAGAAAGCACCCCCGGAGGCATTCACATGGCGCAAGTTCAACTCGTCGATTCCGTCAGGAATCAAGTTTCCGACGCGGAATGGCAGATGCGCGTCGACCTGGCAGCGGCCTATCGCCTGGTCGCGCATTTCGGCTGGGACGACCTGATCTTCACGCACATCTCGGCACGCGTACCCGACGCGCCGGACCAGTTCCTGATCAATCCGTACGGCATGCTGTTCGACGAGATCACGGCGTCGAGCCTGGTCAAGGTCGACCACCACGGCGAGCCCGTGCTCGACACGCCGTACGACGTGAACCCGGCCGGCTTCATCATCCACAGCGCCGTGCATGAAGCCCGTCCGGAAATCGGCTGCGTCATGCATACGCACACGCCGCACGGCGTGGCGGTGTCGGCGCAGCAGGCCGGCCTGCTGCCGCTGTCGCAACAGGCGATGTTCGCGCGCATGGGCCTGGCCTATCACGACTACGAAGGCGTGGCGCTGCGCGAGGACGAGAAGGCTCGCCTGGTCGCCGACCTGGGCCGCAGCAAGCAGATGATCCTGCGCAACCATGGCCTGCTGACCTGCGGCCGCGCGGTGTCCGACGCGTTCCTGACGATGTACACGCTGGAGTCGGCCTGCCGCATCCAGATCCTCGCGCAGAGCGGCGGCTCGGCGTTGACCACGGTGCCGGAATCCGCCAGCGCCGACGTGGGCGAACAGGCGCGCCAGGCGACCAAGGGCAAGGGCTCGGGCCTCGCATGGCCGGCCCTGCTGCGCCGTTTGGACCGTATCCAACCCGACTTCCGGAACTGACATGGGCATCCTCGTACATCTGCCATCGTTCATGGCCGGCGCCATTGGCGCCGCACTGCGCGAAGCCGCGCCCGACATCCCGGTCTGGATCGGCCGCGAAAACGCGCCCGCCGACGAAGTCGAAGCGATGATCGCCTGGGGCCTGAAGCCTGGCGTGCTGCCCGCCTACCGCAACCTGCGCCTGATCTGCAGCGCCGCGGCCGGCGTCGACAAGCTCGTGAGCGCGCCCGATCTGCCCGAAAGCATGCCAGTCACGCGCGTGGTCGATCCGGGCCAGCAGACGGGCATCGCGCATTACGTGCTGGCCATGGCCCTGCGCCATGCGCGTCGCCTCGGCACTTATGCCGAGCAGCAACGCCGCGGCGAATGGAAGCGCCACCCTGCCCCCGACCTCGCGCACTACCGCGTGGGCGTGCTTGGCATGGGCGAGATCGGCAGCGCCGTCGCGCGCACGTTCGCGTCCATCGGCTTTCCGGTGGCGGGATGGAGCCGCAGTGACAAGGGCATTCCGGGCGTGACCGACTACACCGGTGCCGAGGGCCTGTCGGCCATGCTCGCGCAGACCGATATCCTCGTCTGCACGCTGCCGCTGACGCCGCAGACCCACGGCCTGCTCAATCGGGAAACGCTGTCGCAACTGCCCGCCGGCGCGTTCTTCATCAACGTCGGCCGGGGCGAGCATCTGGTCGAGCCCGACCTGATCGCGCTGATCGACGCAGGCCATCTGGCCGGTGCGGCGCTCGATGTGTTTTCGAAGGAACCGCCGGAGCCCGGCGATCCGGTGTGGAACCATCCGCGCATCGAAGCCACGCCGCATATTGCGTGCGATCCGTCGTATGAATTGGTCGCGCAGCAGTGCGTGGAGAACGTGCGGCGGATGCGCGATGGCAGGGAGTTGCTGAACCTGGTCGATCGCACGGCCGGATACTGAAGCAAGCCGACAAGCCTGACAGGCCAGCACAAGCCGCATCCTTGTTCACGCAGAGTGCTCAGGGATGCGGCCATAGCGCCCCGCTGACCTTACCCGGCCACGTAGGCCGTCTTTACCGTCGTGTAAAACTCGGCCGCATAGCTTCCTTGCTCCCGCGAGCCGAGGCTGGATGCCTTGCGGCCGCCGAATGGCACGTGGTAGTCCACGCCTGCGGTGGGCACGTTGACCATGACCATGCCCGCCTGCGCGTGCCGCTTGAAATGCTGTACATGCTTGAGCGACGTAGAGCAGATGCCGGTAGCAAGGCCAAATTCCGTGTCATTGGCAAGCTCCAGTGCATGCTCATAGTCGCGCGCCGGGATGATGGCAGCAACGGGCCCGAAGATTTCCTCACGGCAGATCCGCATCTCGTTGCTGCAGTCGGCAAAGATGGCCGGCGTCAGGTAATGGCCCGGCGTGGCACGCGTCACGGCTTCGCCGCCATGCACAAGCCGTGCGCCTTCCTGCTGCCCGATCGCGATGTAGCTCAGATCCTGCTCGATCTGTGCGCCGCTGACTACTGGCCCGATGTCAGTGCCGGTGGCAAGCGCATGGTCGATCTTCAGGCCCGCAGTACGCTCGCGCATGCGTTGGACGAAGCGCTTGTAGATGCCCTCCTCCACGATCAGCCGGCTGGACGCCGTACAGCGTTGGCCGGTGGAAAAGAACGCGCTCTGTACCGCGCATTCGACCGCGACGTCCAGGTCGGCATCGTTGAGCACCACCATCGGGTTCTTGCCGCCCATCTCGAGCTGGACCTTCGCCAGCCGCGTCGCGGCCGCCTGTGCCACGCGGGTGCCGGTAGCAACCGACCCGGTGAACGAAATCGCGTCAATGCGCCAATCATCCAGCAGGGCCTGGCCGACCTCCGCACCCCGGCCCATCACCAGGTTGAACGTCCCCGCAGGCAGCCCGGCCCGGCTGATGATTTCCGCCAGCGCCCAGGCGCAGCCCGGCACGAGCTCCGCCGGCTTGAATACGACCGTGTTGCCGAACGCGAGCGCCGGCGCAATCTTCCAGGCTGGAATCGCGATCGGGAAGTTCCACGGCGCAATGATTCCGACCGTACCGACCGGCTCGCGCGTGACCTCGATCTCGATGCCCGGGCGTACCGAGGCCAGCTTGTCGCCACGCTGGCGCAGTGCTTCACCGGCAAAGAACTTGAAGATATTGCCCGCGCGCGCAACCTCGCCGATGCCCTCCGGCAAGGTCTTGCCCTCCTCGCGCGACAACAATCGGCCGAGCTCCTCGCGGCGCGCAAGGATCTCGCTGCCGATCCGGTCCAGCGCATCGGCGCGCTGTTGCGGCGTACTGCTCGCCCACAGCGGCGCCGCTGCATGCGCTGCAGCGATGGCCTCGTCTGCCTGGGCGGCATCGGCCTGGGCGTAGTAGCCGACGATGTCGGTGGTGTCGGACGGGTTGATGTTGGCGACAGTGGTGACGCCCTCCAGCCATTGGCCGGCGATGTAGTTGCGATTCATTCGAAGGTACTCACGGTTGATGAGGGATGGAACGGGCGACAGCCGCCCGCTCTCCCGCCCAAAGCGGGAAAGATCAAGACAAGCCAAGTGCGGGACGCCGGGTGCTCAGGTATCGAGCAGGGACAGCTCCACCTGTTTCAGGCGATGCACGATGCCTCTGACGAAGTCATGCGTGACATTGGGCAGCGCACGCTGAGTCGGGGTGATGATGCCGACGGTCAGCGCGTTGATATTGGGCTCGTCGAAGGGACGCCAGACCACTTCGCCGCTCGCGATTTCCTCCACGAAGGCAAGCTTGGAGAAAAACGAGATGCCCCGCCCCGATGCGATCAGCCGCTTGAGCAGCGTGGTCGAGTTGCAGGTGACGCTGGGCGTCAGCAGATCCCAGAATTCCGCAAACTTCGGAGACACCACGCCCTGTATCGGGGAGCGCCCCTCCAGCCGCAGGAACGCGTGGTTGCGGCAGTCCGCAAAGCTCAGGCGTTCCTGCCTGGCCAGCGGATGCGACGATGCCATCACCACTCCGGGCGGCAGCGCCACCTGTGCCGCCACGTCCAGGCCGGCCGGGAGCTTGGCGATGAAGGTGACGCCGACATCGAACTCGCCGCCCAGCACTTTGGACGGCACATCCCAGGGCGTAACCGCTGCGATGGAGTACGTCACGGCCGGATAAAGCTCCGAGAAGTCTTCCACTGCCGCGGGCAGGAAGTCGACAAAGAGCGAGTCCATCGCCACGACCGACACGTGCCCTTTGCGCTCGTCCTTGAGTTCGTCGAGTTCGCTGCGCATCAGGTGAAAGTCGTTCAGCGTCACGCGGATATGCTGAAGCATCCGCTCTCCGGCCGCGTTCAGGCGGATGCCGTTGGGCAGGCGGTCGAACAGGTCGGTGCCCATCTCCGATTCCAGCTTGAGGATCTGCCGGTTCACCGCGCTCGACGCAACATAAAGATTCTGCGCAGCCTTGCGGATCGATCCGCAACGGGCGACCTCGACAAAGTACTTCAGAATGCTGGCGTGCATGACCTGTTCTCCCCGATTCGCGATACCGGCGCGATCGCTATTTACCTGTCCCTGGCCGGAAACGCCGCGACAAGGGGATGATCGCATGCCAGTGGGCCGACATAGTCCGCACCACCGGGTGAGCCAACCCCGCTAACCCCGGCATGGAAGAACTCCCGGTTGATGTCAGCGAACACCACTTCCGCCGGCGGCAACTCGACATCCTCGTAGATGGCTTCGGTCGGGCACACCGACACGCACACCCCGCAGCTGATGCATTCGTCGGGATGGATGTAGAGGGTGCGGCCGCCTTCATAGATGCAATCGACCGGACAGCATTTTACGCAGGCGCCGTCCTTGACATCGATACAGGCCGAGGCAATGACGTAAGCCATCACCGCCCCTGCCACTGCGGCTTGCGCTTCTGCTGGAAGGCCAGCACGCCTTCGTGCGCGTCCTCGGACTGCAGCGCGGTCACCAGCGCCGGCAGCCGCAAGGCCTGGGCGTCGGCCGGCGACAGCGTCGAGGTGCGCCGCACCACTTGCTTGATGGCCTGCTGGGACAGTGGCGCGCAGGCCAGCAGCGCATCGACCCAGCGCTGCACCGCCGCGTCCAGCCCTTCGCGCGGCACCACTTCGTTGACGAGGCCGATGTCTGCGGCCTCGCGCGCCGACATCCGCTGCCCCGTCAGCAGCATCGCCATGGCCTTGCGGTAGGGAATCTGCCGCTGCAGCAGCGTCATGCCGCCATCGAGCGGCATACGCCCGACGAGCGCCTCGGGCAAACCGAAGCTCGCTTCCTCGCACGCCACCACAATATCGCAGCCCAGCACCATTTCGAAGCCGCCGCCAAGCGCGAAGCCGTTCACGCGAGCGATCACCGGCACGTTCAGTGTCTCGCGCAGCGCGATGCCGCCAAAGCCACCGGGACGCGCCGCGCCCCAGTACTCGAGACCCGTGGTTGCGGGATTCTTCAGGTCGGCGCCGACGCAGAAGGCACGCTCGCCCTCGCCGGTCAGCACCACCACGCGCACGTCGCGGCGGTGTTCCAGTTCGCTCCAGATGCGCTGCAACTCGGCCTCGGTGGCCAGGTCGATCGCGTTGAGCACATCGGGGCGCGAAAGCGTCACCGTGGCGACGTAGTTCTCGACTTGCAGGTGTACGCTCATACTGCCCCCACACTGGTATTGGCGCGCGCGCGGGCCACTTCGCCCAGCACCTCGTCGTTGTGCTGGCCAAGGCGCGGCGGCGCCCGGCGCAGGCTGACCTGGGCTGACGACATGCTGATCGGGCTGCCGACGAACCGGACCGGCCTGCCTTCTCCCTGGCCTTCCAGCAGGAGCTGGTTGTGCAGGGTCTGCGGGTCCTTCAGCGCCTCGCGCAGGTCGCGCACCGGCGCACACAGGATGTCCTGCTCTTCCAGCCGCTGCAGCCAGTGTTCGCGGGTGCCGGTGGCAAAGCGTTCGCGCAATGCCGCCTGCAGCGTGGCCTTGTTCTCGAACTGGCGGTTCAGGTCGCAATAGCGCGGATCGACCGACATGTCTTCAAGGCCGAGCGCGGTACAGATGTCGCGCAGCGGGTTCTCCTTGAAGGCGCCGACCATCACCAGCGGCCCCGTCAGGGTGTGGAACACACCGGACAGCGGCATCGCGGCCCAGTTGACCTCCGAGTCCTCCATCATGATCATGGCCGCTTCCTGCATCTGCATGGCCAGCATCGAGTTGTAGAGCGACACGCTGATCTTCTGTCCCTCTCCGGTGCGGGCACGGTGCAGCAGGGCCAGCAGCACGCCCTGCACCATATGCATGCCAGCCGAGTAGTCGGCCAGCGCGGTCGGATAGACGGAGACCGGCACCGACTCGTCGGCGCGGCGCGCCATGACGCCGCTGACGGCTTGCGCGAGAACGTCCTGACCACCCTTGTGCGCGTAAGGCCCGCTCTCTCCGAAACCCGTACCGACCGCGTAGATGATCCCCGGGTTGAGTTCGCGGCATGCCTCGTAGCCGAGGCCCATGCGCTCCATCACCCCCGCACGGAAGTTGTTGACGACCACGTCAGCGCCGGCGATCAGCGCCCGCACATCGGCCATGGCCTCCGGATCGCGCAGGTCGAGCGCGACGCTGCGCTTGTTGCGGTTCAGGCTGCAGAAGATCGGGTTGTCGGCACCCGCCACCGGCGCGAAGGTGGACCGGCTGAGATCGCCAGCTCCCCTGCGCTCTACCTTGATCACGTCGGCGCCGTAGTCCGCCAGCGTTTGCGTGCACACCGGCCCCATCATCACCTGCGTGAAATCGATCACGCGGATTCCCGTCAGCGGCAAGTCTTGCTGCATGTTCTCGTTCTCCTTCTTGTTCATGCTGCCTGCGCCTGCGGCACGTATGCGGCCAGCGCCGGAATATCGGCATTGCGGCCGCTCTGGTCACCGGGGTCCGCGCCCTGGGCACGCAGGGTCTTCTGCACGCGGCTCACGTCGACATCACGCACCCGCACGCCCGACTGAAGCGCCACTGCCGCCGCGACGCCCGCCGCTTCGCCCATCGCCATGCACGGCGGAATCTCGCGCGAAATCTTCTGCGCCTGCGAACTGGCCGAGTAGTGGCGGCCGGCCACCAGCAGGTTGTCCACCTGCTTTGGCAGCAGTACGCGGTACGGCATGTAGTAATCGCGGCCGCGCGCAATGCTGTCTTCGAAGCGCACGCGCTGCGCCACGTCTTCCTTGCTCATTACGTACTCGCCTTCGAGCAGGCGCGTCTGGCGCACGCCGGTCTGCGGCGCGACGTCGATCAGGTAGCACTGCTCGAAGCCGGGAAGCTTCTCGCGCACGAACTCGATCACGGCGTGAATGTGGCTGCGCCCCTGGAATTCAGCGCGGGTCAGGTCTTCCGCCTTCAGGCCGTCGATGCCGGCCATGTGCGGGCAGTTGCACCACACCACGCCCGGCAGCGGCGTCTTGAGCCACCACAGGCCCCAGGAGCCGCCGAGGATGCGCTTGATCTGCCGATCGAGCTGCGCATAGGCCTCCGGTTCCTCATGCTCGAATCGCTCGGCGGCTTCCGTGTCGACGCCACCAAGGCGGAACACGGTGGTGGTGATATAGCTGCCACCGATGTGCGGCGCGCCGGCCGAGGCGGCGACGTCCAGGTCGCCGGTGGCGTCGATCACCACGTCGCCCAGAATGGCCTCGCGCCCGCTCTTGGTTTCGCAGATCACGCCCTTCACCTGGCCGTCCTCGACCAGGGTCTGCGAGAACCAGGAGTGCAGCCGCAGCCGGACGCCGGCTTGCTGCACCATGTCGAGCGCCACGCGCTTGTAGGCATCGGGATCAAAGGCCGCAGCAAAGCAGACCGGGTGCGGCGTCTTCTGGCTATGGAAGTCAAACGTGCCCCAACGTCCCCAGCGTCGGTAGGCGGCAGGGTCCTCGCCCCATTCGTTGGACTTCGGGAACCTGGCCAGGCCAAGCGCGGCCATGCGCTCGATCATGGTCATGCAATTGCCGCGCACCGAGATTTCCTGCTGGTGCCCGTCCCACATGTCGTCGAGCACCAGCACCATGCCGCCGGAGGCCAGGCCGCCCAGGTGGTTGTAGCGCTCGAGCAGGATGGTATCGGCGCCGTTGCGCGCAGCCGCCAGCGCGGCCGACAGCCCCGCCGGGCCACCCCCCACTACCACCACATCGGCCTTGGCTGCGACGCGCACGTCCCGTGCCGGCTGCTGGATCCAGTCACTGATCTTGTTCATTGCTATCCTCGGAATAATTGTTGTCGCGCCGTCTTCAATGGGCGTTCTGGGGTTGCCACTTGATAAGCCAGCGCTCGAGCGCCGCGATTACCAGGAAGAAAGTGCCGGACATCGCCGCACACATGACGATGGCCGCATACAGCAAGGCGGAGTCGAAGGCATAGGTGGCCTGGATGATCATGGCGCCCACACCTTCGGTCGCGCCGATCCACTCGCCCACCACCGCGCCGATGACCGACATCGAGGCCGCGATTCGCAAGGCGGAAAACAGATAGGGCAGCGAATTGAACAGGCGCAGCTTGAAGAAGATCTCCCGCTTGCTGGCCGACAGCACTTGCATCAGCTCCAGCGATTGCGGATTGACGGCTTCCAGCCCGCGCACCATGTTCACCAGCGTCGGGAAGAAGCACACGATGGCAGCGATGGTGATCTTCGGTTCGATGCCGTTGCCCATGATCAGCACCAGGATCGGCGCCTTCGCCACCACCGGGATCGAATTGATCATCACCGCCACCGGATAGAAGATCTCCTGCAGCGTCTTGTTGTGAACAAACACAGTCGCCAACACGATCGCGAGCAGGTTCCCGAGCAGGAAGCCGCCGACTGCTTCGATAGTGGTCGGGAGCAGGTTCTGCAACAACACGTCGCGCTTGTCGAACAGTGTCTGCAGCACCAGGCCCGGTGACGGCGCGATAAATGGCTTGATGTCGAACCCCGCCACCACCGCCCACCACGCCAGCAGCAGTCCGGCGATGCCCAGCGCAGGCATGGCACGTGCCCGCCAGATGCGGCGGCGGCGGCCGGCAAAGTAGGCATCCGCCTCGGCATCCGGCCCCACGTCCGGCAGGTTCAGCTTTATTTGCGAAGTGCTCATCAGCAGGTCTCCAGCACGCGCCGCAGATGCGCGCTCAGTTGTACGAATTCGGACGTTTCACGAATATCCAGCGTGCGGTCCTCGGGCAATGTGACCGGCACGATCTCCTTGACCCGGCCCGGGTTGGCGGCCAGCAGCAGCACGCGCTGGCCGAGGAATGCCGCTTCGTAGATGCTGTGCGTGACGAACAGGATGGTCAGTCCCATTTCGCGCCAGACGCGGCGCAACTCCTCGTTGAGCCGGTCGCGCGTAATTTCGTCGAGGGCGCCGAACGGCTCGTCCATCAGCAGCACCTTGGGGTCGCTGACCAGTGCCCGGGCGATCGCCACGCGCTGGCGCATGCCGCCAGACATCTCGTGCGGGTAGGCATCCTCGCGGCCTTTCAGTCCGACCAGTTCGAGCAATTCGCGCGGGGTCGCGCGGCCGGCGCGCGCGCGGCCATTGGCGACTTCCAGCGGCAACTCGACGTTCTGCAAGGCGGTGCGCCACGGCAGCAGCGCCGCGTCCTGGAATACGAATCCGATATCGCGGCGAGCCCGCGCAACCTGCGGGGCCACGTCGAGCACCTGGATCTCCCCGCGGCTTGGCTTGACCAGATCGGCAACCACGCGCAGGAAGGTCGATTTGCCGCAACCCGAAGGGCCAAGCAAGGTCAGGAATTCCCCGCTGGCCACATCGAGGCTCAGGCCTTCGAGAGCCGTCGTCTTGCGGCGGTCGGTGAAAAAGCGGACGTTGATATTGCGGCAACTGATCGACAGCGCCGAACTCGAGAGATTGGGTTGAGCTGCGTGCATGCTTACACCATCAAACGGGAAGACTTGGTGGCCTGCAGGATGTCGAGCGTCATCACATCCTCAAGCTTCGGGGGGCGCGCGCGGAATTGGCCGAGTTGCGCATACAGGGAGATCTGCTCCTGCCACACGGCGGGATCCATCGTGCCCCAGCCCTGCGTGCGGCTGTCCTTGCCGAAGGCGTACCCCATCAACGAATCGATGGCGGCGCGTTCATCCGCTGCATTGAGGCTTGGGTAGTCCTTGAGCAGCAGGTCGACAGCCTGGTCGCGGTTCTTGTTCGCATAGACCCAGCCGCGTGCCGTCGCACGCAGGAACCGCTGCAGCAACTCCGGATGCTTGCTCAGCGTGCTGGTGTGCGCGTAGTAGGGCAAGGCATAGAGGCGTACTCCCGAGTCCCACAGGCTCAGGTCGACGCGGTCCGCACCTAGCGCCTTCAGGGCGGAAACGTTGGTCTGCCAGCCCGTCACCGCATCGACGCGGCCGCTCAGCAGCGGCGTCATGTCGGCCCCGATCGGCACGATATTGACCTGGCTCTCTGCGATCTTGTGCTTGACCATCAAGGCCTTGAGCAGCACCAGGCCAGTAGCCTGGATGCCGATACGCTTGCCGATCATGTCCTGCGGGGAGCGGATCGGCGTCTTCTTGAGCGAGAAGAAAGCGTACGGATGCTGTTGCAGGCCAACCGCGAAGCATTTGACCGGCAGGCCTTCCGACACGGCCAGCATGACCGAGGGGCTCGAAGAGATCTGTCCGACCTCGCCACGCCCGGAGGCGACGATGGCCACGCCATCGATATTCGGGCCTCCGGCCTGGATCTTGAAATCGATCCCTTCCTGCTCGTAGTAGCCGAGGCGCTTGGCCACGACCTCGCCTACCTGGTTGCCGCCGGGCACCCAGCCCAGTTGCATATTGATCATGGCCCGATCGGCCGCAAGGCAGCGTACGGACAGCAATGCGCCCGAGGCGGCCAGTCCGCCCGCTGCGACCGACGTCTGCAGCAGTTGGCGGCGCCTCGGATTTTCCAGTCCTGACATCTACATCTCCTTTGGTTTCTCTTGCATTCCGCTGGCCTGGCAACACCGGCCAAATCTCGTGTGGGTCTATTCTGCGTGGGCGCAGGTGCTCTAACAAGAATCGTTTTTAGAGCATTGGTGATGCCGAAATTAGAGCACTGGCATCCAGATCACCCGATGTGCCCAAGCGGGCGCCCGGCGTGGCGGTGAGCGAAAAATTCGCTCGATGGGAGCCAAAATCTGTGCTTCCTCGGGCGGATTTCCTGCGCAGACAATGGCCCTAAATCTCGTGAAAAAAGAGATTCAAGAGGAGACCAATGTGAAGAATGTGTTTAGCCGGCTACCCGGCATTCCTACGTCCACGCCCGCCGGCATGCCTGTTCCGACGCGCGCGGCATTGACCGCGGCCTGCGGCACGACCGCACTGCCCACCTAGCAGCTTCCCGCCGCTTCCCCAGCCCCGCCTTTTTCGATCCCTGTGCACATGCGTGCATCCGGGGAGGACGTCCCTTATTCATTCATTGCCCATTAGGAGAACATCTTCATGAAGCGACGACTCATCGCTGGCGCTGCCATGCTGCTGGCGTACTCGACCCCCCATGCGGAGAGTGGGGTCAATCTGTATGGCCTGATTTCGACCGGCATCCTGTATGCCAACAATCAGAATGGCCACTCCCAGGTGCAGATGCCCAACGGGCCGATGCAGACGCCGCGCTGGGGCTTGCGGGGAACGGAAGAACTTGGCGGCGGGGTCAACGCCTTCTACACACTGGAAGGCGGCTTCGCCATCGACACCGGTACGCTGTCGCAAGGCGGTCGCCTGTTCGGGCGCCAGGCGTTCGTCGGTATGTCATCGCAGCAACTGGGCACGATCACCCTGGGGCGGCAGTACGATCTGCCCGCGGCTACGTTGTGGCCGTATGAGTCGGCCACGCAGTTCGCCGCATTTGGCACGCACATCGGCGACAGCGACAACGTCTTCAACACCTTCCGCGTCAACAACACGCTCGCGTACAAGAGCCCTACGTATGGCGGACTCCAGTTCGCCGGCATGTTCAGCCTCGGCGAGAAGCCGGGTGATTTCCGCTCGAACAATGCCTACAGCCTGGGGGTTTCCTACAAGAGCGGCGATCTGTCCGTGGGTGTCGCCTATGAAGAACTGAACACGCCGAACAGCGCCAGCAACCAGTCCGGCGCCGTGGTGGGCGACTACGGCTTTACGTCGCCGTTCGTCACGAGCCTGGCAAGCGGAGCGAAAGTCGAGCATCAACGCATCTTCGGCTCCGGCGGCGCCTACCAGTTCGGCAAGACAGGCGTGTCGCTGCTATACACCAATGTGCGCTTTGACTACCTGGACAAGACCAGGCTGACCGTCAACAACGGCGAGATCTCGGTCACCCACAACATCTCGCCCGAACTGCTCCTCGGCGTCGCGTACATCTACACCTGGGGCGAATACCAGCCCGGGGGCAACCAGCCCAAATGGCACCAGCTCAACCTTGGCGCCGACTACTTCCTTTCCAAGCGCACGGACCTTTTCCTGGTCGGGATCTACCAACGTGCGGCGGGCGATGCCACCTATGCGCAGATCTATACGCTGTCACCGTCGTCTACGAAGTCACAGGTGACCGCCGTAGCGGGGATTCGCCATAAGTTCTGACGGCTACGCAGCGCGCGCCTTGCAGCGGAAATGAAAAAAGGGCTTACAGCGAATCGCTGTAAGCCCTTTTTGGCTTAATGGTGGGCCTCCCGTGAGTCGAACACGGCACCAACGGATTATGAATTCCAAGAATTCCGATTCTCGCCACCTCCTACAACTTGCCTAATCTGCCACAAATTGGCCACTAGCCTGACCTCCCGCCGATTCGTTGTCGGCCGCATAATTCCGCTGCTGTAGCTTGTCCATCGCCGCCGCAATGATCAGTCTATTGGTCATCGTTGCTTCTCCTCATCGTTGCGGGTCTCATCGAACACCTTGAACTTCTTCACGTCCGCGACCTTGTAGTAGAGCGTCATGCTCGCGATCTTCTTAGCCGGAATGCGGGCCACAAGCGCCGATCGCACGAAAGCTGCGCTTCCGTTTCCGTCGCTCGTCATCACGCACACGTACCGGCTCGCGCCCTCCTGGACAATCGCATACGCCGCGCTTTCCGGCGGCTCGATTCGCTCGGGCTTGAACTTGCCTAGCGGCACGGCACGGCGGAGATAGCCGCGATACTTGCCGACCATTACGAAGTCATTCATGCCTCGCTGGCTGGTCGCATAGCCAACGGCCAGAGGGTTGGACCTGATGCCGGGTTTGAATACCGTATAGCCGGGAACCGCGTACTCGTCTTCCAGCACCTCCGGCCCGTCGATAGGCGTGATCACAATGGAACTGCGCATCGCCTTATCGAACAGCAGGCAGCTATCCATAATCGCCTCCGGCGGCCTCTCCGCGTATGCCTGCATCGAGACCGCGCAGAGGCTCAGCAATATTGCGGCGGGGGCAGCTCGTCGAATCATCGGTACTCCTTCGCACGGGTAACGTTCACAAAGTCCCGGCCGTAGCGCCAGAAGATCGTTCCACCGACACCGGCAGTGGACTCATACACCCATGAGTATCGGCCAACTTCCTCCTGTGAGGTGACGACCTTTCCGTTGACTTTCTTCTTGACCGTCTTGTTGAGGATCTTCAATTTCTCCGAGTCCGGAATCCCATAGACGTTGTGTGCCGGGTCAATGTGAACACCCTTCTTCACCTTGGCGTGGTTCTTGTAGTTGGACTTGATGTCCGCGCCGTCCCAGAAGTACGCACCATTCGAGTAATCCTGCCCACCCGCGAAAGCGTTCTTGGAAGCCTTGACGGCATCCGACAAGGCGGCACTCTTCACAATATCCGTATCCTTGGCCTTCATCATCTTCGCATACCGCTCGTTTCCGTCCGTTACTGCGAAGGAGAACGTCTTATCACTCTTCGTGAAAGAGTCGATGGTCGTGTAGCCACGCGCCTTCATCTGACGAACCATGACGCTGGCGATGGCCGCCATCTCTTCGTAGCTGTCTTGCGTGGAAGCCTCACCGTAGGCGATGGACGCTAGAAGGCGCTCTTCGGACGTTAAGGGGGATGCAGCCTTAGAATCGCTCATGCTCGGGTCTCCTGAGACTTGTCCAGCCAAATCACGATGCGGGTTGAGAGCCCGCCGCGCACCGTCGCGCTCCGCCCACCGTTCAACGCCATGTCTTGACTAACGCGTTCACCATCGATAAACAAGTCATGGCGATAGCCGGATGCGGGTTCGCCTGTGCTCGCATCAATTAGTTCGTAGTATTGCTCGATGATTTCCTCTCCGTCTTGAAGGGCGGAGGGTTCTGCCCGATACGAGTTGGAAGCAGACAACGGAGGCGAGTAACGGGCACTCCTGTTGACCTCGACCGTCGAATCTCTTTGCGTATTGAACACAGTTGGATGCTCAGCACACTTGCAGTACACGCGCGCACCGTTCACGAGCACTTGCGTGCCATGATAGTCACAACTGGGATAGCAATCATTGAATACGGGGCCAGATGACTTACAGACCGGGCACGTTGCAATATCCCCTTCGATGCCCATTGCCACTCCGTGGTGGGCAAAATTTGGGCGAATCGCGATAAGTTGCCCGCCCGTGCTGGTCCGGTCACCATGCTTTAGAAAATACCGTGTATCAGGCATCGATACCTCCTTCTTTCGTCGGTGGTAGATGGGCTCTTAGCGCCGCATGACCGTGAACATGCTGGATGACACTGCGCCGACGCGCTCAGGGCTATCGGTAATCGTGTCGCCGTTATCCAGCTTGCTGCCGACGAAAGCCAAGGGTTTGAAGTCGCCGTTGTCCACCAGACCCAAGCCGCTGACGATGCGCGCTGTGGAACCGTCGCGATAATGAATCAGGTCCCCCACTGCGCCAGCGTTGCCGAACATATCGGGCAAAGTCCATCCGCTGGAAACCTCGCGCAACACCCCGCCCCGTGCGGTCGTCGCGCCGCGCATGGCGAGCCGGTAACGCGGCGGGGCGGGCCGCGGCACATAGGCCAGGTCAAAGAGCCCTTCAACGGTGTCGCCCTCGCGGACCACGATCCCCCGGCCAGTCTGAAGCGTCTCGACAATACGGTCCCCGTTGCTCAGGTGACTGCCTACCAGGGCAAACGGCTTGTCTCCGCTGTAGGCATATCCTCCGGCACCATCGATAATCACGGCCTCGCTACCATCGTCGTAGGTCACTACGTCGCCAACATTCGCGACGGCCAAACCCATCAGAACAAGACCACTGGTGGCGGTAGTCACCCGTCCGCCGAGCGCAGTCTTCGCACCGATGGTTGCAAACAGATGTTGAATAGGTTGCTGCGATTCTTTCATTCGTAATGCCTCCAGATAGCTACCAAGGCAGCCAGCGACTGCCGCAGGCGCAATGCGCACCGGCGTTGCATACGCTGCCAAATGCGAGGCGGGGGATATATAGGAAAATGCCTAAAGTGATTTCGACTTTCTAAAGGCAGATTTCAGAGGGATTGATGACAAGGGCCGGACGGGGTTTGCCCGGCCCGTCGTCAATGCGGCCTAGTCACTGGCGAAACCATACCGCGCTGAGGGCCTCGAAATCGCGCGAGGACTTTGTAGACATCGGCAGCAGTGCTTCGGCCTTGGGCAGCACCGCCCCCGAAGGTTCGATGTAATCCAGGCGCTTGCCCACGAGCATGGACGAGGCACGCGAACTCGCGCACAGGCTCATTGAGGAGTATGACGAGACGGACAGCAACCCGGCGTTAGCACCCCACGCGACCTTGAGCCCGATCACGGCGCAGCAGGCCCGCGTGGTAAGCAATGACGGCGGTACGTTCGACGCGGAGCAAATGGAGGTCGAATATGCGCTGACCGTTCGAGTGTGCTACGAGGCGATCCGCGACTGCGATGACCCTGAGGTACGCATGCAGGCTGCCCGTCTGCTTCACAGCGCGTCGGGTATGTCCCGCCAAGGAGAATGCAATGACCCACCGTATCGAGATCACCAGATCCGAAGCGAAGGCCCGGGGATTGACTCACTTCTTCACCGGCACGCCCTGTGAGAATGGGCACGTCGCGGAGCGGTATGTGTCGAATCTGCAATGCGTGGAGTGCAACCGAGCCCCGTTGCAGGCGCTTGCACCGCTGCTGAACAAGATCACGTTCAAGCTATGAGAGCGCGAGTCAGCCTGGCCACACTGCGGAGGCTTGATCGCGTCGAGCAGTCGCGCAGTGTGAACCGTCCTCGCGGGGCATGGCCGGACATGATGGGCGCCGAGGAATGGGAAACAATTGCGACGGAATACCTCGCGCGACTGTGTGGTCAAGAGAGCTTGCCCGAGCCACCTCCCATCGCTAACCACAACGACGTGACCCACCGGTACAAGCCGAGTGCGTTCATGCACGGAATGGAGGTCGGTGGAAGATGAACTGAAGAACGTCAGCGTCTTGTCCAGCGGGGCGCTGATGCAGTCGAGCCATAGGAAACCGTCGCTCGTTAATCAAACGGAACCAGCAGCAGGGCGACTCATACACCGCCTGATTCTGCCTTCAGCGGGTGCCACATGGCACCCGCTGTCGTTTGTATGGCCGCGCGGCGACAGCGGGCGGCTGGGGCCGCGATCACCACTGGGGGCGCCTCTACCCTACGGGCGAGCGCTGTGCGCGGCCTGTAGCGGCGCGCCTGTCAGCAGGCGAAGAACAAGCAACCGTGAATTACTTGGACGGGACAGCTAAGTTCCTGCTGCGGTTGCGATTTGTTCGCCTCTACCCGCAGCACATAAGCACTGTGTAAGCCTCAAGCGGAAGCCGGTTACCGAACCCCAACGTCGATAGGGCCGCCGATGACACCCGACTCGTCCCACTCGACATTGCTAATGTCAATGAACGCGACCTTCACATTCGGGTTCTTCCTTTTAAACGAGTCAGACAAGTCTGCCTGTGGCTCGTTGAACTCGACGATGAATTCGTCGTCGCCCCAGCGTTTGAGCCGGTAAAAGGTTAGGCCGCCAGAGAACGACAGCTTTACGTCGTCGTCCAGACCATCGAGTTGGCGCCTCAACTCACCGACTGTCAGTTCGCTCATGGTCACCTCTTGTGAATAGTTAGGGCCTGTTCACACTATCTGAGCCCGTCGACGATGAGCGCAAAATTGATGAAGGCGATGAACATCACGTCCAGCTTGTCGAACCGGGAGAAGATGCGACGAAAGCCTTT
>NZ_CAJPVI010000002.1 GCF_905397435.1 Cupriavidus numazuensis
TCGCCGTGGAATTGATGGCCAGCGGCAACGACGCGCTTTTTGGTTACTTTTTGTCGCTCGGACAAAAAGTGACTCGCCGGCTACGCCGGCGAAACAGCGGCGCCTGCCAAGCACGAAACCTCAATCCCAACCACAAAACCCCCACCGGCTACGCCAGCGAAACCCGCCAAGCACCACCTCCACCACCAACCCCTCACCCGATCGTCAAATTTTCTTTAACGTCATGTCAACAATCATTGTAATTGTATAGTCAATTTATCGGGGCAAGAATGCCAGACTGACCGTCAGTAACTGGAGACAATCCCATGACCAACGAAGCTTCCGTCGTTCGCACAGCCCGCCACGGCGACGTGCAGGTGATCAGCATCTGCAATCCGCCGGTCAATGCCCTTGGCGTTGCCGTTCGCCAGGGCCTGAAGCAGGCCATCGAACAGGCCGAAGCCGATGCCGGCGTGCGCGCCGTGCTGGTCGTGGGAGAAGGCAAGGCCTTCATCGCCGGCGCCGATATCCGCGAATTCGGCAAGCCGCCGATGCCGCCGTCGCTGCCCGAGGTCTGCAACCAGATCGAAGCCAGCAACAAGCTGGTGGTAGCCGCGATCCACGGTCCGGCCCTTGGCGGTGGTCTGGAAGTGGCCATGTCGGCCCACTATCGCCTCGCGCTGCCGGCCGCCAAGCTGGGCCTGCCTGAAGTCAACCTGGGCCTGCTGCCCGGCGCAGGCGGTACGCAACGTGCACCGCGCCTGATGGGCGTGAAGGCGGCCGCCGATCTGATGCTCAGCGGCAAGCACCTGTCGGCCAAGGCCGCGCTGGCCGCAGGCCTGGTCGACCGCCTGGCCGAAGGCGACGATCCCGTGGCCGCTGGCCTCGCCTACGTCAACGAATTGCTGCAACAAGGCGCCCCGCTGCGCCGCACGCGCGATCTCGCCATTGCCGACAAGCCCGCCGCACTTGCCGAGCTCGACACGCTGCAGGCCGAGACCGCGAAGAAATCGCGCGGCCTGTTCTCGCCGCTGAAGATCGTCGAGTGCGTGCGTGCCGCCGTCGAACTGCCCTTCGACGAAGGTCTCGCCAAGGAGCGCGCGCTGTTCGTCGAATGCCTGAACAGCCCGCAGCGCGCCGGCCTGGTCCACGCATTCTTTGCCGAGCGCGAAACCGCCAAGGTGCCTGAAGCGCAAGGCGCCGCGCCGCGTGCGCTCAACCGCATCGCTGTGATCGGTGGCGGCACCATGGGCGCGGGCATCACCGTGGCCGCGCTGGACACCGGCCTGCCGGTCGTGATGATCGAGCGCGATGCCGAATCCATCGCACGTGGCCAGGCTAATGTCGAGAAGGTCTACGACGGCCTGATCGCCAAGGGCCGCATGACGCCGGAAGGCAAGGCCGCGATCATGGCGCGCTACACGCCGAGCACCTCGTACGAATCGATTGCCGACGTGGACCTCGTGATCGAGGCCGTGTTCGAAGACATCGAAGTCAAGAAGGCCGTGTTCCAGCAACTGGATCGCGTGTGCAAGCCGGGCGCCGTGCTGGCGACCAATACGTCGTATCTCGACATCGACGCGATCGCCGGCAGCATCTCGCGCCCGCAGGACGTCATCGGCCTGCACTTCTTCAGCCCGGCCAACATCATGAAGCTGCTGGAGATCGTGGTGCCGGCCAAGGTCAGCCCGGACGTGGTCGTGACCGCGTTCGAACTGGCCAAGCGCATGAAGAAGATCCCGGTGCGTGCGGGCGTGTGCGACGGCTTTATCGGCAACCGCATCCTGGCCGTCTACAAGCAGGCTGCCGACTACATCATGGAAGACGGCGCCAGCCCCTACGAGATCGATGAAGCCGTGCGCGGCTTCGGCTATCCGATGGGCCCGTTCCAGGTGACCGACCTGGCCGGCGGCGACATCGGCTGGGCCACGCGCAAGCGCCGCGCCGCCACGCGCGACCCGAAGGCGCGATACGTGGAAGTGGCCGACCGCATCTGCGAACGCGGCTGGTTCGGCCAGAAGACGGGCCGCGGCTTCTACCTGTACCCGCAAGGCGCGCGTGTCGGCCAGCCCGACCCGGAAGTGCTCGCCATTGTCGATGCCGAACGCCAGAAGAAGGGCATCGCGCCGCGCAAGTTCACGGCCGAGGAAATCATGCGCCGCTATATGGCCGCGATGGTCAATGAGGGCGCCAAGGTGGTCGAAGAGGGCATCGCGCTGCGTCCGCTCGACGTCGATGTGACGTTCCTGGCGGGCTACGGCTTCCCGCGCTTCCGCGGCGGCCCGATGAAGTATGCCGATATGGTCGGCCTGCCGAAGATCCTCGAAGATATCCGCACCTTTGCCAAGGAAGACCCGCTATTCTGGAAGCCGGCACCGCTGCTCGAGAAGCTGGTGGCGGAAGGCAAGGACTTTGCCAGCCTGAACCAGGCCGGCCGCTGACATGCCGGCGTCGCGCAGCGCGCGATGCCAGTGTGGCCAGAACAATTCATTGCAGCTAGGCGGCACATGCCTCGCTGCAGCGCATGGAGACGAGCAATGCAAACAACAACCGAACCATCCCAGGACGTCGACTTCCCGCTGGAGGGCGTGCGTGTGCTGGACCTGTCGCGTGTGTTCGCGGGGCCGCTGTGCGGCCAGGTTCTGGCCGACTTCGGCGCCGACGTGGTCAAGGTGGAACACCCGGGCCGCGGCGACGACACGCGCGACTGGGGCATGCGCATCGGCAAGACCGAGACCACGTACTTCAACAGCATGAACCGCAACAAGCGGTCCATCACGCTCGACCTGCAGAGCAAGGAAGGCGCGCAGATCGTCTATGACCTGCTGCCGCAGTTCGACGTGGTCATCCACAATTTCAAGACCGGCGGCGCCGAGAAGCTGGGCCTCGGCTACGAGCAGCTCAAGGCCATCAAGCCGGACCTGATCTACTGCGCGGTGTCGGGCTACAACACCAGCGGTCCCGAGGCCAAGCGGCCTGGCTACGACCTGGTGATCCAGGGCGAGGCCGGGCTGATGGCGCTCAACGGCGAAGCGAACACGCCGCCGCTGAAGTTCGGCGTGGCCGTGGTCGACCTGATGACCGGCATGTATGCCGCGCAGGCCGTGCTGGCTGCGCTGTTCCGCCGTGAACGCAAGGGCAAGGGCCAGCTGATCGAGATGGCGCTGTACGACTGCGGCGTGATGGTCACGGGCTACTACGGCCTCGACGCGATGCTGCTCGGCCATGACCCCGCGCGCTATGGCAATGCCCATCCGTCGATCGTGCCTTATGGCATGTTCGAGTCGGCCGATGGTCCGCTGATCATCGCCGTAGGCAACAACAGCCAGTTCGACAAGTTCTGCCGCCAGGTCATCGAGCGCCCGGACATCGTCGAAGATCCGCGCTACGCCACCAACGTGGAACGCGCGAAGAACCGCGAGACGCTGACCCCGCTGATCACCGGCCTGATTCGCAGCTTCGGGCGCGACCTGCTGCTGGAACGCATGACGGCCTGCGGCATTCCGTGCGGCAAGGTGGCCGGCCTGCACGAGGCGCTGACCAGCGAGCGGACCCGCCAGGGTGGCCTGCTGCGCGAAATGCCGCATCCCGTGGCCGGCAGCACGCACGTGTTCGCGCCGCCGTACCGTCTTGACGGCCAGCGCCTGCCGATCCGCAACGCGCCGCCGACGCTGGGCGAAGGCACGCGTGCCGTGCTGCAGAACCTGCTGGAAATGAGCGACGAGCAACTGCAGGATCTGCAGGCGCGCGGCGTGCTGACGCTGCCCGAGACAGCGGGCAACGCCTGAGCATTCGCGCCGCGCGGACGCCATGAGCGTGCGCGCGGCAAGGCCCGGCAAGGGGGCCTGATGGAGACCTTGCACAGACTCAAACCGGAACAATAAAGTGCGTATTCGAAATTTCACCCGTATGGTCCACTCCCGGCGTCGCGCCATCCTGGCGCTGGCCGCCGCCCCGCTGCTGATCAGCAGCGCGTTCGCGCAAGCGTGGCCGACCAAGCCGATCAAGCTTGTCGTGCCGTTTCCGCCGGGCGGCCCCACGGATACCGCGTCGCGCATCGTCGGCCAGAAGCTGGGCGAAGCGCTCAAGCAGCCCGTGATCGTCGAAAACCGCGCCGGCGCATCGGGCTCGATCGCCGCGGCGCAGGTCGCCAAGACCGCGCCGGACGGCTACACGTTCATGATGCTGGCCACGCCGACGCTGCTGGCGCCGTACCTGTACAAGAAGGCCGGCTACGACACCCTCAAGGACTTCACGCCGGTCGCCACGGTCTATGACCTGCCGATCGTGGTCGTAGTCAACCCGACACTGCTGCCGACCGTGACCGATCTGCCCAAGCTGATCGCGCAAGCCAAGGCCCAGCCCGGCAAGCTCAACTACACCAGCTCGGGCGCCGGCAGCTTCGGCCACCTGAGCATGGAACTGCTCAAGCAGATGGGCGGCTTCGAAATGCAGCACGTGCCGTACAAGGGCGGCGTGCCCGCAATCAGCGACACCATCGGCGGCCAGGTACCGATCATGTACGCCGATCTCGTCGCGGCGCTGCCGCATATCCAGGCCGGCAAGCTGCGTGCCATCGCCATTGGCTCGCCGCAGCGCGTGAGCATGCTGCCGGACGTCAAGACCATTGCCGAGCAAGGCTTCAAGGGCTACGACGCCGTGTCGTGGGGCGGCCTGCTGGCGCCGCCGGGAACGCCGAAGGATGTAGTCGACCGCGTGTCGACCGAAGTCGGCAAGATCCTGGCTGACAAGGATGTCCAGGACAAGCTGCTGAAGGCTGGCGCGATCGCCAACTACCAGGCACCGGCGCAGATGAGCCAGCGTATGCGGCAGGACTATGCGAAGTGGGGCAAGGTGATCCGGGATAAGGGGATTGCGGTCGAATAAGGCTGTGACTGGCGTTATCAACCAACGCCACGCAATTCACCGGTAGATTTGCTCCCCTCTCCCATTTATGGGAGAGGGGCGGGGGAGAGGGCAGGAGCTTCCACGAAGTGAAGCGGCATCGTACTTGCCTTACACCTGCCCTCTCCCCCCGACCTCTCCCGCAAGCGCGAGAGGGGAGAAGCGCGCTGGATACTTGGGCCATCGTTCCGCTCCCTAGATCACTCTCCCGCAACCTCCACCAGCGCATCCACAACCACCACGCCACCGGCATTCACCATCACCGGGTTGAGATCCACCGACCGGATTTCCCCGCCAGCCGCGTGCACCATGTCGCCGACCTGAACCGCAACCCGGCACAGTGCCGCGATATCCACCGCCGGTTCACCGCGCACGCCATGCAGCAAAGGCGCGATGCGGAGTCCTTCGAGCGCGCGGGCTACGTCAGTCTCCCGACAAGGCGCCAGCAGCACAGCCGTGTCGCGCAGCACCTCGACATACTTGCCACCATCCCCGACCACCAGCACGGCGCCGAACACCGGGTCCCAGTGCGCGCCAATCATGCATTCGCGCTGGCCACGCGACATGCGCGCGACCACGACGCCTTCGCACGTTGCGCCCATCTTTTGCAGCGTGCGGGTCTGGGCAGTAAAGGCGCTGGCAACCGATTCCGGATCGTTGCAGTTCAAAGCCACCAGCCCGTGCTCGCTTTTGTGCGGCACCTGTGGCGAGCTGGCCTTGACTGCGACCGGCGCGCCGATGCGTTGCCATGCGGCGACTGCTGCATCGACGTCGCGGCACACGTAGTGCTCGACCACCGGCATGCCGGCGGCCGCGAGCCGGGCAAGGCTGGCAGCTTCGCTGAGCGTGGCGCCTGCAGTTACCGGCAGCGCGTGCCGGGCCGGCACTGGCGGCTCGCCCTCGGCTTTGATCTGCCGCAGGCGCTCCTGATGAGAGACCACTTGAGAGAAGGCGGACAGCGCTTCAGCCGCATTGGCGTAGGTCGGCACGCCGGCTTCGCGGAACGCGTCGGCCACCGGCTGCTGCCATACGGCGACGGCGATGGGCTTGCCCGCGGTGTCGGCAAACGCAGCGGCGTCCCGCGCAAAGCGAGGTACGTCGTAGCCCATGCCGGAGACCGGGATGTCGAGCAGGAACAGATCGGCCGAAGGATCCTGCCCGACCACGGGCAGCACCTCGCCGAACAGCGCGCTGTTGGTCAGCAGCGCCGCTGTGACGTCAACCGGGTTCGCGGTCGCGGCAAAGCCCGGCAGGCGTTCTGCCAGCGCTGACTGCGTGGCGTCGGACAGCGGCGCAAGCGTCAGTCCGAACGACTGGGCCGCATCGGCCGCCATGACGCAGCTGGCGCCCGAGTTGCTGACCACCACCAGCCTGCGGCCGCACGTGTCCCAACCACGCAGGTACATCGGCGCGCAGCGTGCCAGTGCGTGCGCATCGTCCACGCGCCAGATGCCATGGCGGGCCAGGAACGCATCGACTGCGCGGTCTTCGTTGGCAATGGCTCCCGTGTGCGAGGCCGCGGCGCGCTGCCCGTCCTGCGACCGGCCCGCCTTGACCGCCACGATCGGCACGTTGCGGGCCCGCGCGACGCGCGCGGCTTCGGCCAGCACCTCGGGATCGGACAGGCTCTCCAGATACAGCAGCACCAGCCGCACGCCGGGATCATGCGCGACGGCCAGCGCCAGTTCGCTGACCGTGATGTCGGCCTGGTTGCCGGTGGCGTGCATATGGCGCACACCAATGCCCTGGCCGCGCAACAGCCCGTAGACCATGGCCGCCACGCCGCCGCTCTGGCTGACTACTGCCACCGGCCCGTCCTGTGGCGGCACTTCGATAAACATCGTGGAGAAACTGGCGATCGCGCCGCTGCCGAAATTGGCCAGCCCCTGGCTGTTCGGGCCCACCAGCCGCAGGCCGGTGGCGTGCGCGGTGCGCACCATCTCGTCCTGCTGGCGGCGGCCTTCGGCACCGGCCTCGCCGAAGCCGGAGGCGATCACGATAGCCGCCGCCACGCCGAGCCGTGCGCAGTCGTGCACGGCCTGCACCGCGGCGTCGCCCGCCACGATGATGATGGCCAGTTCCGGGACTTCCGGCAGCGCGTCCAGCGTGGGATAGGCGCGCAGGCCCTGGATGGTGTCGCGCTGCGGATTGACGGGGTAAAGCGTGCCGGCGTAGCCGTGCGCCTTCATGTAGTGGATGGGCCGTCCGCCGATCTTGTGAATGTTGTCGGAGGCACCGATCACGGCAATCGAGCGCGGGGAGAGCAGGGGCTGGAGTGGGGCGGTCATGGGCAAGACGTAAGCGGGTGGTGGTGGGTCAGTCGATAGTGGCGCCCGAGGTCTTGACGACCCTGGCCCACTTGTCGATTTCCTGCCCGATGATGCGGGCGGTGGCGGCGGGCTCGGTCCATTCGGCGGCGAAGCCCTGCGAGGCAAAGCGCGCGCGTACGTCCGGGTCCTGCAGGACAGCCTTGAGCGCGCCGTTGAGCGTATTGAGGATCGCGGGCGGCGTGCCGGCCGGCGCGAGCAGCGCATTCCAGGCGCTGGCCTCGTAGCCGGGCAGGCCGGCCTGCGCGATGGTCGGCGTGTCCGGCGCGGCCGGCGAGCGCGTGGCGCCCGTGATGGCGAGTGCTTTCAACTTGCCGTCGCGCACAAAAGGCATGGCCGACAGCATGGTGTCGAACATTACGGTGGCCTGGCCGCCCATGACATCGGTCAGCGCGGGGGCGCTGCCCTTGTACGGCACGTGCGTCATGTGGATGCCCGCCATGCTGTTGAACAGTTCCGCGGCGAGGTGCGTAGACTGGCCGTTACCCGAACTCGCAAACGTGACCTGTCCCGGTTTGGCCTTGGCCAGCGCGATCAGCTCGGCCACGTTGCTGGCGGGCGTGGCCGGCGCGGTCACGAGCACCAGCGGACCGCGCGTGAGCATGCTGACCGGCGCGAAGTCCTTGCGCGTGTCGTAGCCGGGTTTGCTGAACAGCGTCATGTTGATGGCGTGCGCGGTGGTGGCGACCAGCAGCGTGTAGCCGTCCGGCGCGGCCTTGGCCACGGCTTCGGCGCCGATATTGCCGCCTGCACCCGGACGGTTCTCCACGACCAGCGGCTGGCCGAGCTTTTCCGACAGCTTCTGCCCGACCACGCGGGCGACGATATCGGTCGGGCCACCGGGCGGGTAGGGCACCACGACGCGAATGGGCTTGTTCGGGAACGACTGTGCCAGTGCGCTCGACAAGGCGGTCGCGGACACGGCGAGACAGGAAATCAGGGCGAGCGCGTGCCGCCGGGATCGATTCGGTGCCAAGTGGTTACTCCGGTTGTGAATGCCGGCCGGGACGGGGAGGCGCTTGCCGGCAGGGCGCCAGAGGCGGCGCTATTCGCGCCGGAAACGCAGCAGCGTGCCTTCCCCGAAGCGAAGGAAGCCTGCCCGTACGCGGTCGCCGATGGCGACGCCGGGCTCGGCATGGCCCATCACGCGCGGGCCTTCGTCGAGCGTGGCCAGCACCAGCGTGTACGGCGCGAGCGCGCGGAACGCTTCATCGGGCGCGCGGCTGATCTCGGTCACGGCGTGGACCGTGGCGAGCCCGGCCGCATCGCGCCAGCGCAGTTGCAAGCCGCCGCAGCTACGGCAGGCATGGCGCTCCATCGGCTGCCAGGCGCCGCAGTCGTCGCAGCACTGGTAGCGCACCACGCCGGCGTCCAGGCCGTCGGTATAGGGATGGGTCATGGCATGGCCTCCAGCACCAGGCTGACATGGGACGACAGCACGCCGCCATCGGCATGGAACAGCGCGCGCGTGCGCGTGCCGGCCTGGCGCTCTCCGGCGCGGCCGGCGAGCTGGCGCGCGGCTTCTGCCAGGTGCATCAGGCCACCGGCCACGCCCGAATGCCCGAAGGCCAGCAAGCCGCCATGTGTGTTGAGCGCCAGTGGGCCGCCGCGTCCGAAGTCGCCAGCGCGCAGCCGCGCCTGCGCCTGCCCGCGTTCGGCCACCCCGAGTTCTTCCAGCAGCATCACCAGTGTGATCGTGAACGAATCGTAGATCGCGAGGTAATCGATGCTGTCCACGCCGCCGCCCGCCTCGGCAAACGCGCGCCGCGCGGCATCGGCGGCACCGGTCTGCATGACGTCGTCGATCGCGCTCAGGTGCTGGTGCCGGTGCGCCTGCCCTGCGCCGGCGATACGCACCGGCGTGCCGGCGCCGGGCTCGGCGGACACGACCACGGCAACGGCGCCATCGGAAATCGGGCAGCAATCCGACAGGCGCAGCGGCGTGGCGATGGCCCGCGCGGCACGCGCATCAGTCAGCGACAGGGGCTCACGCAAATGCGCATCGGGATGGCTGGCGGCATGCTCGCGCATCAGCACGGCAAAGCCCGACAGCGCATCGGCATCCATGCCGGCTTCATGCAGGTAGCGCGAGGCCAGCAGCGCGTAGTAGGCCGGCACCGAAGCGCCGTTGAGTACCTCGGCGTGCGGTTCGCCGACCTGCGCCAGCGTCTGGATCGACTGGTCGCGGCTCTGGCCGCTGAGGCGGTTTTCACCGGCCACCACGAGCACATGGCGGCAACGGCCGGCGCGCACCAGTTCGTGCGCAAGCATCGCCATCACGCCGCCGGTGGCGCCGCCCGAGGCCACGCCATGCGCATAGGCCGGCGTGAGCGAAGCGTACTCGCAGAAGCGGTCGGCCAGCATCAGGTGCGGCAGCGTGGTGGCGTAGCCGCACAGCACGCCGTCGATATCCGCGCGCGCCAGTCCGCTGTCGGTCAGCGCGGCATCGGCTGCCTGCGCCATCAGCGTCAGCGGTGTGCTGCCCTCCAGGCGGCCGAAGCGCGTGTTGCCGGTGCCGCGTATGTAGCTTGTGCCCGCCATGTCAGTGCTTGAGCAGCGGGCATTGCGACTTCGATGCCGGCATGAAGGCCTGGTCGCCCGGCACCGTCGCCAGCACCTTGTAGTAGTCCCACGGATACTTCGACTCGGCCGGGCTCTTCACTTCGAACAGGTACATGTCGTGGATCATGCGGCCGTCTTCGCGAATGCGTCCGTTCTTTGCGAAGAAGTCGTTGATGGGCATGGATTTCATTTTCTTCATCACTGCCGCGGTCTCGTCGGTGCCCGCGGCCTGCACGGCCTTGAGGTAGTGCATGACCGATGAATAGGCGCCGGCCTGGCTCATGTTCGGCATCTTCTTCACCTTCTCGAAGTAGCGCCGCGACCACGCGCGCGTGGCGTCGTTCATGTCCCAGTAGAACGCCTCGGTCAGCACCAGCCCGCTCGCGGTCTTCAGGCCGATGGCGTGGATGTCGTTGATGTACAGCAGCAGGCCAGCCATGCGCTGCGCGCCGTTGCGCGTCAGGCCGAATTCCGACGCGGCCTTGATTGCGTTGACGGTGTCGCCGCCCGCGTTGGCGAGCCCTACGACCTGCGCCTTGCTGGCCTGCGCCTGCAACAGGTAGGACGCGAAGTCACTCGCGCCGATCGGGTGGCGCGCGGCGCCCAGCACCTTGCCGCCGGCTTCGTTGATCACCGCCGTGGCGGAGTCCTGCAGCGTGTGGCCGAACGCGTAGTCCGCGGTCAGGAAGAACCACGTCTTGCCGCCACGCTGCACCATGGCGCGCGCGGTCGTATTGGCGAGCGCATAGGTGTCGTACGCGTAGTGCACCGACACCGGCGTGCACAGGTCGTTGGTAATGCGCTCGCTGCCCGGACCGGAGAACACCACGATGTGGTTCTTCTGCTTGGCCACGTCCAGCACGGCCAGCGCCGGCGCGGAGGCCGCCACGTCCAGGATGGCATCGACATGGCCCGTGTCGAACCACTCGCGCGCCTTGTTGGCGGCGATATCCGCCTTGTTCTGGTGATCGACCACGACCAGCTCGATCTTCTTGCCCAGCACCTTGCCGCCGAAATCGTCGATGGCCATCTGCGCGGCCGTGGCGCTGCCACGGCCGGTGACATCGGCATACAGGCCGCTCATGTCGAGCAGCATGCCGATCTTGACCATGTCGTCAGAGATGCCAGCCGCCGGCTGGGCGTGCGCGGCGCCGCAGGCAAGCGCGGCGGCCATGGCAAGCGTGCCGGTGGCCTTGCGGAACATCGAATGGCGTAGCTTCATGTCGTCTCCGTGGCTTGTTGTGTGCTGTCGTAAGGTGTGGTCAGACCGTGGCGATCGGTGTCACGGGCGAGCCGACCGCGCCGGGCAAGCGCAGCGGCGGTGCGGTGAGCTGGAAGCGGGTGCGGCCATTGGCGCGCAGCCAGTCGGCCAGTTCGCGCAGGTACCACAGCTCGCCCAGCGGCAGGCCCAGTTTGAACAGGCAGTGGTGGTGCAGCGGCAGCAGCGGGTGGTGCTTGTCACCATCGGGCGCGGGGCGGGCGGGGTAGCGCTCGACGGCGTAGTTGTCGGCGACAAGTGCGGCGATGCCGGCGTCGGTGATCCACTGAAGCAGCTTGTCATCACGCCCGTCGAGCGCGCAGCAGCTGTGGTGCAGCACCGCTTCGTCGGGTTCGCGCTGCATCGACAGCACCACTTCGGCAAAGCCGGTGCGCAGCAGCAGCATGTCGCCGGGCTCGACCTCCGCCTTGGTGGCATCCATGGCGCGCATCAGGTCGTCATAGCCGACGTTGCGGAAGTCCATGCCGAAGGTGTGCGCCAGGTCCACCAGCACGCCGCGGCCCTGCATGCCCCTGACCGCGAAATTCTCGATGCCCAGCGCCTGCGCGGCGCTGTGGTCGTGGCCGTGATCGCAGGGGTGGGCCGCAAAGTGGTCGTTCTCGGCATAGTCCACGGGGCCGACGATATGCTCGTTGGCGCGATAGCCGTTGTAGTAGACGCGCTCAGGCCGGCCGTCGCCGTCGGCATCGAACAGTGCGCCGACGTGTGCGAGAGCGTCCCACTGCGTGCTGTACTGCAGGCACATCAGCACCTGGTCGTCGCTGATGACGTCGGTCGCGGCCGGATCGACCTTGGCCAGCGGGAAGTTCACGTACGGGATATCGTCACGAAACGTCGGGCGCAAGATCGGCGGATGGCGGCGCGGATTGAGCTTGTTGCCGCCGGGATAGTCGAGCGGCAGCGACAGGCAGAAGCTCAGGCCGGCCTGCACCTCGCGCGCGCCTTTCACGACCTGCTCGGGGCCGATCAGGTTGATGCGGCCGAGCTGGTCATCGGGCCCGAAATCGCCCCAGTTGGAACCCTGCGGACGTTGCTTCCAGCGCATGTCATGCCTCCTGTCGCGTGCGTGGCCGGGCGGCCGGCCGTTCTCGTTCGGTGTCTGGGGTGGCGCCGCTGCGCGGGCGCCAGTTCTGGCAGATGGCATCGGCCTCGCGCCGCAGCGCACGCGCCATCGCGGCTTCGCGGTCGGTGATGCGTTCATTGAGCGCGGCAATGCTGATCGCGCCGAGCGGATAGCCGTCCGGGCCGGGCAGTGCGATGGCAATGCCGCCCATGCGCTCGACCACCACGTCCAGCAGCACCGCGTAGCCGCGCTCGCGCGTGGCTTGCACATGGCCGAGCAGCATGGATTTGCTGAAGCGCGGAAAGCGGCGCATGGCCGGGGCGATGCCGTCGATCACCGCTTCCACCTCCGCGTCGGGCAGCGCAGCCAACAGCGCGAGGCTGCCTGCGCCGATGCCCAGCGGCCGGCGGCTGCCGATGTCCAGGTAATTCGCGCGGATCGGGAACGTGCCCAGGCGCAGTTCGATGCAGACCGACTCGCAGCCACTGGGCACGGACAGGATGGCGCTGTCCTGGAACGCATTGGCCAGCCGGATCAGCGCGGGGCGGACCAGCGGGCGCAGGTCGGTGCGATGAACGGTGGTGGCATGCAGCGTCAGCCACTCCGGGCCGGGCATGAACGCCTTGGTGTCGGGGTCGCGTTGCACCATGCCTTCTGCCACGAGCGTTTCCAGCAGGCGCAGCGCCGACGCCTTGTCGACCCCGGCGGCGTTCGCGAGGTCGGTCAGGCGGCTGTTGCGGGCATCGGTCAGCGCGCGCAGCAGGCGGCACGCCTTTTGCAGCGAGGTGCTCGGAGTGGTCACGCCGGTTGTCTCCTTGTCAGGTTTTCGTCATTTGAAACCTGTAGGAGCGGTTATAGGCCATCAGGCAAGGGCCGTCATCCTGCGGCGCAGAAAAATTTTGCGGGATGAAACTCGTGAGGCGGCAGCAATGCCACTCACCGGTTTCTCCCCTCTCCCGCTTGCGGGAGAGGGGTTGGGGGAGAGGGCAGGCGCATGGCAAGTACGATCGCGCCTCGCTTCGTGGAGCCTCCTGCCCTCTCCCCCGCCCCTCTCCCATAAATGGGAGAGGGGAGAACACCATTGGGGAATCATCGGGCTGTCGGTGTCTGGCCACCGTATTGAAGTTTCACCGCCCCGGTCCGCGCTCCAATATCTTGTACAGATGCGAACGCGAAATCCGCAGTTGCTCGGCGGCGCGCTTCTTGTTGCCGCCATGACGCGCAATCGCGTCGACCACTGCCGCATAGGCAAGTTCGCTCATCCCCGCCGCCGGCTCACCAACCGGCAATGCCGCAGCCGAAACCCCGCTGTCCATCTCGGCCTCTTCATGCGAATACGCCCGCGCCAGCGGATGCACGACCGGTTCGCTTTCCACGGCCACGAGCCCGCGCGCCGATTCGCCACGCGCAAAGTCGGCAACCCGCAGCATGCGGCCATCGCAGAACACCAGCGCTTCCTCGATGCGCTGACGCAACTGGCGCACATTGCCGGGCCACGGCTGGCCCGCAAGATGCCGCGCCACGTCATGGTCGATCTTCGGCACCGGCACGCCGTTGCGCGCACAGAACGCGTTGACGAAGTGCTGCAGCAGCGCGGGAATATCCTCGCGCCGCTGGCGTAGCGCCGGAATACGCAGCACCACGCCGCTGAGCCGGTAGTACAAGTCGAGGCGAAAGCGCCCCGCGTCGATCAGCGCCGGAACATCGCGATTGGTCGCGGAGATCAAACGGAACTCCACATGCTGCGCACGGCGGCTGCCGAGCCGTTCGACCATGTGGTCTTCCAGCACGCGCAGCAGCTTGACCTGCATCTCCATGGGGATATCCGCAACCTCGTCGAGGAACACGGTGCCGCCGGCCGCGAGTTCAAGCTTGCCGGCCTGTCCATGGCGCTGGCTGCCCGTGAACGCGCCGGGCGCATGGCCGAACAGTTCGGACTCGATCAGCGTGGCGGGCAGGGCGGCAAGGTTCAGGCTGAGCAGCGGCCGCTCGCTGACGGGCTCGCGCCCCGCGTGATGGATGGCGTTGGCCACCAGTTCCTTGCCGGTGCCGCTTTCCCCGAGGATCAGCACCGGCACGTCCAGCCGCGCAACGGTCTGGATCTCGCGGCGCAGACGCTGCATCGGCGCGCTTTCGCCTATCAGCCCAAGCGGCGGCTGGCCTTCGCGTAGGCCGTCCAACTCGCGCTGGTAGCGCGCGACCTGCGAGCGCAGTTCCGACAGTTCATCGTGCATCCGGACCATGTCTTCCGGTCCTTTGAACATGATCTGGCCGATGGCCCCGACCACCTCGCCGTCCTGCCGGATCGGAATGCGATTGACCACGCGCGTCACGCCGTTCATCGGCTGGAGTTGGCCGATCTCGGCCTTGCCGCTGGCCACTACCTGCGGCAGCCGGGAATTCGGGATGACGTCGGCAGCAGGACGTCCAATGCCTTCGCCGGTATCGAGGCCCAGGAATTTTTCGTGCACGGGACTCATGAACCGCATCCGGCCGTGCCGGTCAGCCACGGTGATGGCCTGGTACGGGTCGCTCAGGAAATGGTCGAGGATGGCGCTGGCAAAGGGCACCGTGCCGAGGAAGTCGAACAGCACGGCGTGCGTATCGGCGCGGTGCAGCAGGATGAGCTGGTGCGCCGCGTCCTCGAGACACAGGCCGACGTAGCGGTGACCGCCAGCCTCTACGGGAAACAGGCGGCTACCCGCCGTGCGATCCGTCGCTTGAGCACACGCGGCTTCCGCAGCTTCCGCAGTGCTGGGATCAGTACAGACGCCGATCGCTGCTAGCCGCTGGCCTTTGATCGACCGAATGACCGCGCCGAGTGCGGGCGGGGTCGGCCCTTGTGTCGTTGCTGAGGACACCATCTGTCTCCGCGTGTGTCCTCGGTGTGGACACATCCTGTCGTTATTGCGGACATCATAGCCGCGCCAAAAAGAATCCTCAATGAAATCAACGGCTCGTCGGGTGTCCTCGGGTTGGCATGGCTTGTGCGGTACTGGATCCGATGCAAGAACGAGAACACCGGAGACACGCTGTGACCTGGCAGCCTGAAATTGACGAACTGGCCTACCGCCGCCGCCTGGCCGAGCGCATGGGCGGCGAAGAGAAAGTGGCGCGCCACCGCGAGGCCGGCAAGCTGACCGTGCGCGATCGCGTCGCCGGCATTGCCGACCCGAGATCGTTCCGCGAGGTCGGGGGCCTGAGCGGCAGCGGCCGCTATGACAGCAACGGGCGGCTGGTGGACCTGGTGCCGTCGAACCTCGTGATGGGCCGCGCACAGATCGGCGGGCGTCCCGTCGTGCTGGTGGGCGACGATTTCACCGTGCGCGGCGGCGCCAACGATGGCGCGGTGGGCGACAAGCTTGTCCACGCCGAGAAGATGGCGCACGACCTGCGCCTGCCGATGGTGCGGCTCGTGGACGGCACCGGCGGCGGTGGCTCGGTGCGCAATATCGAGATCAAGGGCCACACGCTGATCCCGACCATGAAGGTCTGGCAGCACGTGGTCGAGAACATGTCCGTGGTGCCCGTGGTGTCGCTGGCGCTCGGGTCGGTCGCGGGCATGGGCGCCGCACGCGTGGCGGCCAGCCATTACTCGGTGATGGTGAAGGAAACCTCGCAAGTGTTCACCGAAGGCCCGCCCGTGGTCGCGCATATCGGCCAGCAACTGAGCAAGAACGAACTGGGCGGCAGCCACATCCACACGCGCAATGGCGTGGTCGACGACGAGGTCGCCACCGAGCAGGACGCGTTCGAGCATGCCCGCCGCTTCCTGTCCTACCTGCCGGCGTCGGTCCACGAACTCCCGCCGCGAACCGAGCCCGCCGATGATCCCGCACGCAGCGACGAATGGCTGCTCTCCGCCATTCCTCGCGACAGCCGCGCGGTCTACAAGATTCGCCCGATCGTGCAGGCGCTCGTGGACAACGGTTCGTTCTTCGAGATCGGGCGGCAGTGGGGCTGCGCCATCGTCACCGGCCTGGCCCGGCTCGACGGCTGGCCGGTGGCCGTGATCGCGAGCGACCCGTACTTCCATGGCGGCGGCTGGGACAGCGCGACCGCCGAGAAATTCACGCGCTTCGTCGACATGGCGCAGACCTTCCACCTGCCCGTGGTCAACCTCGTCGACACGGCCGGCTTCCTGATCGGCCAGGAGGCGGAGCAGGCGGCAACCATGCGCCACGGCGTGCGCGCGCTCGCGGCGGTGTACCAGGCGACCGTACCGTGGTGCTCGGTCATCCTGCGCCGCGCGTATGGCATGTCCGCTGCCGCGCACCAGCATATGGGCCGGTTCAATTGCCGCTATGCATGGCCTTCGGCGAACTGGGGCGCAATGCCGATCGAAGGCGGGCTCGAGGTGGCCTACAAGGCCGAGATCGAAGGCGCGGATGACCCGGTGCAGAAGCGCGCCGAGATCGAGCAGCGCGTGCGCAGCCTGACCTCGCCATTCCGCAGTGCCGAGGCCTTCGTCATCGAAGACATCATCGATCCGCGCGAGACGCGCACGCTGCTGTGCGAATTCGCCAACCTGGCTGCGCCGTTGCGCGAAGCGGGCGTCAGCCGGTTCGGCATCCGTCCCTGAGCGGGTCGCACGCAACAACAACGCAATACCCAGTCACTGGCCGCAGAAGCCGCAATCTGAACGAGGAGACAAAATTGAACAAGCTGTTGATCGCCAATCGGGGCGAGATTGCCTTGCGCGTGCTGCGCGCGGCACGCGACCTGGATATCGCCACAGTCGCCGTGTATTCGCAGGACGACGCCAGCTCGCGGCACCGCATGCTGGCCGACGAGGCAATCGCCCTCGACGGTTCAGGGCCGGCCGCGTATATCGACATTGCTGGAATCATCGCCGCCGCGAAGGCATCTGGTTGCGATGCGATCCACCCGGGCTACGGCTTCCTGAGCGAGCGCGCCGATTTCGCGCAGGCGTGCGCCGACGCCGGCATCCGGTTCATCGGGCCGACCGTCGAACAGCTCGCGCTGTTTGGCGACAAGGGAAGGGCGCTTGAACTGGCGATGGATAGCGATGTCCGGGTCATGCCCGCCACGCGCGGCGGCGCATCGCTCGAAGACATCACGAGCTTCTTCGACAAGCAAGGCGATGCCGGCGTGGTCATCAAAGCTGTGGGCGGCGGCGGTGGCCGCGGCATGCGCGTGGTCAGGCGGCGCGAAGACCTGGCCGAAGCGTATGCGCGCTGCCGGTCCGAGGCAGCTTCCGCGTTCGGTGTCGATGCGTTGTACGCCGAACGGCTCGTGAGTCGCGCGCGCCATATCGAAGTGCAGATTGCCGGCGACGGTACCCATGTCGTCGCGCTCGGCGAGCGTGACTGCACCTTGCAGCGCCGCTTCCAGAAGCTCGTGGAGATCGCGCCCAGTCCGGTGCTGCGGCCCCAGTTGCGCGAGCAGATCATCAAGTCCGCGCTCAGGCTCGCGCGCCGCGTGAATTACCGCAGCCTCGGCACGTTCGAATTCCTGGTCGAGGAAACGGAGTCGGGCGAGCAGAAGGACTTTGTCTTCATCGAAGCCAATCCGCGATTGCAGGTCGAGCACACCATTACCGAGCAGGTCACCGGTGTCGACCTTGTCGCGCTGCAGATCGGTCTGGCGGCAGGGCGCACGCTTGCGGATCTAGGCCTCGATCCGGCGTCCCCGCCGCAACCGAAGGGATTCGCGATCCAGGTGCGCATCAATGCCGAAATGACCGACGCGCAGGGCCTTGCGCGGCCGGCATACGGCCGGCTCGAACGCTTCGATCCGCCTTCCGGTCCGGACGTCCGCGTCGATTCCCACGGCTACACCGGCTATGAGCCGTCGCCCAACTTCGACACGCTGCTCGCCAAGCTGATCGTGAGCAGCGCCGCGCCGAAGTTCGAGGCCGCAGTGCGCCGGCTGCAACGCAGCCTGGCCGAGTTCCGGATCGTCGGCGTGCCGACCAACATCAACCTGCTGCGCGCGCTGGTGCAGCGCGACGACTTCCTCACGCAGGATGTCCATACCCGCCACTTCGAGGCGATCCTGCCTGCACTGGCGGCGTCGGCAGAGCTTCTTGCGGAGGCCGGCCGCGCGCAGGAGGCGCTGCTCGGCGATGCCTCGCGTTCGCCAGCGGCACACACGCCCCGTTCGCACGAGGCCGAGGAAGAGGTCGAGGACGGCCTCGTGGCAATCCGTGCGCCGCTGACCGGCCGCGTCGTGGAGATTGCCGTGGGTCTCGACGAGATCGTCAAGCCCGGACAGACCGTTGCCGTGCTCGATGCCATGAAGATGGAACACGCGATCACCGCCGAATGCGGCGGCCGCGTGGTCGACCTGCGGCTGGAGAAAGGTGCGCTGGCAGCGGAAGGCCAGATCCTGATCGTGGTGGAGCAGGTCGAGGCGGAGGGCGTGGCGGTGGATGCGGCGCAGAAGGCCGACCCGAACGCCATCCGCGCGGATCTGCAGCGCGTGCTGGACCGGCACGCGTTTCTCGATGACGCCGCACGTCCCGACGCCGTCGCGCGGCGCCGCTCGCGCGGCCAGCGCACGGCGCGCGAGAACCTGGCCGACCTGTGCGATGCCGATACCTTCGTGGAGTATGGCGGGCTGGCGCTCGCGGCGCAGTCGTCGCGCCGCACGAAGGACGATCTGATCGCCAACACGCCGGCGGACGGGCTGATCACCGGCGTCGGCCATATCAACGGCGCTCTGGTGGGCAAGGAGCGTGCGCGCAGCGCGGTGATGGCCTACGACGCGACGGTGCTCGCCGGTACGCAGGGCAAGCGCAACCATATCAAGACCGACCGCATCGTCGAAGTGGCACTGCGCGATGAACTGCCGCTGGTGCTGTTCGCCGAAGGCGGTGGCGGCCGGCCCGGCGATGTCGATTTCCCGTCGGTGTCCGGGCTCTATCAGCCGTCGTTCGCTGCCTTCGCGGAACTGAGCGGCGAGGTGCCGGTGGTCGGCATCGTATCGGGCCGTTGCTTCGCGGGCAATGCCGCATTCCTTGGCTGCTGCGACGTGATCATCGCCGACAAGTCGGCGAACATCGGCATGGCCGGGCCGGCGATGATCGAAGGGGGCGGCCTGGGCATCTACCGGCCGGAAGAGGTCGGCCCCGCGCCCGTGCAGTTCGCCAATGGCGTGATCGACGTGCTGGTCGAGAACGAGGCGGAAGCCGTGCAGGTGGCGAAGCACTACCTGTCGATGTTCCAGGGACGCGTCGAACACTGGAGTGCGCCGGACCCCATGGCCCTGCGTCATGTCGTCCCCGAGAACCGGCTGCGCGTCTATGACACCCGCAAGGCCATCGAAGGCATTGCCGATGCCGGCAGCGTGCTGATGCTGCGCGGCGGGTTTGGCGCGGGCATCCACACGGCGCTGGCGCGCGTGGAAGGGCAGCCTGTCGGCATCATGGCCAACAACCCCTATCACCTTGGCGGCGCCATCGACGCCGATGCGGCCGACAAGGCGTCGCGCTTCATGCAGCTCTGCGATGCGCACGGGCTGCCGATCCTCTCGCTGATCGACACGCCGGGATTCATGGTCGGGCCAGAGTGTGAAGCGCAAGCGCAGGTACGGCACGTATCGCGCATGTTCCTCACAGCCGCCAAGCTGCGCGTGGCGCTGCTGGCCGTGACGCTGCGCAAGGGCTATGGGCTTGGCGCCATGGCGATGGCGGGCGGCGGCTTCCGCTCGGCGAGCTTCACCGTCTCCTGGCCGACCGGCGAGTTCGGGCCGATGGGTTTGGAAGGTGCGGTGCGACTGGGCTTCAAGAAGGAACTCGAAGCGGTGCCGGACGGCCCCGAGCGCAAGGCGCTGTTCGACCAGCTTGTCGCACAGTCCTATGAGCGGGGCCACGCGATCAATACGGCAGCGGCCGTGGAGATCGACGCCGTGATCGACCCGGCCCAGACACGGAAATGGATCGCGCAGGGCATCGCCTCCGCGGAGCTGCGCAGCCGCCGGACGCGCCGCGGATTTGTCGATGCATGGTGAGCGCCAGCGCGGCGATTCCATCCACAACAGCCAGGAGGTTTGCATGATCAGGAATGGTCCTGACCCGGCGCAGCTCGCGCTGCGCGGGCTGCGCGTACTCGAGATCGGCACCGGTCCGGCGCTGGCGTACGCGGGCAAGTTGTGCGCCGACTTCGGCGCCGAAGTCATCAAGGTCGAAAGCCCTGCGGGCGATGCATGGCGGCAGATGCCGCCAATGGTCGATGTTCCCGGCACCGCACCGGAAAGCGCGTTGTTCGCATGGCTGAACACGAACAAGCGCAGCGTCACGGCCGATGCCCGCAATGCCGTGGACATCGCATGGATCGCTCAGCTTGCCCGGACCTGCGACGTCGTGCTCGATGCGCGCGCGTTGACGGAGGGCCCCGGCGTGGTCGCCAGCCCCGTCTGGTCGGGCGCGGTGAGCGCGCAACCGCCGCACGAGCCGATCGAAGTGGCGCTCACATGGTTCGGCGAAAGCGGGCCTTACAGCGAGTACGCCGGTTCGGAGTCCGTCTGCCGGGGGCTTGCAGGTGCGATTCACGGAAGCGGTCCCGTAGAGGGCCCGCCGCACATGCCCCACGATGTGCAGACCGCAATCGCCGTCGGCCTGCAGGTGTTCTCGGCCGCCGTTGCGGCGTTGATCGGCAGCGGGCAAGGCAGCCGTCGCTACGTACTGAGCGCGCTCGAGTCCGTCTTCGGCGTGGTCGAGATGGAAGCGGGCATGGTGCCCGACAAGCGCCATCCGCTGCGGCGCCTCGGCGTCAACCGATTCTGCGGCACGCATCCGGCCGGCATCTTCGAGACAGCAGAGGGCTGGATCGGCATCTTCACGCACACGCTGCCGCAGTGGAAAGCGCTGTGCGAGGCGATCGGTCGTCCGGAACTGGGCAATGATCCGCGCTTCGCGAACGGCCAGGAGCGCATGGCCCGCGCGGACGAGATCGACGATCTGCTCATTCCCGCCTTGCGGACGCGCACCGCGCAGGAATGGTTCGACATCCTCTGCGACAAGAAGCATCCGGCGGTCATCGTGCCGACCATGGAGGAATTGCTGCGCCAGGACGTGCATCGGCAGCGCAATGCGTTCGTGCCGGTCGACATCGGTGGCGTGGGGTTCGAAGGCCCGATCGTGCCGCTGCGGCTCGATGCGGCCGGGCCACTGCTTGGCGGACCCGCTCCGGCAAGGGGCGCGCACGACGCCTTCTATCGCGCTGCGGGCCTTGATCATCATCCGCGCCGGCAACTTCGGCGAACCGCTTCGCCGCAGCTTCCGCTGCATGGCATTCGCGTGGTGGACCTGACGATGGGATGGGCCGGGCCGCTGGCGTCGCGCACGCTGGCCGATTTCGGCGCGGAGATCATCAAGGTCGAAAGCACTGGCTATCCCGACTGGTGGCGCGGTGCCAACTTCACCGAAGAGTTCTATCGGGAGCGGCTGTACGAGAAGAACTCCAACTTCCACCTGATGAACCGCAACAAGCTCGGCATCACGCTGGACCTGACGCAGCCCGAAGGCAAGCAGTTGCTGCTCGATCTCGTGGCGCACGCCGATGCGGTGATCGAGAACTACTCGGCCGAGGTCCTGCCGAAGCTCGGCCTCGACTACGAGGCACTGCGCGCCGTGAACGAGCGGCTGGTCATGGTGTCGATGCCGGCATTCGGCCTCGGCAACGCGTGGAGCAACACACGTGCATATGGCGGCACGCTGGAGCAGGCGAGTGGCTTGCCGCTGCACACGGGGCATCCGGACGGTCCTCCTGCCATGACGTCGTACGCGTATGGCGATCCGGTCGGCGGCTTCAATGCCGGTGCCGCGATGCTGCTGGCCGTGTTCGCACAGCAGGCGACCGGCAAGGGGCGGCACCTGAACCTGTCGCAGGTCGAGGCCATGCTGCCGATGGCGGCGCCGTTCATCATCGAGCAATCGGTCAGCGGAGCCGTTGCGCCACGCCAGGGCAACGGCCATCCGGTGAATGTGCCGCACGGCTGCTTCCGCTGCGCGGGCGACGACGCGTGGATCGTCCTGACCGTGCCCGACGCGCACTGGCCTGCGCTGTGCCGCGCGATCGGCCGGCAAGACCTTGCCGCGGATGCGCAGCTCGCGCATGCAGTCGGCCGGCGTACGCAGCAGGACAGGATCGATGCGGCCATTGCGGCATGGAGTGCGGGCCGCGATCCCGAAGCGGCCATGCGGTCGCTGCAACAGGCCGGGATTGCCGCTGGCGTAGTTCGTCCCATGTCGCAGGTGTTGCAGGACAAGCATCTGAACGCGCGCGGATTCTGGCGTCGCGTCGAGCGTGCGCACAGCGGCCCGTACACGGCCAGCACCGCCTGGTGTCGCACCGGGATCGAACCGATGCCTATCCGCCATGCATCACCGACCCTGGGCGAGCACACCGACGAAGTTCTGACTCGTGTGCTCGGACTGACCGCGGAGCGGATCGCAGAGCTCGAACGCATGGGGATCACGGGCAAGACCGCGAAGCCGAAGGCATCGGGCAAGACCGCTTAAGGCCAGCGGCACACTCAAAAAACACAGAGCAGTAACAGGAGACAAGCATGCAGACACTCAACATGGCTTCGCGTTGCCGTCAGGTCACGGGCTGCTTCAGGCTGGCTGGCGCCGCATTGGTCGCGTTGGCTTGCACCATCGCAGGCCCGGCCGCCGCGGATAACGGCAACTGGCCCACCAAGCCCATCCGGATGATCGTGCCGTTCCCGGCTGGGTCGTTTACCGATACCGTGGCGCGCGTGTTGTCCGATCAGCTCAGCAAGTCGCTGGGCCAGCCGGTCATTGTCGACAACAAGGGCGGGGCCAACGGGCTGATCGGCGTGGCAGAGGCGGCCCGCGCCGCGCCGGACGGCTACACGCTGCTGGTGACCAACTCGAGCAGCATCACCATCAACCACCAGATCTACAAGAAGAGCAACTACAAGCCGAAGGATTTCGCGCCGGTCACGCTGGTGCTGGAGGCGCCGTTTATCCTGGTCACCAATCCGGAGTGGTCGCAGAAACACGCGGTGGGCACGGTGCCGGATCTCGTCAAGTTCGCCTCGCAGAATCCCGGCAAGATCAGCTATGGCTCGGCGGGCCCCGGCAACATCGCGCACCTGAGCTTTGCCATGCTCAATAACCGCACGAAGATCAAGACCACGCACATCCCGTACAAGTCGGCCGCGCAGGCGGAAATGGCAGTGATGAGCGGGGAGCTCGAAACGGCGTTCGACACCTGGACCGCACTGCCGCAGATCAAGGTCGGGAAGCTCAAGCCGCTCGCGGTCAGCTCGTCAACGCGCATGGCTCAATTGCCGGACACGCCCACGCTCGAAGAGCTCGGCATCACGCCGTTCAACGTGACCTTCTGGATCGGCATGCTTGCGCCGGCCGGCACGCCGCCGCAGATCGTGCAGAAGCTTCACGCGATCACGCGCGGGATGCTGGAGGACGGCAAGGCCAGGGCTGCGCTGGGACAGCAGGGCGATGTCGTGATGATCGATTCGGCAACCTTTGCCAAACGCATCGAGAAGGAAGATGCGAACTGGGGCACGGTGATCCAGCGGGAAGGCATTACGCTGGATTGACGGGCAGCATCGCCTCCAGCGTGGTCAGCGTATCGGCCTCTTCGATCGGCTTGTCGGTGCGCCAGCGCAGCATGCGCGGAAAGCGCACCGCAATGCCGCTCTTGTGCCGGCCACTGTGGGCGATGCCTTCGAAGCCCAGCTCGAATACCTGAGTCGGCTCCACGCTGCGCACCGGGCCGAACTTCTCCACCGTGGTTCGCCGCACGATGGCATCGACTGCGCGCATTTCCTCGTCGGTCAGGCCGGAATAGGCCTTGGCGAACGGCACCAATGCGCGGTCCGGCGTTCCGGGCGGCGCGTTCCAGACCGCGAATGTGAAGTCGGTATAGAGGCTCGCGCGGCGCCCATGGCCGCGCTGCGCGTAGACCAGCACCGCATCGACCGAGTAAGGGTCGATCTTCCACTTCCACCAGATGCCCACGTCCTTGGTGCGGCCGGCACCGTAGGCGGCGCTCACAGCCTTGAGCATGAAGCCTTCCACGCCCATGTCGCGTGAAGCTTCGCGCAGCCTGGCGAAGTGCGCCCAGTCGTTGGCCTGCACCAGCGGGCTCAGTTCGAGCGCCGGGTGCACGTGGCTGGCGACAAGCTGTTCCAGTCTGGCGCGGCGCTCAGCCTGCGGCCGCGTGCGCCAGTCCTCGCCTTGCCATTCGAGCAGGTCGTAGGCCATCAGGATGGCCGGCGCGTCGCGCAGCAGCTTCGCGCTCAGTGTCTTGCGGCCGATACGCTGCTGCAGCAGTGCGAACGGTTGCACGCGACCCTGCTGCCAGATCACAATCTCGCCATCGAGCACGGTGCCGTCAGGCAACGCTGCGGCGGCTTCGACGATTTCGGGAAAGCGTTCGGTGATCAGTTCCTCGCCGCGCGACCACAGCCAGGTCTGATTGCCACGGCAGACGAGCTGCGCGCGGATGCCGTCCCATTTCCATTCGACCTGCCAATTGTCGGGGGCGCCCAGTACGGTATCGAACTGTTCCAGCGGCGCCTGCAGCGGGTGGGCGAGGAAGAACGGGTAGGGCTGGCCGTTGGCGCGTAGTTCGCGGTCATCATCGCTCTCCGGGGCGAGCAGCGACTGGAATCGCGCCGCGTCGGGCCGCGCGGAAAGGTCGGTGTAGCCGACCATGCGTTCGGCCACGCGCTTCGGATCGATGCCGGCGACCTCGCCCAGCGCGCGCGTCACCAGCAGCCGCGACACGCCCACGCGGAACGCACCCGTGATCAGCTTGAACAGCACCAGCCTGCCGTGCGCGTCGAGCGGCCGCCACAGCGCATCGAGGCGCGGCATCAGTGCGTCGGGCGGCAGGCCGCGCAATGGCAGCAGGCGCTGCTCGACCCATTCGGCCAAGCCAGCGTGGTCCGCGTCCATGGGCTCCGGCAGCAACAGGGCGATGGTCTCGGCCAGGTCGCCGACGGCCTGGTAGCTTTCCTCGAACAGCCAATCCGGCAGGTCGGCGGCCTGGCGCGCCATGTCGCGCAGCAGGGACACCGGCACGATCTGGCGAGGCTTGCCGCCGGCGAGGAAATATACGGCCCAGGCGGCATCCTGCGGCGGCGCCGCGCGCAGGTAGTCCACCAGTGCGGCCAGCCGCGCCTTGGTGGACGTGGTGCCGTCGAGCGCGGCGTAGAGATCGGCAAAGGCCTTCATGGCGCCGCGTCCTCGCTGGCGGCGGCCGGTTCCGCTTGCGCCTCGGTGCGTGCCGACTCATCGTCGTCGCCGTATTCGGTGTCGAACGCCTGCGCCTGCCAGCCACGCTCGCTCAGGTAGCGCACCATCACAGGCACATTGCCGTGCGTCACGATCACGCGGCCGGCGCCGGTTGCTTCGATCGCTTTCAGCAGCCCGGGCCAGTCGGCATGATCGGACAGCGCGAAGCCGCGGTCCACGCCGCGGCGCCGGCGCGTGCCGCGCAACTGCATCCAGCCGCTGGCGAACGCGTCGGAAGCATCGCCAAAGCGCCGCAGCCACGGCGAGCGCTGCGCCGACGGCGGCGCCACTATCAATGCCTGCCGCAGCAGCGGGCTGCGCGGCGGCAGTTCCGTGGCGAGCATCGTCGGCGGTAGCGCCACGCCGGCTTCGGCATAGGCGGCATTGAGCGTGGTCAGCGCGCCGTGGGCGATGACTGGCCCGGGCAGGGCGTCCGCGCCGGCATGGCGCAGCAGGCCGTGCAGGATGCGCTGTGCCTTGCCGAAGGTGTAGGCGTAGACGATGCTGGCCCGACCTGCCTGCGCGTTGGCCTGCCACCAGTGGAAGATCTCGGCCATCAGCGCTGCCTGCGGCGGCCAGCGGTAGATCGGCAGGCCGAAGGTGCTTTCGGTGATGAAGGTGTCGCACGGCACTGGCTCGAACGGGTCGCATGTGCCGTCCGATTCCAGCTTGTAATCGCCGGAAGCCACCCACACCTGGCCGCCGTATTCGAGTCGCACCTGCGCGGAGCCGAGTACGTGCCCGGCCGGATGCAGGCTCAGCGTGACGCCGTGATGGGTGATGCGCTGGCCGTAGGGCAGCGTGTCGAGCTGGATGCCAGGCAGCCGGGCCAGCAGTACGCCTCGCCCGGGCTCGGCGCTCAGGTAGTGCGCGTTGCCGAAACGGGCGTGGTCGGAATGGGCGTGGGTGATGACGGCGCGATCCACCGGACGCCACGGGTCGATGTAGAAGTCGCCGGGTGGGCAGTAGAGGCCCTCGGGGCGGGCGATGATGAGGTCGCGGGCGTGGCGGGATTCGGATTGCAAGGGCCTCGGATGGTCCACGCGTGCCTCCATATGCCAGGGGTGGGAGACGTGAGAATCATACTTCGGGGGATTGTGATGCGTTGAGGTGGTGGCGGCCGATTTGGATGTCGGTGGGGGGCTGACAATGGGGGGCTGGGTTGTAGCGGGGCTAGTTTTGCTGTTTCGCCGGCGTGGCCGGCGGGGCTTTTTTGGCTGGGATTGAATGTGTCGTTCTTGGCTGGCGCCGCTGTTTCGCCGGCGTAGCCGGCGAGTCACTTTTTGTCCGAGCGACAAAAAGTAACCAAAAAGCGCGTCGTTGCCGCTGGCCATCAATTCCACGGCGGCAGGGGTTCAAACGGCTTTGGACGCCAGCGATGGTGGTCGGCCGTTCCAACCTGCTACGCCATGTGAGTCAGAACCTGTGCCTCGCGCGGCACGGCTTTTGGACGATCCCCAAGACGGACTCGGGTACAGCGTTTCAACAAGGGCAGCGGTGGGACGCCTTCGGCTGCGCTGCGCGCAGGTCGTCGTCTGGATGCGATCTCATCAGCGTCGCTGGTGCCCGAGTCCCCATTCCAGTTCCAGTTCCTAATTTCCTGTCTCTACGCGCATGCAATGCGCCCAAGGCATCGTCACTGGAGCGCCGTTCGGGTCAGACCTTCGCGGCCTTACTCCGAGCCGCGCGTAGCGCAGCCGTAGGCGTCCCCGTGAGGGCGTTGTTAGAAGGGACCACTCCGTAATCCGGGTTCGCTCGTACGCGCTGTCCCATCCTAATCATCTACGCGGCAGGCAGTCCAGCGGTCCTCTGATGCAACAACGGCATCGAGCCCTTGTTTGGCCACGTAAACGCGCTTTTGCCTCCTTTTGTCGCTCGGACAAAAGGAGGTCGCCGGCTACGCCGGCGAAACAGCAGCGCCAGCGAAGAGCGACAACCCAGCCCGAACTACAAGCCCCCGCCGGCTACGCCGGCGAAACAGCGGCGCATGCCAAGAACGATAACCCACCCCACGAGAAGCCCCACCGGCTACGCCGGCGAAACAGCGGCGCATGCCAAGAGCGACACCCCAACCACAAGAGGACGCCCTAATTGCCTGAACGCCCCCACGCTCTGATAATCAATCCAACCTCTAATCCAAAAATCCCGGAATGCCCCGCATCCGCACCCTCAGTTCCCTCGTCGCCGAGGCAAGCACCCCGCCGGCCGAGGCGGCTACATCCACCGCCTCGCAGCAAAGCGAAACCGCCATGCGCATGCTGGAAATCGCGGAGCGGCTGTTCGCCGAGCATGGCATCGAGCAGGTGCCGCTGCGGCAGATCGTGGTCGAGGCGGGCCAGCGCAACCGCTCGGCCTTGCACTACCACTTCGGTTCGCGTGAGGCACTGGTCGCCCATCTGCTGAACCTGCGGCTGGCCCATGTCAACGTGCTGCGCAACGCTTATCTCGACGAAGTCGAGGCGGCCGGCAAGTCAGGCGATGTGCGCGCGATCGTGTATGCATCGATCAGCGCGCTGGCCGATACCGTGGTCGAGACGGCATGGGGTGCAAGCTATCTGCAAGTGGCGGCACAGACGATGTTCAGCCCGACGCTGTTCAATGCCGAACTGCTCGACAAGGACGCAATGACCGGGCTGGTGCGCACGCGGCGGATGATCATGGCCGCGCTGCCGGACGTGCCGGCCAAGGTAATGGACTATCGCCTGATGTGGTTCAACCACGGTACGGTCTTTTCGCTGGCGGACTGGTACCAGCGCACGCGCGCCGAGCATGGCGCGCCGCCCGTCGACGAACTGGCCGACTACTGCACGGCAGGGCTCACGGGACCGGTCACGCGCACCACGAGCGCGCCGCGCCGAAGCGGCAAGACGCGCAAGGGATGAGGGCTGCCGCTGCCGTGCAGCGGCATGACATCACGCGATCACGCGTTCATGCACTGACGCGCCGGATTGGCGGATACGCGAAGGTCTTGTCCAGATGGGCCTTGCGCGGTACGTACAGGCGCAGCGCGACATAGAACGGCTCATCGGGTGCGGGCAGCCAGTTGCCCTGCATTGATGGCGTATCGGGTGCGCGCGAACCCAGCAGCAGCCGCAGGCTGCCATCGGCTTCATATCGCAACGCCGGCGAACGGTCCCCGAGCGAATACCGGCACAAGGGGTTTTCCACCAGCATGCAATCGGACTTGCGGTAGAGCGTGAGCGACCAGAACGCATCGACCTGCGGCAGCCCGTTTGCCGGGAAGACCAATTCATAGCTGGCGCGACCGTCGAGTGGCTGCCCGTCGCCATCGCAATCGGCGATCAGGTACATCGCTTCTTCCATGCCCAGCGCGCCGATGTAGTTGCGCGCGACCAGCGCCCGCTCGAGATAGCGTTCACCAAACGTGGACAGCAACTCCACCGGCAGCGACCAGCCGCCGCCAAGGTCTGAGGGGATCGGTGCGGCGAGTTCGGCATCAAGCGCTGCCAGTGCGGCAGACAAGGCCTGTCGCTGCGCATCGTCCATCGTCCCCGCGTCGCACTCTGCGCCAATGCCGACCGCGGCAAATCGGGCGACATGTTCGGCCTGCTCGGCAGGGGGCGGGTTGTCGCGCAGCATGCGGTTGACCACGGCGGCGAAGCGCACCGGGTCGCTGGCGCGCTCACCGGGCTGCATGCCGACGTCGAAGGCGCGCGCGGCCGGCGTGCCGTCGAGGCGGGTCAGGCTGACGGCGTCCTGCAAGCGGTGCACCGTCGGCAGGTCGGCTTCGCCATCGACGAGCCAGCGGCCGATCATCCAGATTGCATTGGTCGGGCACTGCACCGCCTGCATGCCGGATGGAATCTCGCCTTGCCAGCGCGGACCATGCAGCAGGTAGCGTCCGGTGCCAGTGCCGGTGGTCCGGCTGCCGATGCCGCCGAAGGGATTGGTGTAGGCATCGAGCAGCCCGAGCACGTAGTAGCGCCCCGCGGTGTCCGGCACGCTGATGCACACCGGTCCTTCGGAAAGATCCAGCCAGGCATTGGTGTAGAGCGTGTCGTTGTTCGGCGTGACGACCTGCCGGTGCTGCGGGCCAAGCAGCGCGCGCGAGTGGAAAAGCTGGTTGACCCAGCGCAGCGTGTTGTCCGGCGTGTCGCCGGCGAAGGTGCCGTCGGTGCGGCGCCGCGGGCACGTGGCGGCACGCATGCGCGCCATTTCGTACAGCGGATAGGTGTAGACGACGGCGTCGCGCAGCAGCGCGGCCTGGTCGGAAGCAGGAGTGCGGGGTGCGTTCATGGCGATCTGACAGTCTCCGTTCGTTATTTAATTCATCGTATTAAATTGTGGAAACAGAGTAGGCGCTGGCCGTGCACGCGGGCATTGGGGTTTCCACCATGCCGGCCTTCGCTGGGCCTCTGCTACATTCTGTCTGAAATTAATGCAGCGTATTAAAACAGGGCGATCTGCCAAAGCCATGCGCTGCCGGCGGCACAGCCCGGATATGTGGAGACAGCATGACCGTACACCGTCCCGTCCGCGCCGCCCGGCGCCGGACCTTGTCGATATCCATGCGCGCACTGGGCGCCGCGGCACTGACGCTGGCGCTGGTGCCGTGCTTCGGGCAGGGCGCCGAGACCTACCCGGTGAAGCCCGTCCGCATGGTGGTGCCGTATCCGCCCGGCGGGCTGACCGACACGCTGGCGCGCACGGTCGCCGACGGCCTGTCGCGCCGCCTGGGACAGCCGGTGGTGGTGGAGAACCGCGCGGGTGCTGGCGGCGGCATCGGCACGGACTACGTCGCCAAGTCGGCGCCGGACGGCTATACGCTGCTGATGACAATACCGGGCCCGCTCACGGCCAATATCGTGCTCTACAAACGGCTGCCGTACGATCCGCGCACGGATCTGCGTCCGATTTCCGACGTCGCCGTCGCGCGCACGGTGATGGCGGTCAATGCGTCGGTGCCGGTGAAGACGGTGGCCGAACTGATTGCCTACGCGAAGAAGCAGCCGGGCAAGCTGGTGATGGGATCATGGGGGCCCGGCACGCAGCCTCACACGATCCAGGCATATATGGACAAGACGTACGGGATCGACATGCTGCACGTGCCGTACCGCGGCGAGGGGCCGATGATCACGGACCTGCTCGGCGGGCAGGTGAACCTGACGGTGGGCTCGATCACGTCGCTCAAGCAGCATATTGCCGACGGTCGCCTGCGGGCGCTGGCGGTCGTGGGCACCAGCCGCGCACGTGGGATGCCCGGCGTGCCGACCTTTGCCGAGGCGGGCTACAAGGACAATCCCTTTGCGTTGGTTGGCCCGGTCAGCCTGCTGGCGCCGGCGAAGACGCCCGATGCAGTGGTCGAGCGGCTGGGGCGCGAAGTCAGCGCGCTGGTCAAGACCCCGGCTGTCAGCCAGAAGATCGAGGACATGGGCGCAGAGCCGCTGGGTAACCTGCCCGGAGAAGCGGTCGCGGCCTATAAGGCTTATCTGCCGGTGGTACTGAAGCTGACGGCGGATACGGGAGTGTCGCTGGACTGAACTCCAGTCCCCAATGCGCGCGCTGCATCAGTCCTCGTACGCGGCGGCGCATTGGGTGAGGATCACCAGAATCCCAGGATCTTCCACCAGATACCGCCCACTACGGCGAAGACGATCAGTTCGAATACACACATGACCGCGCCGACCCGCCACCACTGTCCCAGCGTCACGTAGCCGCTGCCGAAGATGATCGGGGACGTGCCGGTGGCGTAGTGGGTCAGCGTCATCATGATCGCGGATCCGGCCGTCATCATGAGCATGAATACGGGCACATAGGGCGGCGGGATCAGGTGCGCGCCCACGGTCAGGAAGGCCAGCATCATGGCGCTGATGTGGGCGGTGGTACTTGCGAACAGGTAGTGCGAAAAGACAAAGGCCAGCACGAGCACCGCGGCGGTTGCCAGCCAGCCCATGCCGCTGGCGGCAATGGTGTCGCGCATGTTCCCCGCGAACCAGGTGATGACCCCGAGCTTGTTCAGTTGCTCGGCGAGCATGACCAGGGCGCCGAACCAGATCAGCGTGTCCCAGGCGCTTTTCTCCGACAGCACGTCGTCCCAGTCGATCGTGCCGGTGATGATCAGCGCGAACAGGCCGAGGAAGGCGACCACGGTCGGATCGAGCGTCAGGTCGGGACCGAAAGCCATCGCCGGCAGGTTTGCCCAGAGCACCAGCATCACGGCGAAGACGCCCATCATCACGCGTTCCTGTCCGCTCAGCGGGCCCATGCGCTCCAGTTCGCCGCGCGCATAGTCGATGGCGTTGGGCGTCGCCTTCAGTTCGGGCGGTTGCAGCACGTAGATGATCAACGGCATCACCAGCAGACAGAGCAGGCCGGGCACGAGCATGCACAGGGCCCAGGTGGTCCAGTTGAGAGTCAGCGTACCGCCGCTGGCCTTTGCGACATAGTCGACGACCAGCGGGTTTGGCGCGGTGGCGGTCACGAACATGGCCGACGTGATCGGGTTCGCGTGGTAGTTGACCAGAGCGAGGTAGGTGCCGACCTTGCCCTGCGTGTCCTTGGCCGGATCCGAGTCGAATGCGCCGGCGATGGACTTCATGATCGGATGCACGATGCCGCCGCCGCGCGCGGTATTGCTGGGCGTGAACGGCGCCAGCACCAGTTCGCAGATCGCCAGTCCGTAGCCGATGCCCACCGTGCGCTTGCCCAGCAGCGAGATGAAGATCAGTCCGATACGGCTGCCCAGACCGGTCTTCTTCAGGCCGCGCGAGATCAGGATCGCGACCACGATGAGCCAGATCAGCGGATTGTCGAAGCTGCTGAGCGCGTCGGCGATAGCGCCTTTCGATGAGTCCGACGTCACCTGCGCCAGCGAGACGATGACGATGGCCATCATCGCCATCACGCCGATCGGCATCACCTTGAGAATGATGGCCACGATCGTCGTCAGGAAGATGGCGACCAGATGCCAGGCCTCGGGCTTCAGGCCCTCCGGCGCCGGAAGGAGCAGCAGGGTGACCAGCACGACCGTGCTGATGATGGCGGGCGTGAGCCGGAAGGGCACGACCGACATGAAGTAGCGATACGTCGCAGCGATTTGAGCAAGCATTCTCTGGATCTCCATACGGGGGACGCAGTGGATACAGGCAGCCGGGGCTTGCGCCGGGCGGCGCTTGCAAAGCGCATGCTCTGGCCTGGCACGTGACCAGAGATAAACAGATGCTGAGCGATGTGCTCTGCAAGCAGAAGTGAATCTTTTGTAGCGGCCGTATAGATATTTCGATGGAAGGCAGCGGCTGGCTGCCGCCGGATCCGTCCTGTGATCTACGAAGCGTCAGAAGTGATGCATGCGCATCGTCATCGCGAAGGCATGCGGGTCGCATCAGCTATGGATGCGGATTGGACTTCGACCGTGTTCCTTTTGCTGGCGCAGGCTCTGCCACCGCGTTGGCGTCATGTCGAACTGCGCCGCAAACCAGCGTACGAACGAGCCGTAGGCCGAGTATCCGAGCGACTCGGCAATGCGCGCCAGCGTGTAGCTCTTGTTGTCCATATAGTGGATGACGAGATCGCGCCGTACGCCGTTGACCATGTCCGAGAAGACCATTCCGGCGCTGTCGAGCTGGCGCTGCAGCGTTCGCACGTTCATGCCAAGACCCTGGGCGACCTGCTCGATGGTCGCGCGCCCCAGCGGCAGCAACAGATAGATGGCCTTGCGCACTTCAAGCACGATGGAGGGCTCGTTGGCTCCCGGCAGTCCCTCGAGCAAGCGTTGCGCGTGGCGGGCCATGACGGGGTCCGCAATGGGGTTGGGGAAGTCCATGTCTGCGGCGCGGCAGATCATGCCATTGAACGAGCTGGCGAATTCCAGCTTGCCTCCGAACACGCGGCGGTGCAGCCGCAGGTCAGCTGGAGGATCGTGCGTGAAATGGACGCTCAGCGGGTGCCACGTGGTGCCCATCAGTGTGCTGCACAGGCGTGACAGCGAGCCCAGCACCAGCTCGGTCGACTGTATGGATGTGCCGGCCTCATCCGCGACGAGTTCCTCGCGCACGATCACCTTCCTACCGACATCTTCCATGCGGATGACGAGGAACTCGTTCAGCAGGTGCCGATACTGGATCAGGGTGCCAACGGCATCGCGCAGGGTGCTCTGGTGCGTGAGCAGCACGCTGATGACCCCGAGGTCGGACAGTTGCCAACGCTCGGCCACGCGCAGTCCGAAGGTCGGGCATTGGGTCAGGCGCGCCGACTCTTTCAACAGGGTGACGGAAGCACTCCCCGGAATCAGGCATTCCGGGTCGGCAAGCATTTCCTTGGTCAACCCCAGCTTCCGCAGCAGCGGCTGCGGGTCAAAGTCCAGTTGCTGCGCAACCTTGAAATAGTTGGTCAGCGTCCCGGTACGCATCAACGTGCCCATCGCGTCTCGTCCATGCAGCGTGTGGTCCGGCGCTGTGCTGCGCAGAAACCGTAGTCTCATTCATTTTGTCATGAAATGAGATGCCTATGTCGTCAAATGAGAGAGATAGGAAGGCTCGGGGTTCCTAGACTACAGCCTTGTCGGCCTTCCTGGATTCGGGAGTGCCGGAATCCCTCCCAAATCCTTTTCCTGACTTGCCATGAACTTCCTTGACGGACACCTGTTCCCCGAAAACCAGCAACCGCTGATCATCACGGCCGCACCATATGCCCCCTCATGGATGCCCTCGGACTTCCCCGAGGACATCGCCGTCACCATGGAGGACCAGATCCAGAAAGCGGTGGATTGCTACAACGCGGGTGCCACCGTTCTGCATCTGCATGTACGCGAACTCGATGGCAAGGGCTCCAAGCGCCTGTCCAAGTTCAATGAACTGATCGCCGGTGTCCGCGCCCGCGTACCGGAGATGATCATCCAGGTCGGCGGGTCGATCAGCTTCGCGCCCGAATCGGACGGCGCGGCGGCCAAATGGCTCTCGGACGACACGCGCCACATGCTGGCCGAACTGGAGCCCACGCCTGACCAGGTGACGGTCACCGTCAATACGTCGCAGATGAACATCCTCGAGCAGTTTGATCATCGCGACATCGCTGGCAGCTCCATGGAAGACCCGGAGGTCTTCAACGCCTACAAGGAAATGACCGTGCCGGCGCAGCCGGGCTGGGTCGAGGAACACGTGCGCCGCCTGAGCGCCGCGGGGATCCAGAGTGCGTTCCAGTGCTACAACCTCAACAGCTTCGAATCCGTCGAGCGCCTGATGCGCCGCGGCATCTACAAGGGCCCGCTGGTCATGAACTGGGTGGCGATTGGCGGGGGCATGGACTCGCCGAGCATCTACAGCCTGGCCAACTTCGTGCGCGCCGTGCCCGATGGCGCCGTGTTGACGGTGGAAAGCTCGGTGTGCAACGTGCTGCCGGTGAACACGATGGGCATTGCGATGGGCCTGCATGTCCGTTGCGGCACCGAAGACACGCTGTGGAACCAGACGCGTACGAAGAAGATGGGGACGGTGGCCCAGATCGAGCAACTGGTGCGGATTTCTGAAGAGATGAGCCGCCCGATCGCTACGGCCAAGGAAGCGCGTGAGATGTGCCGGATCGGCGAGTTCTATGACACCGTGGATGAAACGCTGCAGGCCAACGGCTTTGCGCCGAATCGCAATGGTGGGCAGCAGGGTTTCCTGCGTAAGGTTGGGTGATCAGGGGCTGCGCTGGGGGCTTGCCACCAGGCGCCGATGAACCCAATAAACGCTTTGCTTCCGGCGGAGCGTGAGGCCCTGCTACAGAGTCAATGCCGTGATTGTTGTCTCCCCTCTCCCATTTATGGGAGAGGGGCGGGGGAGAGGGCAGGAGTCTCCACGAAGTGAGGCGCAACAGTGCTTGCCATGCGCCTGCCCTCTCCCCCAACCCCTCTCCCGCAAGCGGGAGAGGGGAGCAAACAAGCTGCCAAGCGAGCTTTATCAGCAATCTGACGGTCGAGCGTTCGCTCGATCAGGATGCCGCCGACTGCACAAGGTCGTCGACGCCGGGCTGCGCTTTCGTATGACTCTGACTGGTCTTGTTCACGTAGCTCCCGGATGCGCCCGCGCTCGGCGTGACGCCCTGGGCCCGCAGGTGCGCCGCGACCCTCTCGCACCAGTCAAGCAACTGATGCTTGTCCAGATCCGCGACGACGTCTTCACCGAACGTATTCGAGAGGTCCAGTGCGACGCCCGAAAATTCGGCGCCGTCGTCCCGGATGACCAGGACTCCGTCGCCATCGCCGTCGCACATCTCGATCCTGGTGGCAGGCATAGCTGTTACCTCCTGAGGCTTCGTAACCGTCACCTGGTTCGTCAGCGTCGTATCAGGCGCTCTGCCTTGACGGTCGTTTCGCTAGCGTATCTATCCTAGAAGATCGGCTTCTCTGCCACCAAGGGCAGATACGGCTTGCGCGCGGGTGGCTTACTTGCGCGCCCGGGCTCTGGTGGCCTTCTTCACGACGCCGGCGCGCGGCGCTTCCTTGCTCGCCATGGCACCGCCGGTGCTCATCTGTTCCAGCCACGTCAGCGCATCCACGTACGACAGGAACTGCTCGAAGTAGCCCGGCGACATCTCGCGCATCAGCGTCAGCGAACGGTGGACGAGGTGGCTGGAATTCAGCGGTCCCGCATGCTCGGGGACGCGCTCCAGCGACTGCTGCAACTGCTGGCCGGCGCTGACGCGGGTCCAGGTGTCGCGGAAGTAATCGATCAGCCCGGGTTCCGCGCGTGGCGTGTTGCGCGGAGTCGCGGCGCTGCGGGCAGGCATGGCGTCCGGCTCCTGCACGCGGCTCGCGATGTAGTCGACAACGTCGGCCAGCGCGCCGCGCACGGGCACGGGGGTTCGAGGCGCACCGCTCGCGGTGTCGCTCGGGCATTCGGCTTTCCCCACGGCATCGCCATAAGCCCTGACCAGTTCGGACAGCCTGTCATCGAGCAGCCGGCGCGCGTCGCCGCTGTGCGCGGCCGCGCGTCGTGCCATGGCTTCGATCAGGCGAAACCGTACCGGGTCGATGCGGTCGGCGCCGTTTTCGCGCCACGCGGCCAGCGTGTCCTGCATGGCGTCGCTAGCCATGGGGTTTGGCCGTTCCCATCGACACGCGCGGTACCGGGGCGATCTCCACGCGCCGGTTCTTGGCGCGGCCGGCCTCGTCGGCGTTCGACGTCACCGGTTGCTCGGCACCGAACGCGGCTGAGAACACGGAAGCGGCGGGGATGCCCGCATCGATCAGCGTGCGGGTCACGGTCAGCGCGCGCTGCGCGGACAGTTCCCAGTTGTCGGCAAAGCGGCGGTTGCGTTCGCCTACCTGTTGGTCGTCGGTAAAGCCGCTGACCATCAGGATCTCGTCGCGCGAGCGCAGATAGGCCGACAGCGGGCCGGCCAGGCTCTTCAGCACGTCACGGCCCTGTGGCTGGAGCTGGTCGGAGTTGAGCGCGAACAGCACGCTGCCATTGATGCCGATGCGGCCGTTTACAAGCGTCACGCGGCCGGCGGCGAGCGGGGCCGCCAGCGCCTTTTCCAGGCTCTCGCGGCGCTGCATTTCTTCCTGGCGCTGCTTGGCCTCTTTCTCGAGCCGGGCCGTGAGTTCCATCTGCGCGCCGATGACGCCAAGCAGGATCAGCACGAACGCGCCCAGCACCACTGACATCAGGTCGCCAAACACGGCCCATGCGGGTACCGACGGCTCGACGCCGGCGTCGAAGTCGTCTCTCATGCGGCCTCTGCGTTGGATGCCTGCTGCCCGGCGAGTTGCTGCAGGTCTTCAAGCACCTGCTTCTGCGACCGCATGCTCAGGTCGACGACTTCGCGCGCCTGTGCCACGTAGTACGCGAGCTGTTCATCGCTGCGCGTCATGGACTTGTCGAGCGCGGTCTCGATACGCTCCAGATGGGCCATGAGCTTGTCGTTGGACTCGCTGAACACCTGAACGGCAACGCCAAGCGCTTCGCCGAGGCTTGCCACTTCGACCGCGCTGCCCGTGACCTGTGCCGCCACGGTAGCGAGCTTGCCAGTCTCGGATTCGACCTGCTCATGGAAGCGCGTGCCGACACGGTCCAGCAGGCCAGCCGTGGTGGTGACCAGCGAGTCGACCGCCAAGCGTTGCTCCGTGGACGCATGGTTCACGGCGTCGAGCAGCGTGCCCAGTGTTTCAAGCAGGCGGCCGCGCTCTTCGAGCATCGCGTTGTCGCGCGCCATGCTGTCCGTGAGCTTCTGGCGCAGTTCGGCGATGACTTCGGCCGCGGCCTTGGGCGCTTCGGTGGCGGCCTGCACGAGGCGAGAAACCTCGGTGATGGTGTGGCTCGCCTGTGCCTGCGTCTGTGCGGAGATGTCGCGCGTGGTCTGCGCCAGCGTGTCGCAGATGTCCTGCTGGCGGCTGACGGTCTGCGCCGTGGTCTGCTCCCATTCCTGGCGCAGCGACGATGCCATGGCGCCGAGCGTTTCGGTCCAGGCGGCCATCCGCTGCTCCTCACGCGCGGCGATCTCGGCCTGCAATGCGACGGCAGCCTTCGGGGCCAGCTCGGCGGCCTGCACGAGGCGATCGATTTCGGCGATCGTGCTGCTCGCGTGCGTGCGGGCTTCGGTCGAGATATCGCGGGCGGTCTGTGCCAGCGCTTCGGTGATGGCCTGGTGGCGGTCGGACGACTGTTCGCCGGCCTGTTCCATCTGCGCGCGCAGCGTCGCAGCCATGCCGGTCAGCGCCTCGGTCCACGCGGTAAAGCGCTGCTGATCGCGGGAGGCCAGTTCTTCCTGCAGCGCGACAGCGGCCTTCGGGGCCAGCTCTGCGGCCTGCACGAGGCGGTCGATCTCGGCGATGGTGGTGCTGGCGTGTGTGCGCGCCTCGGCCGACATATCGCGCGCGGTCTGTGCCAGCGTTTCCGTGATCTGCTGCTGATGGCCAGCCGCACTGGCGTTGGCCTGTTCCATCTGTGCGCGCAGCGCTGCGGCCATGGCGGCCAGTGCCTCGGTCCACGCGGTAAGGCGTTGCTGATCGCGGGAGGCGAGTTCTTCCTGCAGCGCTACGGCAGCCTTCGGCGCCAGTTCGGCAGCCTGCACAAGGCGTTCGATCTCGGCGATGGTGGTGCTGGCGTGCGTGCGCGCCTCGGCCGACATATCGCGTGCGGTCTGTGCCAGCGTTTCGGTGATCTGTTGCTGCTGCTCAGCGGCGTTCGTACCTGCCTGTTCCATCTGCGCGCGCAGCGTCGCGGCCAGGGCGGCCAGCGCCTCGGTCCACGCGGTGAAACGCTGCTGATCGCGGGAGGCGAGTTCTTCCTGCAGCGCGACAGCGGCTTTCGGGGCCAGCTCGGCGGCCTGCACGAGGCGGTCGATCTCGGCAATGGTAGTGCTGGCGTGCGTGCGCGCTTCCGCCGACATATCGCGTGCGGTCTGTGCCAGCGTTTCCGTGATCTGCTGCTGATGGCCAGCGGCCGCTGCGTTGGCTTGCTCCATCTGCGCACGCAGCACAGCGGCCATGCCGGCCAGTGCCTCGGTCCACGCAGTCAGGCGTTGCTGATCGCGCGAGGCGAGTTCCTCCTGCAGCGCTACGGCAGCCTTCGGGGCATGCTCGGCGGCCTGGACGAGGCGATCGATCTCGGCAATCGTGCTGCCGGCATGCGTGCGCGCCTCGGCGGAGATATCGCGCGCGGTCTGCGCCAGCGCAGCGGCGGTTTCCTGCTGGTGGCTCGCGGCACGCGCGCTGGCCTGTTCCAGGTCGCTGCGCAGGGTCGCCGCGACCGCGCCGAGCGTGTCCGTCCAAGCCTGCAGGCGCTGGGCGTCCTGCGCGGACAGTTGCTGCTTCAGGTCCGCATGGGTGCGGGCCACGGCTTGCACCAGCGAAGCGGCTTGCTGCTCAAACGCGGCTGCGGCATTCGCCACGGCCTGCCGGTTGTCGCCGGCCATCTTCTCGCCGAGGCTTGCCTGCCGCGCCAGCGCGTCGTTCCAGGCTTCGGCGGCGCTGCCCGCCGTGGCATCCAGGCGCGTGGCCACGCTTTCGACCAGGCCGGCCGAGCGTTGATCGAACGTCTGCGCGAAGCCATCGAGCGTGGCGCGCAGGTCGCTGGCCTGCGCCTCGGTAGTGCGCTGGTGTCCGGCCAGTGCCTGCTGCCACAGGTCCGCGACGGTGGCCGTCGTGCCTTCAAAGCGAGTCGACAGGCCGTCGAGCTGCAGTTTCACGGCGTCCGTGACGGTGGTGTGCAGCGCCGCGGTTTCGCGCGCGATGCCTGCCATGGTGGCCTCGACGGCGGGCTGGATCGCCGCGCTGGCGGTGCGCGTGCTATCGGCGATGCTTTGCGTCAGCGACTGCTGCACGGCGTCGGCGAGCCGGCCGTACGCCGCATCGGTGCGGTCATGGAACACGGCCTGGCTGGCGGCCAGCCGATCGGACATTGCCTGGTGCTGCTGCTCCATGGTCGTCATCATGGCCTGCAGCCGGTCGACTAGCGTGGGCATCACGTCTGCCTGCCGCTGCAGCAGCCGGAACGCCTCTTCGCGCTGGTGCGTGCGCGAGAACGGGCGCAGCGTGGTGGCGATGCGTGCGTCGAGCGCCTGCGCGGTCTCGATGCGTTCGCGCCGGCACAGCGCCGAAAGCAGGCCCAGCATGGCCGAGGTGGCGACGCCGGCGACCGACGTGCCGAACGCGAAGCCGAGCCCCTTGACCGGCGCGGCCAGCGACGCGCGGATGGCATCGAGGTCCGCGGCGCCTTCAAGCGCGATCCCGGTGCCGCGCAGCGTCGCCACCATGCCCAGGAACGTGCCGAACATGCCGAGCAGGACCAGCAGGCCCACCAGGTAGGGCGTCAGGGCCGGGCCGGGCAGGGCGGTGCGCTCGCCTTCGACGCGCAGGCGCACGGCATTGCGCAGGCTCGGATGCAGAGGCTCGATCCAGCCGGCAAGGCTCGCGGGCGACTCGGACAGCCCCGCGATGGCCTGCGCCAGCGAGGACGTGGCTTGTCGGTAGCGCTTCAGTTCGAACGCCCCGGCCAGGTAGAAGCCGCCGATCAGCAGCGTGACGGCCAGGGCCAGCGCATTGGTGCCCGCGTAGCCGGCGCTGATCCAGCCCACGACGGCCAGGCCTGCCAGGAAGACGACGATATGAGTAATGGGTCGGGTCATGATGGTTGGGTTAGCTGTCACGCAGCGCCGCGAGCAATCCTTCGACCGGCTGGAAGCGGATGTCCAGCTCGGCGCGCAACACGCTCTGCATATCGTTCTGAAAGACGGTCAGCCAGGCACCGGACGACGCGGGGGACGACGCGGGTGCCGGCTTGCCCGCCGCCTGGGCGCTGGCCAGCGCGGCTTCCTCGGCCTGGCGCAGGCGCGTGAAGTGCCCTTCGAGCATCCCGGGTACGGTAGCCAGCAGCGCCTGTTCGCGCGCGCCCAGCACGCGCTCCATGACGGCATCGACCATGGACAGGCGCGTCATGCCGGCACCTCTTGCCGCCAGCGTTGCCCGCAGCCGGCCGCGCAGGCTGCCGATTTCCGTTTCCATGGCCTGCTGCAATGTGACGTACCGTTGGCGGAGTGGCGCATAGTCGACAACCGCCTCCGCCGGGTCCGGCACGGCCGGGCGTGGCCGTCCGCGCTGCCGGCTGCTGCCGGCCTTGTCTTCCGCAACGGCTGCCGCCAGCGCGGCCTTGACGCGGGCACAGTCGGCCTGCTCGGTGCCGGCCGCGCGCGCGCCGGCCGCCGCCGGCGGATTGCCGTTCAGCGCGGCGGACAAGGCGATCGCGTCCGTCCAGCCAAGCCATTGGCCGAGCTGGTCGGAAAGTGATTGTCCGGATTCGGGGGCGTCGTCGCCGGTCAGGCGAACCAGCAGGCGGATCAGCGTGGGGCCGCTGAACCCTGCGCGCCGTGGAGCTTGGAGCATGTCGCCAGAGCGAAAAATCCAGCAGTTTACACTCCCGCGCGTGCGATTTCGCCGCTTTCGCGGCCAGACCGGTGGCGGTCGGCCCCTAAGCGGCGGCTTGGGGAGGTGGATCGTGTGGATTTCGCTGGCGGATCGGCCGCTGACAGCGGCCCGGCGGCTAGCCGAAGGTGAAGGCGTAGGCCTGCGCGCCAGGGTCGAGGAAGCGGATCTCGAACGTATGCTCGCCGACCTCGCCTGCCTGCCGCACAAGCTGGTAGAGCCGCGTCTGCGTGACGGCGCCATTGCCGCCCGCGTCCGTATCGGCGCCGTGGTTCTTGCCCGGCGGCTTGCCATCGATCGTCACGACGAAGCGGACGGCCTGGCCATTGGCTGCGGGCCCCAGCACCAGATGCAGGTCGCGCGCATGGAAGCGGTAGCGGATGGTGCCATCGGCACGATCGAGCGTTGCCTGCTCGGGGCCGACGGTCCATTGCCCTGACAGGCCCCACTCGTTGAGAAGCAGCTTGCCAACGGTGTACTGCCGGGGCGCGTCGGGCCGCATCTCGCCCGGCGAGGCGAAGTTCGTTGCCTGGCTGTAGCCGATATAGGTTTCGTCGGAGCGCACGTTGCGCAGGTCCGGTGCTGCCTGCGCGCCGGCTGCATCGGGAGAGACGACATCGCTTGCCACCGTGCGCCCGCTGGCCTCAGCCAGCAACGTCTGGATGACGCGTTCGGAATTCGCATATCCGCCTTCGCCGAACTGGTGATGGCGGATATTGCCGCGCGCATCGACAAAGTACGCGGCCGGCCAGTAGCTGTTATGGAAGGCGCGCCAGATGCGGTAGTCGCTGTCCACGGCCACGGGAAAGCCGATGCGGAAGTCCGCCACCGCGCGCTTGACGTTGTCCGTCGATTTTTCAAAGGCGAACTCGGGCGTGTGTACGCCGACCACCGTCAGGCCCTGGTCCTTGTACTTGTCCGCCCATGCGCGCAGGTAGGGCAGAGTGCGGATGCAGTTGATGCAGGAATAGGTCCAGAAGTAGACCAGCGTGACCTTGCCCTGCAGCTGCTCGCGCGACAGCGGCGGCGAGTTGAGCCATTGCACCGCGCCGTCGAGGGCGGGTAGCCGGCCCTCTACCGGAAGGGCGGGCAGGGGACCCGGGAAACCGACGCGCGTGTCGTTCGCCGCCAGCAGCATGCCGTTGCCGGGAGCCGCTACATCCGCTACATCATTGGCCGCTTGCGGCGCGGGGCGGTCCCTGTGCAGCGCATCGACCAGTGCCTGCTCAAGACGCGCCGGGCCGCCGGCGGACCATCGCGCCAGCAGGCCGGTGTCGGCGCCAAGCCCGATGACCACTACGCTCCCGAGCACGCCCGCGCCCAGACCGCGGCGCAGCCATTCGCTTGCGCCCAGGCTCCGCTTCATGGCCGCGAAAACCCCGCCGCCGAGGCCAAGCGCGGCTGCGAGCGACGTCGCCGCACCGGCGGCATAGGCGGCGAGCGCCAGCGACGTGGATACGCTGGCGCCGTTCAGCGCAGCCCCGGTCAGCACCAGGCCGAGGATCGGGCCCGCACAAGGCGCCCACAGCATGCCGGTGGCAATGCCGAGCAGCAGCGAGCCCCATGGCGAAGCCGATGCCTCGGGCGTTGACGCGGCCCGGCCCGCGAGGCGGTTCCCCAACGCCACGGCCGGCCGGGCGAGCGTGTCGGCTACCCTGGGTACCAGCAGCGAGAGCCCGAACACGGCGAGCAGCGCCAGCGCACCGATGCGGCCATAGGCGTTGGCGCGCACCGCCCAGGCGCCCCCGGCGGACGCCAGCGACGCCACGGCGGCAAAGGTCAGCGCCATCCCGGCCAGCATCGGCAGCCGTCCGCGCAGGAACGGCTGCCCGCTGCGGCTCAGGACGAAGGGCAGGACGGGCAGGATGCACGGACTCAGGATGGTCAGGGCACCGCCCAGGTAGGCGAGGAGGAGCAAGGTCATGATGGTGTCCTTTCGTTGGGCGCGGGCCCCGAGGATTGGCATGCCCCGATCAGACTCCCTTCGCGTCGCCGGCATGTGTCGCCGATCGGCGTTTTTGTACCGCTTTGTGCAGCCCTGGCCGCCAGATACATGGCGATACACGCGCGCCGGCCGGCCCCAATACAATGCTGGCAAAGCAGGCTGCCCGTTCACTTTCACTTTGCCGAGGCAACACGATGGACGCACACGTCGACCACATCCTGATCGTCGATGACGACCGGGAAATCCGCGAACTGGTCTCCACCTATCTCACCAAGAACGGTCTGCGCACGACGGTGGCGCCCGATGGGCGGCACATGCGGGCGTTCCTGGAAGCCAATACCGTGGACCTGATCGTGCTCGACGTGATGATGCCCGGCGACGACGGCCTGGTGCTGTGCCGCGAACTGCGCGCGGGCAAGCACAAGGCCACGCCGATCCTGATGCTGACCGCGCGCGACGACGAGACCGACCGCATCATCGGACTCGAGATGGGCGCCGACGACTACCTGGCCAAGCCGTTTGCGGCACGCGAACTGCTCGCGCGCATCAAGGCCGTGCTGCGCCGCACGCGGATGCTGCCGCCGAACCTGCAGATCACCGAAGCCGCGCAGGTCCTGGCCTTCGGCGACTGGGAACTCGATACCACCGCGCGGCACCTGATCGACCGCGACGGCACCATCGTCGCGCTGAGCGGCGCGGAGTACCGGTTGCTGCGCGTGTTCGTCGATCATCCGCAGCGCGTGCTGAACCGCGACCAGCTCCTTAACCTCACGCAGGGCCGCGAGGCCGAGATGTTCGAGCGTTCGGTCGACCTGCTGGTCAGCCGCCTGCGCCAGCGCCTCAATGACGATGCGCGCGAACCCAAACATATCAAGACCGTGCGCAACGAGGGCTATGTGTTCTCGATGCCCGTGGAGATCCGGGAGGCACGCCAGTGACCTTGACTTTGCCGCGCTGGGCCTGGCCTCGCACGCTCGGGGCGCGGCTCTTCCTGATCCTGCTCGCCGGCCTGGTTGTCGCGCACGGCTTGTCGTTCGGCGTGCTGTTCGCCGAGCGTTACATCTCGGCGCGCCAGGTGATGCTGGGCACGCTGGAAACCGATGTCGCCACCTCGGTGGCGATCCTTGACCGGTTGCCAGCCAGTGAGCGGCCGCAGTGGCTGCCACGCGTGAATCGCGGCAACTATCAGTACATCCTGGGGCTCGGCCTGCCCGGCGTACCGGAGATGTCGCAGCGGGGCCAGGATATTGCCGACCGGATCATGGGCGCGGGCGGAGGCCGCTTCGCGGTCCGCGTGGAATCCATCCCGGGCGATGGCAAGCGGTTGCAGGCGCACCTGACGCTCAGCGACGGCAGCCCGCTGACCATCGACGTGCATCCGCGCATGACGCCGATCGCGCAATGGCTGCCCTATGTGCTGGTGATCCAGTTGCTGCTGCTGGTGGTGTGCTGCTGGTTTGCCGTGCGGCTGTCGATCCGTCCGCTGGTGAAGCTTGCCGATGCCGCCGATGCGCTCGACCCGAACGCGAAGACCCCGCCGCTCGACGAGGACGGCCCGACCGAACTGGCGCGCGCGGCCCGTGCATTCAATGCCATGCGCGGACGCATCGCCAGGTTCGTGGAGGAGCGCGTGCAGATACTCGCCGCGATTTCCCACGACCTGCAGACGCCGATCACGCGCATGAAGCTGCGTGCCGAGATGGCCGACGACTCCGAAGAGAAGCGCAAGATGGTCAGCGATCTCGCGGAGATCGAGACGCTGGTGAAGGAAGGGCTTGCGTATGCGCGTTCGGCGCACGGTGGTGGCGAGAAGATGTCGCGGATCGACCTGTGTTCCTTTGTGGAAAGCCTGGTGTATGACTATCAGGACACCGGCAAGGACGTCACCGTGCAGCAGAGCGTTGGCTGCGCCATCGAGGCGCGCCCGCAGGCGCTGCGCCGCATCCTGACGAACCTGATCGACAACGCGATCAAGTTCGGCGGCGCGGCGGAGCTGAATGTGCGCCGCGATCAGGAAGCTGTCGTTATCGAAGTGCTGGACCGGGGTGCGGGCATCCCGGAGGACAAGCTCGAATCGGTGCTCCAGCCGTTCGTGCGGCTTGAAAACTCGCGCAGCCGCGAGACCGGCGGCACCGGGCTGGGCCTGGCGATCGCCCAGCAGCTCGCGGTAGCCATGGGCGGCTCGCTCAGGCTGCGCAATCGCGAGGGTGGGGGGCTTGCGGCGGAAGTCCGGCTGGGCTGAGCGCCCGCAGCCGCCCGGCACTTTGTATGCGTTTGTATCGCGGGCCTGCAACGATACGTGAACACGCAGACGCAGCCCTCACGCGCTAAGGGCGCGATACATCGGTCGCCTTAAATGCAAGCGTGGCAGCGCGTTCTACCCGAGCGACGCGGCTGCCGCGCCCACTGCCCAACGACCAGCCCTGACCATGCGCACACTATTTCGCGCCGCTCTTGCGGCGGCTATCCTCCTCACCGTCTACCTCTTCGGCACCGGTTTCAGTGCCTACTCCAGCCCCGCGGTCGGCGACCAAGGCAAGGCCCCCGAATTCACCGGCATCGACCACTGGCTGAACTCGCCGCCGCTGACGATGCAGTCGCTGCGCGGCAAGGTCGTGCTGGTCGACTTCTGGACGTACTCGTGCATCAACTGCATCAACACGCTGCCGTACGTGAAGCAGTGGCACGAGAAGTACAAGGACCAGGGGCTGGTCGTCGTCGGCGTGCATACGCCGGAGTTTCCGTACGAAAAGTCGACCGCCAATGTGCAGGAGGCGATCCGGCGCTTGGATATCCGCTATCCGGTCGCGCAGGACAACGCCTACGGCACGTGGTCGGCCTTCCACAATCGCTACTGGCCGGCTACCTACCTGATCGACGCAGACGGACGCATCGTGTACCAGCACTATGGCGAAGGGCGCTACGCCGAGACCGAGGCCGCCATCCAGAAGCTGCTGGCGCAGCGCAAGTCACGGCCCGAGGAACCTAAGTCGAAATAGATCGTTGGTCCAGGCGCGGAACCTTCATAGACTTCAGCAAAGGCCGGTGCAGCCAGTGTCCGGCGCTTTGCAAGGAGTCTCCATGGCGAATCTGCTCGACTGGATCACCGCGATCGGCGCGGCCGTGGTTGTGTACGCGGCTGTGCGGTATCCGATCTACCCGCCCGGTTTCTACGACGAAGACCCGGCCAGGAGCCAGGCGCGGCAACCTCACTGACGCGTCTTCAGGCTATTTTCCTGAATTTCAGGAAAGTGATTGCCGGATAATCCAGCTAATCAAGCAAGTCAATTGCAGCTACGCTACAGTCCATCTCCCTGAACCGGCTTGCAGACACGCCTGCAGGCCGGCACGAACCACCGGACTGTCACCATGAAAGCCATTGGCCTGACCCGCTACCTGCCCATTTCCGACACCGATTCGCTGGTCGACATCGAACTCGAAACGCCGACTGCGTCGGGCCACGACATGCTGGTGAAAGTCGAGGCCATCGCCGTCAATCCGGTCGACACCAAGGTCCGCGCGCCGAAGCCGCAGGTCGAACCGACGCCGCGCGTGCTGGGCTGGGATGCAGCCGGCACGGTGGTCGTCGTGGGGCCGGATGTCAGCCTGTTCAAGGTTGGCGATCCGGTCTACTACGCGGGCAGCATCACGCGCCCCGGCGCCAATGCGGAATACCACCTTGTTGATGAGCGCATTGCTGGGCACAAGCCAGCTTCGCTCGATTTCGCACACGCCGCTGCGCTGCCGCTGACGGCCATCACCGCGTGGGAAGCGCTGTTCGACCGGCTCGGCGTGTCGCCCAAGGGCGACGATGCGGGCAAGTCGGTGCTGATCATTGGCGGTGCGGGCGGCGTGGGGTCCATCGGCATCCAGCTTGCCAAGACGCTGGCGGGGCTGACGGTGATTGCCACGGCGGCGCGGCCGGAGTCGCAGGCGTGGTGCCGGCGGCTGGGCGCGGACCATACCGTGGACCATCGCAGCGACATGGCGGCGCAACTGAAGGCGCTCGGGTTTGCGCAGGTCGACTACATCCTGTGCTTCAACGATACCGATGGCCATTTCCCGGCCATGGCGGACCTGATCGCGCCGCAGGGCAAGATCTGCACGATCGTCGAGAACGCGGCGCCGCTGCCGGTGGAACGGCTCAAGAGCAAGAGCGCGGCGTTCGTGTGGGAGTTCATGTTCACGCGCGCGATGTTCGGCACGCCCGACATGATCGCGCAGCACCGGTTGCTCAACGAAGTGGCGCGGCTGGTCGATGCCGGCCGGCTGCAGACCACGGTAGGCGAGCACCTCGGCACGATCAACGCGGCAAACCTGCGCCGAGCCCACGCCATGCTGGAAGGCGGCAAGACCATCGGCAAGCTGGTGCTGGAAGGGTTCTGAGCCGGCTGTCCGAACGCATCAAGCAGAAAGCGCCTGCCGCACATCGTGCAGACAGGCGCTTTCTGCGTTTAGGTACGTATCAACGCACCTTGCCGAGAATTCCCTGCATTTCGTCGGCGTTGAACGCGCGCAGCGTTTGCGTGCGGACATTGCCCTGGGCCCCGACCGTCAAGCCGAAGGCTGTCATCGCTTCATCATCGGGTGCTTCCATGACCAGCGCGAGGTCATAAGCGCCGAGCGTCCAGTAGATCTCCTTTATCTGCACGCCGAGCTGGGCGCCCATTTCCCGCACGGCGGCGGCACGCTTGGTCGTGTCCTTCACGCTGCGGATGCCCTGGTCGGTGAAGTTTGCCAGCACGAGGTATCGGGTCATGTGAGTCTCCGGCGGAATGGGTCGGCGCCGTCGGCGCAGGCGCGGACGGTGGTTCAGGGCTTCGGAGCGTTGTTGGCGTAGCCCGGGCAGCGTGTGCCAGGGCCTCCGCCGCGGGAGGTCGCGCGGTAAAGCGCTCGCGCCTCGAGGGAAAGGCGCCCTTGCGTCTGAGCAAGCCTGCGTTGACGCAAGTTGCGCGCCACCGGCCATGCCAGGCGGCTTCCCGGTCTTCGGTACTGGCGGATGGTGCGGCCGGCGCGCCGCATGGTTGCAAATCCGATATTGCCAGTCAGTCGCTTTCGGCGTCCGACGCGCCGACATCGAGCGCGCGCATGTTGTCCAGCAGCTTTAGCAGGTAATGCAACGTGTGCGTGAGGTCATTCGTGGAGAAGCCTTCCAGCGCGCGCTCGTAGTAGTCGCGAATCTTCGGCTGCGCCTGGTGCAGCCATACCTCACGCCCCGTTTCGCTCATCCGCACCAGCCTTGACCGGCGGTCGCGCGCATCCGGCGCGAGGCTCACATGCCCGTCCCGCTCCATGCGGCTGACCAGCCCCGACAGGTTCTGGCGGCTCACCATCAGGTAGTGCGCCAGGTCTCCCACGCTCATGCCATTGGCGGCCTCCGGCCGCGACAACGCGCCCAGTACCGCCCATTGCTGCGTGGTCAGGCCTTCCGCTTCCACGGCGCGCGAACCCGTCTTATGCAACATGTTTGCGCATTGGTAAAGGCGGAAGAACAGCCGGTTGGCCAGTTCCATCCGCGCGTTTGGGGCGATATCGTCGCCAAATTCCGGGTTAACCATGATCCGATCCACTGAGTAAGAGCCTTGCGTGACAGCGCTACACAGCCTAGTATAGGTCAATATATTTACCTAATTCGGTGACGGCGCGTGACGCAATGGCGGCACGATAGCACCGGAGACCTTCTCGGAGATAGCCATGCAGGGACTGAAAGGCAAAACGGTCATCGTGACCGGCGGCGGTGGTGGTATCGGCGGCGCAACATGTTTGCGCTTTGCGCGCGAAGGCGCGGCGGTGGCTGTGCTCGACCTCAGTGCGGAGGCGGCGCAGAAGGTGGCGGACCGTATTACCGAAGCCGGCGGCAAGGCGCTGGCAATTCAGTGCGACATTACGGATCGCGCCAGCGTGGATTTGGCCGTCGCCGCGGTGTGTGAAGGGCTGGGCCCTGTCGATGTTCTCGTCAACAACGCGGGCTGGGACGTGTTCCGTCCCTTCACCAAGACCGAGCCCGCGCAATGGGAACGCCTGATCGCCATTAACCTGACCGGCGCGCTGCATATGCATCACGCGGTGCTGCCCGGCATGGTGGAGCGCAAGCAGGGCCGCATCGTCAATATCGCGTCCGACGCGGCGCGCGTGGGCTCGTCCGGCGAAGCCGTCTATGCCGCGTGCAAGGGCGGGCTGGTGTCGTTCTCCAAGACCATCGCACGCGAACATGCGCGCCACGGCATCACCGTCAACGTGGTGTGCCCGGGGCCGACGCAGACCGCGCTGTTTGAAGACTACAAGCAGGGCGCGGGCAACCCCGAAAAGCTCATGGAAGCGTTCACGCGCTCGATTCCGCTCGGCCGCATCGGTCAGCCCGATGACCTGCCGGGCGCGATTACCTTCTTTGCCAGCGACGATGCGGCATTCATTACCGGACAGGTGCTCAGCGTGTCCGGCGGACTGACCATGAACGGCTGAGCCCGGCGCTCGCCACCCCAATCGGCAATACACAGGAGACAGATCACCATGCAGTACGAAGACATCCTCTATGAAGTCCGCAACGGCGCAGCCTGGATCACCATCAACCGCGCGGAGAAGATGAATGCGTTCCGTGGCCGTACCTGCGACGAGCTGATCCACGCGATCAACCGCGCGGGCTATGACCGCGAGATCGGCGCAATCGTGTTGGCCGGCGCCGGCGACAAGGCGTTCTGCACCGGCGGAGACCAGTCCGCGCATGAAGGGCAGTATGACGGGCGCGGCACCATCGGGCTGCCGATGGAAGAGCTGCACAACGCCATCCGCGACGTGCCCAAGCCGGTCATCGCACGCGTACAGGGCTACGCCATCGGCGGCGGCAATGTGCTGTGCACGATCTGCGATTTCACCATCGCGTCCGAGAAGGCCGTGTTCGGGCAGGTCGGGCCGAAGGTGGGCTCGGTCGATCCCGGCTATGGCACGGCCTATCTGGCCCGCGTCGTCGGCGAAAAGAAGGCGCGCGAGATCTGGTACCTGTGCCGCCGCTATCCCGCAGCCGAAGCACTGGCCATGGGCCTCGTCAACGCCGTGGTGCCGCACGAGCAGCTCGATGCCGAGGTGCAGAAGTGGTGCGACGAGATCCTCGACAAGAGCCCGACTGCGGTCGCCATTGCCAAGCGCTCGTTCAACATGGACACGGCCCACCAGAGCGGCATCGCCGGCATGGGCATGTATGCGCTGAAGCTCTATTACGACACCGAGGAATCGCGCGAGGGCGTCAAGGCGTTCCAGGAAAAGCGCAAGCCCGAATTCCGCAAGTACGCGAAGTAAGGCGCAGACAGGCAGATCGAGGAAACATCATGAATCCCTACCTCAACGAAGACCTGCAGGCGCTGGCCGAGCATGCGCGCCGGTTTGCCGATGCGTGCATCGCACCCGGTTTCCTGGAGCGTGACAAGACGCGCGTGCTGGACCGCTCGCTGATGCGGCAGATGGGCGAGATGGGCTTCATCGGCCCCGAGCTGCCCGAAGCGTACGGCGGGCAGGGCATGGGTTGCCTGGCCGCCGGCGTGATCCATGAAGCCGTGGCGCGCGCGGACCTGAGCATGTCCTATGTCAACCTGCTGGCGTCGCTCAACGGTCAGATCCTCGCGCAGCATGCATTGCCTGAAGTGGGGCGGCCGTGGCTGCAGCGGCTCACCCGGGGCGAGGCGCTGCTCGCGATTGCGCTGACCGAGCCGCGTGGCGGATCGGACGCGGGCAGCCTGCGGCTGCGCATGGAACGCGTCGGCGACAGCTATGTGCTCAACGGCGAGAAGACGTCGATTTCGGCAGCCGACCAGGCCGATGCCGCGGTCGTGTTTGCCCGCACGGGCAGCGTCGAGGACGGCGCGCGCGGTATTTCGGCCGTACTCGTGCCGATGGATCTGCCCGGCGTCACGCGCAGCCGCTTTGATTGCCACGGCCAGCGCGCGATCGGGCGCGGCTCGATCTTCTTCGAGAACGTGCGCGTGCCGGCGGACCACCTGCTGGGCAAGGAAGGCGAAGGGTTTGTGCAGGTGATGCAGGGCTTCGATTTCTCGCGGGCGCTGATCGGCCTGCAGGTGCTGGCGGTGGCGCAGGCCGCGCTCGACGAAACGTGGGAATACGTGGCCGAGCGCCAGGCTTTTGGCAAGCCGCTGTCGGCCTTCCAGGGTGTATCGCATCCGCTTGCGGATTTCGAGACGCAGGTGACGGCCGCGCGCTTGCTGTGCCTGCAGACGCTCTGGCTCAAGGACCATGGCCTGCCGCACACGTCCGAGGCTGCCATGTGCAAGTGGTGGGCGCCACGGCTTGCCTACGACGTAGTGCATCAGTGCCTGCTGTCGTTCGGGCATGGCGGCTATGACCGCGGAGTGATGGAGCAGCGCCTGCGCGATGTGCTGGGCTTCCAGATCGGCGACGGCACGGCCCAGATCATGAAGACCATCATCGCGCGGCACCGTGCCGGGCGCGCCGCGGTGCCGGCCTGAGGCCGCGCACGGGCCGGGCCATCAACACAAGAACACAGGAGACAAGCCATGGATTTCGACGCGGTACTGATTGCGCCGCGCCGCGCGGCGAGCGTGGCGGCAGGGCTGTGGCGTGACCGCACCATCAATGATTATTTCGACGCCAGCGTGGCGCGCGCGCCGGACGGCCCGGCGCTCACGTCGCTGCAGGTGGAAAGCGGGGCGGTGCGGCATTTCACGTGGCGTCAGCTCGACGCGATGGTCGCGCGCATTGCCGTCGGGCTGCGCCGGCTCGGCGTCGAACGCAATGACGTGGTGTCGTGCCAGCTTCCCAATGGCTGGGAGGTCACGGCGCTGTACCTGGCCTGCGCGCGCATCGGCGCGGTGCTCAATCCGCTGATGCCGATCTTCCGCGAGCGCGAGCTGTCGTTCATGCTGGCGCACGCGGACAGCAAGGTCGTGGTCGTGCCGCAGCGGTTCCGTGGGTTTGATCATGCGGGCATGCTGGCAGGCCTGCGTGAATCGTTGCCGGCGTTGCGTCATGTCGTGATCACCGGAAGCGATGGCCCCGACGGGTTTGAGGCCATGCTGTGCGGCCCCGATCGCGAAAGCGACCCGGATGCAGCCGCCATCCTGAGGCGCGATCGCCCCGGCCCCGATGATGTCTCCCAGCTCATCTATACCTCGGGCACGACGGGCGAGCCCAAGGGCGTGATGCATACCGCCAACACGCTGCTGTCCAACATCCTTCCGTATGCCGAGCGGCTAGGCCTTGGCGCCGGCGACGTGGTGCTGATGGCCTCGCCCATGGCCCACCAGACCGGTTTCATGTACGGACTGATGATGCCCGTGGTGCTGGGCGCGCATGCCGTGCTGCAGGACATCTGGGACCCGGCGCAGGCGGCCAGGCTGATCCGCGAGGCCGGCGTCACGTTCACGATGGGGTCGACGCCATTCCTGACCGATCTTGCGCGCACCGTGGAGGAGTTGGGCCAACCCGTGCCAAGCCTGCGTACATTCCTGTGCGCAGGCGCGCCGATTCCCGGGGCGCTGGTGGAGCGGGCGCGCACGGCGCTGGGCGCCAGCATCGTTTCGGCCTGGGGGATGAGCGAGAACGGCGCGGTGACGACGACGTTGCCCGATGACAGTGAGGAGCGTGCCTCGACGACGGATGGCGTGCCGCTGCCCGGCGTGGAGGTAAAGGTGGTGGATGGACAGGATGCTTCGGTGCCGGCGGGTGAAGTCGGGCGCCTGCTCGTGCGCGCGTGCTCGAACTTCGGCGGCTACCTGAAGCGGCCACATCTGAACGCGACCGATGCCGAGGGCTGGTTTGATACCGGCGATCTGGCGTGGCTCGACGCGCAGGGCTACGTGCGCATCGCCGGGCGCAGCAAGGACGTGATCATCCGCGGCGGCGAGAACATCCCGGTGGTCGAGATCGAGACGCTGCTGTACCGGCATCCCGCCGTGGCGCAGGTGGCCATTGTCGCGTATCCCGATGAGCGGCTGGGCGAGCGTGCATGCGCCGTGGTCGTGCCGCGGCAAGGGCAGGGCTTTGACAAGTCGGCGATGGTGGATTTCCTGAAGGCGCAGAAGGTGGCGCTGCAGTACATCCCCGAACGGCTGATCGTGCAGGACGCCTTGCCGGCGACGCCGGCCGGCAAGATCCAGAAGTTCAGGTTGCGTGAAATGCTCCGGGAGCAGGCTGCCGAAGGTAGATTAAGCAATTAACTGACAGGCGAGTGCCACGCCGGATCAAGCGGGACGACGCCCTGCGTCGCCCGCCAACAAGGCGGCTGTCAGCCGCCGGATTCCAACGGATGGACCAGGTTGAGGGCTCGCCTGTACCAGGCGCGCCAGCCTCGGACGGTGGCGCCGCCCGCTCGGCAGCGGGTGACCCGCAGTGTCGCAGCGGTGACCGCGTAGAGGTCGACACGGCTGGCCTCGGCCAGCGTGAAGCTCTCGCTGGCGGCCAGGGACGTGTCCTTCGGGTCGCCGTCGCGGATCAGCCACAGCTCGCCATCGGTGCAGCGCACGGCGACGCGTTCGCCGGGATCGGCCACGACGCGCAGGGATGCGCGTGCGGGCAGCGTGGCTGTCATGTCATTGCTGACCAGGAACATGTCGGTTCTCCCGCATTTACTGCAAGGCCAGGTCTGGCAGCGCAAGCCCGGGCAAGGGCTGCGCCGCCGCCGGTCCGATGAAATCGGCGATGCGCGCGATCACGCCGGCGTCCTGCAGGATGCGCCGGTGGCCAAGGCCTTCGGTGGTCAGCAACTGCGCCTGCGGCCACGCGCCCGCGATGGCGGCGCCGTCTTCCCAACGCACCTCGCGGTCGTGCCGGTCATGGATGACGAGCGTCGGCGGCACGGGGCGCGTGCGGCCCACATCGGGCACGTTGAACGCGGACCACGGCATGCCCAGCCATTGCTCGCTGTCGCGCTGCATGCGTGCCAGCACGCGCGGACCGATGCCGAGGTTCCATGCCATGGTGGCGCACGCGGCGTGCATGTCGGCCGGCGGGCCAATCATCACCGCGGCCCGCGCGGGCAGGCCCTCGCGGATCGCCAGGGCGGTGGCGGCACTGCCCAGCGAGTGCGCCACCACCGCGTGCACCGGTCCGGCGTGCCACGCCGCCGCCAGCAATGAGCGCGACATCTCCAGCACCGATGTCTGAGTGCTGCCACGTACGCCGGCATCCGACGCGCCATGCGACAGCGCATCGAATGCCACCACGCGCATGCCGGCCGCGAGCAACCCGTCGACCACCGCATGCCACTGGCCCGCGTGCCCGCCCCAGCCATGGGCTAGCAGCACCACCGGACCACTGTTGCCCCATCGGTACACGCGGACCCGCCGGCTCGGTCCATGGCCAACAACGAGCGCCCAGTCGGCACGCGCGCGATCGAGTAGCCGCAGCGCGGCGCCGTTCGGGGTCCCGCGTGGCGGTCCGAACCAGAGCCGTTCCAGCGCTCGCGCCGTGCCGGCCGGGTTGATCAGGCTGCCAGCCTGCCAGCGCAAGCGGGCCAGGGCGGCGAGCGCTCCCAGGGCCGGCGTCGTGCGTTTCACGGCGGTGCCGGGAGAAGATGATGAAAGTCCTTGCCTCACAACCAACACCTCCAACTGATGTGGTGCGCGGATCGGACCGACCAAAACGGTTACGGAATGTCCACGCTGTTATAAAGAACGACCAGTCGTGCTTTTTTTAAGTAGCTGTACGCCGTCGTCCGGAATCCTTCGTGGTGCTGTCAGTCCGCCGCAGCGGGCTGGCGAGCGCGGTCGAGCAGGCCGGCAAACGCGCGCCGGGCCATGGTTTCGGCGTCGGCGCGGCCCAGCAGCTTGAACGACTGCTGGAAGGACATGCCGATACCGACCATGTCGAAGGCGAACTGGCGCGCATCCACGTCCGGCGCGAACTGGCCTTCTTCGATGCCGTCCGCGACCACGCGCGCAATGGTGCTGTGCCAGTCCTTGAGCGACTGCACTACCTGGTCGCGAATCGCGCCGGGCTTGTCGCGGTACTCCTGGCCAAGCGCCATGAACAGGCAACGTCCCTGCGTCACTGTGCCGCCCAGCCATTCCAGGTAGCCTTCGAACAGCGCCTCCATGCGCGCAACGCCGCGCGGCTGCCGCATGGCGGGGCGGACGACCATGGTCGCAAACCGGTCCGTCGCCAGTTCCAGGACAGCCTGCTGCAGCGCTTCCTTCGACTTGAAGTGGGCGTACAGGCCGCTCTTGGACATATTGGTGTCCGCCGCCAGGCTCGCCAGCGAAAGCTGTTCGAAACCAACCTTGGCGGCGGTGTCGAGTGCCTGTTCGATGATGGCGTTGCGGGTCAGTTGGCCTTTTTGCATAGAGCCGAGAATAGCACGACCGGTCGGTTTGTCAATGAAGTTGCCCCTGCTAAAGCGGGGGCAAGTCAAGTCGTGTGCCTTACACGTCAACGCAATTGCTACATTCTCGTTACTGTCAGGGCGGTACGACGATTCTGTGCAGTATTCGACCCATAGGCAGCCCGCTTTGGCCTCCAAAACCTTCGTTGCAAGAAATCTGCACAAAGTGTTTGGGCAGTTACATACGGAATGCTTCGCGTGCTCTATACTCGAATGCACGTCCGCGCACTTTTTTTTCACTGGTGACTGGAGACCGACATGAACAGTACAGCCGTGCCAAGAGGCGCTAGCGAACCGTTCCGGCAACTGCGGGCGTTGCGTCGAGCGCGCAAGCTGAAGCAGGAAGACGTTGCCCGCAAGGCGGGAATCTCGCGAGAAGCCTACCTGCGTGCAGAGTCTGGCCAGGCCGATCCGCGCATGTCGACCTTCTTGGCCGCATGCGAAGCCCTTGGGCTCGAAGTCGTCCTGGCGCCGCAGCATCTTGCTGCCGACGTAAACGCATTCATTGCCAGCCGCAATGGCGGCGTCACGGCAGCCTCGATGGCCGGCCAAGCGGCCCCGAGTGCGCCGGCGACCGCAGCCAGCCCGGCTACCGGCAGCTTCGGCTCCGGTACGGGCGAAGGCCACTAGCCTCGGCTTTCCAGGGCTGTCTGACCGGCCACGTTCCAGACGGGCCGGCGCAGGCAGTCACCTGCCGGACAGGAGTGCAACAACCGGCACAGTGCCATGGCACTGTGCCGGTTGTTGTTGTCCGCAGCGTCGCTTTTCCCCCTCCCTTGTAGCGTAACCGGCATATTCTTCGCGGCCGGACCCTTCCCGCGTTTTTTTCCCGCGACTTCCTCCGCGTTTCCTCAGTTTCCCGCCTACAACGTCTGTGATGTGCGTTTTCCCGCGCGCGTCCCGGCAACGGTTTGACACGTCCACGCCTGATGATTACGATATAGTAAATGCATTACGCAATTCGTAATTCGATCGAAAGCTCCTGACCCCCGACGCTGATCCGACCATGAACCTTACGCACACCCAACTGGCCGAGCACGGCTATATGTCCGGCTTTGCCAACGAATTCGCCACCGAGGCGCTTCCGGGCGCACTGCCGGTTGGTCAGAACTCGCCGCAGCGCGCGCCCTATGGCCTGTACGCCGAGCAGTTGTCAGGCACGGCTTTCACCGCGCCGCGAGCCCACAACCGCCGTTCATGGCTGTACCGCATCCGCCCGGGCGCCGTGCACAAGCCGTTCACGCTGGTGGAGCAGTCGCGTTTCCTGAGCCGCTTCGACGACGTACCGCCGTCGCCGAACCAGATGCGCTGGAGCCCGCCGGCCATGCCCACCACGCCGACGGATTTCATCGACGGCATCGTCACCATGGCAGGCAACGGGGGTCCGGACGCCATGACGGGCTGCGGCATCCACCTGTATCTGGCCAACCAGTCGATGCAGGACCGCTTCTTCTACAACGCTGACGGCGAAATGCTGATCGTGCCCCAGCAGGGCCGCGTGCGCTTCGTGACGGAAATGGGCCGGCTCGACGTGGAGCCGCAGGAGATCGTGGTGATTCCGCGCGGCGTGCGTTTCCGCGTGGAACTGCCTGATGGCGAGGCGCGTGGCTATATCTGCGAGAACTACGGTGCGCTGTTCCAGTTGCCCGACCTCGGCGTGATCGGCTCCAATGGCCTGGCCAACCCGCGCGATTTCGTGACCCCGGTCGCCGCATACGAGGACCGCGAAGGCGATTTCGAACTGGTGGCCAAGTTCCAGGGCAATCTGTGGCGTGCCGATATCGGCCATTCGCCGCTGGACGTGGTGGCCTGGCACGGCAACTTCGCGCCGTACAAGTACGACCTGCGGCGCTTCAATACCATCGGCTCGATCAGCTTCGACCACCCGGACCCGTCGATCTTCCTTGTGCTGCAATCGCCGTCGGACACGCCGGGCGTGGACACCATCGACTTTGTCATCTTCGGACCGCGCTGGCTGGCCATGGAAAACTCGTTCCGCCCGCCCTGGTTCCACCGCAATATCGCCAGCGAATTCATGGGCCTGATCTCCGGCGTGTACGACGCCAAGGCCGATGGCTTCGCTCCGGGCGGCGCGAGCCTGCACAACTGCATGAGCGGCCATGGCCCCGATGCCGATACCTTTGCCAAGGCCACCTCGGCCGACACGTCCACGCCGCACCACATCACCGACACCATGGCGTTCATGTTCGAGACGCCGGGCGTGATCCGGCCCACGCCGTACGCAGCGCGCTCGGCATCGCTGCAGCAGGACTACTACACCTGCTGGCAAGGGCTGAAGAAGCATTTCAACCCGAACGTGCGCTGAGCACGGCAGGCGCCACATAAAACAAGCAAACGGCACGCGGCAAGATCCGCGTGCCACAGACATTTTCCGGAGTCCCACATGACCGCCCCGACCACCAGCTGGATTGAATCCGCCAACGACGGCAAGACCCATTTCCCCCTGCAGAACCTGCCGTACGGCATCTTTTCCGTGAAGGGCCAAGCCGCGCGCATCGGCGTTGCGATCGGCAATGCGGTGCTGGATCTGGCCGCGCTCGATGAAGCCGGCCTGCTGCCCGTGGCAGCAAAGGGCACGTTTGCTGCCGCCAGCCTGAACCGCTTCATCGCACTGGGCAAGCCGGTGTGGTCGGAAACGCGCCAGCGTCTGACTGCGCTGCTGTCGGGCGCCGACGCCGCACTGCGCGACAACGCCGCGCTGCGCGACCGCGCACTGGTGCCGATGGACCAGGTGGCGCTGCATCTTCCCGTCGAGATTCCCGGCTACACCGATTTCTACTCGTCGAAGGAACACGCCACCAACGTCGGCCGCATGTTCCGCGACCCGGACAACGCGCTGCTGCCGAACTGGCTGGAAATCCCGATCGGCTACAACGGCCGCGCGAGCTCGGTAGTGGTGAGCGGTACCGACCTGCGCCGCCCGAACGGCCAGATCAAGCTGCCGAACGAAGCGCGCCCGATCTTCAGCGCATGCCGCAAGCTGGACTTCGAGCTCGAAGTCGGCTTTATCGTCGGCAAGGAATCGGCGCTGGGCGAACCGGTCAGCACGGCTGATGCACCGGCCCATATGTTCGGCATGGTGCTGCTCAACGACTGGAGCGCGCGCGATATCCAGCAGTGGGAATATGTGCCGCTCGGGCCGTTCAATTCCAAAGGCTTCGGCACTTCGATTTCGCCGTGGGTGGTGACCATGGAAGCGCTGGAGCCGTTCCGCCGCGACAACCCCGAGCAGTCGCCGCAGCCGCTGCCGTACCTGCAGCAGAAGAGCCAGAACGCCTACGACATCGCGCTCGAAGTCGCGCTGCGCCCGCAAGGCGCCGCTGCCGCCACCACGATCTGCCGCACCAACTTCAAGGCGATGTACTGGACCATGGCGCAGCAACTCGCGCACCACACGGTGTCGGGCTGCAATGTGCGCGTGGGCGACCTGATGGGCTCGGGCACGATCAGCGGCACCACGCCGGATTCCTACGGCAGCCTGCTCGAACTCACGCGCAACGGTGCCGAGCCGCTGAAGCTCGCCGACGGCAGCAGCCGCGCATTCCTCGAAGACGGCGATGAAGTCGTGATGAGCGGTTTCGCGGTCGGTAATGGATACGTCGTCGGCTTTGGCGAAGTGTCGGGCAAGATCCTGCCGGCACCGAAGGCGTAAGCGCGTTCAGGCGGCGCCGGGTGGCGCCACGTCAAGGATGACCGCCGCCCGGCCGGAAAGCAGCTGCTTTCCGCCACCGCTGACTTCGAACGCATAGAGCACGTTGCTGCCTTCGCCGCTGACGCGGTGCGCCTCGATGGTCAGCGGGCCATCTATATCATCCAGTCGTTCGACGTCCAGCGCGAGCTTGCGCACGCTGGCAAGGTAGCCCATGCGTGGGCGCTGCCCGCCTTGCTGCAGCACCGCACCGTGCACGGCCATGGCCTGCGCCGCGTATTCCACGCCACACACGGCAGCCAGCCGCCCGTGTGCGCGCAGCGGGTTGTCGACGCTGCGGTGGCTCGTGGCCTGGCAACGAATGAAATCCGCGTCCCAGTCGAGCACGCTGTCGAGCAGGCACATGCTGCCCTGATGGGGAATCCGGGCTGCAATCCAGGCGTGGTCCAGCGGCGTGTGCGGGGCCGGCACGCTATCCGCCAGTCCCGGGCTGCACCGGCGGCTGTACCGTCACCTGCAGTTGCAGGTCTTCCAGGTAATCGAGCACGACTGTGCCGGCCGACTGCATGGCGACGGCATGCAGCAATGGCAGTGCGCGCGCGGTAGGTACCGAGCGGCGCAGGTGTTCCAGCGCAGCATCATCCATCGGCGTCGCGGGCGCGTGTGCCAATTCCACTTCAATCTGTGCCAGCGATCGCTCAGAACGATGCTGCGATAACAGCAGCGCGACGCCGAACGGCGCGGCGATGGGCCGCAGCGTGCGCAGCGGTTCCGGATAGTCGGAGTCGTAGGCGATCAGCAGGCAGGGTTCCTGGTCGGCCGACACCTGCGCGGCCGCTTCCAGCAGGCCGGCACTGAAGCTTGCATCGAGCGCGCTCAGCACATTGGCCGGACGCATCGCACGTGTGGCAATCGACCAGTAGCCGGCTGCCGCGTTGTGCACCGAGTTGTGGAAGCGCGTCGGCGACATCAGCGGCTCTGGCTGCGCGAGCGCTTCGCAGATGGCGTGGAAGTTGTGCCCGTCGGAACTCGAAGAGGTGAACACCGTAGGCAGCTCCGCGGCGTCCATGCCGCTGGCAGCGACCGCTTGCTGGCCGATCCCGAGCGCGAGCCGGACAGCCGTGCCGCTGCGGCGGCGTTCGGCGGGCGGCAGGATGGTCGGCGGCGCGAGTTCGGTCGCCGCAGATTCGTAGGGCTGCCGGCCGGCAAGCACCTCATTGGCCTGCGCCCAGCTGCCAAGCCCCGGGCCCAGCACGCCGATGCCATCGATAAAAGCGATAAGCCGCGTACCCATGGTCATTGCCCGCCCATTGCGCGGCCGAGCAGCAGGCTGCAGTTGGAACCGCCGAAGCCGAACGCATTGCTGAGCACATGGCGCAGCGGCCGTTCCCGAGTGGCCAGGCAATAGTCGACCGCAAGCGTGGGATCGATCTGCGTGGTGTTGATGCCAGCCGGCAGCAGTCCGTGGCGCAGGGCTAGTGCGCAGATCACCGCTTCCAGTGCGCCTGCGGCGCCGAGCGTATGCCCCGTGGCGCCCTTGGTGGAACTGCATGGCGTACCGGGCAGCAGTGCCGAGATCGCGCGCGCTTCGGTGGCGTCATTGGCGCGCGTGGCGGTACCGTGCAGGTTCACGTAGTCGACCTGTTCCGGCGAGACGCCACCGCGGGCCAGTGCCTGCTCCATGGCCATGCGCGCTCCCAGGCCTTCCGGGTGCGGTGCCGACATATGGTGCGCGTCGCTCGACTCGCCGATGCCAAGCAGCAGGATCGCACCGTCCGGTGCGGGATCGGGCGCACGCTCGACCAGCACGAAGGCGGCGGCCTCGCCGATCGAGATACCGTTGCGATCGGCATCGAATGGCTGGCACGGCTGGTCCGAGAGCAATTCGAGCGAGCCGAAGCCATACAGCGTGGTGTGGCACAACGAGTCCACGCCGCCAACGACAGCAGCGTCGATCAGGCCAGCGTCGATCAGGCGGCGCGCCGATGTGAATACCTTTGCGCCGGACGAACACGCCGACGACACCGCGTTTGCGGGGCCTTTCAAGCCAAAATACGCGCGTACGAAGCCGGGCAGCGAATACGGGCTGTGGGTACCGGCATAGCTCAGGCCTGCAGGCAACGCGCCCGTTTGCGGATCGCGCTGGCGGTAGGCAAGTTCGGTCTGCAGCACGCCTGCTGTGCTGGTGCCGAGGAATACACCGATGCGGTCCGCGCCGTAGCGTGCCACCGCCTCGCGTACACGGTCCGCGAAGCCATCCTGTTCCAGCGCGAGCAACGCCAGGCGATTGTTGCGGCAGTCAAAATCGGCCAATGCCGGCGGCAGGGTGACATCGTCGACGCCCGGCACTTCGCCGACCCAGGTATCGAGCCTGATATCACCGAACTGGCATGGCGCCAGGCCGCCGCGCTGCTCCCGCAGTGCGCTCACCGTGTCGTCTAGCCCGGTGCCGATGCAACTGGTGGCAGTGAAATGCGAGAGATGGAGCGGCGACACGGAATGTGTGGAGTGGGGGGCGCGGGGTGCGGCCATTGTATCAAGCCGTATGCAAGTCCCATGCCGCCATGCCGGCCCGCAGCGTCACGCAGCGCAGGCCCGCGTTGGTAATTGTTGCAAGCAGTTCGGGCAGCACTGTCGTGCAGTGCGGCTTGCCGGCCGCATCGACACCGCTATTGCCATCGTGCAGCAGCAGGATGTCGCCAGCGGCCAGGTTGCGCGTGAGGCGCTGCGCGATGCGCGCGGCATGGTCGCCGTTACGCGTGTCGTAGCCACGCCGGGTCCATGCGGCAAGCTGCAGCCCTTCCGCACACAGCACGGGTTCGAGGAACGGATTGCGCAGTCCCGCCGGCGCGCGGAAATAGCGCGGTGGCTGTCCCGTGATCTCGGTCAGCAACTGCTGGGCCGCGCGGATCTCGCGACGCATGCGCCACGGGCCGAACAGCGAAAAATCGAGCCGGTGATGCATGCTGTGGTTCTCCACGGCATGCCCACGGCGTGCGATCTCCCGTACGAGGTCGGGGTGTCGCGCGGCACGCTCGCCGATGCAGAAAAAGGTGGCGCGCGCGCCATGGCGGTCGAGCATGTCGAGCACGCGCGGCGTCATGTCCGGATGCGGGCCGTCATCGAAAGTCAGCGCCACGCTGTTGCCAGCCTTTGCTGGCAGCTGCAGCACGTTCGGCCCGAGCCATGTGCTGCGCGGCCACAGTCCGACCGTAGCGAGCGCCGCATGCGTGACGCCGACACCCGCCGCAGCCAGGGCGAGCGTGGCCGGATTGGCCAGCACGGCCGCGGCGGCGCCTGCGTGCACCACGCCCGCGCCGTACAGCAACCTGCCGGGCTGCCAGCGGCGCGCCGTTGGCAGCACCGGCCCGTGCTCCGCGATGGGATTCATGTCAGACGTCTTCATGGTTCCTGCCACTGCCGCGGCTAACGTTGGCCGGCGTGGGCGCCAGGATGGCCGAGAAGCACAACGCCAGCACCGCGCCCGGACCAACCGTCAGGCCGAATGCCTTCAGCAGCGGCAAATCCGACAAGGCCAGTAGCCCGAACGCCGCCACCGTGGTCATGTTGGCCAGCAGTAGCGATACCAGTGTATGCGCCGAAATGACTGTCGCCGGCCCGCTACCGGCCGCGCCATTGAAAAACAGCGCGTAGTTCGATCCCACCGCCACGAGCAGCAGCAGGCCTACCAGATGCAGCAGGGTGAGCGGCTGGCCCAGCGCCGCCAGCCCGCCCATGACGGCCAGCGCCGCCGCGGCCAGCGGCAGTACCGTGGCCAGCACGCGGCGTGGCGAACGCAGCGCTACCGAAAGCAGCGCGAGAATGGCGATCACGCCACCCAGGGAGAGGTGCAGCGCCTCGCGCATATAACCGCCATAGAGCTGGTCCGACTCGCGCTTGAGGTCAACGAAGAGGGCATGGCTGGCACCGGCACGCGCCAGTGCCGCGCGTATGGGCTGGCTGTCGAGCACATCGGTGGACTTTGCGGTGGCCGGCGCGCGCAGGGGCAGGGTGGCGTTCCAGTGATCGCCGCGCTGCGTCAGCAGGGCATCGATCGCAAGCGCCATCGACGTGCCCTTGAGGTCCTGGCGCTGCAGCAAGGGCGCCGAGCGTGCCTGGCCGGCCTCTGCCAGGAACGGCGCGAACAGCTGCGGTCGCACGGGCTGCTGCGCGACGGCCGTGCGCAGGCGCTGCGCCAGTTCCTCGGGCGGTGGCAGGCTGGACTGGCGCGCGCGCTGGGTCGCGGCGCTCGGCAGATAGCGTGCGGGATTCTCGTAGCCGCCGATAACGCCCGATGCTACGAGCGGATCCAGTTCGCGCGCCACGCGCTCGGCGTCCTGAAGTACCGATTCCTGGTCCGGGCCCGACAGCACCACCAGGTAGCGCACGTCGGGCGCACCGAGATCGGCGCGCAGCGAGGCGTCGAGCGCCTGCTCCGAGGCCGGCACAGGGCTCAGCGCCGACAGCTCGCGCCCCCACAGCGAATCGTGGCGAGCCCACAGCACAGCGCAGGCTGCAATCGCCACCACGGGCACCAGCCATCGCAGACGGCTGGCGCGCGCCAGCAGCGCCGCAAGGCGCGTGCCCAGCGGCGTGACATCGCGCAGGTGCAGATTGGCAGGGACCAGGTGCGGCAGCACAAAGCGCGTGACCAGCGCAGCGGTGGCCAGTCCGGCGATCGAGTACAGCCCAAGCTGGGCCAGCCCCGGAAAGCCCGACAGCAGCAACGAGGCGAACCCGCACACCGAAGTCAGCACGCCGAGCCGCACGGTCGGCCAGAAGCCGGCGATCCATGCGCGGTTGTCACGCTGCCCGTTGCGCGTGTACTGCGCCGACTGGACGAACAGGTAGATCGAATAGTCGACGGCTTCGCCGATCAGCGTGGTGCCGAAGCCGAGCGTCAGCCCGTGCACGGTCCCGCCGAAGCCGAGGCTTACGGCCGCGATGCCGGCCAGCGCGCCGGACAGCACCGGCACGAGCCCAAGCACCAGCAGCGGCACCGAGCGATACACCACCAGCAGCAGCGTGATGATGATCGCAATGCCGATTGCCGACAGCCGTTCCACGTCATGGCGGATGGTGTCGCGTGCCTTGACCGAGAACACGCCGGGCCCCGTCATCAGGAGCCGGTACGGACCGGCCTTGGCCGCGTCGGCAAACGCCCTGTGGATGGCGTCGATCGCGCTGGCCTGACCGTCGGTGTCGGAGCCGGCGCTTGCCGTCTGCGCGAGCAACACGGCGCGCTTCCCGTCACGCGAGACCCACGCGCCGGCGTGCATCGGCACGCGCTGCTGGGCGTCGAGCTGACCCATCATCGACATCACTTCGCCGGTGGGGTCGCGCGGCAGCAGCGACTTGGTGAATAGTCCTGCCGGGGACGCCAGCAGGTCGAACGTTTCGGCGACAGCCGCGGATAGCCCCTGCTGAGAAAACCGTTCGGGCGTGACCGTCGGGCTCAGCAGGTAGCGGTGGTTGTAGACATAGCGCTGGTCGGCGGCCTGGTTGACCGGCTCGCCATTGGTGATCGCGGAGAACTGCGCGTCCTGGCGCAGCCTGGCTGCCATCGTACGCGATACGGCCGCGCGGCCGTCCGCGTCGCCGCCTTCCACGCCGACCAGGATCAGGCGCGACACCAGCCCTTCACGCAACTGGTCCACCAGCAACTGCTGTTCTGCGCTCGGCATGCGCGGGAGGAAGGCCGACAGGTCGGCGGTGAAGCCGGTGCGCGCAACGACGGCCGCGCAGGCCAGAAGCCATGCCAGCCAGAGCGCCACGGCCAGCCGGGCCGAGGGCAGGGCAGTGATGCGCGACCCGCCGCGCGGCGCCGGCATCATGGCTTGCCGGCGGGGCGGATCTTCATGACCGAACGGTCGCCGTCGGCCTGGCGGATTTCCACGCTGTCGAGCGCATCATGAGCGCCCTCGATACGCACCTGGGTGACCATGGCCGCCATGCGCGAATCGGCCGGCGTGAGCGTCAGCGTCCAGCGGCTCGCGCGGCCCTGGAGGCCGAGCTTGTAGTAGCGTTCGAGCGTGGTGCGGTTGCCCGCCAGCGTGCCGCGGATGCTCTCGATGAACGCGGCGATTTCCGGGTAGTTCTGCAGCGGCATGGTGAAGCGCTTGCCGCCGCGTTCGACCGTCATCATGTCGCCGTCGAGCACCAGGTTCTCAGGCTTGGGCGTGAGGGTGCGTTTTTCGAGGTGGTCGGGCGCGGTGAAGACGAGTTCGCCGCTCGATTCCACCGGGCGCTCGAGGATCGCCAGATACTTGGTCTCGGTGAACTGCACGCGGCCGGACTTGCGCTGCGCGAGTGCGGACATGAGCTGGTCGACGCCCCAGGCGGCCGAGCCACTGTCAGCGGCGAGCGCCTGCACGGCCATGCCGGGCAGCATTGCAGCGGCCAGCAGCAGGGCCGGCAAAATCAGTCGGATTCGGCGCATCGGTCAGGGCTCGTTGCCGGGCGGCGGCTGTTCGGACAGCGGCGGGCCGGCGTGCCAGAAGTCGTAGAAATTGAACCAGTTGTACGGCGCGCTGCGGCAGAACTGCTCGAGCAGCGCCACGTAGCGCTGCAGCGCGGCCTGGACCTCGGCCTCGCGGCGTCCGCGTGCCACCTGCGAGAAATCGGCAAGCGGAACGAAGTGCACATCATAGCGATTGCCGCCGCGGTACAGCCCGGTGATGAAGAACACGGGCCGGCGCAGCATGGCCGCCATGCGCAGCGGGCCGGTCGGAAAGCCCGTCGGCGCGCCCAGGAAGTCGCACTGCTGGACCGGGTCGGTCGCGCGCTGCGACAGCGTGCGGTCAGCCAGCATGCCGATCATGTAGCCGCGGTCCAGGTAGTCGCGCACGCGCAGCATGGCGTCGACCTTGCCCAGCGTGATCATGTCGCGGCGCATGGCCGGATTGATCGACTGCAGCACGTCGTTGAGCTTGTGGGCGTTCTCTTCGTACATGGTGATGGCAACACGCATGTCCGGATGCTTCCGGCCCATGGCGCGGATCACCTCGAAGCTGCCCAGGTGCGCGCCCATCAGGAACGCGCCTTGCCCTCGCGCGATCGTCTGTTCGAGCTGCTTTTCGCCGTGCAGGCGGATGTCGAACAGGTCGAAGCGGCCGTTGAGCAGGTAGATGCGGTCGTGGATGGTCGAGGCAAACGTAAAGACATGGCGGAAGCCGTCGATCCAGCCGGCCTCGCGGCCGAGCGCGCGGTCCATGTACGCGCGCGAGGCATGGCGTGCCGTCGGCGAGAACAGCGTGAAGTACGCCGCGATCAGGCGCAATACCACGCGTCCCGCAGGGCGCCCGAGCGCAAGCGAAATCCACGTCATCACGCGCATCAGCGTGACGTTGCTGCGTTCTTCCCGGCTGGACCAGTCGGTGTCCAGCGGCTGGGGCTTGCGGAGCCAGGTCAGCATGGCAAGGCCTCCCCACTCGCCGGCGTGGCCCGCGTGCTCAGCGTGCCGCTGGCCACGTCACGTCCGCCCGCGCTCAGCGTGAAGCGGATGGATGCCGTGCCGGCAGCCGCGTCGTCGCCATGCAACTGGTGTGCGACTTCGACCCGCTCGCCGGGATGGACCGGGCTCAGGAACTTGACCGTGCCGACCTGCGTGACGGCGAGCGGTTGACCGAGCGCCGCGCCAATCTGCAGGATCGCATGGTCCAGCAGTACCACGCCCGGGACCACGGGATTGCCGGGAAAATGGCCCGCTATCGCCGGGTGCCCCGCATCGATCACAAAGCCCGGTGCGTGGCGCCGTGCCAGTTGCGCGGCCACCAGCGGCGCCAGCGCTTCACGCGGGAGCTTGCCCGCGGCATTGCGCGGCAGGCTGTCCACAAGGCAAAGCGGCCGCGGCAGGAACGCGGCGTCGACGCGCTCGCGCAGCGCTTGCAGGATGCGCGCGGCCGGCACGCCGGGCGCCACCGCCAGTGCCACAAGCCGCACCACGCGGCCGGCTGCCTCGTCTTCATGCACGTCATCGGGCACGTAGAAGGTGCCGTCCTGCACGCCGTCGATGGCTGTGAGCTGTTGATTGAGATAGGCGAGCGACGTGCGCTTGCCGGCAATCTTGATCATGTCGGCCTTGCGGCCATGGAGCACGAAGCGCTCGGCGTCGATCGGCGCGATGGCATCGCCGAGCGCGATCGGATGTTCGATGTGCCCGCCATGGACCTGTATCGCGGGCGCGGACTCGCTCTCGCCGTCGGGATCGCCGCCGCGTTCCAGCGTGATGCCGGGCAACAGCGTCCATTCGTCTGTTTCGGCGGTCCTGCGCGTAGCCATCGCACCGGTCTCGGTGCTGCCGTAGATCTCGAGCAAAGGTGCGGCCAGGCTAGCCTGCGCCTGCCGGGCCATGGCTCGGCTCATCGGGGCTGTGGCGGATAGCACGAGGTCTGCCGCGGGCAGGTCGCTGTCTGATTGCAGCAGCGCGCGCAGATGAACCGGGGAAGTCACCAGCGCGCGCGGCTGCGGGACGTCGCGCAGTGCAGCGCGGATGTCGGCCGGATAGAACGCGCGGGCCGAGGCCAGCGCTGCGCTGCCTTGCAGGGCCAGCATCACCGTGGCTTCCAGTCCGAACATATGCTGCGGGGGCAGCGTGCCGACCAGCGTCCATGCGCGGCTGTCCGCCATGCCAAGGCGTTGCGCCGTGGCGCGCGCGCCGCGCACCATCGCGCCCCACGTCTTGGCATGGGCGACAGGCTGGCCGGTGGTGCCCGACGTGAACACATAGGCCATCAGCCGCTCTGCCGGAATGTCCGGTACGGGTCGCGGTGCGGAGGGCTTGGGTTCCGACGCATCGTAAAAGAAGCGGGGCAGCGCCACACTGCATTCCGCGTCGTCGTGCAGGCAGAAGACATCCGGCGCAAACGCGGCGAGTTGCCGCACCGTTTCCGGCGTCTGCGCCGACGGCAGCAGGCTCACCTTGCCGCACAGCAGCGCCGCGCAGAGCCCGACCGCGAAGCGGTAGCGATCCGCACACGCGTTGAAGACGTGGTCCCCGACTGGCAGGCGTGCCGCAAGCGCGTGGACATCTGTCAGGAACTGACTGGCCGTGACCGGCTGGCCGCCGCGCCAGGCGATAACGCTGCCCGGGTCGGGATGAGAGAGAAGGGCGAACGTGCTCGTCATAAGCAATCCGCGTTCAGCGCGATGCGCCGGCGCGGCTCGCGCGCTCGGTCATCACGGTGCGATAGCCGCGCACGGCATCGAGCACGCCGGTGTCCTTTGCCTCCGGCAGCACCGCGCGGCGGCAGGCCGCTTCGGCGACGAACATCAGCGCGATCAGGATGGGCGTGCCGAGATTGGCAAAGGTCGACCACGTCGGCATGGGCGCGAACGCAAAGAGCACGAGCGACGCCAGGGCCGTCGCGCCGAAGAACAGGGTCCAGGCCTGGGTCACGCGCCGGGTATAGCGTTGCATGTCAGGCGTCAGCGGGCCGTGGATCGCCGCTGCAAACTCGCTGCAGAGCGGTGTGGCGCCCGGGCGCAGCGTCCGGCCGAACATGGCGGCGAGTGCGGCGTTTGCGCCGAAGTGCTGGAGGAAATAAGTCCAGCCAAAATGTGCCGCCAACGGAATCCGCGCCACCCACAGCGCCACGCAGCACGCGACCAGCAGGAGCAGCCAGGGGAGGCGGGATGTGGCGCGCCATGCCGCGGCCAGTGCTATCAGCAGGAAAGGCGCCAGGCCGAGGATCAATGCGGCAACTTCGCCGCCCGGCGTATGCGCCGCATGGTGAAGTGCCGATTCGTACGCCAGGAAGCCCAAGGGCACAGCCACCCAGCCGGCACGCTGCAGCAGCGGCGTTGCGGCGGAAGACGTGGCAACTGGACGGGGAGGTTGGCTCGAGGGCATTCCGGAATTATTGTGATGCAAGGTACTCTTCTTCTGCCGACGCATCGCGCACATGGGGACATTTCGCGCACGGAACGGCGGCAAGGCGAACGCTTTATACCTTAAAAGACCCGGCCGACGCAGCGATGTTTCCGCAAAGTCGTTCCAATGTTGTTACTAAACTTCTCTTAGATAGTGCGATGTGCCGGGCTTTGGTAGCATCGCCTCGCCCTCTTCCGGCGTCACTTATGAGCGGAAGATGACATTCACGACAATGAACGAACTCGACACGGAACTCGCCAGCCTGATCATTGGCGAACTCGACATCGCCGACCTGAAACTGGAAGACGTGAGCGCCGATACGCCGCTTTATGGCGACGGTTTCGGGCTCGATTCCATCGATATCCTGGAAATTGCGCTGCTGGTGTCGCGCAAGTACGGGGTCGAACTGCGCTCGGACAATCCCGACAACAAGACCATCTTTGCCTCGCTGGGCAGCCTGGCCGCCTACGTCGCGGCCAACCGCACGCGCTGAGCGCGGCGGCCACGGCGCATCCGGCGAACAGGAGCAGGACAGGGGAGCATTTATGGCGCAGCAGGGCAGGCCGCAGGCTACGCGCAGGCTGGCGCTCGTCACTGGCGCGAGCGGTGCCATCGGCAGCGCCATCAGTCACGCCCTCGCCGCAGCCGGAAATGAGGTGTGGGTCCACGCGAACCGCAACCTGGCGCAGGCGGAAGCCGTCGCTGCCACCATCCGCGCCGCGGGCGGTGCCTCGACCGCCATCGCCTTCGACGTCACCGACGCCGACGCCACGGAAGCTGCACTGCAACGTGTGCTTGAACACGGCACGGTGCAGATCCTCGTCAACAATGCCGGCATCCACGACGACGCGCCGCTGCTAGGCATGAGCCGCGAGCAGTGGCGCCGTGTGATCGACGTCTCCCTGCACGGCTTTTTCCATGTGACCCAGCCCTTGCTGATGCCCATGATGCGCACGCGCTGGGGCCGCATCATCAACATGGCCTCGGTGGCCGGCGTGATGGGCAACCGCGGCCAGGCCAACTATGCGGCGGCCAAGGCGGGCCTGATCGGCGCTACGCGCTCGCTGGCGATCGAGATGGCTTCGCGCGGTGTGACGGTCAACGCCGTGGCGCCCGGTGTGATCGAATCTTCCATGACCGAACTGGCGTTCCCCGCGGAGCGCATCCGCCAGATCGTGCCGGCCGGCCGCGCGGGCACCCCCGACGACGTGGCCGGCATGGTGGCCTACCTGGCTTCCGATGCCGCAGCCTATGTGACCGGCCAGGTGCTGTCGGTCAATGGCGGCATGGCCTGAACCTGTCTTGCCGCCATGGCCCTGCAGCCGTCCCCGACCCACTTGCTGCTGATCCCCAGCTACAACCCTGGCGCGAAGCTGCGGGAAACGCTGCGTGCCGCGCGCGAGGCCTGGTGTCCGGTCTGGGTGGTAGTAGATGGCAGCACCGATGACAGCACGCAATGGCTGCAGCAACAGGCGCGCGACGATTCCAGCCTGCGCGTCCTGGTCCTGCCCGAAAACCAGGGCAAGGGCGCCGCGGTGCTGCACGGCATCGAGGCTGCCGCCGCGGAGGGCTTCACGCATGTGCTGGTGATGGACTCCGACGGCCAGCACCCGGCCCAGCTGATCGCGCAGTTCATGGCGGCGTCGATGCGCCAGCCGGACGCGATGGTGCTCGGGCGCCCCGTATTCGATGCGAGCGCGCCGATCGAGCGTGTGTACTGGCGCCGTATGTCCAACTTCTGGACCAACGTCGAAACGCTATGGGCCGGCATTGGCGATTCGCTGTACGGTTTCCGTGTCTACCCGATCGAACCGCTGCGGGCCGTCATGCGCGAAAGCCGCTGGATGCGCCGCTTCGACTTCGATCCCGAGGTCGTCGTGCGGCTTTGCTGGCGTGGCGTGCGGCCGGTCAACCTCGATGCGCCGGTACGCTACTTCGATCCGCGTGCAGGCGGGGTTTCCCACTTCCGCTATTTGCGTGACAACCTGCTGCTGGGGTGGATGCACCTGCGGCTCGTGGGTGGCTGGCTGGTACGGTTGCCTTGGCTGGTCTGGCGGCGGTTGCATGCGTCCGCGAACGGCAATTCGCATCCGCCGAATCGGGTGACATAAGGGGTGGTGGGGGAGTCGTTCTTGGCGGGCGCTGCTGTTTCGCCGGCGTAGCCGGCGAGTCACTTTTTGTCCGAGCGACAAAAAGTAACCAAAAAGCGCGTCGTTGCCGCTGGCCATCAATTCCACGGCGGCAGTCATTCAAACGGCTTTGGACGCCAGCGATGGTGGTCGGCCGTTCCAACCTGCTAACGCTATGTGAGTCAGAACCTGTGCCTCGCGCGGCACGGCTTTTGGACGATCCCCAAGACGGACTCGGGTACAGCGTTTCAACCAGGTCAGCGGTGGGACGCCTTCGGCTGCGCTGCGCGCACGTCGTTGTCTGGGGGCAAGCTCGTCAGCGTCGCTGGCGCCCAGGTTCGTCCGAGGTCCTTTCTCTACTTCGCGCATGCCATGCGGGGGCATCGTCACCGAGGCTTGGTTTGCCGTGAGCCTGTATGCTCAGACTTGAGCTCTGCGCGCAGCGCAGCCGAAGGCGATCACACGATATCGCTCGCAGCAGGGGCCACAGACGCTTGCAGGGCTCGTTCAATCAGCGCCGTAATCCCACCCACGGTCATGCCCCACGCGGCAGGCAGCGTAACTCACTCTGAAGCCCATACCCGTACAACACCCTCAGCACACTACGATAAAAATTCGCCCCTTTGGGGCAACCAAAACGCGTTTTTGGTTACTTTTGTCGCTCGGACAAAAGTGACTCGCCGGCTACGCCGGCGAAACAGCAGCGCCCGCCAAGAGCGATAACCCCTCCCCCACCAGAATGCCCCCCACCGGCCACACTCATGTATACCCTAACTGAATGGCTCCCAACCCCTCCACCATTCACCCCGCCCCAACACTGACGCGCCTTTGCGACCGATACCTGCAAGGTATTCATCAAATACCCATTCAGTGTTGGACTGTCCTTCCAGACCACTCCTATTCTCCACGCCAGAAGACGTGCCGCCGGCAACGTCGCGATCCCGACGCCAGAAGCGGGACCCTTGGACGACAGGAGACAGGTAGTGAGACAGATCGATGTGTATGCGGTGGCGGACGGCGCCACCTTCAACCGCTTCCATGCAGGCGTGCTGTTCTGGTGCGCGCTGATCATCATTTTCGACGGCTATGACCTGGCAGTGGCCGGCATTGCGCTGCCGGCCATCATGAAGGACATGGGGGTGTCGGCGACGCACGCGGGCTTCATGGTCAGCTCGGCGCTGTTCGGCATGATGTTCGGGGCCATCTTCCTCGGCACGATTGCCGACCGCATCGGCCGGCGCAAGGCCATTGCCATTTGCATCCTGCTGTTCAGCGTGTTCACCGCCGCGGCGGGCCTGACCCATGATCCGATGGTGTTCGCCGCGAGCCGCTTCCTGGCCGGGCTCGGGATCGGCGGCGTCATGCCCAATGTGGTGGCGCAGATGACCGAGTACTCGCCGCGCCGCATCCGCGGCACGCTGGTGACGCTGATGTTCAGCGGCTATTCCGTCGGCGGCATGCTGGCCGCGCTGCTCGGCAAGCAACTGCTGGAGCAGTACGGCTGGCAGTCGGTGTTTCTGGCGGCCGGTGCGCCGGCGCTGCTGGTGCCGCTGATCCTCAGCAAGCTGCCCGACTCCATGCCTTTCCTGCTGCGCACCGGACAGCACGACGCCGTGCGCAAGATCCTGCGTGCGATCGACCCGGCGCGTCCCTGCCGTGACGACGACCGCCTCGTCCTGCCGGACGCCTGCGCAGGCGGCAAGGCCGCCGTGGGCGAGCTGTTCCGCGAAGGGCGCGGCTTCAGCACGCTGATGTTCTGGCTGGCCTTCTTCATGTGCCTGTTCATGGTCTACGCGCTCAGTTCGTGGCTGACCAAGCTGATGGCGTCGGCCGGCTACAGCCTGGGCTCCGCGCTGACCTTCGTGCTGGTGCTGAACATCGGCGGCATGTTGGGTGCCATCGGCGGCGGCTGGCTGGCGGATCGCTTCAGCATCAAGTACGTGCTGATGGCCATGTACGCGCTGGCCGCGGTGTCGATCGCGCTGCTCGGCTACAAGGTGCCCACGCCGGTGCTGTTCCTGCTGGTGGGCCTGGCCGGTGCATCGACGATCGGCACGCAGATCGTTACCTATGCCTATGCGGGGCAGTTCTACCCGGTGGCTGCGCGTTCGACGGGCATCGGCTGGGCCTCGGGCGTGGGGCGTGCGGGCGCCATTCTCGCGCCGATCGTGATCGGTGTGCTGGTCGGCATGGCGTTGCCACTCGAGCAGAACTTCCTCGCCATTGCGGTACCCGCTGTGGTGGCCGTGCTGGCGGTCGGGGGCATCGACCATCGGCGTGCCGCATCGGTGGGCGCTGCGCCGTCTGCACAGGCCGTGCCGGCGCCGAAGGGCTACGCCGCTTCCCGCGCCGAGGGCTGATCCCCGTTACGGCCGCGTGCCGGCCACCGCGCCGGCCAACCGGCCCAGCGTGGCCAGCGCGGTTTCGGCACGCTTGTCCCACTCGTGTCCGTAGTTGAGCCGCAGGCAATTGCGGAAGCTGTGCCGCGCCGAGAAGATCGGCCCCGGCGCGATGCTGATGCCGTGCGACAGCGCCAGCTGTTGCAGCGCCAGCGTGTCGGTGCCTTCGGGCAGTTCGATCCACAGGAAATACCCGCCCGCCGGGCGCGTGGCGCGCGTGCCGGGCGGGAAGTGCCGCGCCACTGCCTGCGCCACGGCATCCTGCCGCAACATCAGCGCGTGCCTGAGCTGGCGCAGGTGCCGGTCATAACCGCCTTTTTCCAGATACGCCGCAATGGCCACCTGCGCGGGCGCCGAGCCGGCCAGCGTCGTGGTCAGCTTGAGCCGCGCGACTTCGCGCGCGAAGCGGCCCGGCGCGGCCCAGCCCACGCGATAGCCGGGCGCCAGACACTTCGAGAACGATGCGCAGTGCATGACCAGCCCGGCCTTGTCGAAGGCCTTGGCCGGTGTGGGCCGCCGCGTGCCGAAGTAGAGCTCGCCATAAACGTCATCTTCGATCAGCGGTACCTCATACCGCGCCAACAATTCGACTAGTGCCTGCTTCTTCGCATCGGGCATCAGCGAGCCAAGCGGGTTCTGGAAGTTGGTCATGAGCCAGCACGCCTTCGGGCGGTGCCGCTGCAGCGCCTGCTCCAGCGCACCCAGCTCGATGCCCTCGCGCGGATGCGTGGGCACTTCGATGGCAGAGAGGCCGCAACGCTCCAGCGCCTGAAGTGCCGCGTAAAACGTCGGGCTTTCGATCACCACCGCATCGCCGGGCCGCGTGACGGCCATCAGGCAGAGGTTCAATGCCTCCAGCGCGCCGTTGGTCACGACGATCTCGTCGGCCTGCACGGTCAGCCCGTCGGCCAGGTAGCGCAGCGCGATCTGGCGGCGCAGGTTTGCATTGCCGGGCGTGAGGTCGTCGACACTGGCCCACGGGTCGAGCTTCTGCACGGTCGTGGCCATGGTCTTGGCCAGGCGCTGCATCGGGAACAGCAGGGGGCTTGGGAACGCCGAGCCGAACGGGACCACGTCGCGCCGCATGGTGGATTCCAGCACCTTGAAGACCAGTTCGCTGACATCGACCGGGCCGGATTCCTGCACCGGCGCCGATGGCGTTTCCGCCTCCGGCGCCAGCTGGCGCGAGCCCGTGGCCACGTAGTAGCCCGACCGCTCGCGCGCGCGGATCAGGCCCCGCGCCTCGAGCAGGTAGTAGGCCTGGAACACGGTCGACTGGCTTACGCCGCGGCCGGTGCTGGCCTGGCGGACCGACGGCAGCCGATCGCCGAGGCGCAGCACGCCGGCATGGATGGACTGGGCGATGTCCTCCGCCAGTTCTTCATAGCGGGTCATCTGCCGGGGGGCGCCTGTCATCTGATCTTGTCCTTTTCTAGGTTTCATCAACTGTAATGGATGCAGGCAGTCCCCACAAACCTGGCCACAGGCTCGGGCCCTGTATTGGGAAATTCAGGCGGCACTGCGACAAAACGTAGCACGCCGGCAAGCACTGCTCCGGTAATTTCCGCCAGTTTTGCTGCTGTTGCACCAGAGTTGGCCCCTCTAGCATTGGCCGGATAATTCCCCGGAAGCAGCCCCCACATGCTTCCGATTTGCCCCCGAATGCCATGGACCCCACAAGCCTGCTGCTGCTTACCTTCCTGCTCTCGATCGGCGGCCTGTTCGCCTTTATCTGGTCGCTGAGGAAGGGCCTGTTCGACCTGGAGTCGAGCGGCGCCCGGACCATCTTCGCGAGCGGCGAGGTCGGCCGGCCCGAAGACCCCTCGGGTGTGAGCGCGACGATGGCCGCTGACGCCGACCTGGCCGAGGAGCTCGCTGCGCGCGCCGAAGCCGACCGATCCAGCGCCTTGCCGGCCCTGTTGCTGCTTAGCTGTGCCGTGGTCTGGCTGGTCGTGGCGTCGGCCGCCGGGCTGGTCAGCTCCCTCAAGCTGCACCTGCCGGACTTCCTGACGAGCCAGGCGTGGCAGACGTTTGGCCGCATGCGCGTGCTGCACCTGAACGCGGTGGCCTACGGCTGGGCGCCGATGGGCCTGCTGGGCCTGGCGATCTGGATGATGCCGCGCCTCTTGCGCACACCGTTGAGCGGCGGACGCTTCGCGCTGATCGGCACGCTGATCTGGAACGCGGGGCTTGTGGCCGGGCTCGGCGCCATTGCGAGCGGCATCAACGCAGGCATGGAATGGCTGGAGATCCCATGGCAGATCGGCCTGCTGTTCGCCGTGGGCGGCATGCTGATCGGCGTGCCGCTGGTGCTGATGCTGCAGCGGCGCCAGGTGCATCACCTCTACGTGTCGGTGTGGTACATGGGCGCGGCGCTGTTCTGGTTCCCGGTGCTCTACATCGTCGCCAAGGTGCCGGGCGTGCATTTCGGCGTGGAGCAGGCGACCATGAACTGGTGGTTCGGCCATAACGTGCTCGGGCTGTTCTACACGCCGCTGTCGATTGCCGCGGTGTATTACTTCCTGCCCAAGGTCATCGGCAAGCCGGTGCAGTCGTACAACCTGTCGCTGCTCGGCTTCTGGACGCTGGCGTTCTTCTATGGGCAGGTCGGCGCGCACCACCTGATCGGCGGGCCGATTCCCGGCTGGCTGATCACGCTGTCGATCGTGCAGAGCGTGATGATGATCATCCCGGTGGTCGCGTTCTCGGTGAACCAGCACCTGACGCTCAAGGGCCATTTCGGCGTGCTCAGGCGTTCGCCGACGCTACGCTTCGTGGTGCTCGGCGCGATCATGTACACGCTGGCGTCGGTGCAGGGCTCGTTCGAGGCACTGCGCTCGCTCAACGCCATCACGCACTTCACGCATTTCACCGTCGCACACGCGCACCTGGGCATGTATGGCTTCGTGTCGATGGTGATCTTCGGCGGCATCTATTTCGCCATGCCGCGTATCGTCGATGCGCCGTGGCCGAAGCCCGCGCTGATCGCCGCACACTTCTGGCTCGTCGTGGCCGGCTTCGCGATCTACCTCGTGACGCTGACGATCGGCGGCGTGCTGCAGGGCCTGGCGCTGCTGAATCCCGCGCGGCCGTTCATGGAATCGGTTGCGGTGACCTTGCCCTGGCTGCAGGGGCGCTCGATCGGCGGCGCGCTGATGACGCTGGGCCACCTTGTCTTTGCCTTCCACTTCGCGCTGATGGCGTTCCGTCCCGCCACGCTGCCGCAGCGCGATCGCATGGTTTCCGAATCCCTGGCCTGAACGACCGACGACGATGGAAAACGAACTCAAGCTCGTAGGCGGCGCGATGGTGACGCTGTCGCTGGCGACCTGCGCCATGATCGTGGTGCCGTTCCTGCAACTGAAGGATGTGCCGGCGCCAAAGGAACTCGCGCCTTACAGCAGCGCGCAATTGCGCGGCCGGCAAATCTACATGGCCAACGGCTGCATTGCCTGCCATACGCAGCAGCCGAGTTCCACGGGCGCCGGCATTGCCGATGCGCAGCGCGGCTGGGGCCGGCCGTCGGTCGCAGCGGACTATCACTACGACGATCCGCCGCTGCTCGGCACCATGCGCACTGGCCCCGATCTCTTCAATATCGGCGTGCGCCAGCCGAGTGCGGACTGGCACCTGGGCCACCTCTACCAGCCGCGCGCGTATGTGCCGGGCAGCATCATGCCGGCCTATCCCTTCCTGTTCGAGACGAAGGATAGCGACGCCGTCGGCAAGGACGACCGCGTGGTGTCGCTGCCGCCGGGCACCGCGCCGGCCGGCAAGACCATCGTGGCCACGCCGCAGGCGCTGGACCTGGTGGCGTACCTGACCGGCTTGCGCCATACCTATCCCGTTCTGACCCCGACCGAGGCGAGCGTGGCCAACGGCCTCGCACTTGCCGCCAGCACCAAGAAGAGCCATGCCCCAGATGAAGCCCGAGCCCAGCCACAAGACTGAACACGCCGACCCGCACGAGCAGCACAACCCGGTGCCGAAGATCGTGCTCGGCCTCGTGGCCGGGCTCGTGGTCTGGGCCGCCAGCTATATCTGGACCGAACGCGCGGACGGCCTTGCGCAGCTTGGCGATCGCCGCGACACGCGGGCACTCGCAGCCCAGGGTGCGGCCGGGGGCGCCCGCGTGGCCGATGGCAAGCAGCTGTTCGCCGCGAACTGCCAGGCCTGCCACCAGGCCACTGGGCAAGGCCTGCCCGGCGTATTCCCGCCGCTGGCGGGATCGTCGCTGGTGACGGGGGATCCGGTCGTGCTGTCGCAGATCGTGCTGCACGGCCTGACCGGGCCCATCGATATCCTCGGGGCGACCTACAACGGCGCGATGCCCGCCTTCGGCGAGCAACTGAGCGATGCCGAGCTGGCCGCGGTGCTCACGCATATCCGCAGCGAGTGGGGCAACCAGGCGCCTGCGATCGATGCAGTGGCCGTTGCCGCGGCCCGCAAGTGGAGTGCATCGCGCAAGGACCCGTGGCATAGCGACGAGTTGCACACGCTGGCCGGGGCGCAGTGATGACCGGCGGCTGGCGAGGCACTATCGTTGCGGCCGCCTTCGTCAGTGCGCTGTCAGTGATCGCGTTCGGCCATGCGACACGCGGCTTCCGTGTGGTGACGTCGGACGGCGCGAGGCAATTTGACCTGGCGCGTGCGCCGGTCGCATTGCCCGACGTGATATTGGCTGATGCCTCCGGGCATCGTGTCCGCTTGCGGGAGCCTGGCAACGCGCACCGGCAGACACTCGTCACGTTCATCTATACGCACTGCCTGACTGTCTGCCGCAGCAGTGCGTCCGGGCAGGCGTACCTGCAGGCGCAACTCGTCGCGCGCGGCCTTGCGGATCACTACCAGTTGCTGGCCATCAGCTTTGACCCGAGTCGCGACACACCCGATGTGCTCCGCGCCTATGGCCGCAAGCAGGGCGCCGATCCTGCCGTCTGGCGCATGGCCACCGTGGCTGACGCTGCGGACATGCCGGCGCTGCTGAAGGCGTTCGGCGTCGTCGTGCTGCCCGATGGCCGCGGCGACTATGTCCACAACGCCGCGCATTTCCTGATCGACGGGCAGGGCAGGCTGGCCCGCGCCTACGACATCGACCGGCCCGACGCGGTGCTGGCCGACATCGTCCATGCGCAGCGTTGAGCGGTCGGCATGGGTCTTGCTGCCCGGCATGGGGCTGGCCGCGCTCGCGCTGCTGCGTGGATGGCTGGAAGCATCCATGGTGCGGCATATGGCGATCGAGCTGCCGCTGCTGCTCGCGCTGGGTATCGTCGCTGCGATGTATTCGGGCGGGAACGCGCATGCTTTTGCACGCTGGAACCAGCGCGGCTTGCCCGGCCTGGTGGCCGCAACGGCTATCACCAGCTACTGGATGCTTCCTGTCGCGCTGGACCTTGCCGTGCTCGATCCGCGCTGGTCCGTCGCCAAGGTCGCAAGCATGATCGTGGCTGGCTTCGCGTGGCGTGTGTCGTGGCCGCGTGCGGGCGTCGTACTGCAGGCGTTCTTCGTGATCAACTGGAGCGCCATGACGCTGGTCGCGGGGCTGCTCTACCAGGACGCGCCGCAACAGCTTTGCAGCGTGTATCTGGCGGACCAGCAGGGCGCGGCGGGCCGCGCGCTGGTCGTCTTTGCCGTCGCGGGGCTGGCCGCCTGGATGGTGTCGTTGATACGCAGACTGGCCCGCGATGAAGCGGGTCTGCGGATCTGAAGGCTATGCGGGCTATGCGCGCGAAACGGGTGCCAGCGGCTTTCGGTAAGCGCGCTGGTAATGCACGGTGAACGACTTCAGCGCCGCGAGCGCGGCCTCGGGATCATGGCCGGGCTTGACCGCGAAACTGTCGAAGCCGCAGCGCGCGAGGTAGTGCACGGTGTCGATCATCACGTCGCCAACCGCGCGCAGCTCGCCATGCCAGCCGTATTGCGTGCGCAGCAGTTGCGCGAGCGAATAGCCGCGCCCGTCGGTGTAGACCGGGAAGTCGATGGCGATATGCGCGATGCCGGCCGGGTCGATCGTGTGCGCGCCAGGTTCGAGCAGCGCCTCGGGATCCGCATCGGACGGCAGATAGACCGCCACGGCATGCTGCCGCGTGCGCAGCTGGTGACGATGCGCTTGCCAGGTCTGCAGCGTGACCAGCCAGCCCGCGCTGTCGGGCGGCAGCGGCGCTGCGGTGCCATCCTCCGCGACGTGCGCCTGCCACGCGTCGGATTCCAGCGTGCCGTTGCGAATGACGTTGAGTTGCAGTGCGTCAGACACGGGCTGCCTCCGCTTGCTGACGGCGCGTTGCAATCACCGGGTTCTGGTAGACCGCAGCCTTGAACGGTTCGATACCGGCACGCTCGACCACGTCGATGAATCGCTCGGCTTCGCTGTCGCGCATGGCGATGTAGCTGTTGATCAGTTGCTCGACCACGTCGGGAATTTCATCGCGCGCGAACGATGGCCCGATGATGCGGCCGATCGCGGCTCCCGACGGTCCGCCCTGGCGTCCGCCGAGGGTGACCTGGTACCACTCCTCGCCGGCCTTGTCGACGCCGAGAATGCCGATATGGCCGACGTGGTGGTGCCCGCAAGAATTGATGCAGCCCGAGATGTTCAGGTCGAGTTCACCGATCTCGTAAAGGTAGTCGAGATCGTCGAAGCGCTGCTGGATGGCCTCGGCCAGCGGAATCGATACCGCATTGGCCAGCGAGCAGAAATCGCCGCCCGGGCAGGCGATGATGTTGGTCAGCAGCCCGATATTCGGCGTGGCCAGGTTCCACGTCTGCAGTTGCTGCCACAGTTCATGCAGGCGCGCGCGGCGCACGTCGGCGATGATCAGGTTCTGTTCGTGCGAGACGCGCAGCTCGCCGCAGCCGTACTGGTCCGCAAGGTCGGCTACGGCTTCCATCTGGTCGGCGGTGATATCGCCGGGCGGCGTGCCGGTCGCCTTCAGCGACACGGTGACGGCCGCGTAGCCCGGCACACGGTGCGCATGCACGTTGCTGCGCAGCCAGCGCGCGAAGCGCGGGTTGGCGGCGGCCAGCGCGGTGTTCGGATCGTCGTCGTGAGCGGCGGCAGCGTCGTAATCCGGCGTGGTGAAGCGCGTGGCGATGGCGCGCACAAAGTCCGCATCGACGGTATCGGGGCCGCCGCGGATGCGCTGCCAGTGTTCATCGACCTGCTGCGCGAAGACTTCCGGCGTGAGGTCCTTCACGAGGATCTTGATGCGCGCCTTGTACTTGTTGTCGCGCCGGCCATGCAGGTTGTAGACGCGCAGAATTGCCTGCAGGTAGGTGAGCAGGTCGGACCAGTGCACGAATTCGCCGATTTCCTTGCCGACCATCGGCGTGCGGCCCATGCCGCCCCCCACCCAGACGCGGAAGCCGGTTTCGCCGTCGCGTTCGACCGCCTGCAGCCCGATGTCGTGTACGCCCACCGCGGCGCGGTCGGTGCTGGCGCCACTGACAGCGATCTTGAACTTGCGCGGCAGGAACGCGAATTCGGGATGCAGCATCGACCACTGGCGGATGATCTCGCACCACACCAGCGGGTTCACGACTTCATCGGGCGCGATGCCGGCGAAGTGGTCCGTGGTGGTATTGCGGATGCAGTTGCCGCTGGTCTGGATCGCATGCATCTGCACCGTGGCGAGTTCGGCCAGGATGGCGGGCGCATCTTCCAAACGCGGCCAGTTGAACTGCATGTTCTGGCGCGTGCTGAAGTGGCCGTAGCCGCGGTCCCAGCGCCGCGAGATTTCGGCAAGCTTGCGCAGCTGGCGCGAGACCAGCATGCCGTAGGGAATGGCCACGCGCAGCATCGGCGCATGGCGCTGGATGTACAGCCCGTTCTGCAGGCGCAGGACACGGAATTCGTCTTCCGTGAGCTTGCCGCTCAGGAAGCGTGCGGTCTGGTCGGAGAACTGGGTAACGCGCTCGTCGACCAGTTGCTGGTCGGTGGAGTCATAGAGGTACATGGGGGCTGGTCTCGCATCGCTCTTGGGCCAGCCACGCCTGCTCGGCGTGGCACAGACTCAAGGCTAGCGATGGCCCCGGCGCGCGGACAGCAGCAGTTGCGCGCGATTTCTGCCGTAGCAGTGCGGCGCGGTCAGCCCCAGTGGCGCACGCGCCCGGTATCAATGTGCACGAAGTCCTCGCGCGCGTAGAAGCCGACGCCGCCCACGCCCAGCGACATGGCCGCATCGCGCAGGTCGGTCAGCGCAACACCGGGCAGGCGGATGTCGATCGCCTTGCCGTCCATATGCAGGCTGTGTTTTGCCACGCCGCCGCCGCCCGTGCGCCGCAGGCGCGCGTTGGTGACGGGGCTGCGATATCCCGAGATCACCTGAAACGGGGATTCGCTGCCGAGCGTGCGGCGCAGTTCGAATAGCAGCCCGAAAAGCTGCGGATCGATCACGCCGACCTGGCCGGAGTAGTGATCGCGCAGGAAATTGTTCAGCGTGGTCTGTGCCTGCGGCAGCACCTGGTCGCCAAGCGCAAACACCAGCGACAAGTGTTCGCCGGTATGCGTGTGGTCGAACGACAGACTGCGCGCGCCGGATACATTGGCCAGCGCCAGTTGCGGCGACAGCGCGGCCAGGCCGGCGCCGATCGCCAGGCCGCCGGTGTGTTGCAGGAAACGGCGGCGGGAGGGGGTGCGGGTGTGCTTCATATCGGGTTCTGCGTTGGCGCCGGGCGGCGAGAGGCATCCGGGGCATCTGGGGTGGCCGGTGCCGAGGCCGGCACGCTGGCGGGCCGGCGCGCGGTCTTCTCGCGCAGCGCCTGGTCCAGCAACTTGTCCTGACCGTAAATGTCAGGCAGGAAGTATACCCGGCCATCGGCGCGGGCAATCGCGGTGCCATAGGCAAGCACCACCGGCAGCGGCTGCTGCAGCGCCACGGTATTGGACTGGCCCTTGGTCATCGCCTGGCGAATACGCTCCTCGGTCCAGCCGGGCATGTCCTGCAGCACGAACTTCGCCAGCGCCACGGGTTCCTCGACCCGGATGCAGCCGTGGCTGAAGTCGCGCCGGTCGCGCTTGAACAGTTGCGGCGTGGGCGTGTGGTGCAGGTAGATGTTCTGGTTGTTGGGGAAGACGAACTTGATGTCGCCGAGCGCGTTCATCGGGCCGGGGCGTTGGCGGATGCGCATGCGCCCGTTCAGCACGGCGTCCAGGTTGGCGTCGGACAGCGTGGTGACAGCCTTGCCATTGGAGACGAACTCGAAGCCCTGCCGCGTGAAATAGGCCGGATCACGCCGCAATTTCGGGATGGTCTCCGAGCGCGCGATCGACGGCGGCACGTTCCAGTACGGGCTGAACTCGATATAGCGCATGTCCTCCTTGAACAGCGGCGTACGCGTGTCGAGCGCCTTGCCGACGATGACTTTCATCTCGAGCTTGATATCGAGCTTGCCGCCGCTGTAGTCATACGCGCGCAGCATGAACTCGGGGATGTTCACCACGATCATGCGCGGGCTGTCGGCGAGCGGGGTCCAGCGCAGGCGCTCCATGGTCAGCTCGATCTGCCGCACGCGCGCGGTCGGCGTGGTATTGAGCTGCGCCAGCGTGCCGGCGCCGATCACGCCATCCGCTTCGAGCCCGTGGCGTGCCTGGAAGGCCTTGACGCCGTCCACGACCGCGCCGCTATAGCGCTTGGGCGTCGGCGCATCGGCGGCCATGTCGCCAAGCACCTGCAGGCGCCGCGCCAGGTCCGCAAGCCCGCTATACGTCTGGCCGCTCGCCAGCTTGCCGCCGGGCAGGGCCGGCAACGAGCGGTCCCAGCCCGGTTGCGCGGCCAGCGTCCGGTAGTGCGCGAGCGCATCGCGCAGCGTGCCATAGAGCGGGAATGACGGCGCGGCCTCGCGGATGGCTTCGGGCACCCGGTGGCCGGCCACGGCGGCGCGCAGGTAACTGTCGGGCTCGAACGCCGCCGATGGCGGCGCCGTGAAATTGGCGTGCACCTTGCGCGGATCGACCCGGCCGCTGTGCAGGTCAGACAGGTAGCGCCGCATGGCGTCGCTGAGCGAGTTGTCGAGCTTGTCGATGGCCTCGGGAGCAGGCTGCGGGCCGGTGGCGGCTTCCGCAAGCGCGCGTTTCAGGCCCTCGGCATCGTAGTCCTGCGGCACCAGGCCATCCGCCTGCGCACCGGCCAGTGCGGACACCGCCTGCTGGGCGTCGGGCGTGGGGCGTCCGCTGGCGAACCATAGCGGCTGCGCGGCGGCGCTTGCGGCGCAGGCAAGCAGCCAGGCAGCGAGCGTGCCGCCGATCCAGTGACGGGCATGGGAGGCGGGTGTGGCCGACAGGCGCGTATCAGGCGTGGTGGCGGGTGTCATGGGGACGGGATTGGGGTGGCTTGCTGCCTATCCTAGCCGAATAATGCGTATCGCCAGTTGCGTGCGCGCAGCTAGATCGGCCCTGGCAAATATATTCAGGACGCATGCGAAACCGTTGAAGGCGGTTTGCACAAGACTTGCGCACACATGGAAACGCCCGCTGCGCGAACAGCGGGCGTTGAATGGGATGGGCGCTCGGTTCAGATTCAGGGCTATTGCCGAGTTCTACTTGCCGAGTTCGTGGCCGACCACGCCACCGACCACCGCGCCGCCCACGGTGCCAGCGGTGCTGCCGTGCGTCAGTTCGTGACCTGCTACGCCACCGGCCACTGCACCGGCCGCGGTACAGCCGGCGAGGCCCATGCCAGCGCTAACCAGCAGCGCAATTGCGATTTTCCACATGGTCGTCTCCTGAGCCGCGCACGGATGCCGCCATCCGTGCTCATGCTTTCCAGCTTAGGCACAGGGGTACGCCGGGCCTTTCCGGCGCAGGCCGATTGCCATGTAGGAATTGTCGGACGGCCAGGTGCCGTCCGGATCGCTCAGTTCTGCGAAAAGCGGCGCAGGCGCTTGATCAGCGACGAGGTGTCCGAGCGGCCGCAGCCCATCTGCTGCAGGTCGGCATAGAACTGGTCGACCGTCGCGGTGACCGGCAGGCTCGCGCCGTTGCGGCGCGCCTCGTCCAGGCACAGGCCCAGGTCCTTGCGCATCCAGTCCACGGCGAAGCCGAAGTCGAACTTGTTTTCGATCATGGTCGGGCCGCGGTTCTCGAGCTGCCAGGAACCGGCCGCGCCCTTGCTGATGACGTCGAGCACCAGCTTCATGTCCAGGCCGGCGCGTTCGCCGAACGCGATGGCTTCGGACAGGCCCTGGATCAGGCCGGCGATGCTGATCTGGTTGACCATCTTCGCGAGCTGCCCGGCGCCCGCTTCGCCAATGCGCGTCACGGCGCGCGCATACGCGGCGATCACCGGCTCGGCGCGCGTGTAGACGTCGGCATCGCCGCCGCACATGATGGTCAGGATGCCTTTCTCCGCGCCGACTTCGCCGCCGGACACGGGGCCGTCGATGAAATGCAGGCCGCGTTCGCGCGCCGCTGCGTAGAGTTCACGCGCCACGTTGGCGCTGGCGGTGGTGTGGTCGACGAAGATGCAGCCTGTGGGCGCGGCGAAGAACGCGCCATCCGGGCCGGTCAGCACCGAGCGCAGGTCGTCGTCGTTACCCACGCACGAACAGACCACGTCGGCCTGCCTGACGGCCTGTGCCGGGGTGTCGGCCGCCTTGCCGCCAAACTTCTCGACCCAGGCCTGCGCCTTGGCCGCGGTGCGGTTGTAGACAACGACTTCATGGCCCTTGGCGGCCAGGTGGCCGGCCATGTGGAAGCCCATGACGCCAAGCCCGAGGAATGCGACACGCATGCTGCGACTCCGTAACTGATTCGATGTTGTTGGATATTCGGTGGCGCGCGGCGGCTCTTGTAGCGGTACCTGTTGCGGTCGCCGCATTGGCGCGCTGCGCGGGGGAGGTCGTGGCCTCAGCCGCAGAGTATACGGCCTGCGGCCGGCATCGTGCGCCGTGCCTGAGCCTGTGCGAAACGACAGTAACTGGTGAAGTCCGGCATGCCATCCTAAGCTGTGTGGACGTCACAGCGACACGAGGGGACCCCCAATGAACCCGACGGAACGCCGTGCGGCGTATCTGCTGATCTATGCCGGCTGCGCGCCAGAGCCGGACCATTTCACGAGCGACCTGCCGGTCAGCGCCGAAGTGTGGCTGATGTACGCGCAGGACAAGTCGTTCGGCGCGCCGCACGGGCTGCTGCTCACGCCCCACAACGCCGCTGGCGTGGCCGCGCTGCGCACCGCCGTGCTGCAGCGCCTGCCGGCACTGGCGGAGCCGGACGCGCCGGCAGGCCGGTTCCTGGCCGCCAACGAATCGCACCTTCTGGCAAATATCGATTTCTTCGAACTGCTGCGGCTGCTGCCGTTGACGCCCTGGTGGGACACCCAGGTGCGCCGCCCGGTCGGCGCCGCGGGCATGTCGGCGGCGGCGCGCAAGGCGCTGGCGCACAGCCTGGCCGGCGAAGCGTTTGCGCGCTGGCTTGGCGAAGCGGTGCTGGCGCATGTCGCCAGCGAAACGGCGGTGGCGCGGTTCAAGGACATCGGCCATACGGCGGCGCGCACGCGCTTTGGGGGGCTCGGTGGCGAATGCAGCGAGGCGCTCGGACGGCTCGTCAATGTTGCGGCGCTCTATGTCGGTATGACGCTGCTAGGTTTGTCGGATGACAGCTACCCGCCCGCGGTACTGCGCCAGCGTGTCATGCAGGACAGCCAGCAGGTGCTGCAGGCGCTGTGGCAATGCGTGGAGGGCGACTGCGGTGCAGGTGCCGGCGCCGGCACGCCGCTTTGGCGCGTTTCGGTCAACCGCGACGTCGAGCATGCGGTGTTCGCGTCGCGCCGCACCGTCAAGGCTGATGCGGCGATTCGCGTGTTCGACACGGGCGGGCAGGGCGTGCGCTGGGCCGTGATCGATTCGGGAATCGATGCACGCCATCCCGCGTTCGCGGACCTCGATCGTTTTCCGGGGCCATTGCCTTTGCGCGACGGCCTGATCGAACCGCGCCTGTCGCGCGTGGTGCGGACGCTGGATTTCACGCGGTTATCGGCGATCACGAGCGGACGCCTGCCGTCTTTGCCCAAGAGCAAGGGCGGCGCGGACGATGCGGAAGTCCGCAAGCGTATCGAAGCCGTGGCGCGCGACCTGGCCGCGGGCCGCATGATCGACTGGTCGGTGATCGAGCCACTGCTGGAGATCCCGCACGCGGACGCCGCGCAGTACGTGGCGCCCGTGGGCAGCCACGGTACGCACGTGGCCGGCATCATTGGTGCCAACTGGCTGTCGTCGATGTACCTTGATCGGCCCGAGCCGCTGCGCGTGCCAGATGAGCTGGCCGGGCCCGTCAACGTGACGGGCATCTGCCCGCGCGTCGAACTGCTGGACCTGCGCATCTTCGACGCACAGGGGCGGGGCGATGAATTCGGCATTCTCGGCGCGTTGCAGTACGTGCGCTGGCTGAACCAGAGCCGCGACGGGCAGTACGTGCATGGCGTCAATCTGAGCCTGGCGCTGCACCACGACGTGCGCAACTACGCCTGCGGCAGCACGCCGGTATGCGTCGAATGCGACCGGCTTGTCGGCAATGGCGTGATCGTGGTCGCGGCGGCCGGCAACTACGGCTATGACGAAGCGTATGCCGCGGCCCACATGGGCGCGGGCTTCCGCGGCCAGACCATCACCGACCCGGGCAATGCGCAGTCGGTCATCACCGTGGGCGCCACGCACCGCACCGATCCGATGCGCTATGGCATCTCCTACTTCTCCAGCCATGGCCCGACTGGTGACGGCCGCATCAAGCCCGACCTGGTCGCGCCAGGGGAGAAGGTCACCTCGACCGTGCCGGGCGGCACGCTCGCGTCGATGGACGGCACCAGCATGGCGGCACCGCATGTGTCGGGCGTGGCGGCGCTGCTGCTGTCGCGCAATGGCGAACTGATGGGCCAGCCCGCGAAGGTCAAGGCGCTGCTGTGCGATACCGCGACGGATCTCGGACGCGACCGCGAGTTCCAGGGCGCCGGGCTGGTCGATGCGTTGCGCGTGCTGCAGCGAGTCTGAGCGGGCAGGCGCTATCCCTGTCCCAGGATCGCCTTCCTGACCAGTTCCGACTGCCGGTTGCACTGCATCTTCGTCATCAGCATGGCGATCTGCTTGCGCACGGTATTGACCGATACGCCCGCCGAGGCGGCATAGGCTGCGGCCGTCTGGCCCGCCACAAGCGCGGCGAGCACGCGGGCCTCCGCCGGCGTGATGCGGAACACCGCGGCAAGGTGGTCCGGGTCCGGTTGCTTGTCTTCGCTGCCGCGGCGTTGCATGCGCATCAGCACGCAGCGTTCGCCGGCCACGCGCAGCGAGGGCCCGGCCACCACCATGTCGATGGTGACCGTGACGCCGGTGCCGGCGGGAATCGTCATGCTTTGGCGGACGCCGGTCTGGCAAGTCATGGCCACGGACTGCAGCAGCATCGCGCGCATGCGCGGGTCGGCATGCCAGATGGTGCCATGGCGCTCGGCGAACATCGGTCCGGCGAAGATTTCCCGGGCCAGCGGCGAAACCCGCATCACGGCTCCGGTCGGGCCGACCAGGCAAATGGCCTCGTCGAACGAGGAGAATGCTTCTTCGAGGTTGGCAAGGTGGCTGTACACGGCATGCTGCCTGCGCGCGATCCCGTCGCGCAATGTGTGGAAGAAAGCTGCCGCGGGGCCGCGTTCGAGACGGTCGGACGCGCCCATGTCGACGGTGCCGCGCTGGAAGCTGATTGCGGCACGCAGGGTCGGCGCATCGGCAAGGATGTAGGCCTGGACCTGCGCCATGCGGTACTTCACCATGAAATCGGCGTAGTACTCGGTATTGCGAAACTGCGCGAGCGCGTACATGCGGCTGGTGTCCATCCACTGGCCTGCGGGCTGGCGCATGGCGTCGTGCGCGAAGCGGTCCAGCGTGTGGAAATGCTCGCGGTAGTCGCGTTCGCCGTCGGCGTCCACGCCGACCTGCGACAGGTGGAGCAGGGCGCCGCTGCCGTCGAATATCAACAGCGAGCCGCTGTCCGCGCCGACCACGTCGCGCGCCGCGGTCAGGATGTCCGTCCACGGCGGCGCCGGATCTTCCAGGTGATGCGCCGCCTCGATGGCGCGGCGCAGCAAGGCTTGGTCGCTCAACTCGGGATTCCTTTGACCGCTCCAGGCGCGTGCCTGGCTATTCCTGTCATGGTGGGCGAAATCTGGCCAATGCCAATGCCCCAAACGGGGGATGAGACGCCTTGGTGCAACACCGGCCGGAAAAATATGCGCTATGAGGCATATTAAATACCCATGACATCGCTATTTTTGGAATAACGATGTCATGGGTATTTGCGAAATACCTATGACATTGGTAAATTAGATTTAGCAACCACATGGGTAAAAAGCGGGCGCAAGGTGAACCACATGAAACAAGTCCTTTCCACCCCCTTGCAGGTCAGCCAGGTGCTTCAGGGCGCCCGCAAGGCCGCAGGCCTGAACCAGAGCGAAACGGCGGCCAGGCTCAATATCAGCCAGAGTCGTATGTCCCACATGGAGCTGAACCCCGGCAGCATCAGCGTAGACCAGTTGCTGGCCTTGATGGGGGTGCTCGGACTCGAACTGGTGGTGCAGGAAAAGCATGGCGGCGTGGATGCCGAGGCGGGGTGGTGACCATGACCGTACGCAAGACGCGGACACCGGCGCTGTCGGTCTGGGCCAATGGCCAGCGCGTGGGAACATGGCGCAATCCGGGCAGTGCGGCGACGGAGTTCGAGTACGACACGGCATGGATGCACTCGGACACGGGCCGACCGCTGTCGCTGTCTCTCGACTATGCATTGGGTACCCGGAAGGTCATCCGTGGCGAACCGGTGCATCACTACTTCGACAACCTGTTGCCCGACAGCGAACCGATCCGGCGGCGACTGGCCATGCGGTTCGGGACCGGCTCGACCGATGCTTTTGCGCTGCTGTCGGCGATTGGCCGCGATTGCGTCGGCGCGGTACAGCTGCTCGGGGAGGACGAGATCCCCGCAGGCCATGACCGCATCGAGGGCGAACCGCTGTCCGACAGGCAGATCGAGCAATGGCTGCGCGACACCGTGTCGACGCCGGCACCGGGACATGATCGGGACGACGACTTTCGCATCTCGATTGCCGGCGCGCAGGAAAAGACGGCGCTGCTGCGGCATGCGGGGCAATGGCTGCGCCCGCACGGTGCCACGCCGACCACGCATATCCTGAAGCTGCCCCTCGGGCTGGTTGGCAACCGGCGCGCCGACCTGAGCGCATCGGTCGAGAACGAATGGCTATGCCTGAATATCCTTGGCGCCTACGGGCTGCCGGTCGCGCATAGCGAAATGCTGACGTTCGGCGAGCAGAAGGTGCTGAGCGTGAGCCGCTTCGACCGCCAGATGCATGCTTCGGGAAACTGGTTGCTGCGCCTCCCGCAGGAGGATTTCTGCCAGGTCTTCGGGCTGAGTTCGCTGCAGAAGTACGAAGCCGATGGCGGTCCGGGCATGGAGCGGATCGCGACCGTGCTGCGCAATTCCGAAACCCCGATGCAGGACCTGGAAACGCTGTTCAGCGCCCAACTGCTGTTCTGGCTGCTTGCCGCGCCAGACGGACATGCGAAGAACTTCAGCATCCGCCTGCTGGCCGGCGGGCGCTACCGGATGACGCCGCTCTATGACGTCATGTCGGTCTGGCCGGTCATTGGAGATGGTCCGAACCAGTTCTCGTGGCATCGCACCAAGCTGGCCATGGCCGTCGCTGGCAAGAGCCGGCACTATGCGCTGCGCAACATCCAGCGCCGGCACTTCAATGCCATGGCGTCGCAATGTTTCCTGGGCACCGATGCGGAGCCGGTGATCGAGCGGTTGATAGCCCGGACGCCCGCGGTAATCGATACCGTGGGAGCCATGCTTCCGCCAGGATTCCCGCAGCGCGTGGCCGACACGATCCTGAACGGCTTGCGGACCTCGGTCGAAAGGCTGGCCGGCATGCAGCCATAGCTTCTCCGTCTGTCGTTGGGGCCCGTATCGAACGCCGCCTGACGGATAATTCCCTCAATCCGCACCCGCTTGCGCCGTTAAAGCCCCGAACCAGCAGGATTCCCGCCTGCGCCGCCCCCGTATCTGCCATGGCTCCCAGCTACGACCTGCTGCTTGTCCTTTTCTCGCTCCTGATCGCCGTCCTGGCGTCCTATACCGCGCTGGACCTGTCCGGGCGCATCGTGTCTGCCCGCGGGCGGGCTGCTCACCTGTGGCTGGCCGGCGGGGCGATGGCCATGGGGCTCGGCATCTGGGCCATGCATTTCGTTGGCATGCAGGCCTACCAGTTGCCGATCCGGCTGGGCTACGACCCGGTGGTGACGCTGCTGTCGCTCGTGATCGCCGTGCTGGCTTCGGCGTTTGCGCTGAAGCTGGTGTCGCTGGAGCACCTGCCCTGGCGGCGCCTGTGCCTGGGCGCGCTCGGAATGGGCGCGGCGGTGAGTTCCATGCACTACATGGGCATGGCGGCCCTGCGGATGCGGCCCGGCATCGACTACGACCCGTTGCTCTTTGCGCTGTCGATCGTGATCGCGGTGGCGGCATCGGGGGCTGCACTGTGGATCGCATTCCGCCTGCGCCGGCAGATGCCGCGCGTGCGCCAGTTGCGCATGGGCGCCGCGCTGGTGATGGGCAGCGCCATTGCGGCCATGCACTACACCGGCATGGCTGCGGCCAGCATTGCGCCGGGCAGTGTCTGCGGCGCGGCGCGGACCGGTCTGGACAGTGGCATGCTGACGCTGCCGATCGTCGTCATCACGCTGTGCGTGCTGGCCGTGGCGCTGATCACGTCGGTGCTCGACATGCGGCTGGAGATGCGTACCGGCCTGTTGGTGCAGGCGCTCACCGAAGCCAATGAAGAGCTTTCGTTCCTGGCCATGCACGACAAGCTGACCCGGCTGCCGAACCGCGCGCTGCTCGATGACCGGTTCCTGCGCATCGTGCAGGCCAGCAGTCGTGGCGGCAAGCGTTTTGCCGTGCTGTTCATCGACCTGGACGGCTTCAAGGGCATCAACGATTCCTATGGTCACCAGGCCGGCGACACGCTGTTGCTGGAGATCGCGCGGCGGCTCGGTTTGCCCGAACATGGCATCGACACGGTAGCGCGTGTCGGCGGCGATGAGTTCGTAGTCCTGGTGGAAGTCGATACGCCGGACGCTGCCGGCGTGCTGGCCCAGTGCCTTCTGACTGCCATTTGCGAGCCGGTGCAGGCCGGAGGGCAGGCGCTGCATGTGTCGGCCAGCATCGGCATCGCGGTGTATCCGGACGATGGCGACAGCCAGCACGCGTTGCTGACCAATGCGGACGCGGCGATGTATCACGCCAAGGCGGCGGGCCGCAATGCCTGCTACTTCTTCGAGAGTTCGATGAATTTCCAGGCCGGTGCGCGTCAGGTGCTGATCCAGGACATGCGTGCCGCGCTGGCCGCGAGCCAGTTCGTGCTGCACTACCAGCCCAAATATCGCGCGCCGGACGGCCCGCTGCTCGGCGCGGAGGCGCTGCTGCGCTGGAACCATCCTGTGCACGGCATGATCTCGCCCGATGGTTTTATCGGCCTGGCGGAAAAGAGCGGGCTGATCGTGGCCATCGGCGAGTGGGTGCTCAACGAAGCCTGCCGGCAACTGGCCGTGTGGCATGCGGCGGGCCATCCTGAATGGACCATTGCCGTCAACCTGTCGGCGCTGCAGTTCTGCCAGGAGAACCTGCTGCACACCGTAGCGAAGGTGCTCGAGCGTCATGCGATACCGCCACACTGCCTGACGCTCGAGATTACCGAATCCACCGCCATGCATGACGTCGACGAGAGTCTGCGGATACTCGGCAGCCTCGACGCGCTGGGCGTGCGCATCGCCATCGACGACTTCGGCACGGGCTACTCGAGCCTGCTGCACCTGAAGCGCATTCCCGCGAGCGAACTGAAGATCGACCGCGGCTTCGTGCGCGACCTGGCGCATGACACCGAAGACGCCGCCATCGTTTCCGCAATCGTTGCGCTCGGCCGGACGCTGAGCCTCAATGTCGTCGCAGAGGGCGTCGAAACGCACGCGCAGCGGAAGTTCCTGACCGAGGCCGGCTGCGACGCGCTGCAGGGCTATCTGCTCGGCGAGCCGATTCCGGCCTCGGCATTCCCGGGGCGGGAGCGGGTGCTGGAGGAGGCGGCAGCCTGAGCGGGCGCGGCAGCCGCCGGCTGCCCGCCCGGACCGCTTGCCTGCCGCTTATTCAGGCTTCACGCCTGCATCGCGGATCACCGTATTCCATCTCGCGAGCTCGGACTTGATCCTCGCGCCGGTCTGCGCCGGCGTGGTCCACGTGGCAATGGCGCCTTGCTTGAGCAGCGCTTCCTTGACGTCCGGTTCGGCCAGGATCTTTTTCAGGTCGGCACTCAGCCGGTCGATCACCGGTGCCGGCGTGCCCGCCGGCGCGACGATGCCGAACATGGAGCTGACCTCGAAGTCCTTCAGGCCCGCTTCGGCCGCCGTCGGCACGTCGGGCAGCGCGCTGACGCGCTGCGAAGACGTCACCGCCAGCGCGCGGATCTTCCCGCCCTTCACATAGGCCTGCGCGGCGGGCACGGTTTCCACCATGCTTAGCACCTGGCCGCCGATCAGGTCGGTCATGGCCGGGCCGCTGCCCTTGTACGGCACATGAAGCATGTCCACGCCAGCCATGCGCTTGAACATCTCGCCGGCCAGGTGTTGCGGCGAGCCGTTGCCCGCGGAGCCGTAAGTGATCGTGCCCGGCTTCGATTTGGCCAGCGACACCAGTTGCGGCAGCGTGCTGGCATTGACGGACGGATTGACCACGAAGACCAGCGGCACGGTGCCGACGATGGCCACCGGCGCGAAGCTCTTCTCGATGTCGTACGGCACGCGGCCCTTGTACAGCGCGGCATTGATCGCGTGGCTCGTCAGCGCGCCCATCAGCAGCGTGTAGCCGTCCGGTGCCGCCTTGGCGACCAAATCCGCACCGATATTGCCGGCAGCGCCGGCGCGGTTGTCGACCACGACCTGCTGGCCGAGCGTGGCCGACAGGTGTTGGGCCAGCGTGCGGCCGATGACGTCGGTGGCACCGCCCGGCGGGTAGGGCACCACAAGGCGAATCGGCTTGTTGGGGTAGTCGTTGGCAGCGGCCAGCGACGGGGCCAGCAGCAGGCTGGCGCAGGCCAGCGACGACAGCAGCAGGGCGCGGCGCGGCGCACGAATGCCCCGGCCGGGCATGCGGGAAATGCCGGACATGAAAGTCTCCTGTGCCGGGATCTTGTGGGAATCGGGGGGAAGCGCGCGGCGGTTCCACGCCGCTTGCCGATGACGCCCGGCTCGTCATCGAGGCCAAGTGTAGGGTGGGCCTCTTGATTGATGAATCAGAATTTTTCTATCGACTGATCTCAAATACAGATTAATTTGCCGGAAATTCCATAGCACTTGCGGCCTGCGGCCGAGGCCGGCTAAGCTTCGCCTCTCGATTATCAATAATCTTATCGGAGATGCCGGATGCCTTCCGCCCACGACCCCAAGCTGCCGCAGGACGGTGCCGCCCCCACCGAGGGCCTTGCCAAGGGCCTGACCAACTACGGCGATACGGGCTTCTCGCTGTTCCTGCGCAAGGCTTTCATCAAGGGAGCGGGCTTCACTGACGACGCGCTGTCGCGTCCGGTGATCGGCATCGTCAACACGGGCAGCAGCTACAACCCGTGCCACGGCAATGCGCCGCAGCTCGTGGAGGCGGTCAAGCGCGGCGTAATGCTCGCGGGCGGCTTGCCGGTGGATTTTCCGACGATCTCGGTGCACGAGAGCTTCTCCGCGCCGACCAGCATGTACCTGCGCAACCTGATGTCGATGGACACCGAGGAAATGATCCGCTCGCAGCCGATGGACGCCGTGGTGCTGATCGGTGGCTGCGACAAGACGGTGCCGGCGCAGTTGATGGGTGCGGCTTCGGCAGGCGTGCCAGCGATCCAGCTCGTGACCGGGTCGATGCTGACCGGGTCGCATCGCAGTGAGCGGGTCGGGGCGTGCACAGACTGCCGGCGCTACTGGGGCCGCTACCGGGCCGAGGAGATCGACAGCGCGGAGATCGCCGACGTCAACAACCAGCTCGTGGCCAGCGTGGGCACGTGTTCGGTGATGGGCACGGCCAGCACCATGGCCTGCGTCGCCGAAGCGCTTGGCATGATGGTCAGCGGCGGCGCGTCGGCCCCGGCAGTCACGGCCGACCGCGTGCGCATCGCCGAGCGCACCGGCACCACCGCGGTCGCCATGGCCGCCGCACGGCTGACGCCCGACCGCATCCTGACCGGCAAGGCCTTCGAGAACGCGCTGCGCGTGCTGCTGGCCATCGGCGGATCCACCAACGGCATCGTCCACCTGACGGCGATCGCCGGGCGCCTGGGCATCGACATCGATCTGGCGGGGCTCGACCGCATGAGCCGTGAAACGCCGGTGCTGGTCGACCTGAAGCCTTCGGGCCAGCACTACATGGAGGACTTCCACAAGGCGGGCGGCATGCTGACGCTGCTGCGCGAACTGCGTCCGCTGCTGCATCTCGACACGCTGACCGTCTCGGGCCGCACGCTTGGCGAAGAACTCGACGCAGCCCCGCCGCTGTTCCCGCAGGACGTGATCCGCGGCGCCGGCAATCCGATCTATCCGGCCGGCGGCCTGGCAGTGCTGCGCGGCAACATGGCACCGGGCGGTGCCATCATCAAGCAATCGGCCGCCAACCCGGCGCTGATGGAGCACGAAGGGCGCGCGGTGGTGTTCGAGAATGCCGAAGACATGGCGCAGCGCATCGACGACGAGTCGCTCGACGTCAAGGCCGACGACATCCTCGTGCTCAAGCGCATCGGGCCGACCGGCGCGCCGGGCATGCCCGAAGCCGGCTATATGCCGATCCCCAAGAAGCTCGCGCGCGCCGGCGTGAAGGACATGGTGCGCGTGTCGGACGGGCGCATGAGCGGCACCGCGGCCGGCACCATCGTGCTGCACGTGACGCCTGAAGCGGCCATCGGCGGGCCGCTGGCGCTGGTGCAGAACGGCGACCGTATCCGGCTGTCAGTGACGAATCGGGAAATTGCGCTGCTGGTCGACGATGCAGAGCTTGCCCGTCGCGCTGCCGCGCAGCCGGTTGAACGCCCGCGCGCGGAACGTGGCTATCGCAAGCTGTTCCTCGACACCGTGACGCAGGCCGACCAGGGCGTGGATTTCGACTTTTTGCGCGCCACGCAGACCGTCGATACCGTGCCGAAGCAGGGCTGAGCCATGACCGCTACCGCAGCGACGGTCACCGCCATCGACGGCGGCGACGCCATGGAGCAGGCGCTCGACACGCTCGAAGAAGACATCGTCTTCGGCCGCCTGCACCCGCGCGAGCGGCTGACCGAAGATGCGTTGATGGCGCGCTTCGGCCTCAAGCGCCACGTGGTCCGGCAGGTGCTGGCAGAGTTGGAACAAATGGGCGTGGTGGAGCGCAAGCGCAATGTCGGCGCCGTCGTGCGCGCCTTCGATGCGCATGAGGTGGTGGAGCTTTACGGATTGCGCGAGGTGCTGGAGTGCCACGCTGCAGCGCTCATCGCCTTGCCGGTGCCGTCCGAGCGCCTGCAGGCGCTGATCGACATCCAGCAACGCCACGATGCCGCCGTTGCCGCCGGGGATGCGCGCGCCGTCTTCCGTATCAACCAGGCGTTCCACCGCGAACTGTTCGCGCTGACCGACAACGCCGTGCTGCAGCAGGCCATTGGCGAATACGCACGGCGCACCCATCCGATCCGCTTCGGCACGCTTGCCGCGGCCGCGTACCGCGAACGCGCGCGGCAGGAGCACTGGGCCATGATCGAGGCGCTGCGCGAAGGGCGGCGCGACGATTTGGTGGCGCTGTGCCGCAGGCACCTGCTGCCGTCGCGAGACGCTTACCTGGCCGCCGAAAAGGCACGCGGCCACTGATCTGTCCGGCGCGTGCTCAGTGGGCGATGCGTTCGCCCGGATGCGCCTGCCGGAATTCTCCCGGCGTCATCGGCTGTGCCTTGTTCCAGCAGGCACGGAAGGCCTGCACGCTCGCAAAGCCGCATTGTTCGGCGATTTCCTCGATCGGCAGTGACGATGCCTCCAGCAGCCGGCGTGCCTTGTCCATGCGCAGCGCAAGCTGGTATTGCTTGGGCGTGAGCCCGGTTTCCCTTGCGAACACGCGTGACAGGTGCCTGACGCTGGTCGCGAAGGCTTCCGCGAATGACGGATCGGACACGCCCACCGACAGGTCGGCCGAAATGGCGTCCTGCACCGCATGGACCAGCGCATTGCCATGCGAGCGCGAGCGGAATTTCGACGCGAGTTCCGGGTCGCTGCTGAAGCGCCGGAATGGCACCACGTTCTCGCGCGCCACGCGAATGGCGGCGTCATCGCCAAAGGCATCGGCTACAAGCTGCAAGGCCAGGTCGATGCCCGAGGCGACGCCCGCCGACGTCCAGATTTGGCTGTCGCTGACGAAAATGCGGTTGTCGACCACGGTCGCACCCGGATGCCTCGCACGCAGCCTGCCGACATGGGCGTAGTGCGTGGTGCACACCCGCCCATCGAGCAAACCGGCCTCGCCGAGCAGGTAGGCGCCCGTGCACACGGCGGCGATGGTGGGCCGTTCCTTCGCCTCAGACGCCACGCCGCGCAGCCAGTCCGCCGTATCGCGCCAGGCGGACGAGCGGGTCAGCGTGTCCGTCATCTTGCTGCCAATGGCGAGCACAATGTCGCCCGGAAGCAGCCGTGCCGGCAAGGGCCCGACCCGGCCGAGTTCGATGCCCTGGAATGCCTGCACGCTCGAATGCGGGCCCACACAACGCACGGCGAGCGGACCGATGTCGAGTTCGGCAACGGTCGACAGGATCTGCAGCGGCCCGGCCAGGTCGAGCATGTGGATGCCGGGCAGCATGAGGAAGTAGGCGGTGGGCATGGGCGGAGAACCTGATTCTTCCCGGGGCGGAAATTAACCAGAAGTTTGCCACTTGTGTACTTTGGTGGCTAGATTTTGCGGTTGATCGGTTAAAGGTGTCATGGCTAAAAATTTGCCATAGGTGTCGGGTCCTTTGCTGGTGGGCGGTCGTTGCGACCCATAGCATGACAGTCACCCCCTCCACCTTGCGCCAGGATCCGCCGACATGAAAAGCCCCCCGATTTCCCGTTCCGTCACGCTGCTGCTGGTCGCTACCGGCTTTGCGGTGATGTTCGCGTCGACCGCCGTCAAAGGGGTCTACCAGGTGTATTTCGTGCAGCTTGCGTCGCACTTCGGGCAAGGCCGCGCGCAGTTCGCATGGTCCAGCGCGCTGTTCATGCTGGCGACGGGCCTCATGTCGCCCGTCGTTGGTGCGCTTAGCGACCGGGTGGGGCCGTTGCGCACATCGGCCGTCGGCGCACTGGCGGCAGGCCTGGCCTACGCCAGTGCCGCCTTGTGGAGCCAGTCGCTGGTCTGGTTCAGCCTCGCGTTCGGCATGGCCGGTGCGTTCGGGCTGGCGGCCATGACCTTCGTACCGATGGGCGTGCTCGTGGACCGCCTGTTCGAGGCGCGCCGAAAGGGGCTCGCCTATGCCATCGTCACGAACGGCACGGCAATCGGCTTTATCGTGCTGTCGCCGTTCTGGATCTGGCTGCAGCCGCAGGCTGCGTGGACGACGGTGTTCGGTGCGGTCGGCATGGTCTTCGCCGTGCCGGTAGCCGCCGTGCTCTGGCTGCTGTCGCGCTGGGAGCCGCCAGCCCCGGCGGCAGCGACCACTCAGGCACGCGGCTCGGCATGGTCGATCGTGCGGCGCGATCCGGTGTTCTACGTGCTGGCAGCAGGATTCTTCGGCTGCGGTGCGACCATGGCCTTTATCGATGTGCACTTGCTGGCGCACTGGCAGGACCGCGGCGTGGCCCGCATGGAAATGGGCTACGCGCTGAGCGCGCTCGGCGTGCTGGAACTCGTCAGCGGCATTGCATCGGGGGCGCTGGCGCTGCGCTTCGACAAGCACCGGCTGCTGGCGGCGTTCTACGCCATGCGCTGCATCGCGATGCTGTTGCTGCTGGTGCCAGAGGCGGGTGTGCTGCCGTTCGCGCTGGTGTTCGGCAGCAGCTATCTCGGCACCGTGATCCTGACGTCGATGTTCTGCTTCGAGCGCTATGGCAGCCAGGTCAAGGGCAGGGTGTTCGGGCTGCTGTTCCTGGTCCACCAGGTCGGCGCGTTCCTGAGTGTGCAACTTGGGGCGCGGTCGTTCGAATCGAGCAGCAGCTATGTGCAGACCATCGTCGCGCTCGGTGTGGCGACCGGCTTCGCGGCCATCTGCTCGTGGTTCGGCTTGCGTCGGGGCGTCACAGCGCCGCCGACCGTACCTGCCGGCGCTGGTGCGCAGGGCTGAGGGAGCCCATGCCCATGTCAGCACTCCCGTCCCTGGTTCGATGCCTGTTCATCGCCGCCTGCCTGCTTCCGCTGATGCTCGTTGCGCTGAAGTCAGGTGGCCGCGCGAAGCAGGCGGCAGCGTGGTCAGGCATCGCGCTGCTGGCCGTGCTGCTGAGCCTGGTGGACGTGTCTGCCTATGTGCAGGCACGGGTCGATGGCGTGCTGTTCCGTGCAGGATGCGGCGGGTAAGCGCTGCGGTTACCGCTGCTGCCGGGGCGGCTCCGGCATTGTCTCCTCCGCAGCGCGCGTTTCCGTCTGCGGTGGCTTGCGCCAGCGCGTCCAGCGGTCCGGGGCCGCGCGCAGAGGCGGCCGTGCCAGATTGGCTTGCCACGCGTGCTGCATGATCTGGTCGATCTGGTTGAAAGCTTCCTTCGAGATCACCGCTTCCTCGCGCATGGTGGCCAGCGATAGCTGGCCCTTGCGCAGCGCGAACAGCATCAGCAGCCGCCGTTCCAGCGCCACGGTGTAGTCGCCGAACTGCTCGCGCATCTGGCCCAGGCTTTCACCGGCGGAGTGGAAGCGTTCTTCGAGCACGCCGTCCAGTACCGTAGTCATGCGCGCGCCGAACACGGGCGTCAGCAGCGACCGGTTGTAGCGGCGCAGGCGGTCCAGTACGGTCTGGCGGCAGATCAGCAGTTCGAAACGGTCCGCCAGCGCGCGCGCCAGGGGACGATCGAGGCCCAGCCACTTGTGCAGGAAGAACGCGATGCGGTAGCCCAGGTGGTACTGCAGGATCGCACGTGCCGCGCGGTTGTAGCCGATGCGGCCCTGCTCGCGCGCGGCATCGATCATGTGCGACGTGTTGCGCATCATCGCGTCGAGATTCGCCACCGAGATCACGCCGTCACCGTACTCAGGAATCAGTTCGCGCTCGCGCGTGGCCAGCGTGACCAGCCCGATAGTCAACCGGTCGCGTTCGGACAGCGCACTGTCGAAATCAAACTCCACCGAACCCAGCTCGATGCCGCGTCGGTAGTGCTGTGCAACTTCGCGAGCGGCCGCCGGGGGCAGGTCGAACGTTTCGGCGACGCGGCCCAGCATCGCCTCGACTTCTTCGGTGGAGAGCCGGATAGCCTGCTGCTGCAGCGCGCGTTCCTGCGGCGACAGCTGGTTGAGGCCGAGCCGGTGGATCAGCGCGCGCAGCGTGGTGCCGTTGAGCAGCAGGCTGACCAGCACGAAGCCAGTCGCGAGGATCGCGACGAAGTGGCGCACCGGGAGAGGCAGCGCGGTGTTTTCGGCAATGCCGAGCGCAAGCACCAGCGTGACCGCGCCGCGCAGCCCGCCCCATGCGATGGCCAGCTTGAACGCGCCGCTGATCGGGGCGCTCAGCCGCAGCCATGACAGCACGGGCAGCAGGCCGAACAGCGTCAGCAGCCGCGCGCCGAGGGCGGCGGCCACCAGCACCAGCAACAGCCAGCCATGATGGGGCGTCACGCCAGCCAGCAGCGATGGCACGCGCACCGCGGCCAGCAGGAAGACCACGGCCCCCGCGATGCCCGCGAACTGTTCCCAGATCATGCGCAGGTGCCGCCAGTTGGCGGGCGTCAGGCGCGTGGGGCCCAGTGCGCTGACCATCAGGCCCGCGCACACCACGGCGACCACGCCGGACACATCGAGCAACTGGTCGGCCAGCAGGTAAAGCGGGTAGGGCAGCGCCAGCGTCAGCGCGCTTTCGGCCATGGCCAGGCCCGACAGGCGCGGCAGCACTTCGGCCACGAGCCGGCCCGCCAGCGTGCCGCACAGCACGCCGCCAATGAACGACCAGGCCAGTTCGCGCACGCCGGCGCCAAGCGTGGCCTGCGCGCCGTGGCCCGTGAGCATCGCCACCAGCACGCCGACGATGGCAATGGCCGCGGCGTCGTTGAGCAGGCTTTCGCCTTCGACAAGCCGGATCAGGCGTGCGGGCGCGCCCACGTCGCGGAAGATCGCAATGACGGCGGCGGGATCGGTGGTGGCGACCACGGCCCCAAGGAGCAGGCAGGCCGCGAGCGGCATGCCGCTGGCGGCCGACGTGGCCAGGCCGATCACGCCGGTGGCCACGATGACCGCGACTACGGCCAGCAACAGGATCGGCGCCGCGTCGGGCAGCATGCTGCGCACGTCGGCGGTCAGCGCCGCGTGGAACAGCAGCGGCGGCAGGAAGATCCACAGGTACGCTTCCGGCGGCAGTTCCGGATCGATCAGCGGATGCAGGAAGTGCTGCGCGAAGGCCGGATGCGCGGCATCAATGGCCACATAGCCCGCGCCGATGGCGATACCGATCGCCGACAGCAGCGTCGATTCCGGCAGCACCAGCCGCGCGGCGGCGACCTGCACGATGGCGACGATGGCTAGCAGCACGCCGGCCAGCACGAGGACATCGACGATGATGCTCATGCGCCCACCTCGGTGCCCGCGGCCTCCGGCTGTTCACGGAACTGGGTCAGGTGCACACGCACGGCATCGGCCAGTTCCGCCGCCGCCGGCGACAGGCTGCGGTTGCGCGCCGTGACCAGGCCGATCGACCGCTCGGTCACCGGCGCCGTCAGCAGCCGCTCCACGATGCCGGGCTGGCGCACCGTGCCGGCGGCGATTTCGGGCAGCGCCGCGACGCCGAAGCCGCATTCGACCATCGCCGCGATGGTGGCCAGGTGCTCGGCCTCGAACACGGGCTGGAAGCGGATGCGGTTCTGCAGGAAGGCCCATTCCGTGTACTGGCGCACGCTGCTCGGGTTCGTCATCGACACATGCGGCGCGCTCGCGGTGTCGGCCCAGCGCAGCGGACCCGTGCCGCGCGCCATCGGGTGCGCGGCCGGGATCAGCAGCACGAAGCGGTCGGACAGCAATGGTTCGTAGTGCAGGTCCGCCTGCTGCGGATCGGCGGCTGTGAGCGCGAAATCGACATCGCCGGAGCGGACCATGTCGAACGCGGGGCCGGACAGCGTATCGAACACCTTCAGCGCCACTTCGGGACGCGCGCGGTGGTAGGCCATCAGCACGCGCGGCAGCATGCGCGCGGCCAGCGACGGCAGTGCCGCCACGGCCACCTGCCCGCGCTCGGCGCTTGCTATGCCGGTGACGGCGTCGATCGCGCCACGAAACGCCGCCTGCAGCAGCGCCGCCTGCTGCATGAAGACCGCGCCGGCCGCGGTGAGCCGTACCGTGCGCGTGGTGCGGTCGAACAGCCGCACGCCAAGCGATTCCTCGATGCGCAGGATCTGGGTAGACAAGGCGGATTGCGACAGGTGCAGCTGGCTGGCCGCCTGCCGGAAGTTCAGCGTGCGGCCGAGGACCAGCGTGGTCTCGATGTCACGCATCGACAGGTTGATCTTCATGGGCGCTCGCACCCCGGTGGCTCGGGGCTGTCTGATTGATCTCGAATTCAGATCATTTTATCCATAGAATCGACTTCATCAATCAAAGCGCCTTCTCTACACTGCTGCCATTCCCATTCGGGCGGTGGCCAAAGCGCGCCGGCCGCCTTCGCCATCTGAAGAGACGCTATGCAGAATTCCGCTACGCCTGTGCCCCTCGACCGTCCCGGCAGCGCCCATGCCGTCGTGGTCGGCGGCGGCACCATGGGCGCCGATGTCGCCGTGGTCCTGACGCGGGCGCTGTGCCGCACCACCGTGATCGAACCTGATGCCGGCCGGGCCGCCGCGTTGCCGGGACGCGTGGCCGCGAATCTGGAGGCTATCGGTCGCGCTGAAGGCACCGACCGGCTGGCCGTGGTGCCGGATCTCGATGCCGTGGACTGGTCGACCGTGGATCTCGTGATCGAATGCATTCCCGAGCGGCTGGATCTGAAGCAGGCGCTGTTCGCGGATCTGGCGGCGCGCGCCCGGCCCGATGCCGTGCTCGCCAGCAATAGTTCCAGCTTTCCGATCAGCGCCATCGGCGATGGTTTGTCGGGGCGCGGCCGCATGCTTGGCCTGCACTTCTTCATGCCGGCGCATCTGGTGCCGCTGGTGGAAGTGGTCATGGGGACGGGCAGCGATGAAGCCTGTGCCGATGCGCTGATCGCCTTCATGCGCCGCTGCGGCATGGTGCCGGTCAAGGTGAAGCAGGACTTGCCCGGTTTCCTGGCCAACCGCCTGCAGCACGCGCTGTCGCGCGAGGCATTCAGCCTGATTGATCGCGGCATCGCCTCTGCGGAAGATGTGGATGCCGCCGTGCGCTTCGGCTTCGGCTTCCGCTTTCTGGCGGCGGGGCCGGTGCTGCAGCGTGACCATGCCGGCATCGACGTGCATGCGGCCGCTGGCGCTACCATGTACCCAACATTCTGCAATGACGACCATCCTGCGCGCTGCCTGTCCGAGCGCGCCGCCGACGGCCGCCACGGCATGAAGCGCGGTGAAGGCTTCTACGCGTGGACGCCTGAAACCATTGCCGCCGAACGCGCGCGTTACGACAGGCTGCTGCGCGCCGGCCTCGACCTGATTGCCCCCGAACTGCCCGAGATCCAGCCATGACGCAAGCCACCCAAGTTCCCGCCCAGCAACCGCTGGCCAGTTCGCCACTGATCATCACTGTGGCGCCGAATGGCGCCTACAAGCGCGCGAGCGACCACGCTGCAGTGCCGCTGACCGCTGCTGCGCTGGCGGCGGACGCCAAGGCTTGCCTGGACGCAGGCGCGGCCATGATGCATATGCATGTACGCGACGCCGAAGGGCGCCACTCACTCGACGTGGAAACCTACCGCGACGCGCTGGCCACGGTGAAGCAGGCGGTCGGCGATGCGCTGCTGGTGCAGGTCACGAGCGAGGCAGCCGGCGTGTACAAGGCCCCGCAGCAGATGGCGATGGTGCGCGAACTGCGGCCGGAAGCCGTATCCGTGGGCCTGCGCGAAATTGCCGTGCCGGAAGTCAGCGAGACCGAACTGGGGGACTTCCTCGGCTGGCTCGCGCGCGAGCGCATCATGACGCAGGTGATCCTGTATGACGCGGCCGATGTGCAGCGCTGGCAGGCCATGCGTGAACGCGGCATGGTCCCGCCGGGTGCGTGGTCCGTGTTGTATGTGCTGGGGCGTTACTCGGCGGGACAGGTATCGTCGCCGCGCGACCTGCTGCCGTTCCTGCAGGTGGCGGACGGCACCTTGCCGTGGTCCATCTGCGCGTTCGGCCGTGAAGAGAATGCCTGCGTGACCGCTGCGGCGGCGTTTGGCGGCCATGTCCGCGTGGGCTTCGAGAACAATCTGTACCTGCGCGATGGCAGCCTGGCACCCGGCAATGCCTCGCTGGTGGAACAGGCCGCGCACGGCGCGCTGACGCTGGGCCGGCCGCTCGCCACGGCAGCGGACGCTCGCCGTATTTACTGCGAGGTGCGCTGAGCCCAGCGCGCTCAGGCGCCGTCCGTGTAGGCGTCGGGCGTGCGCGGACCGCTGCGCGAGCCGTCCGTGTACGGGTCCGGCGTACGCGGGCCACTGCGGGCGCCATCGGTGAAGACATCGCGCGGGCTGTGGATGCTGCGTGCGCCGTCCAGGTAAGGGTCACGTGTGCCGGCTGCACTCGCCGCGGTCGCCATGCCGGCGAGCGTGGCGGCTATTGCCGTGGCCATCAGAGTATGTCTGAGCAGTTGCATGGTTCTTCTCCGGTAGTCGGCCGGTCAGGGCTTGACCAACCATGCGGCCAGTCTAGGGGGCGGTGCCGCACAGCAGCATGACTGCCCCATGACAATGCCGTCATGGACCGTCGCAGAGGCCATGACAGGCGTGTTTCACCGACGGGTCTGCCAAACACGGTAAAATCGTGGAAATCACACCGGCGCCGCTGCCTGGGCGCCGGTCTTCTATTGCACCGCCGGGATCGGAGACATCACGGCGGGCTTCTCACGATACTCATGCCTGAGTCTGATTCAGCCAAGTTGGCCGCGATCGCCTGGATTCGCGAGCAAATGGACAACTACGCCCTGACGCTTGACGATTTGATTGCCGCTGGATGTTTTGACGGGGAATTGCCCCATGGGGACGCCGAAGGTGCGGAAATACCGGGCGCCCCCGACGTACCGGCCGTTATGGCCGCCACCGTAGCGCCCCAGCCACCGAAGAAGGGGCCGGTTTACCGGAATGCCTTGGGGCAGAGTTGGGATGGGATCGGGGAATATCCGGATTGGCTGCAGCGGGCGGTGAATGCGGGGCAGTCGATTGATTTTTATCGGGTCGACTAGGGTTTTTGGTTGAAATGCGGGGGGTGTCGTTCTTGGCATGCGCTGCTGTTTCGCCGGCGTAGCCGGCGAGTCACTTTTGTCCGAGCGACAAAAGTAACCAAAAACGCGTTTTGGTTGCCCCAAAGGGGCGAATTTTTATCGTAGTGTGCCAGGGGTGTTGTACGGGTATGGGCTTCAGAGTCCGTCACACTGCCTGCCGCGTGGGGCACGACCGTGGCCGGGAATACGGCGCTGATTGAACGAGCCCTGCAAGCGTTCGTGGCCCCTGCTGCCAACGGCATCGTGCAATCGCCTTCGGCTGCGCTACGCGCAGAGCCCTAGCCTGAGCGCGAAGGCCCAGGGCAAACCAGGCCCGGGTGAAGATGCCCGCGCTTGCATGCGCGCAGAGAAAGGAAATCTGGACTCGGGCGCCGGCGATGCTGATGAGCTTGCTCCCAGACGACGACGCGCGCGCAGCGCAGCCGAAGGCGTCCCACCACTGAGGCAATTGAAACGCTGTACCCGAGTCCGTCTTGGGGATCGTCCAAAAGCCGTGCCGCGCAAGGCACAGGTTCTGACTCACATAGCGTTAGCAGGCTGGAACGGCTGGCCACCATCGCAGGCGTCCAAAGCCATTTGAACCGCTGCCGCCGTGGAATTGATGGCCAGCGGCAACGACGCGCTTTTTGGTTTTTGTCGCTCGGACAAAAAGTGACTCGCCGGCTACGCCGGCGAAACGGCGGCGCCTGCCAAGGACGACACCCCATTCCCGACCACAAAACCCCCGCCGGCTACGCCGGCGAAACCGCGGCGCTGGCCAAGAGCGATAACCCATTCCAAACCACAAACTCCACTCACGGCAAAAACGGAAACCCACTAAACGGCCCAGCAAACGTAGTAGCCGGCGAAACCATCGCCGCAGCACGCGCATAGTGCGCCAGCGCTGACACGGGCAGCTCGGGCAAGCCGCTGCTTTGCACGGGCTTGTCATCGGCCTCGTCACGGCGCTCGTGTAACTGCAGCGGCCGGCCATCGCTATCCGGGCCAGCCATGACCCGCACGGCACCATCAGCACATTGCTGTGCCGGATCAAGCGCCGCCTCGGCGCTCGCCTTGGCCGCCGCATGCCGTTCGGCCAGCGACAGGCCTGCTGCCTGCACGGCGGCGCACGCCGGCGCGCGGGACGCGGCCTGGGTCGGGCCCGACAGGGCCAGCAACGGAAGGCATAGCAGGAAAAATCGGATCGGCAGGCGTTTCATCGGATGGCTCGGAACCAATAGGCGAGTTCGGTGTCACCGCGCATTTTACCGGCCTACCCGACGCGGATGCGTCACCTGCAGATGACATTTTTGACATCTTTCGCCACACGTCGCCAGACTCCGCTAGCGTTATGCCCTGGCGGTGCAATGGTGCCCGCCTGAAAGGTCCTGCATGCGCATCCTGATTGTCGAAGACGAGCCCAAGGCGGGCGATTACCTGCTCAAGGGGCTGACCGAATCCGGCTTTGTGGTCGACCTCGCGCGCGACGGCGTCGACGGTCTGGCTCACGCGCGCGAACAGCCCTACGACCTCATCGTGCTCGACGTGATGCTGCCCGGCATGGACGGCTGGAGCGTGCTGCGCGAGCTGCGACGCGAACGCGATACGCCGGTGCTGTTCCTGACTGCGCGCGACGAACTGCAGGATCGGCTGAAGGGCCTGGAGCTCGGCGCCGACGACTACATGGTCAAGCCATTCGCGTTTGCCGAGCTGGTCATGCGCATTCGCACCATTCTGCGCCGCGGGCCGCTGCGCGAGAGCGAGTTCATCGAAATTGCCGACTTGCAGATCGACGCGATCCGCCGGCGCGTGTCGCGCTCGGGCCAGAAGATCGACCTCACATCGAAGGAATTCGCGTTGCTCTACCTGCTCGCGCGGCGCCGCGGCGAGGTGCTGTCGCGCTCGCTGATTGCCTCGCAGGTATGGGACGTGAACTTCGACAGCAACACCAATGTGGTCGATGTCTCCATTCGCCGGCTGCGCGCGAAGGTCGATGACCCGTTCGACCACAAGCTGATCCACACAAGGCGCGGCATGGGCTACGTGCTCGACGACGGCGAGCCCGCGCTGGGCGACGCATGATGCGGTTGCCATCGTCGCTCACCGCGCGCCTGACGCTCGCATATGGACTGGCGACCGCCGCGATCCTGGCGGGCGTCGCCGCTTATCTGTCGAGCGCGCTGTCGGCGCAGTTGCAGGGCCGTGACGAAAGCGAGCTGGTCAGCGAGGTGCTGCTTGTGCGCCACCTGCTGCGCGAGGTGCGCAACGAAGACGAGGTCCGCGCCGACACGCATCGCTTTGCGGACATCGCCATGGGCCATGAAGGCCTGATCCTGGTCGTGCGCACGCCGCAGGGCGATCCCTTGGTCACGCTCAATCCGCGCAATGAAGCGATTCCACCGCTGCACGTGCTACCGGTTACCACGCAGCCGCAGAAGTCGATGCTGGAAGCATGGCGGCCGAAGAGCGGGGCGCAGTCGCCGGCCATCGCGGCGCTCGGCCAGCTTGGCGATAGCGGCCGCTCGGTGGAGATCGTGGTGCTGCGCGACGCCGGTTACCGCGTGGCACTGATGCGCGAGTACCGCCACCGCTTGCTCGCGGCCACGCTGTGCGGCGCGGCAGTGGCGGCGGCACTCGGCTTTGTGCTCGCACGGCGCGGGCTGCGGCCGCTGCGGCGCATGGCGGCCGACGCGGCGGCGGTGACCACGAGCCGCCTTGCCACGCGTCTCGATGCCGGCAGCGCGCCGGCCGAACTGCGCGAACTGGCACGCGAACTCAACGGCATGCTCGCGCGCCTGCAGGACAGCTTCTCGCGGTTGTCCGCGTTCTCGGCGGACCTTGCACACGACTTCCGCACGCCCATCAGCAATCTTGTCGGCCAGACCGAAGTCACGCTCGCGCAGAGCCGCAGCGTGGCCGAGTACGAGGCCTTGCTCGAATCGAATCTCGAGGAATACGAGCGCCTGTCGCGCATGATCGAGAACATGCTGTTCCTCGCGCGGGCCGACCACGCCCAGGTCGCCATGGGCGTGCGCGCACTCGATGCGCGTGCGGAACTCGACAAGGTGGCCGAATACTTCGAGGCCGTAGCCGCTGACCGCAACGTGCGCTTGTCAGTGGCGGGCGATGCAAGCATCCACGCGGACCAGACGCTGCTGCGCCGCGCGGTCACGAACCTGCTCGACAATGCCTTGCGCCACGCGCCGGCAGGCAGCACGGTACGCGTTGACGTCGCGCGGCGCTCGGGCGAAGTTGGCGAAGCGGGCGATGTCACGTGCATCCGCGTGGTCAATGCGGGCCCGGCCATCGCCCCCGAGGTATTGCCGCACATCTTCGGCCGCTTCTACCGCGCCGATCCGTCGCGGCGCAATTCCGCGGCATCCACCGGGCTGGGCCTGGCCATCGTCGATTCCATCATGCGCCTGCACGGCGGGCGGGCGCTGGTCAGCAGCAGCGACGGCGAGACCGTGTTTTCGCTGCTGTTCCCCGCTGGTGGCGACGCGCGTCCGCACGTGGCCGCCTGAACCCGCGGCGGCTTGCCAAGTCGTCGTACGAAGCCTATCTTGCGGGCATCCCGGTCCGTTGCGGCCGGGGCCAGCTTGGTCGTTCCATCTCTTACAAGGAGCAGGACATGCAGGTGCAACCTTATCTGGACTTTGGCGGTCGTTTCGACGAAGCGGTGGCGTTCTACGGCAAGGCGGTCGGCGCCACCGTGACCTTCGTCATGCGGTACAAGGATGCTCCCCCCGACCAGCCGGTGGATCCGGCATGGCGGGAAAAGGTCATGCACGCCAACATCCAGATCGGCGAGACCCAGATCATGGCGTCCGACGGCAGAGCGGACATTCCGGCCCCGGCGTTTTCGGGATTCAGCCTGTCGGTCGGTGCCGTCAGTGAGGCCGAAGGCGCGCGAATCTTCGAGGCGCTGTCCGAAGGCGGGCAAGTGGTGATGCCTTACCAGAAGACCTTCTGGGCTGCCGGTTTCGGCCTGCTCGTGGATCGATTCGGCATGAGCTGGATGATCAACTGCGAGCATTGAGCCTTGCCGACAACGCCGGATCATTGATGGCCGTCTCCGCTCTCTCGCTTGAGGGCGAGCGGAGAAGCGCCCGCACTAAACCCGTCCGCCCACCGCGGCCACGCTGGCCACCAGCGCCGCGATCTTCTCATCCTCGCCGGATTCCCTTCGCCACATCACGCCCACGGGCGGCAAGTCCCAGCTCAGCGGGTGCGGCAGCATCGTCGCGCCTTCGGCTTCCACCAGTTCGGCCGCAACGCCTCTTGGCACGATGGTGATGGCGCCCAGATGGCTGCGCATTACCGTGGCCATGGTCTTGATCGAGTAGGTTTCAACGATCGGCGTGGGCTGGGCCACGCCCGCCACCGCGAACATGGTGTTGATGGTGCGGCGAATGGGCGTATTGGGCGGCGGCAGGATCCAGTCGCGCTCGGCCAGCCGGGCCCAGTCCAGCGCGCTGCGCGACAGGCGCGTCGCCACCTTGCTCGGCACGACCAGCACCGGCTCTTCGCGGTAGAGCGGCCGTTGCGCGATGTCCTCGCCGGGTACGTAGAACGTTCGCGCAATCACGCAGTCGAGTTCGTGGGCACGCAGCGCGGCCACCAGTTCGTCTGTGGTTCCCTCGCGTACCAGGACCGAGATGCGAGGCGTGCGGGCCAGCCCGAACGTGCAGGCGGCGTCGAGCACCGGCCGAGCGATGTACGGGATCACCCCAAGGCGCAGCCGCCCGGACAATCCGGCCTCGATCACGGCAAGTTCGCGGCCAAGCGCGTCCGCGTCGGCCAGCGCCAGGCGCGCGTGCGCGAGCACGCTCAGGCCGGTCGGGGTCGGCTCAAGCCCTTGCCGCGTACGCGTGAACAGCGGCACCGTGAAGATGTCCTCGATTTCGCGCAGCATCTTGGTGACAGCGGGCTGCGACAGGTTCATCTCGGCGGCGACGCGCGACACCGAGCGTTGCCGTTCCAGCGCCAGCAGCAGCGGCATGTGCCTGAGGCGCAGCCGCGATATGACGCGATGGACCAGCTTGTCGGAAGTAATGGACATGGGGGGCGGGCCGGAGGAAGTCGTATAACCAATCGGTAATGCAATGATAACCAAAGACGTCATTGCGGTTATTTCATGGTCCTATACTGGCCTGAACCCTTGGAGCTCTATTCATGTTCACTACGCGCCCGGAAATCGTCGGCACTTTTGGCGTGGCGGCCTCGACCCACTGGCTGGCCACCCAGACAGCGATGGGCGTGCTGGAGCGGGGCGGCAATGCCTTCGACGCCGCTGCTGCGGCCGGTTTTGTGCTGCAAGTAGTGGAGCCGCACCTGAACGGACCCGGCGGCGAAGTGCCGATTTTGTACTGGAGCGAGCGCGAGCGCCGCGTGCGTTCGGTCTGCGGTCAGGGCGCCGCGCCGGCGCTGGCGGATCCGGCGCAACTGCGCGCCATGGGGCTCGAGATGATGCCCGGCATCGGCCTGATGCCGGCCACGGTGCCGGGCGCGTTCGGCGCCTGGCTGACCATGCTGCGCGATCACGGCACGTGGTCGCTCGCCGACGTGCTGGCGCCGGCCATCGGCTACGCGCGTGACGGATTTCCGCTGGTGCCTCGCATCTCGCGCGCGATCCTGGCCGTGCAGGCGCTATTCCGCGATGAATGGCATAGCTCCGCAGAGACCTGGCTGCCGGGCGGCAAGGTGCCGCGCCCGGGCAGTCTGCACACGCTGCCGGTGCTGGCGGCAACGTACACGCGCATCGTCGAGGAAGCGCAGCAGCGCAGCCAGACGCGTGAAGGACAGATCGACGCGGCCATGGACTGCTGGTACCGCGGTTTCGTGGCCCGCGAGATTGACAGCTATTGCCGCAACACGCCCGTGCGCGACACCACCGGCGACAAGCATACGGGCCTGCTTCGCTACGAGGACATGGCCGCATGGCAGCCTGACGTGGAAGCGCCCGTCACGCTGGACTTCGGCCGCTACACCGTTGCCAAGTGCGATATCTGGAGCCAGGGCCCGGTGTTCCTGCAGCAGCTCGGCATGCTGCGGCAAGCGGAACTCGAACAGCACGCGCCGGACTCGGCGGAGTTCGTGCACCGGATTGCCGAGGCCTGCAAGCTGGCCATGGCGGACCGGCTCGCGTGGTACGGCGACCCTCGTTTCGCGGCCAGCCCGCTTGCCACGCTGCTCGATGGCGATTACCTGGCCGGCCGCGCGCAGCGCATCGGCGAGCGCGCCTCGCGCTCGATCGACCCCGGCATGCCTGGCGGCGCGACGCCGCGGCTGCCCGACCTGGAAGCGGCGGTGCGCACGCTGCAGCGCGCCGATGTGCGCTTCGGCGTCGGCGAGCCGACCTTTGCCGAGCTGCCGCCGGTGTCCGAGTGGGCCGAGCGCGAACTGTTCGTCGGCGATACCTGCCATGTCGATGTGATCGACCGGCACGGCAATATGGTGGCCGCCACGCCGTCTGGCGGCTGGCTATCGTCGAGCCCGACCATTCCCGCGCTGGGCTTCGCGCTCAACACGCGCCTGCAAATGACGTGGCTCGAGCCCGGCCTGCCGAATTCGCTCGAACCGGGCAAGCGTCCGTGCACGACGCTGTCGCCTTCGCTCGCGCTGCGCGATGGCGAACCGTACATGGTGTTCGGCACGCCTGGCGGCGACCAGCAGGACCAGTGGTCGCTCGCGTTTTTCCTGCGCCATGCGGTGCATGGCATGAACCTGCAGGAGGCCATCGATGCGCCCGCCTGGCATATCGACCATTTCCCGGGCTCGTTCTGGCCGCGCCAGACCGTGCTCAACCGGATCACCCTGGAATCCCGCTTCCCCGAGGCCACCCTTGCCGCATTGCGCGACCGCGGCCATGACGTCCGCGTGGGCGATCCATGGTCCGAAGGGCGCATGTCTGCGTGTACCCGCGAGCGCGACGCGCACGGGCGCCTGGTGCTGCGGGCCGGTGCCAATGCACGCGGCATGCAGGGCTATGCCGTCGGGCGCTGAATCCGGCCATCCGTCAACAGAAGAGGGCGCGGGCAGCGGCACGCTGGTTCGCGTGAGATCGAGGAGAGCAAGACCATGACATCCATTGTGAAACGACTGCTGTGCGGTGTTGCCGCGCTGGCGCTATGCGCCACCGCGCATGCCGCAGACCCGTACCCCCAGAAGCCGGTGACGCTGATCGTGCCATGGGCCGCGGGCGGCTCGACCGATATCCTGGCGCGGGTGCTGTCCGAGCACCTGACGCGCTCGCTGGGGCAGCCCGTCATCGTTGACAACAAGCCGGGCGCGTCGGGCAATATCGGCTCCGCAATGGTGGCGCGCGCGAAGCCGGATGGCTACACGCTGTTGGTCGGGTCGATGAGCACGCACGCCATGAATCCGGCGCTGATGGCCAATATGCCGTTCCGCGGCGTCGAGGATTTCACGCCGCTCGGCTTGCTTGCCTACGTGACCAACACGATGGTGGTGCACCCGTCGGTCCCCGCGAAAAACGTGAAGGAGCTGATTGCGTACGCCAAGGCCAACCCCGGCAAGCTTGCGTATGCAAGCGCGGGCCCAGGCTCGACCAATCACCTGAGCGCGGTGCTGTTCGAGCGCATGGCCGGCGTGCAGATGCTCCACGTGCCGTACAAGGGCGGCGCCCCGGCCGTGGTCGACACCGTCGCCGGGCAGACGCAACTGCTGTTCTCCGCCGGCACCCAGACGCTGCCGCACGTGAAGGCCGGCAAGCTGCGGCTGCTGGCGGTTACGGAGGCGAAGCGTTCGCCGCTGCTGCCCGACACCCCGACGGTCGCCGAGACCGTGCCGGGCTATGAACTGGCTGTCTGGTATGGCGCGTTCGGCCCCAAGGGCATGCCCGCCGACCTGGTTACTCGCCTGAACCGCGAAATCAACGCGGTGATGTCGCTGCCCGAGGTGAAGAGCAAGATGAACGCGATCGGCGTGGAAACCGCCACGTCCACGCCACAGCAGTTCGGCACCATCCTGCGCAAGGATGCGGACCGCTACGGCAAGCTCATCCGCGAACTCGGCATCCAGGCGGAATGATGAGCGCTGCGCTGGATCACACTGCGGCGGTGCTTGTCGCTGCCAATGGCCTGTGCGATGCCTTGGAGCATGCGGCAAGTCCGCTGGAAACGCTGGATGCGGTAGGCCAGGCGACGTTGCGGCTGCTGGGGCCGGGCCTGCTGACGATCAATGCATGGCATGCGGGCACGGCGGAGATCGAGCGGATCTGGTCGTCGAATCCCGCCGCCTATCCGCCGGGAGGAAAGAAGTCCAAGCCGGACAGCCCGTGGCGGCGGCAACTGCTCGAAGCCGGAGAAGTGTTCGTAGGTGAGGGCGATGCAGCGCTGGCCGCCGTCTTCGATGACGTCGCGCTGATCCGCTCGCTCGGCTGCACGGCTGTCGTCAACGTGCCCTTGTGCAGGGCCGGGCGCGTCTTCGGCACGTTCAATTACCTGTCCGAACGTGCCGCCTGGGACGCGCGCGAGATCGCCACGCTGCGCGTCCTGGCGAACCTGGCGGCGCCCGCGGTCCGCGCCTAGCGCAGCGGCTCCTGCGCAAACGTTTCGCGCACGTCCTCACCGGCAGCCACCGGCTCATCCCGCCGGTGCGCGAGCCGGTACAACACAGGCAACACCAGCAGCGTCAGCACCGTTGACGACACGATCCCGCCGATCACCACCGTCGCCAGCGGCCGCTGCACCTCAGCGCCGGTCCCCGTGGCGATCGCCATCGGGATGAAACCCAGCGATGCCACCAGCGCCGTCATCAGCACCGGTCGCAGCCGGCTCAGCGCGCCGGTCTGCACGGCATCATCGAGTGCGAGTCCTTCTTCGCGCAGGCTGCGGATGAATGACAGCATCACCAGCCCGTTGAGCACCGCCACGCCTGACAGCGCGATGAAGCCGACCGCTGCCGAGATCGACAGCGGAATGCCGCGCAGCCACAGCGCCAGGATGCCGCCCGTCAGCGCGAACGGAATGCCGGTGAATACGAGCAGGCCGTCCTTAAGGTTGCCGAACATCGCGAACAGCAGCACGAACACCATCAGCAGTGCGAGCGGCACCACGATCTGCAGACGGTCGGTGGCCGACTGCAACTGCTCGAATGTGCCACCCCACGCGATCCAGTAGCCCGTGGGAATCGTCACGCGTTCGGCGATGGCAGACTGCGCCTCGGGCACGAAGCTGCCGACATCGCGCCCGCGCACGTTGGCGCTGATCACGATGCGGCGCTTGCCGTTCTCGCGCGAGACCTGGTTGGGTCCCGGCGCGATGTCGAGCGTGGCGATCTCGCCGAGCGGGATGTAGCTCGTGCGTGGCGCGGTGTCACCCGAAGTTGTGCGTACGCCGTTGGCCGACGCCGGGCGGCTATCGGGCGGCAGCGGAATTGGCAGGCGGCGCAACGCATCCACGTCAGCACGGACATCTTCCGGCAGGCGCACGGCGATGCGGAAGCGGCGGTCACCTTCGAACAGCGTGCCGGCATCGCGACCGCCGATCGCTATGGCAACGGTGTCCTGAACGTCCGTCATGTTCAAGCCATAGCGCGCCGCGCGTGCGCGGTCGATCGCGACAGTCAGGACGGGCAAGCCCGTGGTTTGCTCCACCTTGACCTCAGCCGCACCCGGCACTGACTGCAGCGCGGACGCAATCTTCTGCGCCGTGGCTTCGAGCACCGCGTTGTCGTCGCCGAACAGCTTGACCGCGACATCGCTGCGCACGCCCGAGATCAGCTCGTTGAAGCGAAGCTGGATCGGTTGCGAGAACTCGTAGCGGTTCCCCGGGATTTTCTCGAGTTCGGCCTGCATCTGGGCGAGCAACTGATCGCGCGTCTTGCCTCGATCTGGCCATTCGCTGCGTGGCCGAAGCATGATGTAGGCATCGGATGCATTGGGCGGCATCGGATCGGCGGCGATCTCGGCGGTGCCTGTGCGCGAGAAAACGCGTTCGATCTCGGGGAATTTCTCCTTCAGGCGTGATTCGAGCTGCTGCTGCATGGCCACCGACTGGCTCAGGCTGGTGCCCGGTATGCGCAGCGCCTGCACGGCGATGTCGCCTTCGTTGAGATTGGGGATGAATTCGCTGCCGAGCCGTGTGGCGACCAGCCCGCTCAGCACTACCGCCACTGCGGCAAAGGTCAGCACCACCGGCGTATTCGCGACGGAGCGGGCCAGCGCAGGCGCATACAGCTTGCGCGCCCACTGCATCACGCGGTTTTCCTTCTCCGCGACGCGGTCGCCGATGAACAGGGCCACGGCGGCGGGAACGAAGGTCACCGACAGCAGCATCGCGCCGGCAAGCGCCAGTACCACTGTGATCGCCATCGGATGGAACATCTTGCCTTCGACCCCGGACAGCGCAAGGATCGGCACATAGACGATCATGATGATGAGCTGCCCGAACACCAGCGGACGGCGCGCTTCCCGCGCCGCCGCGAATACCTCGTGCAGGCGTTCGCCGCGTGTAAGCGGCCGGCCATGGTGCTGCTGCGCGTGGGCCAGGCGCCGCACGCAGTTCTCGACGATGACCACCGCGCCGTCGACGATGATGCCGAAGTCCAGCGCGCCGAGGCTCATCAGGTTCGCGCTGATGCGATAGGTGGCCATGCCGGTGAACGTGAACAGCATCGACAGCGGGATCACCAGCGCGGTGATGACCGCCGCGCGGATGTTGCCGAGGAACAGGAACAGCACCGCCACCACCAGCGCCGCGCCTTCGAGCAGGTTCTTCTTCACCGTGGCGATGGCCTTGTCGACCAGCACGGTGCGGTCGTACACCGTCACCGCGCGCACACCTTGCGGAAGCGTGCGGTTGATCTCGGTCATGCGGACATCGACCGCGCGCGAAACCGCGCGGCTGTTCTCGCCGATCAGCATGAAGACTGTCCCGAGCACCACTTCGCGGCCATTGTCGGTGGCCGCGCCGGTGCGCAGCTCACGGCCGATGCCCACTTCGGCCAGATCGCGGATGCGGATGGGCTGGCCCTGCGCGGTGCCGACGATCACGTCGCGAATGTCATCCATGGAGGTGACTTGTCCCGGTGCCCGAACAAGGTACTGCTCGCCGCGCCGTTCGATATACCCCGCGCCTACATTGCTGTTGTTCTTCTCCAGTGCCTGCACCACGTGCTGCAGGCTCAGGCCGTAGGACGCCATGCGTTCCGGGCTCGGCGCCACCAGGTACTCGCGTGCGAAGCCGCCGATGGTGTTGATCTCCGTGACGCCCGCGACGGTGCGCAACTGCGGCTTGATGATCCAGTCCTGGATCTCGCGCAGGTCGGTCGGCGTGTAGCGCGTGCCGTCGGGCTTGCGCGCGTTGTCGTCGGCTTCGACGGTCCACAGGTAGATTTCGCCGAGGCCGGTCGAGATCGGGCCGAGCTGCGGTGTCGTGCCTTCGGGCAGCTTTTCGCGCGCTTCCTGCACGCGCTGGTTGACAAGCTGGCGCGCGAAGTAGATGTCGGTGCCGTCCTTGAAGATCACGGTGACCTGCGACAGCCCGTAACGCGACAGCGAGCGCGTCTGCTCCAGTCCTGGCAGGCCCGCCATGGCGGTCTCGATCGGATAGGTGACGCGCTGCTCGGTTTCCAGCGGCGAATAGCCGGGCGCCTCGGTATTGATCTGCACCTGCACGTTGGTGATGTCGGGCACGGCGTCGATCGGCAGGCGGCTGTAGCTGTAGAGGCCCAGCAGCGCCATGCCGAGTACAGCCAGCAGGACCAGCCAGCGCTGCTCGATGGCAAAGCGGATGATGCGTTCGAACATGGTCGGCTCCTGCTTAGTGGGCGTGCTCGGCGCCGGCCTTGCCTTGCTCGGCCTTCAACACGAAGCTGTTGCGCGCAACGTAGCGCGATCCTGGCTCCAGCCCCTTGACGATCTCGATGCGCTTGCCGTCGCTGCGTCCCGTGGTGACCGCGCGGGCTTCAAAGCCGCCGGGGACTTCGACATAGACCATTGGCTGGCGGCCTTCGGTCTGCACGGCTTCGCTTTCGACGACGACGGGGACTTCCGTTTCCTGTCCCGCTACGCTGACCGTGACGAAGAGCCCGGGCCGCCACGCCATGTCCGGATTCGACAGCGTCACGCGTGCGGTCGCGGTGCGCGTCTGCTGGCCGAGCAGCGAGCCCACGTAGGACACGGTGCCGGCGGCGGTACCGTCAAATGCGGTAGAGGCGATGCTGACCTTTTCGCCGAGCCGCACCTGGCTCAGGTCCTTCGGCGCGATCACGAACTCCGCCCACACGGTGGCCAGATCGGAAATCGTAAAGACGGTCGTGTCCGCCGCTACCGCTTCGCCGAGCGCCAGATGCTTTTCGACGACGATGCCGTCGAACGGCGCGCGCAACTCGAACTGGTTGAGTCCGGCCGACGCCGGCCGGGCACCGATAGCGGTGAGCTTCTGGGTCGCGTTCTGCACGGCGATCTCGGCTTCCTGCAGCGCGGTGCGCGCGGCCAGGAAATCCTGTTCGGCCGAGATCTTGTCTTCCCACAGGCGTTTCTCGCGTGTGTAGGTTGTGCGGGCGAGTTCCAGTCTCCTTTGCGCGGCCAGCAGTTCGCTGCGCTGGTCGGAAAGCTGCGTGCTGGCCAGTACCGCCAGCAGTTCTCCCTTCTTCACGCGCTGACCCAGCACGGCCGGCACGGACTCCGCTACGCCGGCCACGCGCGGTACGACGTGGGCGGTGCGGTCTTCGTTGAAGCGGATCTCGCCGGGAAACTGCACGGCGGCCTGCACGCGGCCGGGGCCGGCTGTGCGCAATTCCAGTCCGGCGTTGCGGATCTGCTCGGGCGTCATGGCGATGCGGTCGGCGGCATGCGCGTCCTCGGCCGATGCGGCGGCCTTGCCTTCCTTTCCACTTTCGTTGTTGCGCGACTCGGCAGCTTGCTTGCCATGATCGTGGCCGGCTTCGTCGTGTCCGTCGCCGGCACCACGGCCGGTGAAGAGCAGTGCGGCGCCAGCCAGCATGCCGACGCCGAGGATGGCGACGATCGCATTGCGTTGGGTCTTGGTGATTGCCATGGGAATCCTTGGTTGGCCGCTCAGCGGCCGAGCATGCGGTCGATGGCGGTGGCGGCCTGGTAGGTCGCGGCCACGGCCCCGAGATAGCGCACGCGTGCCTGGAGCAGCGTGCGCTGGGCGTCCAGCACTTCGAGATAGGCGAATTTGCCGGCTTCGAACCCTTGCGAGGCAGCCTGGTACGCACGCTGCGCGGCGGGCAGCACGGTCTGGCGCAGGGTCAGCGCGCTATTGCGCGACAGCGCGAGCTGGCCGGAGGCCTGGCGCAGGTCACTGGCCAGCCGTACGCGCGTGGCGCGCGATTCGTCGGCGGCCTTGTCGGCCTGGCGGATCGCCGTGTACAGGTTGCCCTGGTTGCGGTCGAACAGCGGCAATGGCAGCGAGACGCCGAGCACCGGGTAGTATCCGCGGTCCGACGAATACTCGCGCTTGGCGCCGACGCTCACGGTCACATCGGGGTACTGGCGGCTGCGTTCCACATTGACCACCGCCTGGCGCCGCGCCATCTCGCTCTGGCTCGCGCGCATTTCCGGCGCGGTGTCGAGTGCTTCGTCGAGGACATTGGGCAGGGGCCGCGACGGCAGGGCCTCAAGGTCGCCGCTCGCCGACGCGAACACCGGCAACTGGCTGCCCCACTGGGCGGCCAGTTGCTGGCGCGCCGCGTCGAGCGTGGCGCGCGCCTCCGCGAGTTCAAGCTCGGCATTGGCCTGCTCGACTTCGGCGCGGGTCTGCTCCACGGGCGAGACCTTGCCGGCCGCCACGCGCCTTGCCGCGGCCTGCGTGCCGCGCGTGGCGATGCCGACCGAGCTCTCGGCCAGGCTGACCCGTTCCTGCGCGACCAGCACCTGGAAGAAGGCGCCGATGACCGCGGCACGCAAGTCGGCCTCGGCATTGCTGAGCTGTGCGCTGGCGAGCTCGCGTGTTTTCTGCGCGGCGTCGATGCGAGCGGAGCGCTTGCCGCCGAGCTCGATCGGCACGCTTAGTTGCGCGGTGGTCGTGCGCGACGCGCGCCGCGTGTCTTCCATCTCGTAGCCGACGGCGGGGTTGGGGATCGTGCGCGCCTGCGTGATGCCGCCTTCGGTGGAAGCGAGTTCCTGTTGGGCGGCGGAAAGCCTTGGGCTGCGGGCGATGGCCAGGGCCAGCGCGTTGTCGAGCGTCAGCACGCCCTGCGTCTCGGCGGCGTCGTACGGCTGGGCAGGGCGCTGATCCTGCAAGGAGGGCGGCATGGCCGCATCCGTGGCGGCCTGCGCAAGGGGGCCGAGCAAGACGGCAGCCAGCCCCAGCGGAATCACTACATGTTTCATCGGTATCACCAGATCGAAGCCAGGGAGCACCGGCGCGATGCCGTCATGCGCGCATGCATGCGCTGACGGCTGTCACGCCGCGCGATCCGTCGATCCGGGAACCCGGCACCTGTCCGCTCAGGACAGGCGTGGCAAAGGCAGGGAATGGGCCATGGCCCCGAACCGGCGGATTACGCCAGGTGCAGCCACTGGGGCCGATCCGGTGCGCGCGCGGGCACCGACCCGTAGTGCACGGGCAGCACGCGGTAGCGCACGGTGATGAAGTGATAGGACGCGGGTTGCGTCGCGGCCGGCAGCATGACGTGCGAGCCGGCGAAATGGCAAATCGCGCAGTCGGCATCGGGCAGCTTGGTGCCGGACTTGCCGTGGGCGCCGCCGGTCTCGTGCTCGTGCGTGTGGTGGCCGAAGTGCCACGCCGGTGCGGAGCCGGTTTCCTGCTGGCGCTGCTGCTCGCGTCCATGCTCGCAGAATGCAGCCGCGCTCGCCCAGGTGAACTGGAGCGGCAGCATGACAGCGAAGAGGAGGATCAGCAGGCGACGCATGGCGGCGATTATAGCGGTGCACCTCGGCCGGCTGGCAAGCGTACCGTGCGTCACCCTGACGCAGGCGCGGGCTTGTCGGTGCCAGGCTTGACTCTGTAGCGGCTACAGGGTCTTCAATGGCATCAGGTCAAACCAGCGGGAAAGAAGAAATGGCTCGCACGACACCTGAAGACACCGTGCCACATGAACACATTCGCAGCGATTCCTGCTGCGGCCACGATCACGCGCAACCGCATCCACATGATGGCCATGGCCATCAACATGGCCATGACCATGACCATGCCCATGGCCACGGTGATCACGATCATCATGAGCACGCCCAGCCGGAGCCCGCCTGCTGCGGTGGCGGCTGTGGTGCCGCGATCAGCGTCGCACCAGTCACACCGGCGGTAGTTCCGCCCGGTGCGCGCTCGGCCAGCTATCGCATCGACGCGATGGACTGCCCCACCGAGGAAACGCTGATCCGCAACAAGCTCGGCGGCATGGCCGGTGTGGCGGCGCTCGATTTCAACCTGATGCAGCGCGTGCTGACCGTGCATCACACGCTGGCGTCGGCCGAGCCCGTGGTGAAGGCCATCGCGAGCCTGGGGATGAAAGCCGAGCCGCTCGCCTCGGAGCAGGCGGCTCCGCCGCCCGCCGCGGAACACAAACCGTGGTGGCCGCTCGCGCTCGCGGGCGTGGCGGCGATCGGGGCCGAAGTCACCGAATGGGTGGGACTCGGCGATCCGTGGCTACCGGCCTTGCTCGCCATTGCTGCCGTGGCACTGGGCGGGCTGACGACCTACCGCAAGGGCTGGATCGCGCTGCGCAACGGCAACCTGAATATCAACGCGTTGATGAGCATTGCCGTGACCGGTGCACTGGTTTTGCGCGAATGGCCGGAAGCGGCCATGGTCATGGTGCTGTTCGCGCTGGCCGAACGCATCGAGGCCGCGTCGCTGGACCGCGCGCGCAATGCGATTCGCGGCCTGATGGCCATGGCGCCGGAGCAGGCGACCGTCCGGCAGGTGGATGGCAACTGGGCGGCCGTGCCGGCGGCTGGCGTCGCGGTAGGCGCCGTGGTCAGGCTGCGCCCCGGCGAACGCGTGGCGCTGGACGGGCGCGTGGTGCGCGGGCAGTCGGCGCTGGACCAGGCACCCATCACCGGCGAAAGCGTGCCGGTCGACAAGGGCGTTGGCGACACGCTGTTCGCGGGCTCGATCAACCAGTCCGGCGAAATTGAATACGAGGTCACGGCACCAGCCAACGATTCCACGCTGGCCCGCATCATCCACGCCGTCGAGGCCGCGCAGGCCAGCCGCGCGCCGACGCAGCGCTTTGTCGACCAGTTCGCGCGTATCTATACGCCAACGGTGTTCGCCATCGCGCTGGCCGTGGCGGTGGTGCCGCCGCTGGTGACGGGCGCATCGTGGGTCGACTGGATCTACAAGGCGCTGGTGCTGCTGGTGATCGCGTGCCCGTGTGCGCTCGTGATTTCGACGCCGGTGACTATCGTCAGCGGCCTTGCGGCGGCCGCGCGGCGAGGCATCCTGATCAAGGGCGGGGTGTACCTGGAGCAGGGCAAGGACCTGTCATGGGTGGCACTCGACAAGACCGGCACCATCACGCACGGCAAGCCCGCGCAGACCGATTACGCGATGCTCGCGGAGGATGTGCCCCAGGCGCGCGCGATTGCCGCAAGCCTTGCCGCACGCTCCGATCATCCGGTGTCGAAGGCCGTGGCTGCGGCGGCGCAGGCCGATGGCATCGCATTGCTCGACGTCACCGAGTTCGAGGCGCTGGCCGGTCGCGGTACGCGCGGCCGTATCGATGGCGACGACTACTGCCTTGGCAACCACCGCCTGATCCACGACATGGGCGCATGCTCGCCCGCGCTGGAAGACCGGCTGGAGGCGCTTGAGCGCCAGGGCAAGACCGTGGTGCTGCTGGCCCGCCTCGGCAAGGATGGCGCGGCGGTAGCCCAGGCAATGTTCGCCGTGGCCGATACCGTGCGCGACACGAGCCGGCAGGCCATTGCCGAACTGCACGCGCTGGGCGTGAAGACCATCATGCTGTCCGGCGACAACCCGCATACCGCGCAGGCGATCGGCGCGCAGGTCGGCATCGACGAGGCGCGCGGCAACCAATTGCCACAGGACAAGGCGGACGCCATCGGCACGCTCGCTGCCGACACGCATGCCGCGCGTGGCAAGGTCGGCATGGTCGGCGACGGCATCAACGACGCCCCGGCGCTCGCGCGTGCGGACATCGGCTTTGCAATGGGCGCGGCGGGCACCGATACCGCGATCGAAACCGCCGACGTGGCGCTGATGGACGATGACCTGCGCAAGATTCCCGCGTTCGTGCGGCTGTCGCGGAGCACGTCGCGCATCCTGTGGCAGAACATCACGCTGGCGCTCGGCATCAAGGCCGTGTTCCTCGCGCTGACCGTGGCCGGGATGGGAACGATGTGGATGGCGGTATTCGCCGATATGGGAGCGAGCCTGCTGGTGGTGTTCAACGGGCTGCGATTGGCGCGGAGGTGAGCGGCTTCGGCTTGCGCCTGCCCTCTCCCCCGGCCCCTCTCCCGCAAGCGGGAGAGGGGAGACCACAGAAGGCATAGCACGGGCCTGAAGGTTTGCTCCCCTCTCCCATGCAATGGGAGAGGGGCCGGGGGAGAGGGCGGGAGACTCTACGAAGTGCCAGCCTGAACTTCAAGGCTGGATGATCAGCTCGCCGCTGCGCCCTTCGATCGACCCCCACGTCACTGGCAACGTCGGCAAGGTGTCACGGTCGATATGCCGGTAGTACGTGGCCATCGACACCAGTTCGTGCCCCTGCGCGCGCCAGCCCTGCAGCAGGCGGCGGAACACGGGTGCGAGCTTGCCGCCTTCCAGTTCGGTGTGCAGCGTGAAGACATGGTCGCCGACGGTGGCTTCCGTGAGCCGCAGCACGGCTTCGTGGACGTTGTCTTCCGTCAGGCCATCCACGCCGATCATTTCATCGAGCGTGGGCAGCGTGGTAGGCATCTGCACGTGGCGGCAGGCCACACCGCCAACCGTCGGGATATACGGCGCCGTGCCGCGCCCGTCCGACGCATAGGCCATGCCCCAGTCGTCGATCTGCAGGAAGGCCTCGTCGTTCATCTGCCAGCCCGCCGCGCCGTGCGTGGGCGGGGCTTCGCCGAAGATGTCGACGTAGCGGTCGAACGCGCTCTGCATCTGGCGACGCGTCCAGGCGCGGTCGCGCTGGCGCACGTTGTCCTGCCAGTAGACGTGGTCCCACGTGTGGATGCCACATTCGTGGCCGGCCGTACGCGCCGCGCGCATCTCGGCTGCGGCCTTGCGGCCGATGTCCGGCCCCGGCAGCAGCACGCCGTACATCAGCGTGCGCAGGCCGTAGTTGGACACTACCGAGGTGCGCGACACCTTCTTGAGGAAACCCGGCCGGAACACCCGGCGCAGCGCCCAGCCGGTGTGGTCCGGGCCCAGGCTGTACAGGAAGGTCGCCTGCGCCTGCACCGCGTCCAGCATGGACAACAGCGTCGGCACGCCTTCGCGCGTACCGCGCAGCGTATCGACATCGACCTTGAGGGCGATTCTGGCCATGGGTCCGTACTCAGTTGGCGCCGTCGACGAGGGTACGTGCTTCCACCACCTTGTCGCGATAGGCCTCGAAGATCCGGCGCAGCGCCTGCTCCATCGTCACCTCGGGCTTCCAGCCGAGTTCCTGCATGGTGTTGTCGATCTTCGGCACGCGATGCTGCACGTCCTGGTAGCCCTTGCCGTAGAAGTCGCCCGACGAGGTTTCGATGATCTGCGTCTTGCGCGCTTCTTCGGCGTACTCGGGGTAGTCGGCGGCCATCTTGAGCATCATCTCGGCGAGTTCGCGCACCGAGTGGATGTTGGACGGGTTGCCGATGTTGAAGATCTTGCCCGTGGCAACCCCGTTGGGGTTCTCGATGATGCGCATCAGCGCCGAGATACCGTCCGAGATATCGGCAAACGCGCGCTTCTGCTCGCCGCCGTCGACGAGCTTGATCGGCTCGCCGCGCACGATATGGCCGAGGAACTGCGTGACCACGCGCGACGAACCTTCCTTCGATTCGAAGATCGAGTCCAGCCCCGCACCGATCCAGTTGAACGGACGGAACAGCGTGTAGTTCAGGCCTTGCTCCATGCCGTAGGCGTGGATCACACGGTCCATGAGCTGCTTGGAGCAGGCGTAGATCCAGCGCGGCTTGTTGATCGGGCCGTAGATCAGCGGCGACGACTCGGGGTCGAATTCCTCGTCGGCGCACATGCCGTAGACCTCGGAGGTCGACGGGAACACCAGGTGCTTGCCGTACTTCACGGCGCTGCGCACGATCGGCAGGTTGGCCTCGAAGTCGAGCTCGAACACGCGCAGCGGCTGGCGCACGTAGGTCGCCGGCGTGGCGATGGCCACCAGCGGCAGCACCACGTCGCACTTGCGGATGTTGTACTCGATCCACTCCTTGTTGATGGTGATGTCACCTTCAAAGAAGTGCATGCGCGGATGGTCGACGAGGTCACCGAGGCGGTCGGACGACATGTCCATGCCGTAGACCTCCCACGGCGTGGTTTCCAGGATGCGGCGCGTCAGGTGGTGGCCGATGAAGCCGTTGACGCCAAGAATCAGGACCTTTTTCATCGGTTTTCCTCGTTGGACTGTTCGGTAAGAATGGGGGCCAGCGCTTGCGCGGTGACCGGCGCGGATGTCGCGGCAGCAAGCAGACTGTCGATGCGGACCTGGCCGCCGTCGCCGCACAGGCCGATGATCTGGCCCTGGCTCACGTGCAGGCCGGGGCGCCAGCCGGTCGGCAGCGCCGGGGCGGACAGCGGGCGGCGCGCCTGCGCCACGACGAAGCGCTGGCCGGCGATGTCGGTGAACGCGCCGGGGTAGGGCGGCGCCACCGCGCGGATCAGGTTGTAGACCTCGGCCGCGGGGCGGCTCCAGTCGATGCGGCCATCCTCGGGGCGGCGGCCCGAGAAGTAGCTGCCTTGGGCCAGCACGTTCGGATGTTGCGGCGTGTTGCCCGCCATCATGGCCGGCAGCGCGCGCCACAGCGTCTGCTCGGCGGCCACGGTGACTTTCTCGAAGACTTCGCCAGCGGTGTCGTCCGGCAGGATCGGCACGGCAGTCTGGTCCACGATATAGCCGGCATCGGGCTTGGCTTCCATCGCATGCAGCGTGGCGCCGGTTTCGGTCTCGCCATGCAGCACGGCCCAGTTGACCGGCACGCGGCCGCGGTACTTCGGCAGCAGCGAACCGTGCATGTTGAACGCGCCCTGCGGCGCCAGCGCCAGTACGCTGGCCGGGATCATCGAGCGGTAATAGAACGAGAAGATCACGTCGGGGCTGGCATCGCGCACGGCCTGGGCAATCGCCGGATCGGCCGGGTCTTCGCCATAGACGAACGGAATGCCGAGTTCCGTTGCCGTATCCGCCACGCGGCGGAACCAGATGTTCTCGTCAGCGCGGTCACGGTGCGTGACGACCAGCGCCACCTCGACGCCGCGCGCGTGCAGCACGCGCAGGCAGCGGTCGCCGACGTTGTGGTAGCCAAAGACGACTGCGCGCATCATGCCTCCGTCCGGTGGCGGGAAGGTTCCGCCTCAAGGACGGCCTTGATCCGGTAGCGCGGCCGGTCGCGCACTTCCTGGTAGATGCGGCCCACGTATTCGCCGAGCAGGCCGACGCCGAACAGCAGGATGCCGATCAGGAAGAAGTTCATGGCGAACAGGGTGAACACACCCTGCACTTCCGAGCCGAACAGGAACCGGCGCATCAGCAGCACCACGAACAGCACGCCGGACAACAGCGACAGTACCGTCCCGATGGCCGAGAACCATTGCAGCGGAACGATCGAGAAACCGGTCACCAGGTCGAAGTTCAGGCGGATGAGTTGGTACAGCGAGTACTTCGACTCGCCCGCATGACGCTGCTCGTGGCCGACTTCGATTTCCACCGGGCTCGACGCGAACGTGTAGGCCAGTGCGGGAATGAACGTGTTGACCTCGCGGCACGCATTGATCGTGTCGATCACATTGCGGTCATACGCGCGCAGCATGCAGCCCTGGTCCGTCATGCGGATCTTGGTGATCCGCTCGCGCAGGCGGTTCATGGCGCGCGACGCATAGCGGCGGAACGCCGTGTCGTTGCGCTGGCGGCGGATCGTGCCAACGTAGTCATGGCCTTCGCGCATGGTCTGCACCAGGCGCGGGATTTCCTCGGGCGGGTTCTGCAGGTCCGCGTCCAGCGTGATCACGATCTTGCCGCGCGTGTGCTCGAAGCCCGCAAGGATGGCCATGTGCTGGCCAAAATTGCCGTTGAACAGCACCACCCGGGTCACGTCCGGGCGCTTGTGGAACTGCGCGGCGAGCATGGCCGCCGAGCGGTCTACGCTGCCGTCATTGATGAAAATGACCTCGTAAGACTCGCCAAGGCCATCGAGCGCCGGATACAGACGGTCGAACAGGGCTTGCAGCCCGTCTTCTTCGTTGTAGACCGGAATGACGACCGAAACCTCGACCGGGCTCATTTGGAGAGACGTTTGCATGTTTCGCTGAGAGTTGCGCAGACCCGTTCCACATCGGTGGCTTGCATGGCGGGGAACAGCGGCAGCGTGACGATGCCGCGCCCGATGCGTTCGGCGTGCGGCAGCATGCCTTCGCGCCAGCCCAGGGAACGGTAGTAGGTGAAAAGGTGAATCGGAGGATAGTGCACGCCGGTGCCGATGCCGCGCTCGCGCATGGCCTGCATCACGTTCTGGCGGGCCTGCTGCGGGCCGCCTTCGAGGCGATCTGTAGGCAGCACGACCTGGAACATGTGCCAGTTGGTCGTAGCCTGCTGCGGGTCCAGCGGCAGGGGCAGTTCAATGCCAAGATCGGCCAGCCCGGCGTCGGCGGCGCAGCGGAAATAGGTCTCGGCCAGTGCAGCGCGGCGCGCAGTGATGGCGTCGAGCTTTGCGAGTTGCGCGAGGCCAATCGCGGCATTCACGTCGGTCAGGTTGAACTTGCCGCCGGGCTCTTCCACGTCCATACCGTCCATGCCCGAGCGGATCACGCCCTGCAGGCGCAAACGCTCGGCGCGCACGGCTTCTTCCGGCGTGTTCATCACCAGGCAGCCACCCTCGACGCTGGTGATGTTCTTGTTGGCCTGGAAGCTGAAGCTGACCAGGTCGCCAAAGGCGCCGATGCGCTTGCCTTGCCAGCGCGAATCGATGGCCTGTGCGGCATCTTCGATCACGCGCAGCTTATGCTTCGCGGCAATCGCGTAGAGACGGTCCATGTCGACCGGCAGGCCCGACAGGTACACCGGCATGATGGCGCGCGTACGCGGCGTGATGGCCGCTTCCACGGCGTCCAGGTCGATATTGCGCGTGCGCGGGTCGATGTCGACGAACACGGGCTTCGCGCCGACCGCCAGCACCACGTTCGCGGTGGCCACCCATGTGATCGGCGTGGTGATGACTTCATCGCCGGGGCCGATGTCCGCGATGCGCAGCGCGATTTCCATCGTGGCCGAGCCATTGGCGAAGGTACGCACGGGGCGTCCGCCGAAGACCTGGGACAGGGCGTCCTCGAACGCCTGCATCTTCGGGCCGGAGGTGATCCAGCCGGACGCCAGCACCTTGCCGACTTCGGCAATGGTGTCGGCGTCGATCTCGGGCCGGACGAAGGGAAGGAAGTCGGAAGCGGCGGTAGCGGTCATCGGGTAGCTTGCCAATAGGTATGCAGGGTATGCAACATAAAAGGGCGCCGGATCACGAGCGCGCAATCAGGAACACGCCGGCCAGGATCAGCAGGATGCCGAACACGCGCAGCGGCCCGATCATCTCGCCGAACAGCCACCAGGCGGCCAGTGCATTGACGACATAGCCGAGCGACAGCATCGGGTAGGCAATCGATACATCGACGCGCGAGAGGCCGACGATCCACACGCCAACGCTGACCACGTACAAGGTGAGCCCGGCCAGCACGGGCCACTGCGTCAGCACGCGCAGTGCCGTGACCAGTAGTGTGCTCCGATCGATGGTGATGGCACCGACGGCGTTGACGCCGGCCTTGAGCAGCAGTTGCGCGGCGGCATTGAGCAGCACGCCGGTGAAGATGAAAGCGAAAGTCGATAGCGTCATGGCGCCGGGTTCAGTCCTTGGAAGATTGCGGCCGGGCGGCTGCCGGCAGCGGGAAATTTGCCACGACGATGCGGCGCTTGTCCTGGCCGATCGTGACCATCGGGACGCCGCGCGCCGTCAGGTCGCTGAATGTCTCGGCGGACATCATGGCAATGGCGTGCGGGCCTTGCTTCCAGCGTTCGACAAAGGCATCGACGGTGGGAATCCATTTCTGCGGCTCCTGGCCCACGCCGAACTCCAGTTCGTCGGGGTGCTCGACGAGGATGACGGTGCGGCGAAGGTAGAACGGCAGGGTGTGATCGAGCAGCCGCACGCTGTAAATCGGCATATCGGGCGTCAGCACCGCGTTGATTGCAGGGACCAGGTCGGCGCCGGACGCCGGGCGCCCCATGGCCTCGTGCCCGCGGAAGGCCAGTGTCGCGCACAGGAACATGGCGACAGCATAGGCGACGACGCTCGGAAATACCCCACGCGTGCGCAGCAGGTGCCGTGCGAGCAACGCGCCAGTCAGCATGCAGGCGAAGGCCAGGCCCACCCAGACCGCGAATTCGCGGTAGACCGCATTCGGCGTGCTGGGCTTGTCGAGTGTTGCCACATAAGGCATGGCGAGCAGGCCAAGCACGCCGAGCACCAGCATGAAGTTCACCTGGCGGCGCCATGAGCGTTCCGTCGCGGTATCGAGCGCCACGCCGGCCAGGATGCCCAGCGCCGGGAAGATCGGCACGATATAGCCGGGCAGCTTCGAGCCCGACAGGCTGAAGAAGACGAAGATCGCAATGGCCCAGATGGCGGCCAGCAGCGCCGGCTGGAACGGCCGCGATGCACTGCCGCGTTCCACGCCCGCACGTTCGCGTACGGCCTGCCACATGCCGGGGAACGCCCCCAGCCACGGCAGGAAGCCGGCCACCAGCAGCGGCACGAAGTACCACAGCGGCCCTTTGCGCGAATGTACCGTCGAGGTATAGCGCTGCCAGTGTTCGTGGATAAAAAAGAAGTTCAGGAATTCAGGATTGCGCTCCGACACCAGCCAGAACCACGGCACGGTGACCACGAGCATCAGCACGATGCCGGACACCAGATGCAGGCGGAGCCACAGGCCGAAATCACGCGTGACCAGCGTGTAGACCACGAGCACCAGGCCGGGCAGCGCAATACCGACCAGGCCCTTGGTCAGGATGGCGACGCCCATGGCCGCCCAGCAGGCCAGCATCCAGTTGCGGCGCGCCGCCGGCGTGGCGTCGGGGTGCTGCGCGAGCAGCATGAAGGCCAGCACGCAGGCCATGGCGCCGGATAGCGTCATGTCCAGCGAATTGAAATGCGCGGCGACGTTCCACATCGGCGCGGCGACCATCACGAGGCCGGTGAGCACGGCAACGCGTGCGCCGAACCAGCGGTGCGCGGCGAGCACGGAAACCAGCAGGCCGATCGCGCCGGACAGCGCCACGCATAGCCGCGCCTGCCAGTCGCCGACGCCGAACAGCGTGTAGGACAGCGCGGTTGCCCACAGGTGGAAAGGCGGCTTCTCGAAGTACTTGAGCGCCTGATAGCGGATCGTGACCCAGTCGCCGGTGGCGAACATCTCGCGGGCAATTTCGGCGTAGCGGCCTTCGTCCGAACGCAGCAGGTGCCGCATGTCGAGCGTGCCGAACCAGACCAGCAGGATGCCGAGACTGATCATGGCGATCACGCCAACTGACAGCCCGGCATAGCGCGAGGTCGATGAACTACGCATAGAACTCCCTGGAAATGTCGACGGATGAATAGCTTGCGCCGCTTGGCGCGACAGGCGGAGCCGCCATCGCCCGCGCCGGCGCATCACGGGCTTGTGCCGGTCATGCGCGGGGCTGGCCTGGAATCGGCTCCTTCCAACATGTCCCCGGGCGAGGGCCGTTCCGGCATTCCGGCCTGACGGCAGCTGGCCGGACATGGCGGGAAGTCGTCACAACGTTTGCGGACGTTTCCCGGTGGACAAGCCACGGCTGAAGGCCTCATGTCAGGAAAAATTGTGATTTAAACGTATCTTTTCCTGTTGCGCAGACCCGTCCCTCTCACGGGCGGGCAATGGTAGCACGGGCAGGGGCTCATCCTGCCTTTCCGAGGTAGCGGGAACCACGGAAGGCCCAGCGCGTAGCCGGTGAGGCCGCGGAGTCGCTGCGTCAGGCGGGTTGGGTGACTGCCACCGGTTTGGCGCTGCGCAGGCGAAGTGCGACACCGAGGAGCAGGATGCCGCACACAATCGCCCAGGAGCCGATCATCCACAGCACAGCCAGCGCGCCGGCCAGCGGCTTCCACAAAACCAGGAACGCGAAGGCGATGCTTACTAGTCCGGCAAGGATCAGCCACCATTCATTAGGGATTTCCTTGCGCAGCCTTACCGCCGCGACGATCTGCAGCACACCGGTGGCCAGGGACCAGGCGGCAATATAGATCAGCAGCGACAGCGCCGTGATCGTCGGGCTCAGCAGGGTGAGTGCGCCCACGCCGAGGCCGAGCAGGCCTTGCAATGCCAGGACCCAGCGGTCGCTGGTTTCGCGTTCCTTGCCGGAGATCGCCATCAGCAGCGCCATCAACCCGTCGGCGGCGGCGAACGCGCCGAAGATAAGGATCAGCGCCGCCAGCGTGGCGATCGGCGCGAAGAACGCGCAGATGCCGAAAATCAGCGCGAGCATGCCGCGCAGTGCGATCACCCACCATAATTTCGCGTAGTACTGAAGCATGGGATCTCCTGCAAGGTACCGGGATGCCAACCGCGGCGGCATCCAAAAACCCGGCGAGACAGCACGCGGGAAACACGCTAATTTAAAGAGCAGCGGTTGCGGACCGGCCCGGGCGGGTGCCAGTCGGGGACGCAAGACCATTCTAGACAGGGATTCATGTGAAGACAAAGGCGCAGTACTACCTGCGGAACGCCCTGCGACATCAACCCGCGGGCATGGTTGCTGCCCTGGCATTGCTTGCGGGTGGAGTCGCCTGGGGTGAGGAGCCGGCCGAGTCTCGCCAGGGTATCGCAGCGCCGGCCGCGTCCCGCTCCATGCCGGCTGGCGCCGTCATCTGCGACGCGCCATGGTTCCGCTCGGGCTCGCAAGTGCAGATGGAGGGGGATGGCGCGTTGCCGATGTCGATCACCATGACGCTGCGTAACGTGGGTCGCAGCCCTTCGGGCTGTCGCGCGCAACTCGAGGTCATGTCGAAGTCCGCCATGTCGGCACTGATGGGGCCGCCGGTGGTCATGGATCAGGTGCACATGGTCAACATTGACCGGCGCACACCCGCCGAAGAAACCAGCATCGAAAGCCAGCACGCCATCATCAATGCCCGCGCGCGCTATGCCCGCATGTACGGTGAGGCGGCATTCAAGGGCAAGGGGGTATTCAACTATGCCGGCCTGAACCTGCGCGAAGGCAGCACGCTGGAAGGTGAGACGTTCGAATCCAGCCTGTCGCTGAAGATCTACCCGTTGGGCTCGGATGAGGTGGTGGGCACCATGCGCGCGTTGCATGCGTCGATCAACATCAGTTCACGCCAGGTGGGCCGTCGCCAGATGATCGATACGGTGCTGGGCCGCAGGGAATGCATGCCAATCACCTATGAGAAGCGCACGTCGCTGGGACCGCTGCTGGTCGGCGAAGAGGTCGTGCAGGTGGAACCTTCGGTGATGCAGATCACCGACTGGTACTGTCCCTCGGAGGCTTTCGTGCTTCGCACGGAAGTCAAACAGGATGGGAAGGTACAGCGCATCGACGTCACGGCGATGGAACTGGACACGAAGTCGCCATAGGCGTATTCGCTTCACGATGCCACCTCGCCAACAATGAAAAAAGCCCGTGCATGCACGGGCTTTGTCATGGGGCTGGCCAGAATCAGCTGGCTGCCGGCGCCGAAGCTGCCTTTTTCTTGCTCTTCTTGGACTTCGACTTGGTCGACTTCTTGGCTTCCGGGGCGGAGGCGTCGGTCAGGTCGCTGCGGGTGCTCTTGTTGGCGCCCTGGCTGTACGGATCGAACTTGTCGCCGCTCTTGGCACCTTCGGAGTACGGGTCGAACTTCTGACCCGACTTGGCACCTTGGGTGTACGGGTCGAACTTCTTGCCGCCGGTCTGCGCCTGGGCGGCCACAGCAGCCGTGCCCAGTGCGAGCGCGATCGCGGTCGCAACGAACTTGTTCATGATTTCTCCTGAGTCCTGCCTGGTTATACCGCCCCATCGGGCGGTTGATTGTTCGCGGCTGCCCCGTTAGCGGAGCAACCGGTTTCAGTGTCGCCAAGCAATCGCCAGGCTGTCAACTTGGGACCTACCCGGCGGTAGGCCTCATGGAAATCATGGATTGCCGCATCAATCTGATTGGGGTTGTTACGTTCGAATCACTCCGTGGCGACGTCCGATGGATGCTTCCAGGCGTCCCGGACCTGGTTCGACGGCAGCAGCGCGAGATTGATCTTGCGGCTGCCAATCGGCTGCTGGAACCAGTGCTTTTGCAGGGTCGTGATGCCCGTGCCCGCAAATGTGCTGGCCAGTGTCTGGTCGACGAACTGTTTCCACTCCGGGTCCGCTTTCGACATCATCAGCGCGTTCTGTTCCGTCGAAAGCGCGGGGCCGACGATGACGAATTGCGACGGATCCTTGGCGCGGGCGCGCAGGCCGGCGAGCAGCACGTCGTCCATGACGAAGGCCTGTGCGCGGCCCGATTCGAGCAGCAGGAACGATTCGCCGTGGTCCTTGGCGTAGACGTCACGATAGCCGTATTGCTGCTTCAGGCGGCGCACATGGCGGTCGCCTGTGGAGCCGGCGCTGGTGACGACGGTCTTGCCACGCAGGTCTTCGAATGACTGGATGCCGGAATCGGCGCGTACCAACATGCGTACGGTGGAAACGTAGTGCGACACGCTGAACGCCACCTGCTTCTGCCGTTCCAGTGAATTGGTGTTTGGCGCGCAGTCGAGGTCGACCAGGCCGTTGACCACGGCCGGGAAACGATTCTGCGGCGTGAGCGGCAGCCAGCGTACCTTGATGTCCTTCAGGCCCAGTTTCTGGCGGGCGGCCTCGGCCACGCGCAGGCACAGGTCGACGGCATAGCCGGCCGGCTGGCCCTTGTCATCGGCGAACGAGAACGGCAGCGCGGATTCGCGATAGCCGAGCACGATGGTGCCGCTGTCGCGGATCTTGTCCAGCACCGGGCTCTGCGCGCGGGCGCCGAGCGGAGACAGCGTGGCCACAGCCAGCAGCAGCGCGGTCAACGGGCGGAACAGGTTGGAGGCGGTAAGGCGGAAGGACGGCATAGGAAACGGGCAGGGCGTCATGACGCCGGTTGCAGCAAAGTCGCAAGGGTATACCCGCACGCCTGAATGCGGAACGATAACTTTTTTATAAGCAAATGCCTCGCGGAGAAGACATGAGCAGCAGATGCGCGCCAGGCGTCCCCACGCGAGCCGCACATATTGACGAATTGTGTAACGATTACTCAATTTGTGACAAATAAGCCGCATATTGTTTCGGCGAAGGCGGTAAAATCCGGCCCATTCCGCTTATTTGCAACGTTCTTATAACAATGAGCCCCCGTCCTTCGCGCCTGGCGTGCATTGACGCCCTGAAGGCGGTCAGTTCACAGCTGATCGTGCTTCATCACCTGGCGTTCTACGGCCCCATGTCCGACGCTGCCTACTCGCTGGCGCCCGACATGCTGGACTGGCTGTCACAGTACGCCCGTATCGCGGTGCAGGTCTTCCTGGTCGTCAGCGGCTTTCTGGCAGCGCGCAGCCTCGCGCCGCAAGGGCGCCTGACGATTCGCCAGCATCCGTTGGTCGCTGTCTGGCGCCGCTACCAGAAACTGGTCACGCCCTATGCCGCGGCGATCCTTATCAGCATCGCGGGGGCAGCCATCGCGCGTACGTGGATGGTCCACGAGTCGATTCCGGCGCCACCGCACCTGATGCAGTTCCTTGCCCATGTGCTGCTGCTGCATAACGTGCTCGACGTCGATGCCTTGTCGGCGGGCGTCTGGTATGTCGCGATCGACCTCCAGTTGTTCGCGCTGCTGGTGACCGCGCTGTGGCTGGCCCGTGGCGTGTCGGGCCAGGGCGCGCGGGCCGGCGTCGTGCTGGTGTCGGCGCTGGCGGTGGCCTCGCTGTTCTGGTTCAACCGCGATGCGTCGTGGGACATCTGGGCGGTGTACTTCTTCGGCGCCTATGGCATGGGCACGCTTGCGTACTGGGCATCCAATCCGGAGCGCTCGGCGATTCCGCTGCTGCTGCTGCTGGGGGCGATGGGGCTGGCTGCGCTGATCATCGATTTCCGCCTGCGCATCGCCGTGGCGCTGGCGACTGCCGTGCTGCTCGCGGTGGCGAGGCGCGAAGGCTGGCTCGAGCGCTGGCCGCGCGCGGCGGTCGTGGGCTTCTTTGGCCGCATCTCGTATTCGGTGTTTCTGGTGCATTTCCCGATCTGCCTTGTCGTGAACGCAGTGGTTTCGCACCTCGCCCCCGGCCAACCGGTGATCAACGCACTGGGTATGTTGCTGGCCTGGGTAGCGAGCAATGTGGCCGGATCCTTGTTCCACCGTTATGTAGAAAGCACCAGTCCGTTCGCGGCCCTGCGCGGGATGCTGGCGGGCGGCCGTCGCGGGACGGCCGGAGAATCGACGACGTAGCAGCCTGTCGTCTTGTCGGCGTCGCATGGCGCGGACAGGCAGTGCAGTCAAAGCGGCACGCGGCCACTACGGCGCGTGCCGCTTTTTCGTGGTGCGCATGCACCACGAGTGTCGGCGATGGCCGCACGCCGCCTGTGCACGTGAGGTGGCGTTGCCAGCGTGCGACGACCCACGCACGGGGTTGAAACGGGCTTTGGGTGATGGCACGGAGATTGCCTAGTATGGAATCGTAAACCTGACCATTTGGTCAGGATTCCATCAAGGAATCGAGAGGTGTCATGTCCGATCATATCGTCCTGACCTCGCACGCACGCCGCGACAAGCCGGCCGAGCCTATCAATTGGGGGGCGCCGACTGCGGCGGAGCGCGGGCCGGTGATCGCGAGCCTGACCGACCCGGCGCGACGCAATGTGATCGGCACGCATTCCGGTGCGTACGCCATCTACCGGGCACTGGCGGTGGCGTCGGGCCGCCTCCAGCGCGACCATCGCCCCGACCTGACCGATACCGCGCCTGCCGAAGCGATTGGCCCGCACGAGCAATGGGGCGATCCGGACAAGATCGTTTCGCTCGATCCATGGGGCCATCTGGTGTCGAGCGCGTTTGCCGACCGCATCGCGGCAGGCGTGGACATCCGTCCGACCATCGCGGTGACGCGCGCGCACATCAATATGCCGGAACTGGCGTCGGCGATTGCGGCGGGACGGCTCAAGCCCGACGGCGATATCCTCCATGCCAACGGCGATGTGCGGGTGACCAAGGCTGCCGTCGACCCGGTCTGGTACCTGCCAGGGCTGGCACGCCGTTTCGAGATCAAGGAAACCGTGCTGCGCCGCAGCCTGTTCGAGCAGACCAGCGGCATGTTCCCGGAATTGGTGACCCGCCCGGACCTCAAGGTTTTCCTGCCGCCGATCGGGGGCATGACGCTGTATTTCTTTGGCGATATCGCCAAGCTCGGCAAGCCCGAGACGCATGTGGCATGTCGCGTGCACGACGAGTGCAACGGTTCGGACGTGTTCGGCTCCGACATCTGCACGTGCCGGCCTTATCTGGCGCATGGCATCGAGGTGTGCATCGAGATGGCGCAGCAAGGCGGCGTAGGTCTGGTGGTCTATAACCGGAAGGAAGGGCGCGCGCTCGGTGAAGTGACCAAGTTTCTGGTCTATAACGCACGCAAGCGCCAGGTCGGCGGGGACCGCGCCGAAACCTACTTCGCTCGTACCGAATGCGTCGCCGGCGTGCAGGACATGCGCTTCCAGGAGTTGATGCCGGATGTCTTCCACTGGCTGGGCATCCGCCGCATCGACCGCTGGGCGTCGATGAGCAATATGAAACACGGTGCGCTGGTGGCACAGGGCATCGAAGTCGTCGAGCAGGTTGCCATACCGGAAGAATTGATCCCGGCGGATGCACGCGTGGAAATCGACGCCAAGGTGGCGGCCGGCTATTTCACGCACTACACGCCGCCTGACGCCAACGAACTCGCCCTGGCAAAGGGCAGGGGGTTGAACGAATGAGCACGTATCCCGAAGCGGACCGGCCCGAAGGGCCGGCCGACGGTCTCGGCAGTGGCTGGTACAGTCCGGTACCGGCGGGGCATCCGGCCGCGGCGCTGCTGTGCGCCGAAGCGGTACGCACGCATTGTGCGGCAATTACGGAGCACGTGGCAGCCGGCCAGTCCGAACTGTTCACCTGGCATCCCGATCGCGTGCATGCGATTGCCGACTACGTGGCCAGCACCATTCGGCAGCGTTATCCGGACCTGCGGGTGCCGTACCACAGCCGCTGGCGCCATTTTGAAAGCGGTGGCTCCGGCGAGCGGCTGGATCGCTGGCACATCCTGTGCGAGCGCGCGGCGCTGAGCGGTCCCGAGCATCGCGAGGACCGCGCACGGATCGGCATCGACCTGGTCATCCCCAGCGTGCTGCTCGACGCCGGGGCTGGTCCTGACTGGCGCTACCGCGATCCGGCCAGCGACCTGATCCTGACGCGTTCGGAAGGGCTGGGCGTGGCGAGCTTCGACCTGTTCGCGCGTGGCGGCTTCTCCGCCGAGCCCGGCGATCCGCTGCGTGCCGATGCCGAACGGCTGATGCGCATCGATGCGTCCAGCATCGCCACCGCGTTCCAGGTCGCGCAGCACAATCCGCTGGTAGGCCTGGAAGGGCGCGCGGGTCTGCTGCGCCGCCTTGGTGAAGTCATGCAGGCCACGCCGGCAGTGTTCGGCACGCCGGCGCGGCTTGGCAACCTGTTCGACTACCTGAAGGCGAATGCGGTCAACGAGCGCATCGAAGCGAGCTTCATCCTGAAGACGCTGCTGGTGGCGCTGGGGCCGGTGTGGCCGGGACGGGTCGTGCTCGACGGCGTGTCGCTCGGCGATACCTGGCGCCACGCTGCCGCGCCGGGCGGTCTGGTGCCGTTCCACAAGCTGACCCAGTGGCTGACCTATTCGCTGCTGGAGCCGCTGGAGGACGCCGGGCTGGTCGTCACCGGCCTGGAGGCGCTGACGGGGCTGCCGGAATATCGCAACGGCGGCCTGCTGTTCGACTTCGAGTTGATGGTGCCGCGCGACCCGGCGTTCGCCGAGGTGGCGCACGAGGTGCAGGAGCCCGTCATCGTCGAATGGCGCGCCTTGACCGTGACCGGCCTGGATCTGGTGGCCGACGGCGTGCGCCAGGCGCTCGGCTTGTCGGAAGCGGACTTCCCGCTGGCGCGCGTGCTGGAAGGCGGCACCTGGGCGGCGGGGCGGCGCATTGCCGCCAAGCGCAGGCCTGGTGGTCCGCCACCGTTCGCGATCAACAGCGACGGCACGGTGTTCTGAGCGCCACGGCCGTGCAGCAACGCTTGCCCGCCGGATGATTCCATCCGGCGGTGCAGTCCCTGATTCCCTCGCCAGTCCCATTGCATAGGAGCGTCACCATGAACGACATGTCTGCCGTCCCCGTGGCTCCGGCCGAAGCCGCCAACGCACCGGCCGCCTCCGTGCTGGTGGTCGACCACCCGCTGGTCCAGCACAAGGTCACGCTGGCGCGCAGCGAGGAGACCACGACCGACAATTTCCGCCGGCTCGTGCGGGAAATCAGCCAGCTCCTGACCTACGAAGCCACGCGCGACCTGCCGATGGAAACCATCGCGATCAAGACGCCGATCGCGCCAACGCAATCGCCGGTACTGGCGGGCAAGAAGCTCTGCCTGGTGTCGATCCTGCGGGCGGGCAATGGCTTCCTCGATGGCATGCTGGAACTGCTGCCCGCCGCGCGCGTCGGGCATATCGGCCTGTACCGGGACCCGGAAACGCTGGAGCCGGTCGAGTACTACTTCAAGATGCCCGAGGATATCCAGGAGCGGATGGTGATCGTCGTGGACCCGATGCTGGCCACGGGCAATTCCGCGATTGCCGCGCTCAACCGCCTCAAGGAGAGCGGTGTGAGCATGCTGAAATACGTCTGCCTGATTGCGTCGCGCCCGGGCCTGAAGGCGCTGCAGGCCGCGCATCCGGACGTTGCCATCGTCACGGCGGCCATCGACGAGGAGCTGAACGAGCATGGCTATATCGTGCCCGGACTCGGCGATGCCGGGGACCGCCTCTACGGCACACGGTGATGGACGGCCCCGCGGTTGCCGCGGCGCGCCGACTGCCGCTGGCGCGCGACGCCAGCGTCGGACGCATCCGGCAGGAGAACGAAGCCATGATCCTGCGCGCGGCCGAGCACGTGTTTGCACGCGCCGGGTTCGCGGGCGCGACCATGGCCGAGATCGCAGTGCGCGCCGGTGTGCCCAAATCGAACCTCCACTACTACTTCAGAACGAAGCAGGCGCTGTACCGCGCGGTGCTCGCGCATACGCTGCAGCTCTGGCTGTCTGAGACCGAGGCGATCCGCGCGGAGTTACCGCCCGAGGTCGCGCTCGAACAGTACATTCGCGCCAAGATGCGCCTGTCGGCGAGCCATCCTGATGCCTCGCGCGTATTCGCCAACGAACTCCTGCACGGCGCGCCGGAGATCGGCGAAGTCCTGCGCCACGCGCTGCGCGAACTGGTCGCGCACAAGTCGGATGTGATCCGCCACTGGATCGCCACGGGCCAGATGGCGAGCGTGGATCCGCAACACCTGTTCTTCACGATCTGGGCGGCGACCCAGACCTACGCCGATTTCGAATCGCAGATCTGCGCCGTGCTTGGTGTGAGCCGACTGGGCCGGCGCGATTTCGAACTGGCCACCGAACACCTGGTGGCGTTGCTGCTGCGAGGCTGCGGACTGCTGCCCGTGAGCGCACAGTTGGCGCAGGACATAACAACACCGTAGTACTCATCACAGTAGTACTCAAACCAGGGAGGGAGAACCATGAATGCTGGACGCAATCGCAGGACCTGGCTGAAGCTGGCCGCCGCAGGCGCCGCCGTGGCCGCCATCGGCGCAATGCCGCTGGCCCACGCGCAAGCGAAGCTGAAGGTGGCTGCGGTCTACACCGTGCCGGTCGAGCAGCAGTGGGTGTCGCGCATCCACAAGGCGCTCAACGAGGCCAAGGGCCGCGGCGAAGTCGACTATGTGTTCTCCGAAAGCGTCTCCAATGCCGACTATGAACGTGTACTGCGCCAGTATGCGGAGCAGGGCGCGGCGCTGATCGTCGGCGAATCGTTCGCGGTGGAAGCGGCTGCGCGCAAGGTGGCCAAGGACTATCCGAAGACGGCGTTCCTGATGGGGTCTTCGGGCAAGCCGCAGGCGCCCAACTTCTCGGTGTTCGACAACTACATCCAGGAACCGTCGTACCTGACTGGAATGATCGCCGGCGGCATGACCAAGACCAACCATATCGGCATGGTGGGCGGCTATGCGATTCCGGAGGTCAACCGCCTGATGCATGCGTTCATGGAGGGCGCCCGCTCGGTCAATCCGAAGGTGAAGTTCACCGTCAGCTTCATCGGCTCCTGGTTCGATCCGCCCAAGGCGAAGGAAGCGGCGTTCGCGATGATCGACAAGGGCGCCGACGTACTGTACGCGGAGCGCTTCGGCGTGTCCGATGCCGCCAAGGAGCGCGGCAAGCTCGCGATCGGCAATGTCATCAACACGCAACCGCAGTATCCGGCCACGGTCGTGGCGTCGGCGCTGTGGAACATGGAGCCGACCATCGGCGCGGCGCTGTCGAAGGTCAAGGCCGGGCAGTTCAAGAGCGAGGACTACGGCCAGTATTCGCTGATGAAGCACAAGGGCGCCGAACTCGCGCCGCTCGGGACGTTCGAGGGCAAGGTGCCGGCCGACCTGATGGTCAAGGTGCGCGCGAAGGAGAAAGCCATCCTCGACGGCAAGGACACCGTGAAGGTGGTCGAGACGGAGCCGAAGTCCACACCGTAAGCGTGCTGCGGCGATTCCATGCGGATCGCCCTTCTTCCTTTCGTTTCCATGTCCCTGCCCACATCGCCGCCGGTGCTCCGCATGGCCGGCATCAGCAAGCGCTTTGGCGCCTTGCTCGCCAACGACGACATCACGCTCGAACTCGCGCGCGGCGAGGTGCTCGCGCTGCTCGGCGAGAACGGCGCCGGCAAGAGCACGCTGGTGAATATCCTGTTCGGCCACTACGTGGCCGATGCCGGCCATGTCGAGATCGACGGCGAGGCCTTGCCCCCGGGCAATCCGCGCGCCGCGCTGGCGGCGGGGATCGGCATGGTGCACCAGCACTTCACGCTCGCCGACAACCTGTCGGTGCTCGACAATATCCTGATCGGCACGGAGCCGCTTTGGCGCTGGCGGCAAGGCCGGCGCGCGGCGCGTGCGCGGGTGGAGGAACTGTCGCGCCGTTTCGGACTGGCCGTGCAGCCGCACGCGCGCGTGGGTGCGCTGTCGGTGGGCGAGCGCCAGCGTGTGGAGATCATCAAGGCGCTCTATCGCGGCGCGCGCGTGCTGATCCTCGATGAGCCGACTGCCGTGCTGACCCCGCAGGAGGCCGACAGTCTGTTTGCCACGCTGGCCCAGCTGATTGCCGACGGCATGTCGGTCATCTTCATCAGCCACAAGCTCGACGAGGTGTTGCGTGTCTCGCACCGCGTGGCCGTGCTGCGCGGGGGCCGGCTCGTGGCAACGCGCGCTGCCGATGCCACGTCGCGCGCGGAGCTGGCCGAGCTGATGGTCGGCCGCGCTGTGCAGATGCCGGCCCGCACACGGTCCGATGCGCGCGATGCGGCGGAGATGCTTGCCGATCTGGCGCAAGTAAGCGTGCCGGCTGCGGTGGGGCACGTCGCGCTGCATGATGTATCGCTGTCGCTGCGCAGCGGGGAAATCGTCGGTATTGCCGGCGTGGCGGGCAACGGGCAGGTCACGCTGGCAGAGGTTATGAGCGGCATGCTCGCACCGGCGTCGGGTACGGTGACAATCGCAGGCCACGCCATGCCGGCCGATCCGCAGCGCTGGATTGCGGCCGGCGTGGCACGCGTACCTGAGGATCGCCACGCACAGGGCGCGGTTGGCGAACTCGCCGTATGGGAGAACGCCATCGCGGAGCAGCTCGGCCAGCCCGGCTTCACACGCGCCGGCGTAATCCGCCGCGGTGCTTCGCGGCGTTTCGCGCGCGAGCTGGTGTCGCGCTTCGACGTGCGTGGCGGCGGCATCGACGCGCCCACGCGCACGCTGTCTGGCGGCAATATGCAGAAGCTGATCCTCGGGCGGGCGCTCTCGGTGGCCGGCGAGGGCCGCGTGCCCCGCGTCGTCGTGGCGAGCCAGCCGACGTGGGGACTCGATATCGGCGCGGTCGCCTATGTCCACCGGCAACTGCTGGACGCAGCCGACGCTGGCGCCGCAGTGCTGCTGATCTCCGAAGACCTGGACGAACTGATGGCACTGGCCGATCGCATCGCGGTGATGCATCGCGGGCGCCTGACCGAAGCGCGCCCCGCGCAGGCGTGGACACTAGCGACACTCGGTCTTGCGATGGCGGGATCGGATGCGGCGCCGGCCGGAGCGGCGGCATCTGGCGGCACGGAGGTATGCGATGCGGCTTGAGGCCCGGCCAACGGTTTCGCGCGTGGCGCTGGTGGCCGCACCGGTAGGCGCCGTGGCAGCCACCTTGCTGATCTGCGCACTGCTGGTCACGTGGGCCGGTGCGCCGGTCGGGCGGGCTTACCTGTCGCTGCTCCAGGGCGGTTTCGGCTCGCGCTTTGCGTGGTCGGAAACGCTGACGCGCGCCACGCCGCTGATGCTGACCGGACTCGCGGTGGCGGTGGCGTTCCGCGCGCGGCTGTTCAATATCGGTGCCGAGGGGCAGCTCTATCTCGGTGCGCTTGCCGCCGTTGCCGTGGGCGGCCAAGTCGACGGCGGCGCCGCGCCATGGGCCGCGCAGTTGCCGGCGGGCTTGCTGTTCGTGCTGATGGTGGCGGCCGGCATGCTCGCGGGGGCGCTGCTGCTGCTCGGCCCCGCGTGGCTCAAGCTGAGGCTCGGTGTCGATGAGGTGGTGACCACGCTCTTGCTGAATTTCATCGTGCTGCTGCTGGTGTCGTGGATGCTCGACGGACCGATGAAGGATCCGCTGGCGATGGGGTGGCCGCAGTCCGTGGCCTTGCTGCCTGACATGGAGCTGTCCCGTCTCATGGAGCGTTCGCGCGTGCACAGCGGCCTGCTGGCAGCCTGTGCGCTGGCAGTGGCCGTGTGGGGGATGAACCGCTACACCGTGTTTGGCTTGCAGATGCGCGCAGTCGGCGCCAATGCGCGCGCAGCCGCATTTGCGGGCATGCCGGTGGGCCGCGTGACCTTGCTGGCCGCGCTGTTGTCTGGCGCGCTGGCGGGCCTTGCCGGCGTGGTGGAAGTGGCGGGACGCACGAGCTACCTCACGCTCGACATGTCGCCGGGCTACGGCTATGCGGGCGTCGTCATCGCCATGCTTGCCGGGCTGAATCCGCTGGGCGTCGTAGCGGCATCGGTCTTCGTAGCTGGCGTGCTGGTCGGGGCCGATGGCATGAGCCGCGCGGTCGGCGTGCCCAACGCCATTGCGGACGTGATCGTCGCAGTGGCGCTGCTGACCATGCTGATCGCGACCATGCTGACGCGCTACCGCATCCGGCTCGACCGGGTGCGCGGGGTGGCCTGATGGAACTGCTCGATATCATCACCGCCGCTCCGTTCTGGGTCGCCGTGCTGCGCGTGGCCACGCCGCTCATCTTTGGCACGCTCGGCGTGCTGCTGTGCGAACGGGCTGGCGTACTCAACCTCGGCATCGAAGGCATCATGGTGGCCGGTGCGTTTTCCGGCTGGCTGGCCGTGTACCACGGCGCGCCGCTGTGGGGAGGGGTTGCCGTGGCCGCAGCCATCGGGCTGGCGTTCGGGCTGCTGCATGGCTGGCTGACCGTGACGCTTGCCTTGTCGCAGCACGTGGCTGGGCTGGGCGTTACGATGCTGGCGACGAGCCTGTCGTACTATGCCTACCGGATCGGCTTTGCCTCCGTGTCGTCGCCGCCCACCATCACGCCGTTCGCGCCGATGCGCTGGCTGGATGGTGTGCCGGTCCTGGGGTCGATACTCGGGCCGGTGCTGGGCGCGCAGACATCGCTGACGCTGCTGGCCTTGCTGCTGGCGCCGGTGATCGCATGGCTGCTGTACCGCACGCCACTCGGGCTCGCGGTGCGCATGGTCGGCGAGAACCCGGCGGCAGCCGAGGGCCAGGGTATTCGCGTCGGCGCCGTGCGCATCGGCGCGGTCATGGCCGGTTCGGCGCTGATGGCGGTGGGCGGCGCGTTCCTGACGCTGTCGGCGTTCAATGCGTTCTTCTTCAACATGATCAACGGGCGTGGCTGGATCTGCGTGGCGCTGGTGGTGTTTGCATCGTGGCGGCCGGGGCGGGCACTGCTTGGCGCGCTGCTGTTTGCGGCATTCGACGCGCTGCAGCTGCGTTTGCAGCAGGGGGGTGCCAGCCTGCCCGGGCTGCCGCCGTTGCCTTACCAGCTTTACCTGATGCTGCCGTATGTGCTGTCGATCGTTGCGCTGATCCTGGTGGCGCGCCGTGCTACGTATCCGCAGGCGCTGATGAAGCCGTACCGCCGGGGCGAGCGCTGACATGAACCATCCGATTGTGGAGCGACCATGCTGGAACTGATCCTGCGCCACTGCACGCTGCCGGACGGCCGCACTGGCATCGATATCGGCATTGAGAACGGCCGCATCGTCGCCGTGGAGCCCGCGCTCGCCGCGCAGGCTGCGAACGAGATCGATGCCGCCGGGCAACTGGTGACGCCGCCATTCGTCGACGCGCACTTCCATATGGATTCGACGCTGTCATACGGGCTGCCGCGCGTGAACCAGTCGGGCACGCTGCTCGAAGGCATTGCGCTGTGGGGCGAACTGAAGCCGCTGCTGACGCAGGAGGCGCTGGTCGAACGCGCGCTTGCCTATTGCGACTGGGCCGTGGCCAAGGGGCTGCTCGCCATCCGTTCGCACGTCGATGTCTGCGATCCCCGCTTGCTTGCTGTGGAAGCGCTGCTGCACGTGCGCGAGCGCGTGCGCCCCTACCTCGACCTGCAGCTCGTGGCGTTTCCGCAGGACGGCGTGCTGCGCGCGCCAGGCGCGCTGGAGAACCTGCGCCGTGCGCTCGACATGGGCGTGGAGGTGGTGGGCGGCATTCCTCACTTCGAACGCACCATGGCGGACGGCGCGGCGTCCGTGCGCTTGCTGTGCGAACTGGCCGCCGAGCGCGGTCTGCGCGTCGACATGCATTGCGACGAGAGCGACGACCCGATGTCGCGCCACATCGAAACGCTCGCCAGCGAAACGGTAAGGCTCGGCCTGCACGGACGTGTCGCTGGCTCGCATCTGACATCGATGCATTCGATGGACAACTACTACGTGTCCAAGCTGCTGCCGCTGATGCGCGAAGCCGGCGTGGCCGCGATCGCGAATCCGCTGATCAATATCACCTTGCAGGGCCGCCATGACACATACCCGAAACGGCGCGGCATGACACGTGTCCCCGAATTGCTGGCGGCAGGCGTGCCCGTGGCATTCGGGCATGACTGCGTGATGGACCCGTGGTACAGCCTGGGCAGCGGCGACATGCTTGAGGTGGCCCACATGGGCCTGCACGTCGGGCAGATGACGGGGCAGGATGCGATGCGCAATTGCTTCGCCGCCGTGACCACCACGCCTGCGCAGATCCTCGGGCTCGAAGGCTATGGCATCTTGCCTGGTGGCCGCGCGGATCTGGTGCTGCTGCAGGCCCGCGATCCGGTCGAGGCGATACGCTTGCGCGCCACGCGCCTGCTGGTATTGCGCGCTGGCAAAACCATCGCCTCCACGCCGGCCGCCACGGCAACGCTGCAATTGCCCGGCCGTCCGACGCAGGTGGATTTCATGGTTTCGCGAGACGGTACTCAGCGCGGCGGCTGAGCCGTGCAATTTTTTCGTGAAAGGGTGTTGACAATACATTGGCCGCCCAGCATAATCTTGTTCTTCGCATCGCAGCAGAAATGCAGCGAAACGAAGCCCAGATGGCGGAATTGGTAGACGCACTAGGTTCAGGTCCTAGCGGTGGCAACACTGTGGAGGTTCGAGTCCTCTTCTGGGCACCAAATTCAGAAAAGGCCCGCAGCAATGCGGGCCTTTTTCCGTTTTGTGCGTCCGTCTGCGGTGCCGTCCTGTCGCGGACGGCATGTCCCTTCAGTCGTCGACGGCTTCGGCGGGTACGTCGGCGCGGCGCACGCAGTTGCGGCCCTCGGCCTTGGCCCGATACATCGCCGCATCGGCTGCGGCGAACAGGCGCGGCCAGTGCGGGGCGCCGCCGAGTCCGGTGGCCACGCCGAAACTGGCGGTCACGGGCAGCCGCGTGCCATCGGCCAGGCGGATCGGTTCGGCGCCAATCGCCGTGCGCAATGCCTGCGCGAGGGACGCGGCCTCGTCAGCGCTGGCGCCAGGCACCAGCACCGCAAACTCCTCGCCACCGAAGCGGGCCAACGCATGGTCGGGGTCCACCAAATCGCGCATCAGGTCGGCCACCGCGCGCAATACCTGATCGCCGGCGGGGTGCCCGTGCCGGTCGTTGATCTGTTTGAATCGATCCACATCCATGAGGATGAGGCTAGTCGTTGACGGTCCGGCGGGATCGGCGGGCTGCGCGGCAATGCGTTCCAGCGCGCGCCGGTTGAGCAGCCCGGTCAGGCTGTCGGTGCGGGCCTGGTGTTCCAGCTGTTCGGTGAGCGATGCACGCTCGCGAAGCTTGCGGCGCAGGATATCCAGCGCATCGAACAGGCGGCGCATCTCGCGGCCGGAGGCCGGCAGGGTGAAGGCCGGGCGGCTGCGGCCCTCGGCCAGCGCGATGACCGCATCGCGTGCATCCAGCAGCGGCAGGAATACTGAACGCTGCGCAAACACCAGCACGTAGCCAAGCACCAGCAGGATCAGCGCCGTCGCACTGCCGGCCGTCACAAGCACGCGCAGCGCATGCTGGCGGTCCGCCTCGAAATGCGCGATCACCTCGTTCAGGAACTCGCTGCGCAGGCGTTCCAGCGGTTCGAGCGTTGGCACATAGCGGTTGGTGAATTCGGTCGGGCTCATCGAGTAATGCCCGGACAGGCGGCCTTGCGCCACCATGCTGTCGACCATCGACAAGCCGTGGCCGAAGAACTGATGGCTGGCATCGGCATAGGCATGCTCGAGTCGTGGCGCTTCGCCATACATGTTGTAGGCCGGCCCCGCGAGCGCCCAAAGTTCCAGCAGCCGCCCGCGCGAGCGTGACGCATCGGCGAGACTGCGTATCGGGATCGGCTGTTGGGCGGCTATGGGCGCCATGATCTGCGAGGCCACGCGGCCGCCGTATTCGCGCAGGTCGCCCAGCATCTTGCCGGTGAGTGCGGGGGCTGCCAGACCCGGATCGCACGCGGACAGCTGCCTGACCTGCCAGCCGATCAGCGGTTGCAGCGCGTCGACGGCCTCGAACATGCCTTCGATCGCGTGCCGGAGGTCATCCATTTGCCTGTCTTCGCGCGGCCGCATGGCCAGCGCATCGATTTCCGCGCGTGCGCGTCGCAGACGCTCGCGCACGCGCTCGACCATCAGCGGCGGCAGATGGTGCTGGTGAAGGCCTGTCGGGGTGGGCGGCGGCGCCAGCAGACGCGCGAGCGCGGCATCGCTGCGCGCGCGAAACTGGCGCAGCTTGTCGCGGGCGGCACTTCTTTCCGTGGGCGCCTCTCCGAGCACACTGTTGGCGGGCCCGCGTTCTGCAGACAGCACATTGGCTGCGTCAAGCAGGACACGGTATTCCGAGATGTCATACAGGTTCTGCCGCCCGGCGGCGAAATCGCCATACGCACCGGCCATCAGCATGGCGGCCAGGCCGACCGTGCACACCGCAACCACCGTCGTGGCAGCCGCCAGCTTGCGCTTCAGGCTCTGGCTTTGGCCGGTCGCCAGCGGATTGCCGGCGGCTTTGCCGGCTTGGCGAGATCTTCGCCAGAATGCCATGGTGGTCTCCTCCCGCGCCGCTTTGGCCGGGAAGAGGCCAGGAAAGGCATAGGAAATCGTTGAATTTCGACATTATTGACGATAAGCGCTAGTGCTCCGCGTAAAGCCGACAGCCGTGGTCCACTAAGTGGGCATTGGGGATGGACTGTCCGAAACGCTGCGGAAGTGGCCGCGCGGCAGCGAACAATCCCCGCTTACCGCAGGTGGGCATTTGACCTATGCTCAAGCTAATCGGGCGAGCTTGGATAACGTCCGAAGGTGGTTGCCATGACTGAGGTCTTGTCATCATCATTGAGAGAGAGGGAGGCCGGGGCGTACCCCGTGTGGCACGGCTGTGCCGTGACAGAGCATGGGGCGCGTCACCACCATCTTCAATGCTGCTGGGTGCTGGCCATGCTGATGTGTGCCGTGGCCAGGGCCGACGACGGCGCTCCTGGTACGAACGCGATCCTGGGCTGGCAGCAAGTGCAGGCCAGCGATCTTGCCGGCATGGACTCGCAGGTCCCGGCCAGAGGCAATGCTTTGTCCCCCGTCGAACACAACGCGCCGCCACCCGGCTATTTCGTGCGCGGCGCGGCAATAGCAGGGCCGGGCCCTGACGACGATGCCCCCGGCCTGGCGGACGTCGACCGCGAGACTGAGCGCATGCGTTACGGCCCGCGCCGCTTCCTGGTTCATGTCGACGATGTCACAACCGCCAACGGATTCGTGGACAGTCGCGTGCGTACCATGGCTGTGGCGCTCGACGCCGTCGTGCCGCGCGCCGGTGGCCTGACCATCCAGCCTCGCGTGCAAATCGCTTACCAGCCTGGGAATGCGACCACAGGGACGCCGACGCAGACACAGACGCCCGACATGCTCGGGGACTCCAGTGCCACCGGCTTTGGCGTGCGCCTGTACGGCGCTCAGCCGACGCGGCTCGCGGGCGTCTACCCGTTCGTCGAGGCTGACTGGTGGCAGGACAGCCGCAAGCAGACCATCAACATCAACGGCACCAAGATCGATACGGACCTGTTGCGCGGCCTGTTCTCGTTCAACATCGGCGCGCACGGCAATACCGCATCGGGCGTGAAGTTGTGGTTCAAGGTCAAGGCGGGACGCAATGCGGGCGGTACCGTGGGTGCGCGTTATCGCTGGTAGCTGTAATGGGTTCACTAGCCCCACGTGTGCTATCTGAAGTTTTTTTGAGAGGGGCTTGCACAAAAGCGAAAGTGCGATATAATTTCTGTCTCGCGTGCGGCTGTAGCTCAGTTGGATAGAGTACTTGGCTACGAACCAAGGGGTCGTGGGTTCGAATCCTGCCAGCCGCGCCACCTATGCAGAAAGAAAAGGGCTTCCGGAAACGGAAGCCCTTTTTCATTTCCGGCGTCTGCGTGCAATTCCAGCCCGCAACCACGGCATGCGCGCTTCTGCACTGCGGGTCATTTGGCACTACAGTGAATGAGCCTCGGCGTTTCAGCCAGGTTTCCGGTTCACCCAGTGACGCAGCCATTGCTCCGATGACCGCACCCAACCCACCCCCGTTTTCACCCACCCGCCTGACGCTGCGGGATGGCCGCCGTATCCTGTTGCGCGAGATCTGCGAGCAGGACCGCGCCGGTTTGCTCGCGGCCTTTGCCCGCTTGTCGCCGGACGCGCGCTACACACGTTTCATGGCGCCTTTGCGAGAGTTGCCGGAGTCTATGGTCGAGCAGGCCACCCACCCGGAACCGGGGCACGAATGCGCGCTGGTTGCCGTCAGCGAGGCAGATGGCCAGGAAGGCAGTGGCAGGCTGGTGGGCGGCGCGCGTTTCGTGGCGCCGCCGGCTAGCGATGTCTGCGAGTTCGCCATCACGCTCGATGACGACTGGCATGGCGTTGGCCTCGCGCGCATCCTGATGACGGCGCTGATCGAGCTGGCCGGCGCACGCGGCTACCAGCGCATGGAAGGATTCGTCCTGGCCATGAACACGCCCATGCGCCGCCTTGCGCGCCGGCTCGGCTTTACTGACGTCGCGTGCCCCGATGATGCGACCGTACGCATTGTCACGCTGCCGCTTGCCACTCCGGGCACTCAGGAAAACGCTGGCGCCGCAGGTTGAAACGTAAAGAAGGCGATGCCGTGGCGAACGACGGGAGGTCACCATGTCTGTACTGTTGCTCGGCAATATCGAGCCCGGCACGACCGATGACGAGATTCGCGCATTCCTGGTGAAGTACGGGCTGCCGGAATTCGACGCTGTGGAGCATGTGCCCGGCGATGGCAGCAACCCCGCGGTCATGCTGACGTTCCGCGCAATTGACCCCGCGACATTGCGCAAGCTGATCACGCGCATCAACGGCATGTTCTGGAAACGGCGCCGCCTGAGCGCGCAGGTCATGGCGGAGCGCTACATCTGAGCGATGCGCGGCGCTGGCCGCGCATCGTCGTCATCGCTGCATCGTCAGAGCTGTCCGGCGTGATGCCGGATATGGTCCGCGATGAACGTGCTGATGAAGTAGTAGCCGTGGTCGTAGCCCGTATGGCGCCGCAGCGTCAGCGGCTGTCCGACCGCCGCGCACGCGGCCTCCAGCGCTTCGGGGTGGAGCTGGTTCGGCAGGAACTGGTCAGACAGGCCCTGATCCACGAGGATGCCGGCAGGGAAGGGTGGAACCTTCTGGGCGGCCATCAATGCGCTGGCATCATATTCATCCCAGCGGCTGCGGTCCGCGCCGAGGTAGCCCGTGAACGCCTTCTGCCCCCACGGGCATCGCGTCGGCGCGGCAATCGGCGCGAACGCGGACACCGAGCGGAAACGCTGCGGATGCCGTTGCGCCAGCACCAGCGCACCGTGTCCGCCCATCGAATGCCCGAAGATGCCGACACGGTCCGGATCGACCGGCAGCTCACGGCTCACGAGGTCGAACAGCTCCTGCGTGACGTAGCTTTCCATGCTCCAGTGCTGGCTCCACGGTGCTTGAGTCGCGTCGACGTAGAAGCCCGCCCCGACGCCGAAGTCCCACGCATCGGCTTCACCCGGCACGCCCGCACCGCGCGGACTGGTATCGGGCGCGATCAGGACCAGGCCGTGCTCGGCGGCAAAGCGCTGCGCACCGGCCTTGATCATGAACGTTTCTTCCGTGCAGGTCAGGCCGGCCAGGTAGAACAGCGTCGGCAGCTTGCCGCCACCGGCCAGCGCCTGCGGCGGCAGGTACACCGAGAAGCGCATCGGCAACCCGATGACGGCCGACGCGTGCCGGTAGAAGCGTTGCACGCCGCCATGGCAGCCGTGTTCGGACAGCAGTTCGAGGGTCACGGCACGCTCCTCAGTACAACACCACGGAGCGGATCGACTCGCCGCGCTTCATCAGGTCGAAGCCTTCGTTGATGCGCTCGAGCGGCAGCGTGTGCGTGATCAGGTCGTCGATATTGAGCTTGCCGTCCATGTACCAGTCGACGATCTTCGGCACGTCGGTGCGCCCGCGCGCGCCGCCGAAAGCCGAGCCCTTCCATTCGCGACCGGTCACGAGCTGGAACGGACGCGTGGAGATCTCCGCACCCGCCTCGGCCACGCCGATGATGATCGACTTGCCCCAGCCCTTGTGGCAGCACTCGAGCGCCTGGCGCATGACCTGCGTGTTGCCGATGCATTCGAACGAATAATCCGCGCCGCCGTCGGTGAGCTGGATGATGTGGTCGACGACGTTGCCCACGTCCTTCGGGTTGATGAAGTGGGTCATGCCGAACTTGCGCGCCATCGCTTCACGTTCGGGGTTCAGGTCTACGCCGATGATCTTGTCGGCGCCGACCATCTTCGCGCCCTGGATCACGTTCAGGCCGATTCCGCCGAGACCGAACACCACCACATTGGCGCCAGCTTCCACCTTGGCGGTGAACAGCACCGCGCCCACGCCGGTGGTCACGCCGCAGCCGATGTAGCAGACCTTGTCGAACGGCGCATCGGGGCGAATCTTCGCGAGCGCGATCTCCGGCACCACGATGTGGTTCGCGAACGTCGACGTGCCCATGTAGTGGAAGATCGGCTTGCCGTCGATCGAGAAACGCGAGGTGCCATCCGGCATCAGGCCCTTGCCCTGCGTGGCACGGATGGCCTGGCACAGGTTGGTCTTGCGCGACAGGCAGAACTTGCACTGGCGGCATTCGGGCGTATAGAGGGGGATGACGTGGTCGCCCGGCTTGAGCGAGGTCACGCCCGGGCCGACATCGGTGACGATGCCCGCGCCCTCATGACCCAGGATCGCCGGGAAGATGCCTTCCGGATCGGCGCCCGACAGCGTGTAGTAATCGGTATGGCAGATACCGGTGGCCTTGATTTCCACCAGCACTTCACCGGCACGGGGGCCTTCCAGGTCCACGTCTTCGATGGTCAGCGGGGCGCCGGCTTTCCAGGCGATGGCGGCTTTGGTTTTCATGGAGTCCTCCGGGGGGTAAGGAAAACGATTGGCCCGCTCGGGCCAGAGGCATGACTATACGACCTTCCGGAGAGATACAGGCATCACTTCTCGAGTGTCGGAGGCCGCTGATCGGCTGCCTCATGCCGGATACCCCTCGAAAGTAGGGGTCAGCAAATGGTCAGATGTTCCGTTGCTTGCAGGCTGGAAGCGTTGGCGTTCAGGGTTGCGGCCCGATGCCAATGCCCGTCGGTCGCCCCCACATCGCAACTGTAATGAAGACACTCACCCTGAACCAACGGCTCTGGATCCCCTTTGGCCTGATCTGGATCGCCATGCTCGGCATCTGCACGTACGAGGCGTTCGTCACGCGCGCGGAAATGTTCGCCGGACGCCAACGAGAAATCCAGAGCGTTGCCGAGGCTTCGGTCAGCCTGGTCGCCGCCATCGAAAAAGAAGCAGCAAGCAAAGGCCTGTCCGTCGAAGAGGCACAGAAGCTGGCCAAGGAGCGCCTGCGGCCGCTGCGCTTTGGGACGGACGGCTATGTCTCGATCACGGATTTCTCGGGCCGCTCGCAGATGCATCCGTTCAAGCCCGAGAACGAGGGCAAGAACCTGAGTGCGATGAAAGACCCGAATGGTGTGCTGATCTACGTGGAGATCGCGAAGATCGCCAGCGCCCAGGGTGCGGGCTTCCTGAACTACATGTGGCCGAAGCCGGGGGCGAGCGAGCCTCTGCCCAAGGTCAGCTACGTCAAGGCATTCAAGCCGTGGGAGTGGACCGTTACCACGGGCGCCTATGTCGATGACATCGAGGCGGCGTTCCGCCAGGCATTGTTGCACTCCATCCTGATGCTGGTCGTCCTGGGCGGCGCCGCGACGGTGCTGGCCGGCTGGCTGCTGCGCGGCGTGCGCCGCGACCTGGGTGGCGAGCCTGCCTACGCGGCATCGGTGGCCAACAGCATTGCGGATGGTGATTTCACGCGCGATATCGACGTGCGCCAGGGTGACACCTCGAGCCTGCTCTTTGCCATGCAGCGCATGCAGCGCAAGCTGGCGGGCACCGTGAGCGGCATCCGTGCATCGGTTGACTCGGTGGCCACGGCCACGGCGCAGATTGCCGCCGGCAATTCGGATCTGTCGTCGCGTACCGAACAGCAGGCAGCGTCGCTGCAGGAAACCGCCGCGAGCATGGAAGAGCTGACCACGACCGTGCAGCACAATGCCGACAGCGCGCGGCAGGCAAGCGGACTGGCCGATAACGCGTCGGAGATCGCCAACCGCGGCGGCGAGGTGATGGAGCAGGTCATCACCACCATGACGCAGATCGCCGACAGCTCCAGCCAGATTGCGGACATCATCGGCGTGATCGAAGGCATTGCGTTCCAGACCAACATCCTGGCGCTCAATGCCGCGGTGGAAGCGGCGCGCGCGGGCGAACAGGGCCGCGGCTTTGCCGTGGTCGCGGGCGAAGTGCGCAGTCTTGCGCAGCGCTCGGCAGGCGCCGCGAAGGAAATCCGTACGCTGATCAGCACGTCGGTGGATCGCGTGCGCAGCGGTTCGGACCTCGTGGAGCGCGCGGGTTCGACCATGACGGAGATCACGCAGTCGATCCGCCGCGTGACCGACATCATGGGCGAGATTGCCGCGGCGTCGGTGGAGCAACGCACCGGTATCGAGCAGGTCAACCAGGCTGTGGCGCAGATGGACCAGGTGACCCAGCAGAATGCTGCGCTGGTCGAAGAAGCCACAGCCGCGGCGCATTCGCTGGAAGAGCAAGCTGCGGCGCTGCGCCAGTCCGTGGCCGCATTCCGGGTCGCGCAACAGGGAGGCAGCCACGTTGCCGTCGCGCACAAGCCTGCCCCGGCACCGCGTCGGCCCGCTGCGCCGAAGGCCGAGCCGGTCCTGCAACAAGCACCGAAAGCGCTGAAAGCGCAGCCGGCGCGTGCTGCACGCACCGAAAGCGCCGACGCTGGCGACAACTGGGAACAGTTCTGAGCGCCAGGCGTTAGGCGTTAGGCGCTAGCGCGGTTGCGTGGCCGATGACGCCGGCGTGTCCGGTGTCTCGCCCGTAACGGCAGCGCCGGCCGGCATCAACTGGAGTTCATGCCGGCGGCCCAGCCACCACCCAAGCACGGCCCAAAGCAGGGCCAGTGCGGCACCGGCAAGCGCCACCGTGGCGGCATGGCCGGAAATCGCATCGATACCCGTCTTGACCCATGCACTCACCGCATCGCCGGCGCGATACACGGCGGTGTCGATGACGTTCTTGGCCTTGTACTTGGTTTCCGGGTCCACCACGGTGAACAGCATCTCGCGCCCCGGGCGCAGCAGTGCGTATTCGCCGACGCGGCGCAGGATCATCACGCCGGCCAGCACGCCGAAGGTCGGGAACATGGCCAGCAGCAGGAAGCCGGCGACCACCGCAAGAGGCACTGCCGTCAGCAGCGCGGCTACCCCATAGCGCCGCGCGATGCGCCCCGAGAAGAACAGCTGGATGATGATCGTCAGCGCTTGCACGATGGCATCGAGTGCGCTGAAGACCTGGGTCTGGCGCGCACGCTCCGGGAACGCTTCCGCCACCAGCCGCGCCTGTTCGAAGTACAGGAAAGTGCTGGCCGTGGCCAGCAGGATCACGAACAGGCTGATGCCGAGCAGGTAGCGCGAGCGGACCACCAGCGCCAGGCCGGCCCACAGGCCGCCGCCAACGGGATGGGACGGATCTGCACTAGCGCCTGTGCTGGCCGTCGAATCACCGGCTGCCGCGACGCCGGCACCGGCGCGGCTGCGCCAGCCGAACAACCAGCCCACGCCGGGCAGCGTGGCCGCCAGCAGCGCGGCCGACAGCAACATCAGGCCGGTCAGCCCGATATGCACGACCAGCCAGCCGCCCATCACCGGGCCAGCCAGTCCGCCTGCGCTGGCGCCAGCCGCCAGCATCGCGAACAGCCGCCGCGCCTGTTCGGGCCGGAACACGTCGGCCATCAGGCTCCAGGCCACGGACACCACGAACAGGTTGAAGACCGACAGCCACACGTAGAACACGCGCGCGAGCCACACATTGTCCGGCGCCGCGCGCGTGGCCAGCGCAAAGCCGACCAGGTTGGCGACGAAGAAGGCATAGACCCACGGCACGAAGCGCCGGCGGGGCAGCCACGCGCAGCATGCGCCGTAGAGCGGGATGGCGGCCAGCATGACGACGAACGTTGCCGTGAACAGCCATTGCAGGTTCTTCACACCGCCGGCGATGCCCATGGTCTCGCGTACCGGGCGCAGCATGAAATAGCTGGCAAACAGGCAGAAGAAGAACAGGAAGCCGGCGACGACCGCACCCGATTCCCCGGGCCGGATACCGAAGCCGTGACGCAGGCGCGCGAAGGGCCCGGTGCCGGCCTGAGCAGGGGAATCGTTGTCCATCGACTACGCGAGCAGTGCCGCAATGCGTTCGCGCTGGCCCGCGTCCGGCATGCGTCCGAGCGCGGCGCCGAGGTTGTCGGCCATGTTCTTCGGCTTGGACGTGGCGGGAATTGCGGCGGTGACGGCCGGATGGCTGACTACGAACTTGAGGAACAACTGTCCCCACGAGTTGCAGTCAATCTCGCCGGCCCACGGCGGCAGCGGACGGTCCTTCACGGCGCGGAACATGCGGCCATCCTGGAACGGCCGGTTGATCAGCACCGCCACGCCGCGCGACTGGCACAGCGGCAGCAGCGTTCGTTCGGCGCCGCGCTCGGCAAGGGAGTAGTTGATCTGCACGAAATCCACGCGCTCGCTGCGTACGATCTGCACGACCGCGTCCTGTGCGTCCTCGCGGTAATGGGTGATGCCGAGGTAGCGGATCTTGCCCTGTTCCTTGAGCTCGCGCAGCCACCGCAGGTTCTCGCGCCAGTCGATCAGGTTGTGCACCTGCAGCAGGTCGACCTTGTCGGTGTGCAGATCGGCGAGCGAACGCGCCCATTGCGCCTGCGCCGGAGCGCCGGCCGGTGCGGACACCTTGGTCGCGAGAAATACTTTGGCACGCGCACCGGCATTGCGCAGCAGGTCGCCGGTTACGGCTTCCGCGCTGCCATAGCTCGGCGCGGTATCGACGACCGAGCCATGGTTCCGCAGCAGCAGGCCCAGGACCTCCGCCAGGGGTGCGCGCTCGTCGGCGCCTGTTCCAACGTTGAAGGTATCGGCGGTGCCCATGCCGACAACGGGCAGCGATTCTGTGGTGCCGGGAATGGCCCGCCGCATCGGCGCCTCCACCGTAGCGGCCGTGGCGGCAGAGGCCGCTATCGCAAAGCGAGGAACAGCGGCGAGTCCTGCAGCAATCCCAAGAAAAGAGCGGCGATCGATCGACATGGGTGGATCCAGGCGAATGGCACTCGTTGACCTTAGCCCTCGGCGATTGCCTTGTAAAGCATTTGGCCGGCTGGCTGCCATGGGTCCGCGGTTGTGCATTCGAGTGCACAATTGCGAATCTCGCAGTGCTTGCCCCGGTCCCGACTACACTCGATGGATCGCAAGCTCCGGGCCGGTGCCGATCATGGGCTCCATGTCTCTGTGGGAGTTGTTGCTGCATTTCGACCAGCATCTGGGCGCGGCCATCGCGCACTACGGCCCGCTCGTCTACGCCGTGCTGTTCGCCGTGGTATTTGCCGAAATTGGCGTGCTGCCGCTGTTCTTTCTCCCCGGTGATCCGTTGCTGTTTATCTGCGGCGCCTTCTGCGCGTCGGGCTACCTGAACCTGTGGGTGCTGATGCCGGTATTGTTCGCGGCAGCGTTGGGCGGCAGTGTGCTGAACTACAGCGTGGGCCGGGTCATCGGAATGAAAGTCCTGAGCAGGCAATGGCGCTGGGTAGATCAGTCGGCGCTCCAGCGAACCCATGTCTTCTATGCCGAGCATGGCGCCGTGACCTTCCTGCTGTCACCCTTTATCGCCGTGGTGCGCACCTTCGCGCCGTTCGTGGGTGGTATTGCTGGCATGGGTGCAGCACGCTTTCTGTTCGCGGCTGCGGCTGGCGCATTGCTCTGGTCGGTTTCACTGCCGGTCCTTGGGTATTTCTTTGGGAATGTGCCGCAGGTACGCGATCACATGGGGGCAATTGTGTTGTCGGGGATCGTGATTGGGGTGGGGGCGCTGGTCGCCACGAATATGTGGCGCAGGTTACGGGCGGGGAAGTAGTGGCGGCGGGTATGCCTTCGCAGCACCTTCGGCAACTCGCAGGCACTGTCGCATTCAGGCGTTGTGGTCGCCCGCGGTTGCGGCAGGTGTCAGACGAAACGACCAGCGTCGGAATCCCTCGTCAACGCTGGTTGGACCGACCCGGGTCATCGCCCGATTGCAAAAAGCGCTCGCGCCCGCAACAATCCACCCGATAAAGTGCCGCTACCGTAACGCCCCCGCGTCACCGGGCGTGGCCCATTCCCAGAACTGGAGACAGGCAACATGCGCACCCGGGTCGCAATCATCGGCGCGGGCCCGGCCGGGCTGCTGCTCGGTCATTTGCTGCAGCGGGCCGGTATTGATTCCGTCATCCTCGAAGACTGTACCCAGGCGCACGTCGAAGCGCGCATACGTGCCGGTGTGCTCGAACAGGGTACTGTCGACCTGCTGGAGGAGGCTGGCGTGGCCGCGCGCCTGCGCCAGCAAGGCATGGTGCACCACGGCATCGACCTGCGCTTCGACGGGCAACGCCACCGCATCGACCTGAGCGGCCTGACCGGCGGGCGAGCGATCACCGTGTACGGACAGCATGAGGTTGTGCGAGACCTGATCGCCGCCAGGCAGGCATGTGGCGCGCCCCTGCTGTTCGAGGTATCGCAGGTCGCCCTGCACGGACTGGACACGCAGTCGCCGTCCGTGTCGTTCGAACACGGCGGGCAACGCCATGTGCTGGCATGCGACTTCATTGCCGGCTGCGACGGCTCGCACGGCGTGTCGCGCCAGGCAGTGCCGGCCGGCGCATTGCAGGTCTTCGAACGGTCCTATCCGTTTGCATGGCTGGGCATACTGGCCAGGGCGGCACCTGCGGCGCAGGAGCTGATCTATGCGAGCCATGCGCGTGGCTTTGCGCTGTTCTCGATGCGCTCGCCTGAAATCACGCGGCTATACCTGCAATGCCGGCCCGATGAAGACCTGGCCGGTTGGAGCGACCGGCGCATCTGGGACGAACTGCATGCACGGCTCGAAACCGGCGACGGCTGGCATCTGAACGAGGGGCCGGTGCTGCAAAAGGGCATCACGCCGATGCGCAGTCTGGTCACGGAGCCGATGCAATATGGCCGCCTGTTCCTGGCCGGCGATGCCGCGCATATCGTGCCGCCGACCGGCGCGAAGGGTATGAACCTCGCGGTGGCCGACGTGCGTAACCTGGCCCACGCGCTGGTCACGCACTACCGCTACGGTCGAGACGATTTGCTGGCCGGATACTCGTCAGCGTGCCTCGCGCGCGTCTGGCGTGCAGAACATTTCTCGTGGTGGATGACCTCATTGCTGCATCGATTCGATGACCACACGCCGTTCATGGCGCGGCTGCAACATGCCGAACTGGCCTATGTATGCGCATCGCAGGCAGCGTCGCGCATGCTCGCCGAGAACTATGTGGGCCTGCCGTTCGCGCCGCTGCCTGCGTGAACGTGAGCGAGTCCTGTTCCTCAACGCAACTTTGCCCCTGCGACTCTACCGATCACCATGACAAGCCTTCTTGGCGTGCTGTTTGACGGGCTGGCGTACGGCAGCCTGCTGTTCCTGATCAGCGTCGGGCTATCCGTGACCATGGGCCTCATGAATTTCGTCAACCTCGCGCATGGCGCCTTCGCGATGCTGGGTGGCTATGTTGCCGTGGTGCTGATGAACCGTGCGGGCGTGCCATTCCTGCTGGCGCTGCCGATCGCGTTTGCCGGGGCGGCGGCCGTCGGCTGGGTGCTGGAACGCACGCTATACCGCAGGCTTTACCAGGCGAGCCATCTCGACCAGGTGCTGTTTTCCATCGGCCTGACATTCATGGCGATGGCCGGAGCCACCTACCTGTTCGGCCCGGGCCAGCAGCCTGTGGAACTGCCCGAGGCGCTCCGTGGCCAGGTGCGTGTGGGCGCGCTCGAACTGGGCGCATACCGGCTCTTCCTGATCGGTGTGGTGGTGGCCATTACCGCCGCGCTGGGCTGGCTGGTGGCGCGCACACGTTTCGGCGCGCAGGTGCGGGCCGCGGTGGACAACCAGCAGGCCGCGCGCGGACTCGGCATCAACGTGGGGCGTGTGTTCAGCCTGACATTCGCGCTGGGTTCGGGCCTGGCCGGGCTGGGCGGAGGGCTCGGCGTCGATGTGCTGGGCCTCGATCCGGCGTTCCCGCTCAAGTACATGGTGTATTTCCTGCTCGTGGTGGCGGTGGGCGGCGCCGGGTCGATCCGCGGGTCGCTGCTTGCGGCGCTGGTGCTGGGCGTCGCCGATGTGGCCGGCAAGTACTACGTGCCGGCGATCGGCGCGTTTGTCATCTACGCGATGATGGTGCTGTTGCTGGTCCTGTTTCCGGCTGGCCTGTACGGGAGGCGCGCATGAAAGCGCTGATGCGTGCGATGCGGCCGCCCGCACCGTCCGGCGAAGCCGCTGGCGCACCCGCGCCCGTGCGGCGCAAGTTGCCGGATGGGCGCTGGCATCCGGCCGAGTTCTTGTTCTGGCTGTTGCCTGTCGCGGCCTTCTTTGCGCTGCCCGACTACCTGATCCTCGGCAGCCAGATCCTGATCACCGGGCTGTTCGCGCTGTCTCTCGACTTGATCCTTGGCTATGCAGGGATTGTCTCGCTCGGGCACGCGGCATTCTTCGGCCTCGGTGCCTACACGGCCGGCTTGCTGGCGGCGCACGGCTGGGGCGAGCCGCTCAGCGGCCTGCTGGCCGCCGCAGCAATGGCGGGCTTTGTCGGCTGGCTGTGCAGCTTCCTGGTCGTACGCGGTGGCGATCTCACGCGCCTGATGGTGACGCTGGGCATCGGCCTGATGCTGTTCGAGGCGGCCAATAAAGCGGCATTCCTCACCGGAGGCGTGGACGGTTTGTCCGGAGTGGCCATGGACCGCTTGCTTGGCGTGTTTGAATTCGACTTGTTCGGCAAGACCGCCTATGTGTACAGCCTGGTGGTGACCTTCGCACTGTTCCTGCTGTTGCGGCGCCTGACGCAGTCGCCGTTCGGCCTGTCGCTGCGCGGCATACGCGAAGGCGGCCGGCGCATGCCAGCGCTTGGCGCGGACGTGCCGCGCCGGCTGCGTGCGGTGTTCACGCTGTCCGCCGCGATTGCCGGCGTGGCCGGCGCGATGCTCGCGCAGACCACGCAGTTTGTCGGCATGGACGTGCTTGGCTTTCCGCGTTCGGCGGAGCTGCTCGTCATGCTGGTGCTGGGCGGCACCGGGCGCCTGTACGGCGCGCTGGCCGGCGCGGCGCTGTTCATGATTGCGCAGGATGTGCTGGCCGGCATCAATCCGGTGTACTGGCAATTCTGGATCGGCCTGTTGCTGGTGCTCATGGTGCTGTTCGCAAGAGGAGGGGTCATGGGAGCCATGGATGCCGCGCGAAGCCGGCTGACGCGGCGTGCCGGGCCGCGTCCCGAAGGCGGTGCGCGATGACCGCAATGCTGCGTACCGAGGGCCTGTCGCGCCAGTGGGGCGCATTCGTGGCCAACAGCGACATCTCGCTCCGCTTCGCACCCGGCGCGCGCCATGCGCTGATCGGCCCGAACGGCGCGGGCAAGACCACATTCATCAACCTGCTGACCGGTGCGTTGGCGCCCACCTCCGGGCGCATCTGGCTGGGGAGCCAGGAAATTACCAGGCTGCCCCAGCATGCGCGCGTGCGCCTGGGCATGACACGGACATTCCAGATCAACACGCTGTTTCCGGGGCTGACAGTGCTCGAATCGGTGGTGCTGGCCGTGGCCGAACGTACCGGCGCGGCGCGCATCTGGTCACGGACCGTAGCGTCGCAGCGCCCGCTGGTAGATGAGGCCATGGCGGTGCTGGCGAGCCTGCGCCTCGATGGCGAGGCCGACGTGGAGACGCGCCTGCTGCCGTATGGCAAGCAGCGGCTGCTCGAGATCGCGCTGGCGCTCGCCACGCGGCCGTCGATCCTGCTGCTGGACGAGCCAGCGGCCGGCATCCCATCGGCCGAAAGTGCGGAGCTGTTCGATGTCATTGCTGCGCTGCCGCGCGATATCACGATCGTGTTCATCGAACATGACATGGACCTCGTATTCCGCTTTGCCGAGCGCATTACGGTGCTGGTGGGCGGCAAGGTGCTGACCGAGGGTACACCGGCCGAAATCGCTGCCGATCCGCGCGTGAAGGAGGTCTATCTTGGGGAGGCCGCGCATGGCTGAACTGCTGCGTATCGACGGGCTGAGCGCGGGCTACGGCGACGCCGTGGTGATCGACGGCATCGACCTTGCACTGGGAGCCGGGGACAGCCTCGCGCTGCTCGGCCGCAACGGCGTGGGCAAGACCACATTGCTCGCCACGCTGATGGGTTTTACGCGCATGCGCCGCGGCACGCTGCGCTGGCAGGGGCGCGACTTGGCGCGGCTGCCGCCACACCAGCGCGCCCAGGCAGGCATCGGCTGGGTGCCGCAGGAGCGCTGGGTGTTTCCGTCGCTGACCGTGGAAGAGAACCTGAGTGCCGTGGCGCGTCCGGGGCATTGGACGCTGGCGCGCGTCTATGAACTGTTCCCGCGCCTGCAGGAACGCCGGCGCAACCTCGGCAACCAGTTGTCGGGCGGCGAGCAGCAGATGCTGGCCATTGCGCGTGCGCTGATGCTCAATCCCGCCTTGCTGCTGCTGGACGAGCCCATGGAGGGGCTGGCGCCCATCATCGTGCAGGAACTGCAGCGCGTGATCGGCAAGCTGATCGCCCAGGGCGGGATGGCCGTGATTGTGGTCGAGCAGCATGCACGGCTGGCGCTGGCGATGACCGCTCAGGTGATGGTGCTTGACCGGGGCAGGGTGGTCCATGCGTCCGACAGCGCCAGCCTGCTGGCGGACAAAGGGCGTCTGGACCGGCTGATGGGGATAGGCTGACCACGGTCCCGGGATGGCTTCGCCCGGGCGCCAGTGGCCGAAAATGTATCGGGGGCTGTCACGATAGTTTGCGGTTGCGCAAACTCCCGCTATGCTCCGCAGATTGTGCAGGCGAGCTCACGCACACGGTGGTAGTGCCGTGGCACGGCAGCATGCTTCGATCCCGGGACCGACCAAGACCATGACGCTTTACCAGATCAAACCTAAGTTCCAGGCCCTGCTGCGCCCCACGGTGCAACGGCTTGCAGCGTCGGGCGTGACGGCCAACCAGGTCACGCTGGCTGCGGCTGCGGGCTCGCTGGTGGTCGGCGCGCTGGCTGGCGGACTGGCCTGGCTCCCGGCCGTATTCCTGCTGATGCCGCTGTGGCTGTTCGTGCGGATGGCGCTGAACGCGATCGACGGCATGCTCGCGCGCGAACACGGGCAGCAAAGTGTGTTGGGCGCATACCTCAATGAGCTTGGCGACATTGTTTCGGACCTCGCACTGACCATTCCGTTTGCCTGGGCCATGCCTTCATCGGGTGGCGAAGTCATCCTGTTCGCGATCCTGGCCGTGGTGGCCGAGTGTGCGGGATTGATCGGGCCGCTGGCCGGCGCGAGCCGGCGTTATGACGGCCCGCTCGGCAAGAGCGATCGCGCACTGGTGCTCGGCGCGCTGGGACTGTGGGTCGGTTGCGGGCTGGGGCTGGGCGGGTTCGGGCACTGGTTCTGGATATTGCTGTCGCTGTTGACGGTGCTGACCATCATCAACCGCGTACGCCGTGGTGTGCAGGAGGCTCGTGAGAGCCAGGCCCGCCGGTCGGCGTTCTAACCTGTGGAGACGCACCGCGTGGAACGTACGCCGATCGAGTCGTCCTTTGCCACCCATGACGGGCAGGAATTGTTCTACCGGCACTGGCCGGCGGCCAGCGGCCAGCCGCGCGGGGCTGTGCTCCTGTTCCATCGCGGGCATGAACACTCCGGGCGCGTTGCGCATCTGGTAGATGAACTGGACTTGCCGGACCATGCCTTTTTTGCCTGGGATGCACGCGGCCACGGGCGCTCGCCCGGCGAGCGCGGCTACAGTCCGGGGCTTGCCTGTTCGGTGCGCGATCTCCAGACCTTCGTCGACCATATCGAAGCTGCGCACGGCATCGGCGTGGAGCGCATTGCCGTAGTCGCCCAAAGCGTAGGCGCGGTGCTGGCCGCGACGTGGGTGCACGACTACGCGCCGCGCATTCGCTGCCTCGTTGTGGCATCGCCGGCGTTCAAGGTCAAGCTCTACGTGCCATTCGCGCGGCCCGGCCTGAAGCTGATGCAGCAGGTGCGCGGCAAGTTCTTCGTCAACAGCTACGTCAAGGCGAAATTCCTGACGCACGATCCCCAGCGCGTCGCCAGCTACAACGCTGATCCGCTCATCACGCGGCCGATCGCGGTCAATATGCTGCTCGATCTCTACGACGCCGGCGAGCGCGTGGTGGCCGATGCAGGGGCGATCACCGTTCCCACGCAACTGCTGATTTCCGGCGCGGACTGGGTCGTGCATCGCGGTCCGCAGGACGCGTTCTTCGATCGGCTGGGGTCGCGCGTGAAGGAGCGCATCGTGCTCGATGGCTTCTACCATGACACGCTCGGCGAACGCGACCGCGCATCTGCCGTGGCGGCTGCGCGGCGTTTCATCGTTCGCGAATTCGATACGCCGTCGGAACCTGTATCGCTGCTGGGCGCCGACCGGCACGGGCCGTTCAAGGACGAGGCCGACCGGCTCGCCGTGCCGCTATCCGCCGGCAGCCCGGCTGGCCTCTATTGGGGGCTGGTTCGCGGGGGACTGCGCTTTGGCGGCATGTTGTCCGAAGGGGTACGGCTGGGTCACCAGACCGGTTTCGATTCAGGCTCGACGCTCGACTATGTCTATCGCAACAAGGCGACGGGCCGCTTCGGCATTGGCCAGGCAGTCGACCGCAACTACCTGGACGCGATCGGCTGGCGCGGGATCCGGCAGCGCAAGCTGCATGTCGAGGAACTGATCGGCGAAGCCATTCGCCGCCTGCAGGCCGTGGGCGCGCCGGTGCGCATCGTCGACATTGCCGCCGGCCACGGGCGTTATGTGCTGGAGGCGCTGACCTCGCAAAGCGGCAACATCGACGGCAACGCGGTGGAGAGCATCCTGCTGCGCGATTACAGCGACCTCAATGTCGAGCAGGGACGAAACCTGATCCGCCGCAAAGGGCTCCATCCGATCGCGCGCTTTGAAAAGGGCGATGCGTTCGATGGCGACAGCCTTGCCACGCTGGATCCGGCGCCGACGCTGGCCATTGTTTCCGGCCTCTATGAACTGTTCGGCGACAACGAGATGGTCGGGCGCTCGCTGCGCGGCCTGGCACAGGCGGTGCGTCCGGGCGGCTATCTGGTCTATACGGGGCAGCCGTGGCATCCGCAACTTGAGTTCATCGCACGCGCGCTGACCAGCCACCGTGCCGGATCCGCGTGGGTCATGCGCCGCCGCTCGCAGGCCGAGATGGATGAACTCGTGCGCCACGCCGGTTTCGAAAAGCTCGCGCAGCGCATCGATCCGTGGGGCATCTTCACGGTCAGCCTGGCGCGCCGGAAAGGCGAGGGCGCCTGATGCAGCGCGACGGCGCATCGTATGGCCCTGCCACGCTGGACGGAAGTCCGGCGCCAGGCCGACCATGGGGGCTGGCTCTGGGCCTGCTCGCGGTCATGGGTGCGTTGTTCTTTTCGTCCTACGGCCTGGCGAACTGGCTGGCCAGCCAGCGTGCGGACGTGCCGTATTTCCACTTCGGCTGGGAGCGCGGCATGCCGTTCGTGCCGTGGTCCATCGTGCCGTACTGGTCGATCGACCTGCTTTACGGCATCTCGTTCTTCCTGTGGGCGACCCGCACGGACCTGCTTGCCCACGTGAAGCGCTTGCTGGCGGCGCAGGTCATCTCGGTCGCATGCTTCATTGCGTTTCCGCTGCGCTTTGCGTTTGCGCGTCCACCCGCAGAGGGGCTGCCGGGGCAGCTTTTCACGCTGCTTGGCGGCTTCGACAAGCCCTTCAACCAGGCGCCGTCGCTGCATATCAGCCTGCTGGTGATTCTGTGGGTCGCGTATGCCGCGCACCTGCGCGGCGCCTGGCGCTGGCTGCTGCATGGCTGGTTCGTGCTGATCGGGCTCTCTGTCCTGACTACGTACCAGCATCATTTCATCGATATTCCGACGGGCTGGCTGGTCGGTTGGCTATGCGTATTTGCGTTTCCCATAGCGCTGTCGATGCCGGCAGCAGGGGCGGACGCGAGCACGCCTGATCCCACGCTTGCGCGCCGTTACGCTCTGGCGGCTGCGCTGCTGGGGCTGGCGTCTGTCGCGGCCTTGCCGGTTTCGGTCGTGGCCGGTTTCCTGCTGGCGTGGGCGGCCATCTCGCTGGGCTGCGTCGCGCTGATCTACCGTGCCGGCAAGCCGCTGCTGTTCCAGAAGCGTGCTGACGGAACCCTGGCCATGGCGGCGTGGTGGGTGCTGTGGCCTTATCTGCTCGGCGCCTTCGCCAACTCGCGCTGGTGGACAAGGCGCCAGCCCGCCGTCAGCCGGCTCACCGATGGCGTCTGGATCGGCAGGCTGCCCGGCGAAGCCGAACTGCGCGAGTCCGGCGCGGATGCCGTGCTCGACCTGACCGCGGAACTGCCGCGGCTCGTGACAGGCGTGGTCTACCGCTGCGTGCCCGTGCTGGACCTGACCGTGCCATCGCAGTTGCAGATTCACGCCGGTGTGGAGATCATCGAACGCTGGCAGCAGGACGGGCGCACCGTGCTGGTCAGCTGCGCCCTCGGCTATTCGCGCAGCGCGCTGATCGCGGCCGCGTGGCTGGGCGTGCATGCACGTCTGCGCGATCCGCGGCAGGTGCTGGCGCTGTTGCGGCAAAGCCGTCCCGCCGTGGTGCTCGGGCCGCAGAGCGTCGCGGCCCTGGCGCGCTACCTGCAAACCGCCGTAGCCGATCCGCAAGGAGCCGCCCATGCCGATTGAAGTCGATCCCCATCCTCATCCCCATCCCGCCAGCGATGCGTGGATTGCGCGCATTGCCGCCGGCGCCATGCACGCCGCCGCCCGGCTGAACGGTGCCGGCCTGGTTTTGGCAATGATCAACCTCCTGCTTGCCGGATACTTTGCACCGGCTTCGCTGGTGTACCTGATTCTCGGTCTGGTAGTGGCGGTCGTGGGCGCGATCGAGCTCTGGCTGCTGGTTCGTGTCGAACTGGACCGCCGGCTGTTCGACGCCCTTGCCGTGTCAGCGGATGCGGCTGAACTGGACGCACTCGACCAGGCACTTTCCGTCCTCGGGTGGCTGGCGCCGGGGCGTGGCGGCCGTTCGCTGGCCGAGCGTTCGCGCGCGGCGCTGCGCTTCCTCAAGTTCGCCGGCGCCCTCACGTCCGCGCAGTTGGTGCTGGCGCTCCTGTTGCTGCTACTGAAATGACTTCCACATGACCTGGCTTTCACGACTGGTGGCCCGCGCCATCATCCTGTTCGCGCAGATGCTCACGGGCATGCAGGCGCGCTGGAACGGTTGCCTGCCGGCGGCCATACAGCGGGTCTACTTTGCCAACCACAGCAGCCACGGCGATTTCGTGCTGATCTGGGGCTGCCTGCCGCCGGACCTGCGCGCGGCGACGCGCCCGGTGGCTGGCGCGGACTACTGGGAAGCCTCGCCGATGCGGCGCTTTATCGGGCGCGATGTCTTCCGCGCGTTGCTGATCGACCGCACCGCCGGCCGTGACGGGGCGGGGCCGGATCCGATTGCTCAGATGGAGCAGGCGCTGCAAGGCGGCGCCTCGCTGATCATCTTCCCGGAAGGCACGCGCAACACAACCGACGCGCAGCTTCTGCCGTTCAAGAGCGGCGTCTTCCACCTGGCGCGCGCATGCCCGGATATCGAATTTGTGCCCGTGTGGATCGATAACCTCAACCGTGTGATGCCAAAGGGCGAGGTCATTCCCGTGCCGCTGCTCTGCACCGTGACCTTCGGCACGCCGCTGCGGCTGCAGCCCGAGGAACCGAAAGAATCCTTCCTGTCCCGCTGCCGCGAGCAACTGCTGGCGTTGGCGCCGGCGCTGGAGTGAAACCATGTCAAGTGTTCAGGCTATCCACGATACGCGCGTGCTGTTCGGCGGCGTGCTGTGCGTGCTGTTGCTGGCCTCCCTGGTGACCGCACTGCTGCGCTGGCGAGTGGCGGGCGGCGCGCCCCACGCAGTCATCGACAACCTGGCGGCGCGGGTATCGGCCTGGTGGTGGATGGTGGCCGTCCTTGGCATTGCGTTCGCGATGGGACGCACGGCGATCATCGTGCTGTTCGGCCTGCTGTCGTTCTACGCGCTGCGTGAATTCATCACGATCACGACGACCCGTCGCGGCGATCATCGCGCGATGGTCGCCGCGTTTTTTGTCTTCCTGCCCTGTCAGTACATCCTGGTCTACATCGGCTGGTATGGGCTCTTCTCGATCTTCATCCCGGTCTATGCATTCCTGATCCTGCCGATCCTGTCCGCGCTGTCTTCGGAGACCACGCGCTTCCTCGAGCGGTGTGCGGGCGTGCAGTGGGCGGTGATGATCTGCGTCTTCTGCATCTCGCACGTGCCGGCGCTGCTGACGCTGCCGATTCCCGGCTACGAGGACCGCAACCTGCTGCTGATCGCCTTCCTGGTGATCGTCGTGCAAGGCAGCGACGTGTTGCAGTATGTGTGGGGCAAACTGCTCGGCAAACGCAAGATCGCGCCGTTGCTGTCGCCGTCCAAGACGGTCGAAGGCTTTGTCGGCGGTGTGGCCAGCGCGACGGCACTCGGTGCTTCGCTGTGGTGGATCACGCCTTACGGCTCACCGTGGAAAGCCGGTGCAATCGCGCTGGTCATCGCCCTGATGGGTTTTTTCGGGGGGCTGGTGATGTCGGCGATCAAGCGCGACCGCGGCATCAAGGACTGGGGTCATATGATCCAGGGCCATGGCGGCATGCTGGATCGGCTCGACTCGGTGGTGTTCGCCGCCCCGGTGTTCTTCCATCTCACGCGCTACTGGTGGGTGCCGTGAGCGGTGCCGGTCCGGAAGCGGGGCGGCGAGGGGCTTACTTGCCGGAATCCTTCACATCGGCAAACTTGTCGAACTCGATGTTGTAGAGCTCGCTGCCGCGCTTTTCCACCTTGCGGATGTAGACGGTCTGGATGACGTCGCGCGTGGCCGGATCGATCATGATCGGCCCGCGCGGGCTCATGATCTTCATGCCCTTGAGCGCGCCAATGATCTTGTCGCCATCGGTGGCGCCATTGGTCTTCTTCAGCGCTTCGTAGATGGCCGCCATGCCGTCATAGGCGGCTACCGTCATGAAATTCGGGCGGCCGGCACCGGGGTTGGCGGCGGAATAGGCGCTCAGGAAGGCCTTGTTCTCGCGCGAATCGTGCGCCATCGAGTAGTGGAACGACGTGATCACGCCCAGCGTCGAATCGCCCATGGCCGGCAGCACGTGGTCGTCGGTGAGGTCGCCCGTGGCGATCACGCGGATGCCTGCCTCGGCGAGCCCGCGCTCGCGGAAGCCCTTCATGAAAGCGACGCCCTGTTCGCCGGCGGGCAGGAACAGGAACACCGCCTCCGGCTTCGCGTCCTTGATGCGCTGGATGAACGGCGCGAACTCCGGGTTGCGCAGCGGCACGCGGATCGACTCGATGATCTGCCCGCCTCCGCCGATGAAGTTGGTCTTGAACGCGGTCTCGGCATCGATGCCGGGCGCGTAGTCGGCCACCAGCGTGACCACCTTGCGCACATTATTCCTGACCGCCCACGTGGCCATGGGCGCCGAAATCTGCGGCAACGTCATCGACACACGCGCAATGTAGTTCGACTTGGTGGTGATGACCGACGAAGCGGCGTTGAAGATCACCATGGCTTTCTTCGCCTGCTCGGCGACCGGCGCGACGGCGAGCGCTTCCGGCGTCAGGCCGAAGCCGGCCAGGATGTCGACCTTGTCGCGTACCACCAGTTCCTGCGCGAGGCGCTTGGCCACATCCGGTACCGGGCCCGTGGTGTCTTTCATGATGACCTGCACCTTGCGTCCGGCCACCGTGTCGCCATGCAGCGACTGGTAGGCCTTGACGCCGGCTTCCATCTGCTTGCCGTAATCGGCGAAGCTGCCGGAGAACGGAGCGATCAGGCCGATCTTGATAGGATCGGCGGCCTGTGCCGCGGTCGACAGCAGGGCGAGGGCGCCGCAGGCAACGATGGCGCGCTGCAACAGCGTGAAGGTCATGGATTGTCTCCTCGATAGGACCGGTGCGGCACTGGCGGCCGCATCGAGGAGGGAGTGTAGGAGGGTGCCCGGGCCAAGGCAATCCCGATTGACACGGGTGCCCGGGCCCGGAGCAGTGCAGGTCAGACGACCGTGGCCAGTGCCAGCGTAAGCAGCAGCGCCACCACCGAGATCAGGGTTTCGCAGACCGACCAGGTCTTGAAGGTCTGGGTCACGGTCATGTTGAAGTACTCCTTGACCAGCCAGAAGCCGCCGTCGTTCACGTGCGACAAGATCAGCGAGCCGGCGCCGGTGGTCAGCACCAGCAGTTCGGGGCGCGTCCCCGGCACGCTGGCTGCGATCGGTGCGACGATGCCGGCGGCCGTGGTCATGGCCACGGTGGCGGAGCCGGTCGCGATGCGGATCATCACCGCAACCAGCCAGCCGAGCACCAGCACGGACACGTGCGCGTTCGTGGCAACGTCGACGATGGCGGTGGAAATGCCGGAGTCGCGCAGGATGCGGCCAAAACCACCGCCGGCGCCGACCACGAGCGTGATGATGGCAGTAGGCGCTACGCACTCGTTGGTGAACTTCAGGATCGCATCGCGACTGAAACCGCGCGCCTTGCCGAAGGTGTAGAAGCTCACCAGCGCGGCGATCAGCAGCGCCATGACCGAGTTGCCGATCAGCTTGAGGAAGTCGTTGGCAAAGGTCTTGGGCGTTGTGAACAGGTCGGCCCAGCTGCCGATCAGCATCAGCAGTACGGGCAGCAGGATCGTGAACACCGTGATGCCGAAGCCCGGCAGGTCGTGCGATTCCTTGACCTTCTCGTCTTCCTCGGTGAACTGCGCGGCCAGCGGATTGACATCGGGCAGCTTGACGTAGCGGTCCATCAGTTTCGCGAACAGCGGGCCGGCAATGGCCGCCGTCGGGATGCCGACGATCAGCGCGTACATGATGGTCCGGCCGATGTCGGCGCCGTAGGCGGTGACGGCCAGCAGCGCGGCCGGGTGCGGGGGAATCAGGCCATGCACGACGGACAGGCCCGCCACCATCGGAATGCCGACCAGCACCATCGACGTGCCGGTGCGCTTGGCCACGTTGAAGGCGATCGGCACGAGCAGCACGAAGCCGACTTCGAAGAAGACCGGCAGGCCGACGATGAAGGCGATGGTCACCATGGCCCAGTGGACGTTCTTCTCGCCGAAGAAATCGATCAGCGTGCGGGCGATGCGCTCGGCGCCGCCCGATTCCGCCATCATCTTGCCGAGCATGGTGCCGAGGCCCACGACCAGGGCGATATGCCCCAGCGTGCCGCCTACGCCGGCTTCGAACGACTTGATGATGTCGCCCATGGGCATGCCCACGGCGAAGCCGAGCAGCACAGAGACGACGACCAGGGTGATGAAGGGGTTGAGCTTGAAGCGCGCGATCAGTATGACCAGGGCGATCACGGCAATCAGCGCGTACACCAACAGTGTGGTTCCGGTGACGGCACCCATGTTGTCTCCTTGAGTGGAAAAAAGGCCGCTTGTGGCGGCAATGTTTGTAATTAAGTTCATGTCCCGCCCGGGTCGCGGGCGGGGAAAGCGCAATCAGACAGTCAGACAGTCAGGCAATCAGCAGGCAACTGGCTCACGCTGCCGGCTTCTTGTACGCGATGCAGTCCACTTCGACCTTGCAGTCCACCACCATGCTGGACTGCACGCAGGCGCGCGCGGGCGGGTTGGCGCCGAAGTATTCCTTGAAGATCTTGTTGAACGAGGCAAAGTCGCGCGCGTCGTCCAGCCAAACGCCGCAACGCACCACGTGCTCGGGGCCGTAACCGGCCTCGGCCAGGATGGCCAGCACGTTCTTGATGGCCTGGTGCGTCTGCGGCACGATGCCGCCGTCGACCAGTTCGCCATTGACCATCGGCACCTGGCCGGACACGTAGAGCCAGCCGTCTGCAGCCACTGCGCGGGCAAATGGCATGTGCTGGCCGCCCTGGCCGGTGCCGCCTTCTACGCCGAATCGTTTGATATCCATGAAAACTCCTGAAATCGGGTGAAACAAAAGAAAGAGAGGTCAGGCCGCGGGCTGGGCGCCGCGCGGCAGGAACCGGCCGGCGCGCACGCCGGTGGGCTGTCGCTGTTGCCACGACAGCTCGCCGTTGACCCAGACCGCGGCAATGCCTTCGGCGGGTTGCATCGGATCGGTGAAGCTGGCCGCGTCACGAATGGTGTTGGGATCAAACAGCACCAGGTCGGCCCAGTAGCCTTCGCGCACAAAGCCGCGTTCGGTCAGGCCGAAGCGCTCGGCCGACATGCCGGTCATCTTGTTGACGGCTACGGCGAGCGGAAACAGTTCACGGTCGCGCGCATAGTGGCCCAGCACGCGCGGGAATGCGCCCCACAGGCGCGGGTGCGGCAGCGGGTCGTTGGGCAGGCCGTCGGAGCCGACCACGGTGGCGGGGTGGCTCAGAATGCGGTCGACGTCGGCATCTTCCATGCAGTGGTACACGGCACCGGCCGGCATCAGCCGCCGCGCGGCCTCGTGCAGGTCGACCTGCCATTCGGCCGCGATTTCGGCCAGCAGGCGGCCGCCCATCTCGGGCGCACCTTCGGACCACGTCACCATGATGTCGAAATCGCTGGTCACCTGCTTGAGGTCCAGCGTGGATGAGCTCGCGGTGTACGGGTAGCAATCGCAGCCGACGGGCTGCCAGCGCTGCGCGGCGTCGAGCGCGTCCAGCACTTCGGTGCTGCGGCCCCAGTTCGGAACGCCGGCGCATTTCAGGTGCGAGATCACGACCGGCACGCGCGCATGGCGGCCGATGCGGAAGGCCTCGTCCATCGCGTCGAGGATTTCGGCAAATTCGCTGCGCAGGTGCGTGGCGTAGAGCGCGCCTGCATGCGCGAGCGGCTCGGCCAGCGCCAGCACTTCCTCCGTCGGCGCGTTGAAGGCATTGGCGTAGGCCAGTCCGGTGGAGAGCCCCAGCGCGCCGTGCTGCAGTGCTTCTTCGAGCTGCGCGCGCATGGCGGCGATTTCGGCCGGCGTGGCGGCGCGGTCGAACCGGTCCATGTGGTTGCTGCGCAGTGCGGTGTGGCCCACCAGCGCCGCGACGTTGACGGATGGCTGCGCGGCGTCGACGGCTTGCACGTAGGAGCGGAAATCCGGGTAGCGGAAGGCATCCGCATGCCCGAGCAGGTTCATCGGATCGGGCGGATCGCCTGACAGCACCACCGGCGCGGCGCTGATGCCGCAGTTGCCGACGATCACGGTGGTCACGCCCTGCGACAGCTTGGGCGTCATCTCGGGCTGGCGGACCACGTTGGTGTCGTCGTGCGTGTGCACGTCGATGAAGCCGGGGGACAGCACTAGCCCGTGGCCTTCGACCACGTGCGCGGCGGAGTCGGCGTCGATCGCGCCGGCGTCGTCGATGGATGCGATCCGGCCATCGCGCAGCGCCACGTCGGCCATGCGCGCCGCGGCGCCCGAGCCGTCAATCAGCGTGACGCAGCGGATCAGGGTATCAAACAGGTGTGGCATAGGTCAGTCTCCCAGCGGCTGGCGGCCGTCCGGGCCGGCGCCGCTGTCCGGGCCGCGCTCACCGCCGGGACCGCGGTGGGCGTCGAGCACATATTTCAGGCGGCGCAGCCGTTCCTTGCTCTGGTCCTGCTGCAACAGCGCGCACTGCGTAGCCAGGACATCGAGCACCAGCAGCATCGCGTAGCGCGAGGCCGACGGCTTGAAGATGAAGTCGGTCTCGAGCGTGCGCACCGGCAGCAGCACGTCGGCCCGCGCAGCCAGCGGCGAACCGAGCGCGGTCACGGCCACCAGCTTCGCGCCGTATTCGCGCGCGATATCGCAGCTCGCCAGCATCTCCGGCACGCTGCCGCTGGCCGAAAACGCGAGCACCACGTCATCGCGGCTGAGCGTCGCGGCCACCATCTTCTGCAGCAGCGCGTCCTGGTAGCTGGCCACGGGTTGCCCCAGACGCGCCAGGCGGTGGCGCGCCTCGTCGGCCATGATCGACGAGCCGCCGCCCATGCCAAAAGCGTAGACCATGCGTGCGCCGAGCAACAGGCGCGCCGCTTGTTCTACGCGGTCGGCATCGATGAGCTTGCGATTGACCTCGAGCGCGGTCAGCACGTCGGCATGGATGCGGTCCGCCACGGTAGCGGGGGCATCGGCGGGCGCCGGCACGCCATCGGGATCGAGGAAGCGCATGCCGACCGCGGTCGCCTGCGCCAGCCGCAGCTTGAGGTCGCGCACGTCGCGGCAACCGATGGCCTTGGCAAAGCGCGTCACGCTCGCTTCGCTCACACCGGCCTTGCGCGCCAGTTCGTTGATGCTGGCCGCCGCTGCGCCGGCCAGGTCTTCCAGTACCACCTGCGCCACTTTCTGCTCGGCTAGGCGCAACGCGGGGCCGCGCTCGGCGATGCGGGTCAGGATATCGAAAGGCGCGGTCATGGCTGGGGGAGGGTCCGTCGGCTGGCGAAGGGCTATAACTGGTAATGCCGGCCCTGTCGCGTTGCTGCGGCGGGGCGCTGATCGCATCCGGTTGTCGCTCGGTGGACCGGCGTGTTACTTTATAACAAAGGATGAAATATCGTAATTTCAGGGATATCATTACGTCAATCAGATTTTTTCAGGGTGATGACAGGCATGCGTGAAACAAAGTACCAAGCCGGCACGATCGATCCGCTCAACAAGGCGCTGGGCCGATTGGAGGCGCCGATTGCCCCCGAAAACGCTGGCCAGACGGGATGGAACCTGCTGCGCGAAGAGCTGAGCTTGCCGGCCGCAGTGCTTTATGAAGACCGCCTGGCACACAATCTGGAATGGATGAACCGCTTCATGGGCGAATACGGCGTGCAGCTTGCGCCGCATGGCAAGACCACCATGGCGCCCAAGCTGTTCGCACGCCAGCTCGGCGCGGGGGCCTGGGGCATTACGCTGGCGACGGCGCACCAGACCGCAGCGGCCTACGCCCATGGCGTGCGCCGCGTGCTGATGGCCAACCAGCTCGTGGGCCGCCGCAATATGGAAATCATTGCGGACCTGCTGCGCGATCCGAGCTTCGAATTCTTCAGCCTGGTGGATTCCGCGGACCTGGTGGACCAGCTCGGGGCGTATTTCCGTGAGCGCGGGCAGAAGCTGCAGGTGTTGCTGGAACTGGGCGTGGAAGGCGGCCGCACCGGCGTGCGCGACGCCGCGCAGCAGGCGGACGTGCTGGCGGCACTGGCGCGCTGGCCCGATGCGTTGTCGCTGGCTGGCGTGGAAATCTATGAGGGCGTGCTGAAGGAGGAGGCCGATATCCGGCGATTCCTGCAGCGCACGGTCGCGGTGACGCGCGAGATCGCGCAACAGGGCCGTTTCGGCCGCAGTCCGGTGGTCATGTCGGGCGCCGGTTCGGCGTGGTACGACGTGGTGGCCGAAGAGTTCGCGCGCACCGAGATCGGCACGCCGATCGAGATCGTGCTGCGTCCCGGCTGCTACCTGACCCATGACGTCGGCGTCTACAAGGCCGCGCAGGAGCGCATCCTCGCGAGCAATCCCGTGGCTCAGAAGATGCGTGAAGGCCTGCTGCCGGCGTTGCAGCTGTGGGCGTACGTGCAGTCCGTGCCGGAGCCTGAGCGCGCGATCATCGGCATGGGCAAGCGCGACGCGGCGTTCGACGCCGGCATGCCGATTCCCGCGGCCATCTATCGTCCGGGCAGCGATGCCCCGGTCGCCGTGCCGGCGCACTGGGAAGTCACCGGCATGATGGACCAGCATGCGTACCTGCAGATCCGCGCGGGCGACGATATCCGGGTCGGCGACATGATTGCCTTCGATATCTCGCATCCGTGCCTGACGTTCGACAAGTGGCGGCATATTCCCGTGCTGGACGGCGACATGCGCGTCATCGACATTGTCCAGACCTTCTTCTGAGAAGAGCCCGCCATGAGCATCGACATCCTGGCCTACGGCGAGCCGCTGGTGGAGTTCAACCAGCAGCCCGACGACCCGACCCGCTACCTGCAGGGCTTTGGTGGCGACACCTCGAACTTCTGCATTGCCGCGGCACGGCAAGGCGCCACCACGGGCTATATCAGCGCGGTGGGCGCTGACAGCTTCGGCGAACGTCTGGTGGCGCTGTGGACGCGCGAGCGGGTGGACACGCGCCATGTGCGTGTCGATCCGGTCGCGCCGACCGGCGTGTACTTCGTGAGCCATGACAACCATGGCCACCGCTTCGATTACCTGCGCGAAGGCTCGGCCGCGAGCCGCTACCATCACGAGCACTTGCCGCTGGCCGCGATTGCGCAGGCGAGCTTCCTGCACCTGTCCGGCATCAGCCTGGCCATCAGCACCAGTGCCTGCGATGCGGGCCTGGCCGCGATGGAGCATGCACGCAAGGCCGGCACGAAGGTGTCGCTCGATACCAACCTGCGGCTGCGCCTGTGGTCGCTGGCGCGCGCGCGCGGCATCATGCGCGAGGCGTTTTCACTGACCGACGTGTGCCTACCGAGCTGGGATGACATCACCGTGCTGACCGGGCTCGATGACCGCGATGCCATCGTCGACTACCTGCTCGGCTGCGGCATTGGCCTGGTCGCGCTGAAGCTTGGCGAAGAGGGCGCCTACGTGGCCACGACTGAGTCGCGCACGCTGGTGCAGCCGTTTGCCGTCAAGCCGGTCGATGCCACGGGCGCCGGCGACTGCTTCGGCGGCAGCTTTATCGCGCGGCTGGCGGCAGGTGCCGATCCGTTCGAGGCGGCACGCTATGCCAACGTGGCCGCCGCGCTGTCTACCACCGGCTACGGCGCGGTGGCGCCGATTCCTTCCGCAGAGACCGTGCTCGCCAGGCTGGCGCAGTCGGTGTCCGTGATCGCCTGATCAGATCCACACATCCTTGTCCGCAACGAACCTGACTGCCATGCAACTTCAACCTTCCCCGCTGCTCGCGCGGCTGGCCAATGTGCCGGTCATTCCTGTGCTGGAATTCGGCTCCGTCGACGAAGCGCTGCATGTCAGCGAAGCGCTGGTGGCCGGCGGCCTGCCTCTGCTCGAGATCACGCTGCGCACACCGGTCGCAATGGACGCCATTCGCGCCGTCGCCGCGAAGATTCCGGGCGCCTGCGTGGGCGCCGGTACGGTGCTGACCGTGGAACAGCTCCACGCCGTGCGCGATGCCGGCGCGCAGTTCGCCGTGTCGCCGGGCCTGACGCCGGCGTTGGCTGCCGGTGCGCAGGATGCCGGCATCTCGCTGCTGCCGGGCGTGGCCACGGCCAGCGAGGCCATGGCTGCCCTGGAGTCCGGTTTCACCTTCCTGAAGTTCTTCCCGGCTCAGGCCGCGGGCGGCGTGCCAATGCTTAAGTCGCTGTACGGGCCGCTGTCGCAACTGCGTTTCTGCCCAACCGGGGGCATTGATGCAGCGCTGGCACCGAGCTATCTCGCCTTGCCCAATGTGGTGTGCGTGGGCGGCTCGTGGGTGGTCCCGAAGGACGCTGTTGCTGCCGGCGACTGGGGCCGCATCCGCAAGCTCGCGGAAGACGCTGCGGCATTGCGCCGCGGCTGACTCTGCGCGCACGGCCCGGAATGCAAAACGGCACGCAATGCGTGCCGTTTTGCCGAGGGTGCGCTGGGCCCCGGATGCCGGGGCTTGCCGCTTACTTGTGGCGATCCGCCGCGCCTTCCAGTTTCTGGCCGCCGCGCTGGATATCCTGGCCGAGTCCGGCCATGGTATTGCAGCCAGCCAGCAAGGTCGCGAACAGTACGCACCAGATCCAACCTTTCTTCACGCCGGGCTCCTTTCAGTCATGGTCATTTCGCGGCAGATTTTACCGCCAGTGGCCGTGCGCATCACGTGTGATGTGTCGCAATTTGTAAATCGTACCGGGCAGGGTGATGGCGCATGGACGCTCGCCGCTGGCGTCATCCCGCCGGCCCGAGCAGTTCCCGCGCGCGCTGCTGGATGGCCCAGTGAGTCTGCGCGAGCCAGTTGGCCGGGAATGGCTGCGCCAGCAGGTAGCCCTGGATGCTGTGGCACCCCCAGGCATGCACCTGTTCCAGCTGCTTGCGCGTTTCCACGCCTTTTGCACAAACCATGGCGCCCGCCTTGCGCGCCACCGTGCACGCCTCGCGCAGCCCTGCCGCGGCGTTGGCGGGCTGGTCGGCATGCCCGAGGCTGCGCACGTCCAGCGTGACCCGGTCCGGGCGCAGCCGGCCAAAGGTTTCCAGGCTTTCCGGTCGGCCGTCGAAATCGCTGAGCGACAGTTGCAGGCCGCGCCGGCGCAGGGCTTCGAACCTGCCGATCAGTTCCGGGTCGTCCGGCAGGTTGGTGGAAGGCACTTCGATGCAGAGCCGCTCTGGCGCGACGGCACCGGCATCAAGCGTTCGCGCGAGCGCATCGACCATATCGAGCTGATGCAGTTGCGCACTCGATGCCAGCAGGGTGAACTGTAGCGGTCCCACATCGTTGGCTGCCCGCGCCAGCGGCGCCAGGCTGCTGAGCAGCCAGTTGCCCACCGGTCCCATCAGGCCCAGGCCTTCGAGCGCGGGCAGGAAGTCCTGCGGCGCAACCCGCCCGAGCGCGGGATGGCGCCAGCGCAGGCGGACCGAATAGCCGCTGATCCGGGAGCCGGCAAAATCGGCGCGCGGCTGCAGATGCAGGCTCAGTTCGCCGCGCTCCAGCGCCTGGGGCAGCGCGGCGAGCATCTGGTCCGCGGCGGGCGTGCCGGCACGCATGGCGCTCGCCAGCCCGTCGCCGCCCTGGCGGCAGATCCGCAGCATGGCGTCAAAGGCGTGCTGCAGGCTGCGTTCGGCGGCCACGTCGGGATGGTCGAGCGACATGCCGATGCTGCAGGACAGGAACAGCTCGAAGCCGTCCAGCGTGAACGGTCGGGCCAGCTCGTCGGCCATGCGTTGTCCGAGCCGTGCCGGGTCTTGCGTCGCGGCCGGCAGCGGAGTGACCACCGCCAGATCCGCGGGTCCGAGCCAGTACATGCGCGCTTCCGGCAGCAGCAATCGCGCGAGCCGCGCCTGGACGAGCTGGCGCAGATGCGCAGCCCGCCGGGGGCCCACGGATTCGCATGCGCTGGCAAAGCGATCCAGTCGAATGATCAGGATGACCAGCTGCGCGCCGCCGGAAGTGGCGCGGCAATTGCCCAGCGCGGCCACGAAAGCGGCCGGCTGAACCATGTCATACGCGTTTCCGGCACGTTGACCGGCGCTGTCGTCGGCGTCGTCTTGGTGCATGCAATCTCTTTTGCAGGCGAGGCCCGCAAGATGCCGGCCACTGCCCACACTTCCCCGTTCTGTCGTTTTGATTGTATTCCGCCACCGCGATTGCACGTTGCCGTGCAGGCAGTATCGCGGCGTCCGGTGTGGCGCAGCTACGATCATACGGCAGGGAGCGCGGCAGGAGAGCACCGTCGGTATAGAGCCGGCGCACGTTACGCCGGCCTTGACAGCCGCCCGAATTGCAGATGCGAGGGAAAGACGACGAAGGGCGGTGCCGGAATCAGCCCGTGGTTTCGTCTTCCGGTCCTTCCGACGGCGCCACGCGCGATGCCAGGACCTTGTCGATGCGCTTGCCGTCCATGTCAAGGATCTCGAAGCGCCAGTCTTGCCACTGGACGCTGTCCGCGGTCTGGGGCAACCGGCCGAGCAGCAGCAGGAGCATGCCGGACAGCGTGTGATAGCGTTCCTTCTCTTCCTCGGGGACCTGGCGCAGGCCAATGCGATCCTTGAGTTCGGGAATCGGGATCAGGCCGTCGAGCAGCCAGGAGCCGTCTTCGCGCTGGATGGCCCATTCCTCGTCCGCGCTGTCCGGCTTGAACTCGCCGGTGATGGCTTCGATCAGGTCCTGCAGCGTGACCAGGCCCAGCACTTCGCCGTACTCGTCGATGACGAAGGCGATCTGGCCGCCCGAGCCGCGGAAGTTTTCCAGCAGCTCCATGCCCGTGACGCTCTCCGGCACGAACACCGCAGGCTGCACCGCGGCCATCAGGTCGGCTTCTTCGCCGCGCAGGCGGCGGGCCAGCAACTGGCGCGCGCTCACCACGCCGACGATGTCATGCATGCCGCCACGCACGACCGGAAAGCGGGAATGATCCGATTCCTCGATACGCTTGAGGTTCTCATCCAGCGGCACTTCCACGTCGAGATACACCACGTCTCCGCGCGGCACCATCAGCGAGGCGAGTTGCCGGTCGTCGAGGCGGAACACGTTGCGCACCATGGTGTGCTCGTGCTGCTCGATGATGCCGGCCTCGGAGCCCTCGATCAGCAGCGCATGAATTTCTTCTTCGGTTACGCCGGGGCCGCGGTTTGTGTTGACGCCGAGTAGGCGCAGCACCAGACGCGTGGATCCCGACAGCAGCTTGACGAACGGCGTGCTGGCCACGGCGAGCCAGGAGATCGGGCGCGCCGCCAGCCGGGCGATGGTCTCCGGCGCCATCTGGCCCAGGCGCTTGGGCACCAGTTCGCCCAGCACGATCGAGAAATAGGTCAGGCCGGCCACTACGATGGCTGTTGCCACATAGCCGGCCGTGGTCTGCGGCAGCCCAAGCCCTTGCAGCCACACGCCCAGCGGTTGTGCCAGGGTCGATTCGCCCACTACGCCGTTGAGCACGCCGATCGAGGTAATCCCGATCTGGACGGTCGACAGGAACCGCGTCGGGTCTTCGCCAAGCTTGATGGCTTCAATGGCTCCGCGGTCGCCTTCTTCCACCTGGCGCTGCAGCCGCGCCCGGCGGGCGGTGACCAGCGCGATCTCGGACATGGCGAACAGACCGTTGAGCAGAATCAGCGCCAGCAGTATGGCAATTTCCATCAGGGTGCGCGCCCTTTGCGCGCGGGGGTTAAAAGATCAAGCATACCATTCGCCTGTTACACCTTGTCGCGGTGTGCAGAATAGGGCGCAAATTGCGCGCGCATGAATGGCCGTCATTACCTCTCAGGTAGTAGCGGCGGTCATGCTCCCTATGTTCTAAGCGGTTTTGCGGGTTAGTGTCTACTGCGCGTCTATTACTTGTCTGAAATTCTCAACCCGAGACGCGGACCTCGACCCACTCTGCGCCGCGCGTGTCCCGGTACATTTCGGTCATGGCCGCTGTCTTGTGGCCCATGATGACCTGCGCTAAATCCTCACCATATTGCTCGGTATAGAGCCGTGCCGACAAGCTGCGCAACTCGTGGAAGGTGGCCGGGTTCTTGCCATCCTCCCATGTCAGTTCAGCATCTTCCCGGAGTTCCTGAAACACTTTCGTGAGGGCGTCTGCACGTACCGGCGTGCCGGCCTTCCGCATCCGATTCCGCCGCGAGTAGTGCAGGATGCTCTTCGATACGACAGCGTCCCGGGCGCGCTTGATGCATTCGTCAAGCGTCATATTCAGCACATCAAGGCGTATGCTCAGGGGGATGCGCAGTTTTGCGCCAGTCTTCGACTGGATGACGTGCAGAAAACCTTCAGTGGCGTCGGCGAATTGCAGGCCTGCGATGTCCTCTCTCCGTTGGCCGGTCAGCAAGGCGAGTTCCAGGCATCGAGCGACCCACGGCTCCAGCTTCAGGGCTGCAGCATAGACGGCCTGGAACTGGTCCAGGGTCAGGCGTGAGCGTTCGACGTCGAATTTCGGTGTCCGAGTGACTGACACCGGGTTTTTTCCATTTTCGATCAGCCCGACGGTTTCAGCTTCGCGAAACATATCGAGAAGGGTTTTGCGAATCAGCTTCGCCATGTTGGCGCCGCGCTCCTGAACCGCCGTCGCGATGTATTCGGCGACATCCTTCGTCGTTATGGCGGGCAAATCCTTGCTGGCGAACGGCGCAGCGAGCGCCGCCCGCACACCGGATTTGACCGTCTGCATGGTTTTGGCGGTGGGGGCACGATTGTCCTCGTAGGCCTTCAGGTACTCGGGGGCCCATTGCGCCAGCGTCTTGCCGTTGGGCTTCCTGATGCGATCGAGCAGCGACGTGTGTTTGGTGCGTCGCGCAATCTCGGCGTTGACGACGCGCGCCTCCTGAAAGGCCTTGGCCTGGTCGCGCCCAAGGCCAAAGTCCTTCTTGGACTCCGGGTCGCGGAAGTAGAAGTAGCCGGCCCCGTTCTGATACAAATTGACTGGCCAGTTGCGGCGCTTGGCGGAACGAGGTCTAGCGGCCATTGCCAATCCTCCGCGCAAGCTCGCCGGCCTCGTCCATGTACACGGCATCGGGCTCTACAAAATAGGTGCGACCGCATTTCACTGGCAACGGGTTGATGAGCCCGAGCTTGCGCCAGTTGCGCAGCGTGTTGCGATGCGGTTTTTCGCTGCCGAACATGCGTTCGGCCCACGATTCCAGCGAGATGAGTTTTGGCATTGCGGTTGCCATATTTTGCTCCATCCGCCATGTCTGGCGGGTTACTGCTATGACCCGGTGAGCCCGATTTATCATTTCTTGCATTTAGTTATTTGTGGCGCCGGCAGTGAACTGCATTGCGCGTGACCTCTAACATCTGTTCTGCTGCTTCCTGCATCACTGCTTGTCCCGCTCCTGCTAGATGGCCGGGTACGCTGATCCTGGCTGTCCCAGCTCGTTGCTGCCCGTGCAGGCATTGCGGTGGTCGTTGGCGTGCGGGCATCGCTTGTTGCCGCAGGTCGGGCACAGGATCATGCGCATTTCGACCGAATGTGGGCGACAGGTCTGGCAGCCGCATTGCTTGTCCCGCTCCTGCCGGATGGCGGCGTCGATGGATTCGGAAAGCTCTCCCTTATTCATCGGAACGGGCGCCTCCTGGTCAAACCGGAAAGCGATGATTTCCTTGGCTGGGTCGCCCCATTCGGCATCCCAACCGCAGTAGCGGTCTACCAGCCACCGATACCGCGCCGCATCCTCTGCCTCCGCCTTCCCCGGTGAGGCGCGATCTTCCATCCAATCCGCCACCAACTCCGGCAGAGAATCATCGGCGTCGGGGTCAATACCAAGCGTGGCGCGCACGGCCTTGTCCATGTTCTCAATGGTCGATGCCATTGATCCGCAGACGCGCTCCAATTCTTGGATTCGCTCCGGCGCCTTCCCCGGTGAGGGGGTGGCGCGCTCCAGTTCGCGGATGCGGGCGATCATTGCCAGCGTGTCCGATGGAATCACCGTGCCGCCACGCCGCGCAATCGCTTCCAGCACGTCCAGGTTCAGTTCCCCATCTGCTGGGGTAGTGGCGGGGATGGTCATAGGTCGTCCTCGTCAATCGCGGTCGTGTACCGCGGGCGGTAACCGCCTTGGATGTGAAATTCCTTGCCGCAGGCAGCGTCCGGGCAGACGACGCTGGCCCGTCCCTCGTCCGGCGCCAATGACCACAGATCCTCGTCGGCTTCGTTCATGTCGTCGCTGTCGAACTCATGGCCGCAGTGTGGGCAGACCGGCATCAGCGTCTGAAAGGTGGCGGGGATGGTCATGATTGATCCTTGATTTCGGCGCGGATGGCGTGGGCGCAGTCGCTAGCAAAGCCTTTCTTGGTTTGCATTGTCGTCCACATGGCGGCTTCGTTCTTGACGATTACCGCCGCCCGCTCCATGCCTGCGGCGTAGCCCTGTGCGTACATCTTCAGCGCGAACCGCATGCACAGTTTGGTGTGGTCGCCCCACTCATGCGGCTTGGACATCCCCTGGCACACGTCGCGCAGGAACGCGGCCTGCACAGCCTTGCTCGCAATTTCGTCCCAGCCTTCCATCACCGTTCTCCCCCCATTGGGCGCCTCAGCGGCGGCAGCCCGCTTGTCTCGCTGGATAATGTCTTTGCATGACTGGTGCCCGTGGGCGCACGAATCTGGCATCCCTTCCGGAAACGACATGCAGCAGTCAGCGCAGATCCATTGGCACTCGCCACGCGCTGCACGCATAGTCCAGTCGATCATGGCTTGGTCCATCTGATCCATGACCTCTTTCGACGGCATGCCAGCGCTCAATACGATGCCGGGGAATACAGGTTTGTCCCCCATCATGCGCCCCTGCTCTCATTGGGCGCCTCAGCGGCGGCGAGCATGTCAGCGTCGATGGCGCTATCCATCCGCTCACCCCAAAGCACGTCTTCGCCACCGGCGGCCCCAACGATAATGTGATCGTCCCCATCGTCGCCAATACGGTCGGAATCACGCAGCCACCGATACCGTGCCGCATCCCTCTCCACCTCCTCCCGCGAGGACGAGGCGCGACCTTTTAGCACGACAAGCTCATGCGACAGTTCATCATTGCGCTCGCGCTGTTGCTGAAGATCTTTTCGCAGCATCGCTATTTCCTCATCAAGCGAGGACGATGCGCGGGAGAGCAATTCGAGAACGTGCGACAGAGCCTTGTTGTAGCCTTTGTCATACTCGGCATATGCAGCACCGTCCGGCGCCTTGGGCTTGCGCAATGCGCTGATCTCATCCGACAGCGCCACACCCTGCCGGTCGCCGGGCGCAGGCGCTGCGCCCTTAGCGCGGGCAATAACTCGCTGCAGATTGTCTAGCGTGCTGCTCGGCTCGCCGTTGTCTTTCACGACATTCAGGCGATACACGGCTTCGACGTGCTCTAGCGACTGCAGCATGTCATCGAACAGGCTTGCGGGTGCTGGCGCGGCCGGCGATGCGACCGGCGCAGGGGCGGCGAGAAGCGGGTGAACTTTCAGCATGGCCTCGAGCGCATGCTGCAACCCTTCCTCCGTGATCGTGTCGCCTTCATGGTGGTCGATCAGCCAGCCGGGGAACTTATCCCACGGCACCTGGCGCTGGACACCGATCAACTGATTCAGGCGCTCCACCATGAAGTAATCGCAATCCGCGCAGCACATATCGCAGTTGCTGGAGAATTGACCATCTTCGAACGTGAGCACGGCATTACCTTCGCCGCAGTGCTCGCAAATGCGCCCGTCGAGATGAACCGGCTCCTGCCCGCCAGCTTGCGCGAGCGCGGCGCGCACACCATCAGCAAAGCGCCCCAGCGCCGCATCCCATGCGTTCGTGCCCGGCTCGGCCGCCATCAGGCCGCAGTCGCGCGCCAGGCTCCAGTCTTCGTCCCGGCACTGCGCCGGCGTAGTCGATTCGCTCATTGCTCGTTGTCCTTGTTCTGTTGGGTGTAGAAGTCCGCCATCCACTTGGCCTGACGCCGCGCCACATAGGCGCCTCCCAGGGCGAATAGCACCCCGCCGGCAGCGACGATGATCAGGGCTGTTACAGGGCTCATGGTGTCGTGTGGTTTGGTGGGGTACCGATCCATGCGGCTGCGGGGTCGCGGCGGATCAGGCGGCCGGCGCGCTCGGCGTTACGGTTTTTGCACCGGGCATAGTGCAAGCCGAGTCTCTCCGGATCTTTCTTCAGCCTCAGCCAGAGCATGTGATGGCGCTCCGCGCGGTCCTGCTTGGGCGGCCTCGGCTTGTCCTTTCCCTTTCCCAGCGCCCACAGGCGAGGTCGTACGCCGTCGAGGCCTTGCGGGCCCCAGTCGCCTACGCGCAGGCTCTTGCCGTGCATCTGGCGCGTGCAGTGGTCAAGCGACCGGCGCGAGACATTGATTTCCCTCGACATCTGCAGCGTGGAGCGGGGCTTCCCGTCGGCGAGCAGCTGCTTCATGAGCGACCATGCAATCGACCGGCCGGCCAGGCTTACCTTGCGGGGCCCAAGTCCCAATTCATTGGCACGGGCCTTGATCGCCAGTACGGTGCGATTCGGGATCTTGTGCGCCCAGTCCTTGACCGGCTTGTCGTTCTTCCACTCCCGGCGCAGGGTTCGGATCTCCCCATTCGACCAGGCGGTTTGCATCTTTCGCTTCTTCGCGGTCATGCTGCCGCTCCCAGCACGGTGCGATCGCCGCTGTCATTCGCGGCAGACACAGCGCCGCCAGCTTCCATGGCCTCGATCAGGCGCGCCGCGCGGTTGTAGCCGATGCGCAGGTGCCGCTGCACCAGAGAGATAGAGGCACGCTTGTGCGCGCGCACGATGGTCACGGCCTGTTCATAGAGGGGATCGTCGCAGCCATCCGGGGCGATGTCTGCTGCGGCGCGCTCGATCAGGTCGCCGGCCTCTGCCGCAGGGCGCTCGCCGCCAAGGGCTGCCGCGAGGTCCGCCAGCATCTGCGACAGCTCGCCGGCCATCAGCATGAAGTCAGCATCGAAGCGCTCGTCGGCATCATTGATCGATGCGTCGGTCGTTTCCTTGATCACGTCCAGCGCCGCGACGCGCTTGATGGTCAGGGAGTCGGTCAGCACCAGGGATACCCGGTCATTCCACGTCATGGCCAAGCGGGTGCAGCGCTTGCCAGCGGCGATGTGCTTGGCCACGTCGTCGGGGTCCGGCGCCTGCTTGGCAATGCGGATCGTCGCGCGGCTCTCGCCCATCGATTCCAGCGTGGTGTCGTCGTCCACAGTGAAGCCCGACGGCGCGGTGTCGGTGGCCAGCCATTCCGTCATGGCGGCGACAGGGGAGTGGTTCACGTAGAGCTGGTGGGCGGAAAGGTTATCGATCGCCTTGAACAGGTAGCCCAGCATGGTGTCGCGTTTGGCGGAGCTTGCCGCGTCGATCACCAGCCAGCCGTTGTTCGTGTCAATCCATGCGCGGGTCAGCGTGTTGATGCTGAAGGCCTTGGGCAGCATCTCTTCGTACAGCTGCTCCTTGATCTCGCGCGTCTGCTTGCGGCCCGGTTTGAAGCCCTGCTGCTCTTCGATCTCCGCGGCGCGGGCTTTGGTCGCGTCTCGAATGACGGACTGCGGCAGCAGCTTCTTTTCCGTCTGCAGGGCGATCAGGAGATTGCCGCCCACTTCGTGCACCAGGCCGCTGCCGTCGCGCGGCTCGGCGAAGCCTTGGGTTTCCGCCTCAAGGCTGGTGCACGGGACAAAGGCATGCTTCGCCAGGGCGGCGCTCAGGTCGGCCGCAGTCATTGCGAAGACAGGAAGTCGGTAAATTGACAGGTTCTTGAACCACATTGCGGGAATCCTTGAATTTGTCAGGCGGCCAGCTTGCGCAGCTCGACCACGTTCTGTTCAACCAGCTTGTCGAAGTCCAGAAGGTCTTCGACCATGGCGTCGATGTATGCCTCGTCTCGCTGGATGCGCCAGCGGAAGAAGTCCTTGCCGATGGCCTTTAGGGCAGGGCAGTACAGGGCAAAATCCCACCATGCGCGGCCGGATAGCCAAAGATTCCCGTACACCTGATCATCGAACTTCTTCAGGTCGTGGTCGATCAGCACAGTGCGAAGTTCGTCCGGCGCGATCAGGCACTTGTACTCGGCGCCGCCATCCTTGCGGATCCAGCCGTCGGCGCTCGCGCCGAAGTTGCCGTCGTCTGACAGCACCATGCCGACCGGTTCCACGAACTCGCCGATGTCAGCTTGGTGTGCGAGGCGCGCGTCGGACTCCAGCTCTTGGCCGCGGCGCATCTGCCACGTCTCGTAGCCTCCATCCAGTGGCTCGCCGCTGATGCGCTCGATAGCCAAGCGGAAGGCGTAGTTGAGGGCTTCGTCGGTGCGCTCGCCGTTCTTCTTGCGGGACCGGGCGACACGGAACATGCTGGCGGTGATCACGCCGCTTCTGGCGGCGATCCACTGGTGGCTGCCCTGCTGACAGGTCACGATGCGCACGGTTCCCCCTTGGCTCGCAGCATTGCATCGGCCTCGATGTAGCGGAGGCACGCCCGGGCATCAGCCCAGAAGATCGCGTTGGCAAGCGGGTCGGCGGCGTAGTCGGGCATGGCTCGGCCAAGCAGAGTCTCCGCATACTTAACGCCGATCTCCGGCTCGATGTCCGCATTAGCTGCGAAGTAGTCGCGCAGGGTCATGCCAGACTGGAAAACCTTCACCGGCTTTGCGACATGAATAGCGTTCGGCCGCTCCGGGTCGTAAGGCGGAATTTGGTCGAACTCATAGGAGCCTGGGAATGCCGGCCCACCGTCTTTGATTTCAGCCATCACGCTGCCTCCTGGCTGGCCGTGCGCAGTTCCTTCATGCGCTGCTCGTAATAGGGGTTGTAGGTGGCACGCTCTTCCTTCGGAAGGCCGCTCATGATCCTGCTCAGTTCGCCGATGGTCTTGGCATCGCGCAGGCCCGGGTGCTCTTCTGCTGCTGGCAATATGTCGGTGCCGGCGTCCGGAGTGCCGTCCTCGTCCAGGTCGTCGTCGGCGGCCACGCCAAGCAGGGCGCTTACGATGTAGCGGCGCAGGTAGGTGATGGCGGCACCGAACTTCTTGATGTCGCGGTCGTCGCGGTACAGGCGCGCCACGGCGGTGATCTCTGCGCCAGTGGAATGGCCCAGCACCGTGCGAATGATCGTGCTGTTGTTTTCCTCGGTCACCAACTGGAACAGGCACAGGCCGTTCTCGGAAAGGGCCGGCGTGGTCTTGGCGCGAATTTCCTGCAGGTCCGCATAGCGGAAGTTGTAGGAGCCGATCTTCCGCTTCTGGTCGTCCTTGATGTCGATCGTCACGCTGCGGTTCTTCTCGATCGGCTGGAAGGCGCCTTGTGCCTTGGCGAGGGCGGTGTACATGGGGCCCATGCCGCCGATGGCGGCCGGCGTCAGCGTGGTTTCCATTTCAGGCAGGTCGTGCTGGGTCATTCTGCGGCTCCGGTGGCTGCATTGATGGCGGCGTCGATGCGGTCGGCGAGATCGCCGGCCGGCACATGGGCGCGGGCTTCGACCAGCAGGACCAGCAGCGTTTCAGCCTGCGCACGCACGCGCTCGGCGGCGGCCTTGGCGGCTTCCTGTTCGCGGCGACGGGCCTCGGCTTCCTCGCGCTGGCGCTTTTCCTCGGCGGCGCGGGCTTCGGCCTGGCGCTTCGCTTCGGCTTCGCGCTCGGCACGCTCGGCGGCAGCCTTGGCCTCCTGTTCTTCGCGGACCTTGCGCTCCGCGGCCTCGCGGTCGGCACGCTCGCGCGCTTCCTTGTCGGCGCGCAGTTGAGCCAGTTCCGCGGCATCTCGAGCGCCGGCCAGCATGGTGTTCAGGTTCCCCAGCGCGGCTTCGATCGCGGCGCCGGCCTCGGCCTGGAACTCGGCAAAGTCGTCAGCGGCTTCTGCCGCCAGCGATTCAATACGCTGCTGGATTTGCTTCACGCCCAGACCAATGCAGGTCGACGGCGCGGTTTCGATTGCATGGATCCGGTCCTTGATGCCGGCCACGCGCTTGCGTTCTGCCTCGGCCTTGGCTTCCTCGGCGCGGCGGGCGGCGGCCTCGGCTTCCTGCTGGGCACGCATCGCAGCCAGTTCCTCGCGGGCCTTGGCGTTCTCCAGGTGGGCACGGAGCGTGATCAGGGCAGCGGCTACGGCTTCCTTGGCCTGCTCGGCATACTCTTCCCAGTCGCGCTGGCCCACGTACTCTGGCGATTCCAGATCGCGGATGGCGGCTTCGACGTCGGCAACGGACGCGCTCAGGTAGTCGCGCGGCAGCATGGCGATGGCGTTGAGGCAGGCTTGATGCGCGCTGATGCGTGCGCTCTCGGCGCGGGCCTTGGCAATTCGTTCCTCGTCCTTGCGCTTCTGTTCGGCGTCGACCTGCTCCTTCACAGGCGTCTCGATCGCCTTGACCGAGGCCAGGATCTCGTCGCGCTTCTCGCGCACCAGCTTTTGCTGAGCCAGGATCGGACGGTTCCAGTTCGTGTAGGCCTCGTCCGTGGCAGTGCGGGTGGCCACGCAGCGCTGAATGAACTCGCGTGCGGCCTTGTTGCCAGCGGTCGTCTTCACGTCGAAGGCCTCGGCGCCGGCCGCGCGCAGCTCGGCCAGACCGGATTCGATGGCGTCATACAGGACCAGGCCTGCGGCCGGCTGGGTCTGGATAGGGTCCAGAACTTCAATCTCTGGTGCTTCCATGATGGTCGGCTCAGATGGAGGTGACTTTGATCTTGCGGGCGCCGCGGTCCAGCGCCTGGATGACGACGTCGATGCTGCAGGCCGCGACGGCGATGTACTCGGTGGTGTTGTCGAGGACAACTCGAAAGCGTTTCATTGCGGGCTCCCGGTCAGGGCAAAGAGGGTTGAGCTATCGCCGGCAGCGATGTAGAACACGACAATCAGCATGGTCAGGATCCAGCCAAACAGGATCGGATGCCGACGCTCGAAGTCGCAGATGAAGTCTTCGCCGCGCTTCATGCCGCCACTCCGAAAGCGAAACGACGTTCCTCGCGCTGGCGGTCAGCGGCTTCCTCTTCCCAGAAGGCTTGCAGATCGTGGTAGGCCTCCAACGCCAGGCCTGCGATCTCTTCCCCGTCGTGCAGGTGCGTGACGTCGACACCCGAGTCAGTGACGGTATCCACCTCGAAGCATTCGTCCTGGCCGGGCTGTTCCAGTGTGGCGTCGTAGCCGCGGCGGTAGGTGCCAGACACCATAAGAGAGGTGTCGTTGTGGGTGATCTTGAGTGTGGTCATGCTGCTGCTCCCGTGACTGGAACGGCGTAGGTGGTCATGTGGGCGATGGCGAGTTTGTTTACCAGCGATCCGTTAGCGGGCAGCTCGCAGAAGTAGTCATCCGGATTGCGGGACGTACCTTCTCGGAGCGTGCAGCGGGCGATGTCCGCTGCGGTGGCGTCGCGCAGCGTGAGCCGCTGGCCGGGACATACGTCGTGCCACCAACCGAGCTTTTCGCGCGGAATGGTCCGCTCCATCTCGCGGCGGGTTTTCAGCTTGACCTGGTGGATGTTCACTGAGGTCATGCGTAGCTCCCAACTGGGGTGTTGAGGGTGGAGCGCTGCTCCTGCTGGCGCTTCTTCAGCGCCGCCTTGTAGCTGGCCTTGGCGTCCTTCTTGGTCGGCGCCCAGTCGCCTTCGATGTCACGACGGAATTCGTACGGATAGGCGTGGCAGCGATACATGCGGTACTCATCGCCCCACCTGTCCCGACGGGCATTTCCGTACGCCTTGCGCTGCTCAAACTTCGGCAGGCGGCTGCCGCACAGGAACTCAGCAAACGAATCCCCCGCGCATCCGTCGGCGCTGAGATATTCCTCGTAGCGCGTCCGCTTCTTCGGGTCCGGTAGGTCGGGCAGCGACGTGATCGCCAGCGCGCGGCCCGCTTCGGTCGTGTAAAAGACGATCGAGTCGCCCGGAAGGAATCCGGGGCGGTGGCCGCGGATCATCAGGCCAGCCGCTTCCAGCTGCTCAAGGTCCGCCATGTCGTGATGGCCCTGGCTGGCGACGAAGTGGTTGCGGTACGGCTCGCGGCGATGCTCGTTGATGCCCAGCGTGTGCTGCAGCAGTCCGATCTGTGCTTTGGTCGGTTGCATGGCGCGCGCCTCAGTCCAAGCCGTGGCAACGAACCTCGACCACATGCCGGCCGTGGCTGTCTTTACCCAATTCGTTGAGGGAGGGGCTACGGAAGGCGTCGATGTTGGCGACCAGTGCGCGGGCACGCGCTTGTACCGTTGCGACATCGGTGCCGCGAACGGTGCGCACTTCGCTCTTTCCATCGCGGCGGGTGCTCACCATGACGGTTCCCGGGGCGGACATAGCGCGCTCGACCGCGGCACGCGCGCCGGCAGCGACTTCCTGATCGCGCTCCAGACTTGCATTGGCTTGCGCAACGATCTTGTCGCGCAACTCCGTGTAGCGGGCCAGCTGCATCAACTGGCGCGAGTCCGGCTCCATGCCTTGGTCTTGGCTATCGATCGCAACCAGGGCGATCAGGAAGCGGGTCCGTTCGTTCGGGTGGATCCTGCTGATGATTTCCGACGGCGACATGCTTCTCTCCATCTGCTTGGGCACTGCCTGCGGGGTGCTGGCGTCGTGCTGATGGAGCGAAGTATAGCGCAGCGCTAATTCATGTCAATAGCGCAGCGCTAATCTAAACCGGCCTCGCGCGAGACTTTCTCTTTAGCTCTGCCAGATGCCTAATGGCTTCCGCCATGGTCTCGATCGCGGACGCGGGGCTGCCGATGGCAAGCTGCTTGATGGCGTCGACCATCACTTCGATAGCTATGTCCGGCTCTTCGGCGTAGATGCCTGTGATCTGGGCTCGATACGAGCCGCCTGGCTGGTGCTGGAGTTGAATTAGATCGTCGCCGGGGCAATCCGGAGGACGCGGCTGAGCCCCAACCCCTTTCCTGGCACGCCGCGCCCGATAGGCGGCCAGGTCAATAACCGATGTCATGCATTGTTCTATTCGTTCTAAGGACAATCCCTAGCTTTCAATTGCATTACGACCGGGATGCACCGAGTTGGTAACCCTACGACAGGGGGAGACATGGGGGTCTGGTTGTGAGTGACAGGCCTGTCTGCTACGAGAGGCTCGCTAGGTGGCGGCCAGCGGCAGAGGAGAGCCGTGCTCCTTACCTCCCCGGGTGGGGCAGCAAATACGACGGGCGGAAGGTATGCTGGCGTGTTCGAATTTGGAGTACCAGATGAGTGAAGGTTGGAAAGGATTGATGCCACGGATTTCTCTTGATCCTGCCATCAGTGGGCTGGGGGAGCGCTTTGGAGTGAGCGCATTGCAAGTTCTTGGATATAGCGAGCTGGATAGGGTGCGGGAGCAACTCAAGAACGCTGCCACGTCACAGGTGGAGCAGCAGATGCGAGAGCTCCGCTCAATGGGGTCTATCGCCACCTCGCAGGAAGAGCTGGTTCGCGCCCTTGGCCTCGCAGATCTCACTGCGTTGAATCGTCACTTTGACGATCATGCTGCGTCCTGGCGCTCAACGATGGCGAAGCTACGGGAGCATGCCTTACCCTACACCGAGCAGTTGAGAAAGCAGCTGACCGAACAGATGGGCATTGGCTCGCTCGGGTATGACGCCAACACTATCTTGGCGAACAGCCTTGCCTCTATGGAAGCCTTGAGGGCGTCCATAGGCGATCTGTCGTTAGCAACGATTGATTTCCGAGGAACGGCGCTTACAGATTATCTGCCGCGCCTCCAAGAGCAACTGACCAGGTGGGGAAATCCGCCCTCGGAAGATGCTCCCGTTCAGGTTTATGCGGAAGCGGTGCGCACCGGTGAAGAGGTCGGAATTGGCCTTGGCAGAAAGACCCTCGAATGGTTGGCGGTGTTGGGCTTTCTGGCTGCGATTCTGGTGCCGTTGTATCAGGAGTGGAGCGCTGCAAAGCGGGATGCAGAAGTGGATGCCAAGCTCGCAGTCATGACGGCGATGCTAATTGATGCTGGCGAGAAGGTGGAGAAGCTTTCGAAGGCGGATGCGCGCCGCCAAGAAGCACGTCTTGTTGCAGGTAGAGGCGCTCAGGTCAAGTCCCGCCCGGAATCTGCAGCAGGCGCGAAAGGAAGAATCAATGCTGGCGAGGCGGTGAGGTTCTTGGCGGAGGAAGGAAAGTGGTTTTTCGTTCGTTACTATGACCGGGCTGCCGAGGAGTATCGGTCAGGATGGGTTCTCAAAAAGCACTTCGAATGGCGATGGTCTGCCGACGAGGAGAGCAACGGAAGAAGCCAATAAGCATATAAAAAGCCCGCCTCAGTGGGCGGGCCGCGACGGACATCGGAAGCCTCTTACTTCCGGGTCGCTCTACCATAGATCGAAATCCTTCCACTCATCAAACTTCGATCGCAGGGTATCGTTGTGCTGCTCAATGTAGTCCGCCAGGGGGCGATGCTTTGCAAAGCGAGGTAGGCGCATCTGCTGGCCATGCAGTTGCGTGGTCAGGCTTGCCTCAAGCTTTGAATGCTGACGGCTCGATGCACTGGGATCCCAATATGCGATCGTGTAGTCAGATCGGACCGTTATGTAGGCCGTGTCGAAGAGCTTATGGTGTAGCGGGTTGAGCAATACGCCGTTGCGCACATCAAGGCGCTGTTGGGGTGTTGCATCGGGCCAAGGGACTATGTGGCAAGCTTCGAGGGCGTCGGGAAACTCCATTCCCGTGAACGCACATTGCCATGAGTAGGCCTTCCTGACAGCATCGCGGAATAGGATCTGCTGGATTCCGCGGGATTTAACCTTGGTGTAGACCTGCTCCGCCTCGTCAGGGTTTTCCGTTAGCCCTGTCAACAGCGAATCGTATGACAGACCTTCGGCCGCGAAATCGAACGGGTTCCTCTCCTGTCGCCAGGGGTAAGACCAAACGCGCTCGATGCCGCTATCAAGATCCTTTCGGTTATGCGCAATGAAGCCCGTTCCCGGCAAGCCGGATCCATTTACGACGAGGATCGTCATCGGCGGCAGTGCGGACTCCATGCAGTATTCCTGAATGGGGCCAAGCACGTAGCGGATGGCGCGGTGGTGCACGCCTAGGTGCGCACCGAGCTCCTTATAGGTAATGGTTTGCCGCTTTTCCGCGACTGTCGCGAGCACTGGCCAGGCCAGGCGTGCACGATCCATCTGGTTGATCTTTGACATTGTTTTCCGGGGATTTTCCGTGGGGCAGTTGGAAGTTAGCACGACACAATTCGTCACGGTATCCCCGACAGGTCGGGCCTTGTGCGTTCACATGCCGCAGCAACAAAAAGCCCGCCTCAGTGGGCGGGTCTTAATGCTGGCTGATCGAGGAGGGGGGGGCTATGCTGCCACCAAGCGGTGCATGACCTTCCTCTTCAGTGCATCCGTCGCATCCAGTGAATCGACCATGTCATTGGCGGCGTTCATTAGTCGCCGAAGATCAGCACTTCCAATAGCGGATGCATCCTGAAAAACCACGATTGAGTTGAAATTCTCGATGTGTTGCTGCAGGTGCTGTAGCACGATCGTTGCCAGTCGCGCCCTATCTTTCGTGGGCACGCCGAAGACGAATAGTGGCTCCTTACCGCCCTCGATGTAGAAGTCAATCGGGTAATCGTCGGCAACGGGAATGCCGCCATATACGTAGTTCCGGTGGACTTTCTGTGGGCCTGCTATCGATTTGAGGCTCACCTCAAGATCGTCAAAGAAGGTTGAGGCAACCCGGCTCTTCGTCCAAGTTTTCAATTCCCCGACGCGAAGCAGCGCTTGTCCGAAGCGTAACAATCCCTGCCCCAGATCTGGCTCAGTCGACTCTGCGCGGATCTGGCCGTCCTCATCGAGGCGCGCCCCATATTCGTGAAGCATCTGCTGGAGCATGACCGCCCGGGGTCCCGACGACAGTGACCCAACATCCTGATCGTAGGAAAATCGCATCAAGGTGCTTCCAGCATCCTCCATCTGCCATCCGCCCATCACTTCGCGCAGCCAGACGGTGACAAAGTCGCCGTCAGCTTCGGTAAGCGGCATCGATAGGCGAATGGCGTCACGGTCCTCACCGACATCGAGGTCGGAGCACCAAGCTTCACAGAGGATGCGGCGCAAGGCCGTAGGTGCATCAGGTGCCACGTAGGAGTGTCAGTTCAAGTTGCTGCGGTGCGTCTGGGGATGTGCTCAATCCCGATATTAGCGTATCGCGGACCAAGCAATGCAGCGCGCCGTCAACCGTAGTGTAGCCCTCAAACAGTTCTGCAAATCCGTCCGGATCGTAGCCGGCACGGATGTAGCGCTCTGTCGCAATGTGCCTGTGTGTTGCGGCCGGAAGCTTGTTCCTTTCAATTACATTCCGATGCGGATGGTATGCGCCGTTATATCTGACCAGGACCAGCGCTCCGCCGGAATGGAAAAGCCGCACCAAGCCCACGGAGAAGACGGCCGGATTGGATACCGAGACCCTCACGAATACCCGGTACTTGGCGGTCTCGTCGTCGATCGCGCGCACCTGGTAGTTTTTTTCGCGGTGACCGCCCTTGGTCGCCCACCGGGCCGAGGGATTCTCTACCTTCTTCGGTTCGCGCCTTAGCCGGTCAAGGTCAGCGTCGGTAAGGTGGGAGAAGTCAACGTCCAATTCCTACCTCCCCGCCCACCTAATATCAGTACCCATATTGGTTCCGTCTCTGGCCGCCCTGCGGCTGACCGTAGGACTGGTTGTACTGTGGTGGGTTGCTGTACTCGTCCTTCTGGTGCCCGCGCTGGCCGGTGTACGGGTTCACGCCACCATACTGATTGTTCTCGGCGTTCAGGTTGTTGCTGCGGATCTGATCCGGGTTGGATCGGACGTGACCCTCGCGGTAGTTGCCGTTCTTGTCTACCGAGGGGCGGACGTAAGTTGTCTGGGCGTGGGCAAGCGACACGCCAGCCAGCAATGCGGCGGCCAGAAAGACCTTCTTCATGTTTGACCCCAAAGTTGGATGGATCAGGGTAGCCGACAGCCAGCCCGCGCCGCTCCCCACGTCGGAGGGGTTATTCATCCGTCTCGCCTTCCTGTTGCTCTTCCGCATATGCCTGGCAGCCCTCAATAAACGACGTGGATTTGCCGCTGCAATCATCAGGATCGGTGATGCCATTCTCTTCCGCCCAGGCGTAGCCCGCTTCGTGGCCAGAGCAATCCTGAGTGCAGTCATAACCAGAGAAGGAGCGCGGAGTAGGCCGGATGGCATAGGCGGGCTCGAAAGGTCTTGGCACCTTCGATTCAAAGTAGCGCTGCAGCTCGGCAGCGTCTAAGCCCTGATGAGCCGCGACAGCCGGTACGACGCGATCGCGATAGACCTGCCAGATCATTCTGCGTTCTAGCGGGCCAGTGGTGTCGAAGTTGTTCTCTTCCTTGAACTCGCTCCAGGTCGGGAACGGCAGGCGCTCGGTCTGCGAGTGGCTGTCCGGTTTAGCCACCGTCGCCGCCGACGCGCCAGCAGGCGCAGCAGAGCTTGTGGGCGTGCTCTGCTTTTGCTGGCAGCCCAGCAGGCCAACTGCCACCACGATTACAAGCAACTGCCTCATTTTGCCCCTTGCCGCCCCCTTGCCCTGCTCGGGTGAAGGCCGGTGAACTCGATTACCCTCTTCTTCCGCGAAAACACTGGCTGGTCGGATTGCTCTGGCTCCGGCTCCCCCTGGCGCCGTGTCGGCCCAACTTTCAGCAACAGCTCAACGGCGTCAAGAATCATATCGATCTCAGCTTGCTCGCGGCCGTCGAGGATCTTCGCCAATCGCGCGACAGTAGTGCTCATGGCGTACGAGCCCTGAGTGAAAGTGTTTGCGGACTCCGCCGGCTTCGCATCATCGCCATGACGGACATCCATCCACCCAGCCCGTTCGCCGATTGCCGCCTCAACCTTGCGCGCTGCGTCATCACCTAGGGATTTCGGCTTTCCACTCTTCGAATCAGGCTGCTTTGTCCGGATTTGGCTGATATACGCCGCTGACAGGCCAGCCGCGTTCGCGAGAGCAACCGCCTTCCCGCCCAGCCGCTGCACGGCCAGCTCCAGGTTCTCGCGGCGGATTTCGTCAATGGTTTGCATGGCACCGATTAAATAGCAGAGCGCTATACTTTGAAATGTGCGCTGCGCTATTGACAACGATTAGCGCAGCGCTATACTTCGCGCCATGGATCTCAAGACATACCTGTCCCAAGAACGTGGTCGATGCCTTCAATTAGCGAAGGCAATCGGGGCGCATCAGCCCGACGTGAGCCGTTGGGCAAGTGGTGTGCGACCGGTTCCCAAGCACTTTGGCTTGGCGATAGAGCGGGCCACTGGCGGCGCGGTTACCAGAAAGGATTTGTTCCCGACCGACTGGCATGTCTTCTGGCCCGAGCTGGCTGAAGGCGGGGGCGCCAAGAAGTGATCAGCCCTTTCCCTCAAGCAATCGAATCAGCCGCTCAAGGTCTGCGACCAGTTGCTTTGCGGATGCGAGGCAGCTCGCAACGACTTCTTGCGGATCGGCCTGGCGCTCGCCTTTCTCGTAAGGCCGGCCCTTTCCCGATGCGAGCCAGTCGCCAGAAACACCGAGCACTCGTGCAATTGCCGACGTGTGGCGGCTCCCCTGAGCGTTGCGCGCGGGGTCGAGCAGGTAGTGGATCGACTGAGGTCGGATCCCAATGCGATGGGCGAGGGCGCGTCCGGACATTGGCGGCTCCATGCGCGCCATTGCCCATCGAAGCCGCTCGCCGAACGTGTACATGCGATGCAGTTTGTCATCGTCCCCGCGCAGGTTTGTCTGCTTTTTCGTATCAGAGCGCTCTGTCACTGCCGGCGCTTTCGATGGTTCCCCGACCGCTTGACTGACCCGCAGGCGGTTTTCCCCTGGCGTCTTTGCGCCGGGGCTTTTTATACCTGAGACCCGATAACCAAATGACCCCTCTTCAAGACCTGAATGCAGTGGCGCCGCTGGCCGGCCCGGTTGTCGGACTCTCGTCATCGCCGCGCGCCACGTATGGCCGGCGCCAAGCAGGGCAGGGAGCGCTGCTCGCATCGCCCTCAAAGCGCATCCGCCTGAATCAAAGCCAGGTGCTCATCGATGTCCGCGAAGACTTCCGCCGACTCTTCGATCAGCAGGGCCTGTTCCGCAGCGTGCATGCCAGCGCCAGGCGCTGCATCGCTCACCGTAGCCAAGCGCTCGGCGATCACCTGCTGAGCGCGGTCGCCGTACTGCTCGGCGTAGGACTTAAGCAGCAGCTGGCGCAGCACGAACAGCTGCAGGCGCATGTTGCGGTGCTCCAGATCGTGTTCGGTGAGTGGCTTCGTTGTGTTGACCGCCACTTCGTTTTTGCTTGGCGTCATATCGGCGCTCCCGTCTGACTCTCCACTGAGACCCATGCTTGAAGAAATTGAAGAACTGCTCATGTCCCGCACCCCGTTCAACCATCCGCTCGGCAAGCTGACCGACTCGGTCAAGACCGATCTGCCGGAGGTAGTAGGCGACATCGTTACCCAGAAGGCCCGCGAAGCCGGCATGACCCGTGCCGAACTGGTCCGGGAAATCATCTGCCATTGGGCCCTTCCAGACGACATGTTGAGGTTAGCCGAGCAGCGCCGGAATGTCGCCAAAGGGAATGGTGCGCGATTCGAACCCAATAAAGACTGAGAGCCGCGCGCAGTAGTTCGTTGATTCGATGAAAGCGGCCGCGGCCGCACCGGGGGAATACAGATGGAGCAAGTTCGATCGCGCGAAGCTATTCGCGACGAAGGTAAGAGTGCTGCCCGCGCAGGGAAGAAGGGTAGTCACAATCCGTATCCGCAGCACACCGAGGCCCGCAAGGAATGGAGCCAGGGTTTCGTGGTTGCTCGCCGCGCCAAGCGGAGGACCGCAGCATGATCCTCGACCCCCGAATCATCGAGATGCGCCGCCGCGCGCCCGTCTCCACCATCCCATATGCCGGCCAGCACAACTCGTTCAAGTGCACAGGCTGCAATGGCTTCTTCAACCGCGCGCTGCGCCTCAAGAACGGGAAGCTGAACGTTTGCCCGTCGTGCAAGGAAGCCCGCGTCGCTAAAGCCGTGGAGGTGCAGTGATGCTACTTCCCTTCGAAATCGCATTACGCGATGCCCTCCGCAAGCGTGCTGACGACAAGGAGGCCGAGAAGCTTCGCGCGGCCGAAGAGCGGGCGAAGAAGGTCAAGCGCGACAGCCTTGGCCTGCCGATCGACGTGGAGGCTGCCAGCCATGCTGAACCGCAGCACTAAGCCCCTGAAGCGCACTCCGTTGAAGCGTACCTGCGGCTTCAAGCAGGGCGGCGCCCAGCTCGCGCGCACAGCGGCCGAAGCGAAGCCCACCAAGGCACCGAAGCGCATGCGCGCCAAGCGGAAGCAGGCGACCGCGGCCGAACGTCGTTACATGGGCCACGTCCAGGCGTTGGGCTGCATGCTCTGCCAGCACCTCGGGCTGGGCAAGACCGCGGCCATCGTTCACCACCAGCGCACCGGCCAGGGCGCCATGCGTGCGAGCCACTACCGCACGGTGGGACTCTGCCCGGCGCATCACCAGCACAGCGGCTACGGCGTGCACGACATGGGCCGCCCGCAGTTCGCAGCCATGTATGGCGTCAGTGAGGTCGAGCTCGTGGAGCGCGTACGAACAATTCTGGTCGCCCATCTGCCGGCCAACGAGGTTTGATCATGAGCGAACAACAACGCAAGCCTATCAGCAAGAAGACCCGCTTTGAGGTTTTCAAGCGAGACGGCTTTACCTGCCAGTACTGCGGCGCGCACCCGCCGGAGGCGACTCTGCAGGTCGATCACATCCACCCCGTGGCCGAGGGCGGATCGGACGACATGGATAACCTCGTTACCGCCTGCGAGCCTTGCAATAACGGTAAGCGCGCACGCCTTCTGACGTCCGTCCCGCAATCGCTGCAGGAAAAGGCGGACCTGATCGCTGAGCGCGAAGAGCAGCTGCGCGGCTACCACGATGTGATCGAGGGGAAGCGTCGGCGCCTGGATTCTGAGGCGGCGCGCGTGGCGGAGGTGTACGAGCGATTCGACGCCGGCTACACCTTGAGCCCGTCGTCTCTGGTCAGCGTACGCCAGTTCATCGAGAAGCTGGGTGTGCACGAAGTCATCGATGCAATGGAGATCGCCGGCATTCGCAAGACATTCAAGACGGGGCAGATCTTCCGCTACTTCTGTGGCGTCTGCTGGAACAAGATTCGGGATCAAAAATGAGGCGCCCGTCATTTCAGTTTTACCCGGGCGACTGGCAGTCGAACACGAACCTGCGTCGCTGTAGCCATGCCGAAAAGGGCATCTGGCTGGACGTGATGTGCCTGCTTCACGATTCCGAGGAATACGGCGTACTGCGCTGGGCCCTGAAGGAAATCGCTCAGGCCGTGGGCTGCAAGCTGGCCGACCTGAAGGCGCTCGTTACCAAGGGCGTACTGAAGGGCGCCGATGCCGGCGCGCCGTGCGAAGCCTTCATCTATGTCCCGCGATCCGGCCGCAAGGATGGCGCACCAGTGACGCTGATTGCTACTCAAGAGGGGCCGATTTGGTATTCCTCGCGCATGGTTCGTGATGAATATGTACGCACCATTCGCGGCGAATCGTCGCGCTTCGGTGAAGGCAATGATGCCGCATCGAAGGGTGACGCAAAGCATGGGAAAGGTGTCGCACCAAAGGATGCACCTAAGCCCCCCTTTGGTGACGGCTCTTCTACTGCATCTTCATCTTCACCTTCGGATGATTCCGTTCCTGACGGAACGGGCGGCGAGCCGCCTGCGAAGGCCAAGTCCCCCGAGGAACTGGCCAAGGCCGAGCTTTGGCGAGCCGCGGTGTCGGTGCTGGAGCAGGGCGGCTGCCCGCCGTCCCAGTGCCGGACCTTCATGGGCAAGTTGGTGCAGGACTACACCTTCCCCATCGTCAAGGACGCGGTTGCCGCCGCAGTGGCGGAGCAGCCAGCCGACGCCCGCGAGTACCTGAAAGCGTGCTGCCAGCGCCTGAAGGGCGAGCGCAAGGCGCCGAATCGCCAGGAAGCCCTGGAAGCCAATAACCGCGCGGTGGCCGAACGGCTCGCCGCAGAACTCGAAGGAGCAGCGCAATGACACCGCAGGACGCATCCCGCTTTACCCGGCTCGTTTCGGACGTGTCGGCCTTCTATCGCCAGGACTTTTCGGATTTCGCGGGCCGTGTCTGGTGGCAGGCTATGCAGCCGTTCGACTTCGAGGCCGTGGCCGAGGCGTTCAACCGCCACTGCGTGAACCCGGATTCCGGCCAGTTCATGCCGAAGCCGGCCGACATCATCCGCATGCTGCAGGGCTCCACGCAGGACAGCGCCCTGGTGGCGTGGGCAAAGGTCGATCGCGGCTTGCGCACCGTGGGCACCTACCGTTCGGTTTCGTTCGATGACCCGCTGATCCATCGAGTGCTCACGGAAATGGGCGGCTGGATCGAACTTGGCCGCAAGAACGAGGACGAATGGCCGTTCGTGCGAAACGAGTTCGTGAACCGGTACCGCGGCTACAAGATGCGCAGCGAGATCCCCGACTTCCCGCCGCACCTGGTCGGCATGGCCGAGGCGCAGAACGCGAAGACGGGCTTTGCGGTTGAAGCACCGCTGCTGCTGGGCGATCCGGCCAAGGCCGCACAGGTGCGCGCCAGCGGTTCCGACGTGCCGCTGCTGCAGATCACGACGGTCGTGCAACTCGCCGCCAACCAGGTGCCGCGCCTCGGCGACGGGAGAAAGCAAGCATGACTACCACCTGCATTACCTGCGATCGCTTCACCCTAAAGCCCCGCTCAGGAGCAGGCCAGGAACACCTGACGGCAAGCGATAGGGCGCATGCAAGGGTAGGGATGGGGCGATGCCTAAATGAATCTCTGGCGCTTCGCTGGATAGGCGGAGAAAGCCCGGCATGTGAGAAGCATGTGCCGGTATCGGAAGAGCAGGTGGCACAGCGCCGCGAGTGGATCAAGGGGCGGACGGTATGAAGATCGACCATTGCTACCAAGGCGACTGCCGCGACATCATGCGCGACCTGATCGCCACCGGCGTGCGCGTGCAATGCATCGTCACCAGCCCTCCGTATTGGGGCCTGCGCGACTACGGCCACGCTGGGCAAATTGGCCAAGAGCCGACGCTGCGCGATTTTCTGGCCAGCATGGTAGAGGTGTTCGACCTTTGCCGTGAACTGTTGGCGGACGACGGCACGCTCTGGCTGAACATGGGCGACGCCTATGCGAACGACGCCAAGTGGGGTGGATCTACTGGCGGCAAGCATGTGAAGGCATTGCATGGCGACACGTCAGTTGGCCGCGCCAAGACCAATACCGGGATGCGCCCCAAGAATTTGATGGGCCAGCCATGGCGCCTCGCCTTTGCACTTCAAGATGCCGGGTGGAATCTGCGCCAAGACATCATCTGGCACAAGCCGAACCCCATGCCGGAGAGCGTGCGCGATCGGTGCACCAAAGCGCATGAGTACCTGTTTCTGATGACCCGCAGCGAGCGCTATTACTTCGACGCTGACGCGATCAAGGAGCCGGCAACGTATGGGCCGACCCCCTCTGGGGTGGGCTTTGGTCATGGCACTGACGCCGATGAGCGCGAGCGTGGCCGTGTGCGCGTGCCTGGCAACGTGAATGCCGCCAAGGGACAGGCCGCCTACGAAGCGGGCGACGAGCGCCACCGCACGAAGGCAGGCCTCCAAGCCTATGCCCATAAGGTGCGCGAGAGCGTCAAGCGAGGTGAGTTCGCAGGCAAGACGAACGACTTGGAGGGACGGGAGGCCTTCCGTGCGATCACGGAGATGCGGAACAAGCGCAGCGTCTGGACGATCGCCACCCAGTCGTACAGCGGCGCCCACTTCGCCACGTTCCCGGAGGCCTTGGTTGAGCCTTGCATTCTCGCCGGCAGCCGGCCCGGCGACATCGTCTTCGATCCGTTCATGGGCTCCGGCACGACGGCCAGTGTCGCCCAGCGCCTCGGCCGCCGCTGGCTCGGTTCCGAACTGAACCCGGAATACATCGCGCTGCAGGCCGAGCGCACGCGCCAGCTTGGCCTGGTCCTGGAGGCGGCATGAGCGGAATGCTTCGCTGGACGCCTGAACAATTGGCCGCGCACCAGGCGCGCCAGTCCAAGCCGGTACCGGCTCCGCTGTCGAAGGCCGACCGCGCCGCCGCAGTGCTCAAGCGCAACCAGGCGAAGGGCCGGTTGCCGCGCGGCACGATGAACAAAACTGAAAGCCGCTACGCCGTCTACCTGGACCAGCAGAAGCTGGCCGGCGCCGTGCTCTGGTGGAACTTCGAGGGCGTCAAGCTGATGCTCGCCAAGAATACGTCCATCACGATCGACTTCGCGGTGATGACTGACGCCGGGATTCTGGAGATGCGGGACGTGAAGGGCGCCAAAGCCATGATCGAGGACGACGCGCGCGCAAAAACTAAGATCGCCGCCGCCTTGTATCCCTTTGTTTTCAAGTTCGTCTACCCGGCTGGCAAGGGTGACGCTGGATGGATCGAGGAAGAAATCTAATGGACTGCAAGCAAACAGCGCCGGCCGCCGAGCCGGTGGTAGTGGTCACCGGCGGCGAGCGAGCCCGCCGCGCCAGCCTGCAGATCGCGCAGGCGCTGGGCATGGCCATAGCCATGGCGCCGCGCGGCGTGAACTACTTCGCTGCGCTCGAGCCGCGCACGCTGACCAGCGAGGAAACTCGCGAGGCATTCAAGCCCGGCGCCGAAGACCTGCGCCGCAAGGCCGCAGCCGAAGCAAAGCGCGCCCGCCGCGCCGCCAAACTCAGGAGCCTGTGATGGCCAAGACCACAAAGAAGCGCGACAAGGCCTACAAGCCGCGCGAGGCCCGCCGCGACGTGCTGGCACTGATCTTCGAGGGCGACCAGCCACTACCCGACCACCAGCGCGCGACCATCCTCATGTCCCTGCATGGCTCGGTCCGCTCCATGGCACGCGGCACCGGCTGCGCACAGGACTGGCACACGATAGTCAACGCGCTTAACACCTCGCAAATGCTGTGCGAGAACGCCGGCAACAAGGAAATCGGGCTCGAGGTGGTCTACGCCGCCCAGAACGCCATGATCAACGTAGCAGAGGCCTGCAAGAACCCGAATAGCCCGCGCCACGGGAAGCTGGGTTTCGGACCCGGCGACCTGCCGGCGCTCAATGAGGGCATTGCGTTCTACGAGACGCTGCTCGAAGGGGTGACTAAGCGCCAGTACACCCGGGCGATTCAGGAGGCAGTGCGCCGGCTGGAGATGGGTGCAGTGGTGAAGGTTCAGAAGGAAGGCACGAAGCGCTTTGCGCTGGCGGCATAAGACCGGCGCCAGCGTGGCGCCTCAACAGGAGAGATTGTGAGCAAGCTGTTTTTCGCGACGCACCAGAACGCCGGCCACGGCGAGAGCTACTTCGGTATCGGGTTCCGGACGCCGGAGCGCATGACCACCCGCGAGGATGCGGACGCCAAGGCCGAAAGCCTGAACGAGACGTGGGGGAAGCTCGCCGCGCAAACGCAGCGCGACCACCTACGCCTGTCACGCGTCAGCTACGGCGGATTCTGGGTCACTCCAGTGGACGAGTTCAACGACCTGACGCCAGGTGAAGTGCTGCACGGCTCGCCGTTCAAGCAGCGCCGCGAGCCGGTGACGCGCTTCCAGCAGGAGATCCTGGACGAGCCTTTCCAGAAGCGGTTTCAGCGCGTGCTGGACCTGATCGACGCGCCGGACCCGGCAACGGTGATCGCATGATGGGGCCGGCCAGCGTGGAAGAACTCGCCATGATCGAGGCGGCCGCGCGCGCCGCCGGCTATGAGGTGCGCCGGTTCCGCGTGCGCGAGCTGGAGGTGGTGCACGTAGGCGTGGGCGACCAGTGGGCGCTGTTCGACAGTCTGCGCCACGACGGCGACGCCTTCCGCCTACAGATCGATTGCGGCATGAGTGTCATTGTCCGTCGAGGCATTGCTATGGCTGAGACCTACCCGGGAGACAGGGCGCTGACGATTATGGAGGACGCCACGCAGAACAAGGCCGCGGCCGTGCGGCTCGCTATCACCCGCGCCGCAGCAGCGCTGCATGAGTACCGCACCAAGGAGGCGGCATGACGGGGTACTGGACAGAAGCAAAGGCCGCCCATGACGCCGTGAACCTGCTGACGTCGAGGGCTCTGCAGACCATCGCGCGGAACACAGAGATCCACCGCATGGTGGCGATCGAGGGCCAGACGCTGGCCGCGGCCGCCGCGAAGTACGAGATCAGCCGCAACCGCGCCATGCAGATCGTTTGCCGCATCGCCGGCACGCGCACGCTGACCGAGGCGCGCGCGAAGCATTCGAAGGGTGAGGTTTCTTGTGCGTGATTCTCAGACCCATATCGCCGCACCGCCTACCGGCTGGCGCTACGAGGTGCCGCCAAATCGCGGCGCCAAGGTGCAGTTGCTGACGGTGGGCGGGGTATCCATCACCGGCCAGTGGTACGGAGAGCTTGGTCAGTACCTGATGGCCTGGGCTCCGCTGCTGAAGCGGGACAAGGCGCGCGAGCGCGAGATTCTGGCGCGCCGTGGCTGAGGTCTACCGGGAAATCGTGCTTCGCGGCCGCGCGGACTGGGCCGAGGTGGTATCCACCGTCCGCGCGGCAGCCCCAACCATGGCACGCGATGGCCGTCCTCTTCGCGTGATCCTGACCGACGATGACCAAGACCGCCTTGAGGTTCAGGTGAAGGCCTACTGGTCATCGCTGATCGAGCCCATCGCCGAGCAGGTCTGGGTGGAGGGCCAGCGCTTCAGCGAGAAAGCGTGGCACATCAGCATGAAAGAACGCTTTCTACCTGCAAGGGAGTTGCGTTTGCCAGACGGCAGCATAAAATTCGTGCAGCCATCGATAGCACGCGGCGAAATCACCGTGCGCGAGATGAGCCAATACATGACAAAGGTCGCGGCCTATGCTGCCACGACGCATGGGGTGCAGTTCGACTAACCGGGTCCCTGATTTTCCGGGGGCGGGAATGGGGGCGTTTCAACGCAGGTATGCCGCGGCGATCGCGGCAGGGCAGTTATCACTTCAGTTTCACTTCGAGGCGCTTCGCGCGAAGACCAACCGAGACAAGGTGCTCGAGGTCATCAACGCCGCAGACCGCCTTCTGACCGGCCAGGAGGTGGCGCAGCGCGCCGGCATCTCCTACAAGCAAGCGCTCGACGCGCTGACATTCCTCAACAACGAGCGGCGCATCTCGCGCGAGGGGCGCAAGTTCACGTCCCGCTGGGGGCGCTTGGTGCAGGACCGGGGCCACGCCGGGCTGGAATGCTTCTTCCATGCGATCCATGCCTAATCAATGCAAGCATCGCCATCGATGACGATGCTTGCATTTGTGATTGAATGCGCATAGTATGCAAGCACCATAACAAATGGATGCTTGCATGAAAAAGGACAATAGCAAGGTTGCAGGCGGGGTTGCCCGCGCTCAGGCGCTCGACCCCGAGAAGCGTCGTCAGATCGCGGCGAAGGCCGCGCGCAAGCGGTGGAGCGGCAGCGACCTGCCCGTCGCGGAGTTCGGCTCCGTCGACCGACCGCTGCGTATCCTCGACGTGGAAATCCCGTGCTATGTCCTGAGCGACGGAACGCGGGTTCTGACGCAAGACGGCTTCCTCAAAGCTATTGGCCGATCCGGTCGTCCGAAAGGCGGAACTGGCGCGCGCAGCGCGGCCCTCGACAATGCCCCCAGTTTTCTGTTCGCGGCGAACCTCAAGCCTTTGATTACAGAGGAATTTTTGCGCTCGACGATGCCCGTCGAATTCAAGGTAGAAGGCATCACGGCCTATGGGTATCGCGCCGAACTGCTGCCGCAGGTTTGCAACCTGTATCTGCGCGCCCGCGACCAGAAGATGCTGCACTACACGCAGGAGCACGTCGCCAAGCGCGCTGACATGCTGGTGCGCGGCCTGGCCGAGACTGGCATTGTCGCGCTGGTCGACGAAGCAACGGGCTACCAGAGCGTGCGCGCGCGCGATGCCCTGCAGGCCTACCTCGACAAGTTCCTCCGCAAGGAACTGGCCGCATGGGTGAAGACCTTCCCGGACGAGTTCTTCGAGCAGCTGTTCCGGCTCAAGAAATGGAAATGGACGGGCACGTCGCGCCGCCCCGGCGTGGTCGGGCACTACATCAACGATCTGGTCTATGAGCGCCTCGGCCCGGGGGTACTCGACGAACTGAATCGCCGCAACCCGACCAACGAGCGCGGCCAGCGCAAGGCGAAGCACTTCCAGTGGCTGACCGAGGAAATCGGACACCCGGCACTCGCAAGCCACATGTACGCCATCATCGGGTTCATGCGCGCCCATGATGACTGGAATGAGTTCAAGCACCAGTTCACGAAGGCATTCCCCAAGAAGGGGGAAAATCTCTCCCTGTTGATGTGAAATCGGGCGCTTCGGCGCCCTTTCTTCTGTCGCGCCTCGAATAGTCTCCCCATCCATACACTCGCCTCATCCCCTTACCCGATGAGGCGAGCATGTCCCGAACCCCCGCAAGCTACGCACTGCAGGACCGTCTGCGGATGGCCATTTGGCTGATCCTCGGCCTGCTGTTCTATGTGGCTGTGCTGCTGATCGACGGCAGCCGCTTCCCGACCGTCCAGGTCACGCTGCAGAAGCTGGGCCACGTCACCACCTTTGCATGGGTGGGCTACTGGATCAGCCGCAACGCGCTGGGCCGGGTCAACGCCGCCAGCCCCACGAATGACCGCATTGCTCGCGCGCTGATCATTGGTGCGGTGATCATTGCTGGCCTGACGGGGCTGTGAGCATGCAGACAACCCACATCGCCAACCCGGTGCGCGTGCGTGCCTTGCGCATCAGCGAGGTCAAAGACATCACCTGCCGAGTCGAAGGCTACGGCCAAACGAGCCCCGACCTGCAATTGAGGCTTGAGGATGGCAGCGGCTACACGGCGCTCTCGGACATGACCGCCCGCTACATCCCGGTGCCCGGCGACTACCTTGTGGTGCAGGAGGATGGTTATGCCTACCTGAACCCGAAGGACGTCTTCGAGCGCAAGTACAGCCCCATTCAGGCCGACGCCGCCGCGCCTCAGTCGGTCGTTGGCATGCCGGCCGCTTGCGCTACGCCGACGCCGAATCCCATCGCTGAGCCGCTGCCGCCGATCGATCCGCCGCAGGGCTGGAAGCCCCGCATCGGCAACCAAGTGATGGTGAAGGGCTACATCGCCAACGGCACCGACGAGCACCCCGGCCTTATCACCCGCGTGCACGGCGCAGGGCAGGGCGCTTTCGCCAACGTCACGGCGTTCCCTGATCTGCAATCGCCGAAGATTTTCAGCAGCATCCCGGTCTACAGCTGCCGGGCCGCCGCTGACGCCGACTACCCCGGCTCTAACCGCCGCCAGAACGGCTACGCCTATCTCCTGCACGAGGAGCCAGGCCAATGAGCACTCGCGCATCCCATCGCCGGAAGGAATCCCCCCCGCCGACCCGCCTCGGGATGCGCGGTTGCGCCGTCGTCGCGCTGTCGGTGATTGTCGGCCTAATGCTGCTGGCCGCGACGCTCGCCGCCAGTGCACAGATTCCGCCCGCCGCGCACCAGTACCGCCAGGCGATCGCCCGCGAGACTGCATTCCGCTTCGGCGCCACCGGCCCGGTGCCCGTGATCGCCGCGCAGATCATGCAGGAATCGAAGTTCAACCCGCTCGCCAGGAGCCAGGTAGGCGCCCAAGGGCTCATGCAGTTCATGCCGGCGACCGCCACGTGGGCAGGGCAGGCTGGCGTCGACGGGCCGGTGCAGCCGCTGAACCCGCAGTGGAGCATCCGCGCAGGGGTCTGGTACGACCGCTGGCTGTACGACCGCGTCAAGACCGCCGCCACCGAGTGTGACCGCTGGGCATTCGTCCTGTCGAGCTACAACGGAGGCCTCGGCTACGTCTACAAGCGGCAGAAACTGAGCGCCGCGCCCGGCTCCTGGCCCGTCACCGGCCAGATCAACCCGGGCATCCACCCAGCCAACCAGCGCGAGAACGCGGACTACCCGCTCCAGATCCTCGGCCGCTGGCAGCCGCTGTTCACAACCTGGGGCCGCCCGGTGAGGTTCCCATGCTGAACTGGCTCCAACCTCTCAAGCCGGCGCGAGACCTCCTGCTGCTCATCGGCATCTACATCGTCGGCGTTATCACGGGCGCGATCTTTATCAGCGGCAGACACTCCGGCGAGCAGACCGCCGCGAAGACCGTCGACAAGGTCATCACCCAGACCGTGACAGTGACCGATACCGCTCAGGTCAAGACCCTTCAGACCCAACTCGCCGCCGCGAAGAAGGAAGCGGCCGACTTTCAATCCCAACTCACCGAGGCCGCCCGTGCGCATCCTGCCCCTGTTGCTTGCCGTCTTCCTGACAGCCTGCGGGACGACCTTAACCGTTAAGTTCCCGCCCGTGCCGGAAGCGCTGAAACAGCCGTGCGGCAGCCCGATCTTCAGCCAACTCACAACTGCTGATCAATACGACCTTGCCGCACGCCTTGGAGAAGCCAAGGAATACGGCAAAGGCTGCTCTGCTCGCATGGACCGCCTGATTGACGCTGTGAACGCTCGTGAAGCTCTCGCAGTCGAGGTGACCCGATGAGCGACACCACGACCCCCGGCGCCGAGCTGCTGATCGACTACCGCCTGTCCCAACTGGAGCGCGCCGTCACCAAGCTGGTCGAGCAGAACGCCACGATCATCGCCATGGAGCAGCGCCACCTGGAAACACGGGAAGCGCTGGAACGCGCATTCAAGTCCCTCAAGGAGCAGGACGGCCGGATCCGCGCCATCGAAACGGACCTGCCCACTATGCGCCTAGTCCGCGGCTGGGTGATCACTGGCGTGCTGGCAGTCATGGCTGCGTCTGGAACGGTCGTTGTGAAGTCCGTCACCACCATGCCGCCGGCATTGGCCACCCAGCCCTCTCGAACCGGCTGAGAAATTTCATACACACCATATAGGAAACCACCGTGAGCAAGTCCGGTTCGCCCTCCGATAAGAGGCGCCGCGTGGAACCTGAAGCCGCTCCGGCCCAGCCGGCAGCGAAGAAGCCCGCCGCCCGTAAGACGCCAGACAGGCCAGAAACCGCGCCGCTGGCCAGCGCCAAGCCTGCCGGGAAGAAGGCGCCTGCCAAGAAGAAGCCGGCCAAGAAGCGCGCACCGGCAAAGCGCAAGGTCGGCCGCCCGTCGCTGTACAGCCAGGAGCTTGTCAACGCCATCCTGGAAAAGATCGCCGACGGCAAGTTCCTGACCGAGATTTGCGCCGACCCGGCCATGCCTTCCTGCAGCACGGTCTTCAAATGGCGGCTTGACTACCCTGAATTTTCGGAGGCATACGCCCACGCGCGCGAGGCAGCCGCCGACAAAATGGTCATTGAGACGGTCGCCATTGCGGACGACGGCATCAACGATACGTACATCGACGCGGAAACCGGCGAGCGGCGCACCGACCATGACGTGATCCAGCGCTCCAAGCTGCGCGTCGAAACCCGCAAGTGGCTGCTGGCCAGGATGGCGCCGAAGACTTACGGCGATCGGATCGAGACCGTCCACTCCGGCGAGATCAAGAAGACGTCCGACCTCACCGACGAGGAACTGGATGCTCAGATCGCTGCCCGCCAGGCCGCGCTACAGGAAGGCGACGGCGAGTAATGGCCGCTGTTGCTGCTCGCCCCGCCGCGGGCACCGGCCTGACGCGCGAGCAGCGCCTCGAGCTGCTGGCCCTGCTGGAAGAGAAGGCCTACCGCAAGGCCCGCCGGAAGATGCTCGGCATGTTCCCCGAGTCCGGCAAGCACGCGCGCATGCTGTACCCGAAGCACATGCAGTTCTTCGAGGCCGGCGCAGCGTACCGCGAGCGGTGCTTCATGGCCGGCAACCGGATCGGGAAGACGGAAGGCGGCGCGTACGAGACCACCTGTCACCTGACCGGCCGTTATCCGGACTGGTGGACCGGCCGGCGTTTCGACAAGCCCGTGAAGTTCTGGGCAGCCGGCAAGACCAACGAAACCACCCGCGACATCGTCCAGGCCAAGCTGCTGGGTGAAATCACGCACGCCAGCGGCCGCAAGGGCGTCACCGGCACCGGGATGATCCCCGGCGAGGACATCGGCTCGATCACCTGGAAGCAGGGCGTGCCGGACATGGTCGACACGGTCAAGATCAAGCACGCGTCCGGCGGCTGGTCAAAGCTGGGCTTCAAGAGCTACCAGCAGGGCCGCGGCTCTTTCGAGGGCACCGAGCAGGACGGCGTATGGCTGGACGAAGAGCCGCCGATCGATATCTATGGCGAGTGCCTGATCCGGACGGCGACCACCGGCGGCCTGATCTACATCACCTTCACCCCGCTCGAAGGCATGAGCGAAACGGTGATGGCGTTCCTGCCCAACGGCTTGCCGGACGCCAAGGATGCCGTCGCATCGAAAGTCAGCGCCTCGAAGTATCTGGTCATGGCGGGCTGGAACGATGTCCCGCACCTGGACGAGAAGACCAAGACCGAACTGCTTGAGGCGACGCCGCCCTACCTGCGCGAGGCCCGCTCGAAGGGATATCCGGTGCTCGGCTCCGGCCGGATCTTCCCGGTGGATGAGGAAGCCATCAAGGTCCAGTCGTTCACCATCCCGGATTCCTGGCCGCGAATCTGTGCCCTGGACTTCGGATGGGACCACCCGAGTGCCATGGTCTGGATTGCATGGGACCGCGACAACGACATCATCTATGTCTATGACTGCTTGCGCGTGCGCGAGACCACGCCGAAGGACCAGGCGCCGCTGATCATCTCCCGCGCCGACTGGATTCCCGTGGCCTGGCCGCACGACGGCCTGAACACCGAGAAGGGCAGCGGCGAGCAACTGGCCGAGCTATACCGCAAGGAAGGCGTCAACATGCTGTGGGAGCGTGCGCAGTACGCAGAAACGGGTACAGAGGACGGAGCGAAGGTTTCCCGTTCGTCCGTCGAGGCTGGCCTGATGGACATGCTCACCCGCATGCAGACCGGCAAGTGGAAGGTCTTCGCCCACCTGCACGACTGGTTCCAGGAGTTCCGCCTGTACCACCGCAAGGACGGGAAGATCGTCAAGCTGAAGGACGATCTGATGTCCGCCAGCCGCTACGGCACGATGATGCTGCGCTACGCCGCAACGCCGCCCGTACCCACGACTCGAATTGACCCCTCCCGCAGAAAATACGACTGGCGCGTCGGTTGATCTCTTGGCGCGCGCCATGGAGATCCTTGCCGATGGGCGACATTCAACTGACCAGCGCTGCTATTCCCCGCCCCGACGAGCCTTTGACCGCCGGGCAGGGCTCTGGCCGCGTAGACGGAGACGTTGAGCGCTCCACCGAACAGCCCGAGGAACTGCGCGACGAGGCGCTTTCGCCTGAGCAGGTGGCTGACTTCCTGTTTGAAGTGAAGCGACAGCCCGCCTGGCGGAAGGAATCAGACCGCTGCTGCGACTACTACGACGGCAACCAGCTTGATGCCAAGCAGTTGGAGATTCTGGAAGAGCGTGGCCAGCCACCGCTGATCACGAACCTGATCAAGCCCAGCATCGACACCGTGCTCGGTATGGAGGCGAAGACCCGCTCCGACTGGCGAGTGCGGGCCGAGGACGATGGCATCACCAGCCCGGACGCCTCCGAAGCCCTGTCCCTGAAGCTTAAGCACGCCGAGACGGAAACCCGTGCGGATCGCGCTTGCTCGGACGCCTACGCTGGCCAGATCAAGGCTGGTATCGGCTGGGTGGAAGTCGGCCGCGAGCACGACCCGTTCAAGGGTCAATACCGTGTCAAGAGCGTGCACCGTCGGGAAATCGCGTGGGACTGGCGCTCGCTGGAGCCGGACCTTTCCGACGCGAAGTACCTGATCCGCCGTCGATGGCTGGACGTGGACGCGGCCATCGCCATGATGCCAGAGTACGCCAACCTGCTGCGCTACACGCTCGGCGACTGGGCTGGCTTCGATCCGATCATGCCCGGCGACACCGGCCTGCAGCGCTCTTACTTCATCGAGCGCGACACTCGCATCGATCACGACGACTGGCGCGACGTGGTGCGCCGGCGCGTGTGCCTGTACGAAATCTGGTACCGCAAATGGGTGTCTGGCTACGTCATGCGCTTGGGTGACGGCCGCGCGGTCGAGGCAGACTTCAACAATCCCAAGCACTCGATGGCGATCCTGTCGGGCGCCGTCAAGGTCGAGCGCCGGACATTCGAGCGCGTGCGCCTTGCTTGGTACTGCGGCCCGCACTTCCTCTATGACGTGCCGAGCCCGTACAAGCACGGAAATTTCCCCTACGTGCCGTTCTTCGGCCACAAGGAAGACCTGACAGGCACGCCGTACGGCCTCATCCGGTCGATGCTCTCGCCGCAGGACGAGATCAACGCGCGGAAGTCCAAGCAGCTGTGGCTGCTGAACTCTCGCCGCGTGGTCACGGATGCGGATGCTGTCACCGATCATGATGTAGCGCGGCAGGAGGCGGCTCGCGCGGATGCCTACATCGTCCTGAATCCCAATCGGAATCCGAAGAGCGGCTTCAAGATCGACGTCGGCGGCGACCTGGCCGTGCAGCAGCACGCCGCTATGCTGGACGCCAAGCAAGAGATTGCTGAGGCCTCCGGCATCCACAAGACCATGATGGGCCAGCAGTCGGGCGCCACGTCCGGCCTGGCTATCAATTCACTGGTCGAGCAGGGCCTGAACACCCTCGCCGAGATCAACGACAACTACCGCTTCGCCCGCCGCATGGTCGGCGAAATGCTGTTCTCCCTGATGCTGGAGGACATGGACGGTCGCCAGATCCCGGTGGAAGTGGGCGACGGCAAGGCCAAGCGCGTCATCGTGCTGAACCAGATCGCGCAGGATCCACAGACCGGCCAGCCGGTGAAGCTCAACGACACCAGTCGTGTGCGCGCCAAGGTGGTGTTGGACGACATCCCGAGCACGCCGACATTCAAGCTGCAGCAACAGCAGATGATGGCCGAGGTCGCGAAGTCCCTGCCGCCAGAACTGCAGGCCGTGCTGGTGCCGTTCCTGGTCTCGATGAGCGACATGCCAAACAAGACTGAGATTGTCGACCTACTCAAGAGCAAGCTGGGCATGGCCGACGAGCAGGCACAGCAGGCAGCGGCGCAGGCTCAAGCCCAACAGGCCGAAAAGATGGCCAAGCTCGAAGAGCGCAACCAAGTCCTCGAGGCAGCACTGACCGCCGCCAAGGTCCGCAACGAGAACGCCAAGGCCGACAACCTCGAAGCGCAAACCGCCCAGCTCGGCATGATGCCGGCCCAGTATCAGCAGTACGCCACCAGCGAGAACGCGCAATGAGCATTCCAACCTGCGCCGTCGCGATCAAGCTCTACGACCAGAACGCTGATGCTGTGGTCGGCGCGACCGTTACCGCCCAGCTCGATCGCTATGAGATCCACGACGGCTTCGTCGTGCCGCAGATCGTTGAGGCGGTCACGGACCAATATGGCGAGGCGACGCTGAACCTGTGGCCCAACGCCCTCGGGTCGCAGTCTTCGAACTACAAGATCAAGGTGCAGCCGTCGGACGCGAAGGGTTACTCGACCATCGCTGTTGTACCGGATGCGCCGACGGCGAACCTGTCGGAAATCGCGCAACTGCCTGACCTGCCGGGGAAGACGGACTTCCAGGACTATCTGGATCAGGCGACGAGCCTTGCCACCGACCTGGTGGATAGCGCCAATGCGGCGAAGGTGGCGGCGCAGGCGGCGCAGACTGGGGCGGAAACGGCCGAGGCGGCAGCGGCAGGCAGCGCGACGGACGCGGCGGCTCAGGCTGCGGCGGCGCTCGCCTCGTCGCAGTCGGCTACCACCAGCGCCAATGCGGCAGACGCCTCGCGCACCAATGCGGCGACGTCGGAGGCGAATGCCGCGGCGTCGGCTGCGGCGGCGTCGGGCTCTGCTTCTGCTGCGGCTGGGTCCGCCTCGTCGGCTTCCGGATCGGCGGGCACGGCCACCACGCAGGCGACTGCAGCGGCGGGATCGGCAGCGACGGCGACGACGCAGGCAGGTAATGCCTCGGCGAGCGCGGCGGCTGCGGCCGCGAGTGCCGCGGCGGCTGCGGCAAGCGCTGGCTCGATCGCGGCGCCCACCGTCACGAAGCCCGGCGACGCGGACGTGACCACCGGCCGCGCTATCGACACGACCGTCATCTATGCCGCGCCGATCACCGCCGGCCGCACCGTCACCCTGAACATCACGAACCCCGCATCGGGCGACCGCGTGCATGTCACGCGTACTTCCGCAGCGACAGGCGGCGACCTCGTTGCAGTGGCCGCGCTCAAGTACCTGAACCCTGGCCAGTGGGCTCGCGCCACCTACGACGGTTCGGCCTGGGTTCTCACCGCTTACGGCAGCCTGTAACACCTGACACGGATACACGATGGAAACTGACCACCTCATCCTCCGCGAAAACGTACTGCGGACCGTCACCGTGCCAGAGAGCGAGGCTAACCTCAAGTATCTGGAGGGGTTGGCAGCGTCTCAGGCGGCGGCGGCCGGCGCTTCGGCTACCGCTGCTGGTGCGGCCAAGACGGCGGCGGAGGCGGCTCGGGATGCGGCGAATGACAGCAAGGTCAATGCAGCGCAGAGCAGGAGCGATGCCGTTGCTAGCGCAAGTCAGGCAGTGGCGGCACGACAAGCAGCGGAAGCCGCGCGGGATACGGCCTCTACCGCGTCCGCTGCGGCGACCAGTCAGGCTGGCATTGCGACGGCCCAGGCGGCTATCGCCACCACTCAGGCTGGGGATGCTGCCGCTTCAGCCACGGCTGCGGCAGGCAGCGCGTCAGCGGCAACCGCGTCAACCTCAGCCATCGCCAACGGCACTGCCACTGATGGGGGCACGCTGACGGGTAGCGAGACGCTACCGATGAGCCGCGGAGCCGGACTGCTGCAGACGACTCTCAGCAAGATCGCCTCCTTTGTCTACGCTACGCTCGGCCTTACCAAGACAGTCGCCACTATGGTTGATCTGCAGGCCCTTGACGCGGCAATCTGGACGCAGGTCAAGACGCAGGGCTACCGTACAGCCGGCGATGGTGGGCATGGCACTTACAGGAAGCTCAGCGGCGCCCAGACAGCAGACGGTGGCGCGATCATCGCCGGGGCAAATGGCAGCTATTTCGGGCTGGAATACGTGGGTAAGGTGCATGCGCTCCAATACGGCGCATACGGTGACAACTCGCACGACGATCAGCCTGCACTGCAGGCGCTACAAGCATTCTGCAAGCCGAGGCGCCTATGGATGGACCTGTCAGGGAACTTCGTCTATCGCCTCAATAGCACTTGGGCGCTGACTCGCCCATGCTTGCTTGAGATGGGCAACTCCATCCTGCGATCAAACCTTTCCAGTGGCTACGCTGTAACCTACGGTGGCGGCTCCGGGCAGGACTATACGCACCGAACGATCATCCGAGGCTTTCGGCTCTGGGGGCCGCAGGTAACGAACAGCGGCACATACAGCTACTGGCCAGATATCACGGCCGGCACAGTAAGCCAGGCTGACGGCATCCAACTGGATGGCACTGCGCAGCAGGTTGATGACGCTCTTATTGATGGCTTCGAGGTTCAGGGGTTCCGGGACAACGTCACCCTTTCGGGGGCCAACCTGTACCTCATGCATTTCCGCAATGTGAAGTGGGGCGCAGCATGGCGGAGGGGGCTCGCATTCGCACTGACGAGCAATGCCGGCGAGAAAATTTCGATTACCGGTGGCTCAATTTTCAATAACATCAACAATCAATTCAGCTCAGTCGCTGTATATGACCCGGGGAATACCGGTATCGATCTGTATTTGCACGACGTCAGTATCGACTATAACGACATCGACTTTGTTCTGAAGACGACGAAGGTGTATGCATTCGGCTGCCACCAAGAAGGCAACACAGCCAACGCCAATGTGCAGATGACCTATGTATCCGGCTTCTCATGGCCGGAATTTCACATGTATGGAGGCTATCTCGGGACAGGCCCGGGGGCATCTCCGTTCGGAAACACGGAGTCAGCCTCCGGGAAAACTGCGTGGATCAATATCGCCACAGGTGCAGGCGGGCACTACCGCGTAACAATGGACGGCGTTGCGCTGCAAATGAAGGGGAGTTCCGCTCTTATCAATCCGGTCGATGGTGTGGCTGGGAATGAATCGTTGCGCGGACTGGCTATGACCTTCTCCAACGCTGTGCCGCCCGCGATTAACTATGGCACGTCACAGGTTTGCAACGGGCGATTCCAGCAGTTGGGCGGCAACCTGAACGCATTCACGCTCGCACCAGACGCCAACGGCGCGTACACGTACGACTCGTCAGTGACCGTAGGCAATTCGCGGTCAATGAAGTTCGTGTCGGCTGTCGCGTCCACGTCGAAGGCCACGCAGGATTTACCATACAAGGGTGGCGACTCGATCCTGATCCGCTCGCGCATTCGGATCGACACGATTACGGCGGGCAGTACCCGCTGCGTGCTCTATTTCTATGCGGCGGATGGAACAACTCTCATCAGCTCAATCATCGTGGTGAACAGCGTAAGCGGCACGCAGGCCGCGCTCACTGCGGTCACCTCTGGCTTTGCTACGCTGGGCGGTGTCTACCTTGCGCCCGCAGGCACGGGGCGAGTCGTCTTCTCATGGGAGCAGACGGGAATGGTTGGCACCTGCTGGCTCGCTGGCGTCGACTCATGGAAGGTTTGAGTCTCTAACGAAAAACAACGGCTTAGGATCGACACCCCTCATACGTGGGGTGTCGTTATGCCGGCGGCCATCATCTAATCCCATGCTGGAAAAATTGCGGGCGCATCAAGCGCCTGCACAACTTGTGGAGTCGATGGTGGGGCGTATGGCGGCAGGGTATAGGCCAGATATAGACGGATTGAGGGCGTTGGCCATTATCCCCGTCATCCTGTTTCACTTCAGGGCGGATAAGTATTTCCCAGGCGGGTTCGTTGGGGTCGATATATTTTTCGTGATATCCGGCTACTTGATAACCAAGATACTGCATGAGGAAATATCCCGCGGAAAATACAGTGTCACTGGATTTTACGCCAGACGAGCGCGCCGCATTCTGCCTGCGCTATTTGTAGTCCTGGCAGCCACTCTTGCCGCAGCAATGCTGATGGGTTTCCCGTCTGATGTGGCGCGCATCGCCCGCACCACCGTCGCTGCAGTGATGTCAGTATCGAATGTAGCGTTCTACATGTCGAGCGGCTATTTTGATTCGAAAGCGGCAGCGAGCCCTCTATTGCACACGTGGTCGCTCTCGGTCGAAGAGCAGTTCTATGTGGCTTTTCCGCTATTGATGTACGCTCTTCGCAAGAGAACGCACCGGAGCAGGGTGGCGGTGATCAGTGGCGTAGCGCTCGCCAGTTTCGCGTGGGCGGTGTGGCTGGTGGATGTCGATGCATCTGCCGCCTTCTACTTGGTTCCATCGCGCGCGTGGGAGCTAATGCTTGGCTCGCTGCTAGCGGTCGGCGCAATACCCATCATTCGCAGCAGGTGGGTTGTCGAGTTGCTTGGGGTGCTAGGCCTGGCGCTCATCGCGGCCAGCATCCTTCTGATCAGCCAAAAGACGCCGTTCCCAGGGTTGGCAGCGGTGCCCCCGTGCTTGGGTGCTGCACTACTCATCTATGCAGGCTCCGCGTTCCGCACCCGCGCGACTGCAATCCTTGAATCGCCCATCTTTCGCTTTGTTGGGTTGATTTCGTATTCCCTGTACTTGTGGCACTGGCCAATCTGGGTCTTCTTCTGCGACGCGTTCCGGATACCGACCATTAAGCAGCGCATCGCGCTTTTGGTGCTGTGTGGTGTTGTGGCGTGGCTGTCCTACCTGCTCATTGAGAAGCCGTTCCGTCGCTCGGCGCAAGGCGGAGGTAACCGCCGTCCACTGACCTTTGCGGCCATTGGGGCAGCGAGCATGTGTGCGATCGCGATTTCTGCGGCGCTGGTTAGTGCGGCAAGAACGACCTTGCCGCACAGTGTCGAAGCCACGCTTGCGTACCTGGATTACGATGCGACGAAATCGATGCGCCGCGGGGAGTGCTTCATTGATGACGATGCAAAGAGACCCGTTGACTTAGCGGCAGGCGATTGCCTGAAGGTTTCGCCCGACAAGGAAAATGTGCTGCTTCTCGGCGATAGTCATGCGGCGCACTTGTGGGGCGGTTTTTCAGCGTCTCGGCCCGATGTGAACTTTATGCAGGCGACGGTGCCTGCGTGTAAGCCAATCCTAAGTGCCTCGTCCTCCCATCATTGCAATGAGGTGATGCGCTACGTGTTTGAGAAGTTCTTGCCGGCACAGCGGGTCGACGTCATCCTGCTTTCTGCGCGTTGGGGTGATCAGGACGCCGCCGGCATCTTGGAGTCGGTCAACCGGCTCCGTCAATACAGCGACCGAGTTGTGGTCATCGGGCCGACAGCCGAGTACGACCAGGTTTTCCCGCGGCTTCTGGCGCGCAGCATTCGCTCTGGAGACTCTGGATTGGTGGCGCGACATCTGCGGCCTGAGCAGGAAAAAATGGATGCCAAATTTGCGGTGCTACCGTTGCCGAGCGGAGTGCAGTATGTCTCGGCTTACCAGGCTCTCTGTGAGGGTGGGTGTGTGGCCTGGGCAGAGAATGGGGTGCCACTGCTGTTTGACGATAACCATCTGACGGAGGCTGGCGCGCGCCTCCTCGGCGATCGGGTTCTGGGATTTATTACGCCTCGTATGCAAGTGCGAACGCACGACAGCCCAGCCGATCCAGCCAGTTAAGGCCACTGAAGATCAAGTAAAAAAAGCCACCTCCGGTGGCTTTTTTATTTCGGCGATATGCGAACCAGCTTCGTTTTCAGGGGCCACGGCTTTGATGCGAGGATCCAGATGCAAGCCAGAGGCCCAAGCAGAGGGATAAGCGCCAGATAAGCATATCCAGAGCCAAAGCGTGCCTCACGGAAGATCGCCCGGAAGGGAAAGAACCACAGAGCCTCGAAGACGAGGAAGCCAAATAGGTAGACCGCCATCACCGCACCCGATATTTGTGATGTGACCCATGCGCAACTCTTTTGTGCTGTGCATGCGGCCTACATCAGATTGTAGTTTTTGTTACTTCTGGCATTTTACCCGCAACGCAGCAGCAGAATCAGGATGCAGAGAATTCGGGCGAAGGCGGTCAGTTTGATGGGTCCTCAGTGGTGCGGCCGGTCCAAGTGTCAGCCGCTTGAGGACGATTGTCCGGACTCCAGGCGCTGGACTCCCTCTTGTGGGTCCTTCGTGCGATCTGATCACGCGTCTACGCGCCGAAACCGATCCACTCTAGGTCTTCCCACCGCCGGCAGTACTTCCTTGCTCCTGGCGCGTTCACGATGCGAGGGCGGTCAGCGACATGGTCGACTTCCCAGACTACCCGGTACTCACACTCAGCATGGAAATCAGAATGCTTGATGAAATAGGCGTCTTCGGTCAGCATCGTTGAGAACGCTTGCTGCACTGCACCTTGATCTAGCTTGCTGGGATCGCTTGTCTCTTCATTGCACCCAAAGTCGATGTGCCCTAGATCGGACTCAATTGCACGATAACCTTGATAGCTGCAAGGACCTTGGACAGTGCGCCGGAAGCCAGGCAGGACGTTCGCCACCTCGCGAGCAAATGCTACTGGATCAGTTATTACGATGCCAGAATCCGCCCCAAACTTGTTCCGTGTCGAAACTGATGGATTCACGCTGCCGCAAAGCGCATACGCGCTTTCACCAAAGCCAGCGTCCATCAGGACCGTTTGTCCGCCACCACGATCGGTCCGGTGAACCAAGGTCACAGCCCCCTCTGCCCCGTCAAATCGGGTTTCATCAGGGTGACTCGCGAAATGCAGGAAGCTGCCGAGTAGCAATTCTCCTGTCTCGAAGAATTTATCGACGTACTGCTTCTGCAGGAATCGATATACGCGCGGCGTCCTTACGCCAAAGCGCGGCTCAATTGATACCAGTGGCATTTCGTCTCCTAGTGAGGGGTGCCAACTCTATCAGAGCAAGCGCTGCACGACTCGAATTGCTCCCCACCCCCTAGCATCTCCACCAACCCCCAAGCCGGTTCCCGTGCTGCCCGGATAGGCAGACTGGCTAAGGGATTGAACCTCGCAGCCAACGCGATACGTGGAGTGGAGTGGAATGCAAATCGACCTGAACGACCCTGAGGCACTACTGAAGGCATTCGCTGACGCCGAGAGCGGCAAGGACATCGCACCGGAAAGTGCGGCGGCCGACACCGGTGCGGCAGAAGCGGAGGCAGCAAAAGCAGCCCAGGAAGCAGCCGAAGTGGCAGCAGCTGCAGAGGCGGCCAAGGCAAAGGAAACGAGCCAAGGCGCGGCAGGCGATTCGACGCAGGACGACGAGAGCAAAGCGGAAGGTGTGCTTGCCCGTGATGGCAAGAACGTCATTCCGTATTCGGTGCTACGAGGCGAGCGAGAGCGCGCGGCACGGGCCGAGCAATTGGCCAAGGATGCCGAGGCGCAGATCGCAGACCTCAAGGCGCAGCTAGCAGCCGGAAACCAAGGGGCGACACCTGGTGAGTCCGCCCGCACCACTGGCGCAGCAACCGAAGCCGAGGCTCTGTCCGACGAGGAACTGGAGGCGATCCGAGAGGATTTCCCCACCATGTACAAGGCACTGAAGGCGCAACAAGCGACCCTCGCTGCCTTGCAAACGAAGCTGCAGCCTGTAGAGCAGGAGCGCGAGCAGCGCGTGCGCACCGAGGCAGAAGAGCGGGAGATTGCTATCCGCGACGCCATCGACGCAACGCCCAAGCTGGCGCACATCCAGGCCAACGATCCGAAGCTCTTCGCCGCCGCCCAGCGTTTCGACACTGTGCTTCGACAAGACCCGGATTGGGCCGGCAAGACGCTGGCTGAACGCTTCGCCCACGTGGTGACCCTCATCGAGACGACGCACGGCGCAATCGAAATCCCAGGCGCGAAACAGTCCCCACCACAAAAGACGCCGGAAGAACTGAAGAAGGAAGCGGAGGCAGCGGCCAAGACGTCGGCCAAGCCCAGCGTGCCGACTTCGCTTTCGGACTTCCCGGCCGGTTCGCCGCCCGCCGCCAGCGAGCAGGATGCACTCGAGAAGATGACTCATGCCCAAATCGCTGACAAGTTCGCGCGGATGACACCGGACCAAATGGAAGCCTATCTCAACAGCATTCAGTGAGGATTTGAGCTATGTCCACTGTTATCCCGTTTGGTAGCCCGCTCGCCCGAAAGATGTATTCGGTCGGCCTGTTCTCCAAGGTTCAGCACGAACCCGGCTTTATGAATCTGCTCTCCGGCGAGATGCCGAAGGAAGGCGGGTTCGCAGCCAAAGCCAAGGGCCAAACCAGCCCTGACTACCCGGTCGTCAAGTGCGGCGACCTCAGCAAGGGCGCTGGCGACTCTGTCTCCATCGACCTGTTCAACCAGCTCAGCGGCAAGCCGGTGATGGGCGACAAGCGCGTCGAAGGTCGGATGATGAATCTGACCTACTCGAGCATGGACGTGAAAATCGACCAGCTCCGCGGCGGCGCCGACTCGGGCGGCCGCATGACCCAGAAGCGCACCACCCACAACCTGCGCGGCATCGCCATGGCGAGCCTGCACAACTGGGGCGCGCGCGTCGAAGACCAGACCACTCTGGTGCACCTGGCCGGCGCTCGCGGCGACCAGATCACCAGCGACTGGGTTGTGCCGCTGCAGTCCGATGCGGACTTCGCCGAGATCATGGTCAACGCGATCAAGGCGCCGACCAAGAACCGCTACTACGCCGCCGGCGATGCCACTGGCCCGACTGACCTCGGCACCAACGACGCGCTGACCTTCCAGGACATCGAGCGCATCATCGCCCAATTGCGCGAATCGACCGTACGCCTGCAGTCGGTCAAGGTGAAGGGCGACGACCGCGCCTGGAACGATCCGCTGTGGGTCATGTTCGTGAGCGAGCGTGTGTGGCTGTATCTGAAGTCGCGCACCAGCCAGACGGTGTGGCGTCAGGCCGTGCAGAACGCCTTCGAGCGCAAGAAGGCAGGCGTCAACCATCCGCTGTTCGACTCGTACGAGACGATCATGTGGGATGGCCTGCTGATCAAGCGCATGAACCGCTACGCCATCCGCTTCAACACCGGCTCGAATGTGGTGGTGGATACCGGCGGCACCGACGGCAAGACGTACACGGAATCGACCGTGACGGCTGCAACGGACATCGACCGCTCGATCATCGTGGGCGCCCAGGCGCTGGCGAAGGCCTACGGCAAGACCGACTCCGACTACTTCTATGACTGGTCGGAAGAGAAGGTTGACCACGGCAACTCGATCGAGATCGTGAGCGCGGCCATGGGTGGTACGGCCAAGATCCGCTTCAAGGTCGACGGCGCCGACACCGACCACGGCGTGGCGGTGGTCGACTCGTACGCCCCGGACATCGCCTCGGCAGCCGGTCGCACTCTGCTGGCCTCGTAATGACACAGGGGCGGGCCCAGCGCTCGCCCCAACCGGAGAATCTACATGGCAACTATCAACGCTCCTACGCTTCAAGACGTGCAGTATTCCGGCGCCGCGCCGCTGGCGGCTGTCCATGGTGCGGCCGTCCTGGCTGCCGCTCAGATCGCCGACAAGGTCCGTCTGGCTCAACTGCCGGCCGGCGCCAAGGTTGATGACCTGCGCATGATCAATGCGGCGCTCGGTGCCAGCACGACCGTGTCGGTTGGCTACGAGTACGTCGACGGCTCGGCCGCCGATGCTGCCGCGTTCCTCGCAGCTACCTCGACCGTAGCGGCCGCTTCGACCAACATGGCTGTCAAGCCGGTGAAACTGACCAAGGACGCTTACCTGACAGCGACCGTTGGCGGCGGTGCAGCCTCCGGTGCGCTGGACGTCGTGGCGTTCTACGAGCCGCGCGGCGTCTAAGCCCTGCGGCGCGGCTGCTTCGGCGGCTGCCTAGCGTTCACGGGGCGGCGAGGTGTCGCCCCGTTTTTCATCCACCCTAGGAGTTTTCATGACGGCGATCGTGTTGATTGCGCTGATGTATGTCGGCAAAAAGCCGTGGACGTTCGACAACGTGGCTGGCTCCGGCAAAGCCTGGGACGGCCCAGGCGACGTCCAAGAGGTGACCGTGAACCAGGCGCGCCGCCTGCTGCAGCATCCTGACCAGTGGGCATTGGCCAATCAGGAAGATGCCGCCTTGGTGTCTGGTGAGGTTACCGTTCAGGTTACAGAGCCCAGTGGCAAGACCGTGGAGGTACCCGCCACAGTCCTGAAAAAGCCTTTCGAGAAGATGAGCAAGCCGGAACTGGCCGCCTACGCGAAGACCGAGCTGAAGCTGGATCTTCTCCCGGCGCTGTCCAAGGCCGCCATGATCAACGCGATCGAGGAAGCGCTCAAGGGCCCCGAGCCGATGACGGAAGGCGAGGTCGCCTAAGCCATGGCCACCGTTCAGGAAGTCATCGACCGCGGACGCGAGCCGCTGAACGATGCGGACAAGGTCCGGTATCCCGATTCCACGCTGCTCAACTACCTGAACGACGGCCTGGCCGAGATCTACACGATTCGGCCGGACCTGCGCTTTGGCAGCTACGGCACGCCGGTGGCACGCGTCGCGCTAACCGACACCTTCCCGCTGTCCTTCGCGCATGAGGTGGCCATCAAGCACTACATGGTCTACCGGTCCGAACTGACCGACGACGAGAACGTCAATACGAACCGCGCGGACAAGACCTACCAGCTGTTCACCAAGGCAGTGGCCACGACATGAGCACGACCAAGTACACCGACCTGTTCAACGAGGTGCTGCCGGAACTGCCGGGCGTCGGCCAGGATCTGGCGGCGAACGCGATCCGCAACACCATCATCGAGTTCTGCCACGGCTCTTGGGCGTGGCGGTACTTCATGGACCCGATGCCGGTGCTCGCCAACCTGAACACCTACGAGCTAGACCCGCCGCCGGGCGCGGAGGTGGTGCAGGCGCTGGTCGTCAAGGTGGACGGCAAGGAATTGCCGCCCTCAAACGAGACGGACGTCACGGCACGGTACCCGCGTTGGCAGACCGAGGCCGGCACGCCGAAGTGCTACCTGACCGATGACCCGAGCCAGATCATCCTGGCGCCGGTGCCGGACACGAAGATCCCGGGCGGCCTGGTGGTGACCGTGGCGCTACAGCCCACGCGCACGTCGACCACGTTTCCTACCTGGATCTGGTCGCGGTATTTCGACGGGCTCGCCGCTGGCGCCAAGGCACGGCTGATGGCCATGCCCGGCAAGCCGTGGACGAGCCCGCAACTGTTCCAGCTCTACCGCGGCCAGTTTGAGGCAGCCATGGCTGGCGCCAAGGTGGAATCCCTCAAGAGCCTGTCGCGCGGCGCGCTGCGCACCACGTCCTACCACTGAGCCCATGTCGACGCTCTCCATTTCCCAATTCAGCGGGATCTTCCCGCGCGTCCCGGCCGCACTGCTGCCGCAGACTGCCGCCACCGTCGCGGAGAACTGCGACTTCGGGTATGGCGAGCTGCGTGGCATGAAGGGCGGGGCGCTACTCACGGCCGTGTCCAATGCGGTCAAGAGTCTGTACACGCAGGATGGCGTGTCGTTCTACACCTGGGATATGGACGTCGATGCCGTGCGCGCGCCGATGGCGAAAGACCTGTATTCCCGGGTCTACTACACCACGCCCACCGATTTCCTGGTGACGAACAGCCTCGGCACTCGGCCGGATGGCGGCCCGCCGGGCTCGAGCTATCGCGTCGGCGTGCCCAAGCCGGTTGCCGCGCCGACGTTCTCCGTGTCGGGCTCGCCGGTGGCGCTGTCCGATCTGACGATCTCGGCGAAATTCCACTGGGAGTACTCCGGCGTCAAGTACCAGGAGCAGGACATCAGTCCGACGGTGGTGACGGATAAGGTGAAATGGAACTTCACCCCGCCGACTAAGCTGTCCGACTCGGCTGGCGTTGGCGATGAGTCCTTCATTGCCAAGGGCTATGCGCTTGTTCCGGAGCCGGTAGAAGGGGAGTGGTGGTACCTGCCAGACGGCACGCGCGTGATCGCCACGTCGACAAGCACGCTGCGGAAGGTCGCAGACAATTCCCTCATCGAGGGCGCCGTGATGGTCAAGGATGATGCGGGACGTGTGCATGAGGTCAGCACGCTCTATTCCCTGACGCGGTACTCCTATCTCAACGATGGCGGCCCGTCGTCGCCCAGCACGCTGACGCCGGACCAGGCCTTTCCGGTGATCCGGTTGATTGGCACAAGCATCAGCACCGGTGCCAAGGCGTTCGATATCTACACCAGCAACTCGGCGTTCTCTACGTCGGGCGACTGGAGCGCGTCGCTCACGCGCGACGATGGCGCTACCAGCTACACGCTGGTGCTCGCGTCGACGCAGGCCGCTGCGCAGACCGAGACGCGCGCCTACGTCTACACCTACGTCAACACCTACGGGGAAGAGGGGCCGCCGAGCGCGGCCGGCACGCTCAACCTGGTGAACGGGATGGCGGTCGACGTGTCGCTGACGCTGGACAACTTCGGCGGCGCGGCCTACGCGCCGATCAAGGAAATCCGGGTCTACCGGACTATGTACGGCAGCAGCGTGGCGGACTATTTCTATGCCGGCTCGTTCCTGGTGCTCGGGCAGCCGCCGGGCGCCTATGTCTTCCATGATGACGTGGCCGTCGCCGCGCTCAATGAGGTGCTGGCGTCGGACGAGTACTACCCGCCGGACCCTGCGCTTGTCGGGCTGATGAGCCTGAAGAACGGGATTCTGTGCGCGTGGAAGGGCAACGAGGTGCACTTCTCCGAGGCGTACAAGCCGTGGGCCTGGCCACCGGCCTACGTGAAGACCTTCCAGCACAACGTAGTCGGCGGCGTGCCGTATGGTTCCGGCGTGCTGCTGACCACGACGACCGAGCCCGTGATTCTCTCCGGCGTGACACCGGGCGGCATGACCGAGAGCGGCATCAACGTGGCACAGGCTGGCGTGTCGAAGCACTCAATCGCCATCGTGGACGGGTTCGCGGCCTTCGCCAGCCCGGACGGGATCGTGGTGGTTGCCGGCGGGCAGGCTTCACTGTCCCTGTCGCAGCGCTTCTTCACCCGCGACGTCTGGCGTGCGCGATACGGTGCGCACCTTGGCGCGATGCGGTTCTCCGTCTGGGACGGGCGCCTGGTGGTCTACGCCGACGACAACAGCTTTCCGGCCTTCATGATCCTGCTGGACGAGTCGGCGGGCAACATGACGGACCTGCCGGCCTTTCAGGCGACATGTTCCTTTGCGAGCGATTTCGCCGACGGTGTCTATTACGGGCTTGGCTCAGCGCTGTACCGCTTCAATGCGGGCACGGCGCTGTCGACGGTCTGGGAATCCCGCGAGATGGTCCTGCCGGCGCCGCTCAACTTCGGCTATGGCAAGGCGCTGTGCAGCGGCACCTGGTCGATCGAGTTCCGCGCGTACAACGACAAGACGGGGCAATGGGTGCTGCGCCATACCAAGGCGCTGACCGGGCCGTCTGACTTCCGCCTGCCGCCCGGCTACAAGAGCCAGCGCTACCGCATTCGCATCGCCGGTACCGGCATCTTCAGCGATCTGCGCATCGGCGAGACGGCGATCTCGCTCAAGGAGGTGTGAGCATGGCCGGTCCGCGCGTCCCATCCATCCCGCTCAACGCCCTCGACAACATCCAGGACCGCAACGTCTATGCGGTGCTGCGCGCGCTCACGGACATGATGAACGTGCGCAACGGGCAGACGGGCGATAGCGATTCGGCCTTCGTCACCCGGGCCGAACTGGGCAACCTGCGCGCCGGTGGCATCCTGGTCGGCGTGCCGGGTGCGCAGCAGTCGCAGGGCGTCACACCGCAGATCATCCGGCCGGCGGACATTGCCCGGGTGATCAACGACCTGCAGGCGCTGGTGATCGAATCGCCGTTGTTCAAGGCGCTCGGCGAGCGGATCAACAAGGTCGACGCGCCAGGGACCGGCGTCATTGCCCAGTTGGATGAAGAGCGCACCGTCCGGTCGACAGCCGTGTCGGCGCTGGTCGATGATGTGACCACGCTGACCGCGGCGGTCAACGCCAACACAGTCGCGCTCGAGACCGAGGCGACCGTGCGCGCCGACGCCGACGGCAACATCATGGGGAAGTACAGCGTCAAGATTGACGCGAACGGCTATGTGACCGGCTTCGGCCTGATCAGCACGGCTAACAATTCCACGCCATTCTCCGAGTTCATGGTTCGGGCGGACCGGTTCTCGATCGCCTCGCCATCCGGGCCCGGCATTACGCCGAAAGTGCCGTTCATCGTGCTGACCACGCCGACGACGGTCAACGGGTACTACGTGCCAGCCGGCGTCTATATGGACTCGGCCATGATGAAGGTGGCCAGCGTCGGTGAGGCACATATCGACTTTGCGGCCATTCGGGAGGCGCATCTTCAGTACGGCATCATTGACACGTTGCACGTCAAAGCCGCGGCAATCAAGTATGCCAACATCGGCGACGCCGAGGTCGACACCCTGAAGATCCGCGGCAATGCGGTGGTGGTGCCGTCCGCCGCCACCGGCACCGGCGACGTGACGCTGACCTTCTACAGCACCGGTCAGCCGGTCTTCGTGACCTATTCGGCGGTGTGCCTTCCGTTCGGCGATCCCGGCGGCGATGCGGTTTCGTTCGCCACCACCTGCCAGTTTGATGGCTCGACAGTAGCGTCCTTCGGCAAGGCCGACTACGGGCAGTTCCCATACAGCTTCACGACACTCGTCTACCCCGGCGCGGGCTGGCACACCGCGCGCATGCTTTGCGGCCCGACAGGGCCTATCACCATCACTGCGCTTGAGGCGAAACGATGACCGATCCTGTAGAGACTCCAGCGCCGGAGCCAACCCCTTTCATGTTCTCCGTGGCAGACGCGACCGGCCGCGTGATCCGCACCGGCATTGTGCCGTTTGAAGAGTGGATCGCGCGCCAGGCGCTGGCCGGCGAAACGGCGGTGTCCGGCACGCTGGACCCGGCGACCCAGTATGTGGCGGACGGCGCTGCGGCGAATCGGCCGACGAACCCGGCAACGATCAGCGGGCATGCGCTCGCCAGCCTGCCGGTACCGTGCACGATCCACATCGACAGCGATGCATACCCTTGCAGTGAGGTGACGGCTGAACTGTCGTTTCCCTACGCCGGCACGTTCGCGGTGCGCGTTGAAGCCTGGCCGTATCTGGATGCTGCCTTCGAGGTGACCGCATGAAGATCATCCACCAGGGCAACCCGCGCGCCAAGCGCAAGGCCGAATACCCCGATATCGGCGACCAGCTCGACGCGATCTGGAAGGCGTTCGCCGCGATGGACCCGGCGGACGTGCCAGAGCCGGCGCGCGCCATGCTCGAGCAAGTCCGCGCGGTCAAGGTCAAGTACCCCGTGCGGCCCGCTGGGTAAGCCTCGAATTGGCTGGCGGCGCATAGGATCAGGTATCACCCCCTCCCTGAATCCCACTTCCATGCGCAATTTCGTAAAGGTGGCCGATAGCGTCGATGTGCTTCCGCTGCTGCTGGCAGTCGCACAACGGCGCCACCTGTGGAACGCCAACCCTATCCGCACCACGCACCCGGGCACCGCGCACGCCGAGGTGGACGACATCCTGCTGCGCTTCAATGTGGTCCCGGACAACGACCCGGCGAAAGTCATTGACGACACCGAGTGCATCAATTTCCCCGCGCTGGCCGAGTTGCCCGAGGCGCGCGCGCTGATCTTCGGTCTGATGGCCAAGGTGCAGGGCGAGCGGCTTGGACGTTGCATGATCACCCGGCTGAAGCCAGGCGGCCGGATACTTCCGCACGCCGATGCCGGCGCTCCGGCCACCTACTACGAGCGCTTCCACGTCGTACTGCTGGGAGAGCCCGGCTGCATCTTTCGCGCTGGCGACGAGCAGGTGAATATGCGCACGGGCGAGGTCTACTGGTTCGACAACACACAGGTGCATGAGGTCTTCAACAACAGCGCCGAGGACCGCGTGCACATGGTCATCGATATCAGGACGGGCAAATGATCACCTACCAGGTAGAGGCCTGGCCTGACATCGTCAATGAAATCCGGCCGCTATGGCGAGAGCATTGGGAAGAAGTCGGCACGGATCGCGATCGCATCCCGCTCGATGTGGATGAGGCCGCCTACCTGCACCTGCACCGGATCGGCGAACTGCAGGTGCTCACCGTGCGGCGCGACGGCGCCATCGTGGGCTACCACATTGCCATCGTCCGCCCGCATATACGGTACCGCACGACGCTGGTCGCAATCACGGACGTCTACTACGTGCGCCCGGATGCCCGTAAGGGCATGGTCGGCGTCAACCTGTTCCGGCAGGCCGAGAAGCATCTATCCGCGCGCGGCGCAAAGAAGCTCTTCACTGGCACGAAAAAGAGCCTCGACATGGGCCCAATCCTGATCAGGCTCGGCTACCGCGAGGCGGAATCGCTTTATACGAAATTCATCGGAGTCTGACATGGGGCGTCTGAAACGCGAGCGCGGTTCCCTCTCGATCATGGATGCCGCGCGCTTCTGCTTTGTGGCCGTCGGCGCCGCCGTCGCCGGTGCGGCTGTGTCGACGGTGGGCGGGGCGATTCTGGCCGATGACAGCGGCAGCGGCGCCAGCGCGACCGCCTCGGATGCGACCGCCACCCAGGCAGCAATCGCCAAGGATCAGTGGAATCGATACAAGACGGTCTATGCGCCGCTCGAAGATTCCATGGTTAGCGCAGCGCAGAACTATGACACGCCGGCCCAGTATGAGCGCGCGGCGGGCGAGGCATCTGGCGCCGTGTCGCAAGCCTTCAGCAATGCGCGCGATAGGCTGACGCGCACGCCAGGGATGGATACGAGCTCTAACGCATACACCGCGGGCCTCGCCGACCTGGACCGGCAGCAAGCCGCCTCCGATGCCGTCGCGCAGAACACCGCACGCAAGAACGTGCAAGACACCGCGTGGGCGCGCAAGTCGGACATGCTCAGTCTCGGCAAGGGGCTGCCGGCACAGGCGAGCACAGGGCTGGCTGCCGTGGCCGGTCAGAGCGCGAATCAGGCAAATGCCGCCTACACGCGCGGCGCCAATGAGGCGGCAGGGCTCGGCGCGCTGGGCAGCGACATCACGAGGGGGCTGACCTCTGCATGGAACGGCGCCAACTCTCCCGGCCTTGGGTCTGGCCAAACGTTTTCCAACGTGGGCACGGGCTCGACGTTCAGCACCGGCGGCAGCACGGCATTCGGCACGGCGCCGACCAACGGCGGCTACTCGAACGGCGGTATTCCGACCGTCAGCACACCGAACTACGGCTTCGGCCTATAAGGGGATCACATGTCGCAACTCGGACTCGGCCTTGCCGCATATGGCGGCTACCAGGCGCGCGACCGCGAAGTCAAGGCGCAGGACTACCAGGACCGTCAACGCGAGTACGGCACGGCGCAGATGGATGCCAATCAGCCGGGACTGGCCGATGCCGCCGCGGCGCGCACGGCCGCTAACCAACTGAGTGCCGCGCAGAGCAATGCCGAGCTTGGCCTTGTCCCGCAGCGTGCGGAGATTGCATCGTCGCAGCTTGGCCTTCAGAAGGAATTGCTCCCGCGCCAGCGGGAAACCGCTCGCAAGCAGGTCGACATGCAGGGCATGCAGGCCGACCAGGACTTCGCCCAGTTCCCGCAGAAACTGCGCATGCAGCTGACCGAGGGCGCCATCCAGAACGCCGACGCGCAGCGCATGGCACTGGCCAAGCTGGTCGACGTGCTCGACAGCGGGTCCAAAGGGCAGGTCGTGCAGTATGCCAACGGCATCCGCTCGGCCGGGATCTTCGGCGACCTGACAGGCCCGGAAATCTCCGACGTGCGCATGCTCAAGGGCGACGACGGCAAGGAACGCATTGCACTGATCGATTCGTCCGGCAAGCCTGCTGTCGCGCTGTCCGCGACCGACATGGACAACCTGCGTGCGATCGGCCGCAAGTACGACTTCAAGACCGTGGGTAAGAGCCTCGTTCGCACCGACAGCCGCGGCAATGTCACGCCGGTCTATACCTCGCCGGAAGCCATGGCAGAGAAGAACGGCCACAAGCCGGCAGAGGTGGCCACCATGGATTGGATGGTGCAGAACGGCGTCGCCAAGGATGCCAACGAGGCATGGAACAAGCTGCGGACGGCGCGCGAGAAGGGCAAGGCCGGGTTCATTGCCGACATGATGAAGGGCTCGATCATGCCGGGCATGGGCGCGGACGAGCTGCGCAAGCAGGAAGGCGTTTTCGGCGATATGTTCGACCGCCTCAACGGCAGCGGCCGGCCGTCAGCCTCGAATTCCAACCCCGTCAATACACTCGACCCAAAGGTGGCAGAACTCTTTAAATAGGCGAGTAAATCCCTCATGGCGCTCCAGGACTTCGGCAGTCTCTCTCTTACGAACACACCGGCTGGAGCGCAAGACAAGGCGCCGGGTTCCCCGCGCCGCAGTGGCGGCACCACGCCAATTGATGCGGCCACCGTCAGTCGGATCATTGCGGAAGAGGGCGCCGACGCGATCAAGCCCATTGTGATGGGCATCTACGGGCAGGAGACCAACAGCGGAACCAACGCGCGCACCAGCACGGACGGCGCGATCGGGCCGATGCAGGTCATTCCCGATACGTTCAACCGCCTCAAGCGCGGCAATGAGCGTGTCGATAGTCCGGAGGACAACTTCCGGGTGGGCGTGCGCTACCTGAAGACCATGGCCGACCGGTTCGGTCCAGACGCGGGCCGTCTGGCCGCTGGCTATTTCTCCGGCGAAGGTAACGTCAACACCAGCGGCGACACCCCCTATAAGGAAGATCGCAAGGACAGCAACGGCAAATACGTGTCGTCCTACGTGAAGGACGTGCTTGCCCGTGTTGGCAATGCCGTCGTACCGGACGCGAAGGCCGCCCAGCCCGCGCAGGACATCAGCAAGGCACCGAAGTACCGCGACTTCATCGCGAAGCCGCAGTGGGCTGGGCTTGATGACAGCCAGAAGGATCAGGCGCGCAACGCCTACTTCGATCGCTACGTCGCCCCGCACCTGCCCGCCGCCGAGCGAGACGGCCAGCGCGCCGCTTTCCTGCAGCGAGCATCGGAGATCGAGGGACCGAACGCCAAGGTGGAGCAGCCCGGCCTGATGAGCCGCATCGGCTCTGGCCTGGCGGACGCTGGCCGCGCGGTGTTGGGCGCCATGGGGCAGGGCGAAGCGGGCGCCGAGGGCGCGGCGATCGATCCGGCCGCGCTATCCGCGCCGTCGGCCACCACCGCGCCGGCTGGAAAACTCGGCGTCATGGGGCAACCCGGCGCCGCGCCCGCCGACAAGTCGTACACCTCGCGCGCACCAGTTACCCCGGAATTCCGCGATCAGGTCAACCGCGCCTATGACGCTGCCACGCCGGCCGAGCGCCAGCGCATGGCCCAGACCGATGGCGTAGTCGGGCAACTGGTGCGCGAGCGCACCGGGCAGTTCAACGATGCCCCGCAGGTGCCGACTGCCGGAAAGTTCGACACCCGGGCCGAGGCGCGCGCCGGGCGGCTGGCCGCTGAAGGCGCCGATCACCAGACCGCCGATGCCTTTGCGCGCACCGGCGCCGAGCGCGGCGTCACCCCGGGCGCAGAGCTGGGCACGATGGGCGCCAGCAACTTCGACTTCGCTGCGCAGGAGGCTTTCAACAAGGGCCCGCTGTCGCACCCGTTGATCCGCGCCGCGGTGAAGGGCTACGAAGGGTACAAGGTCGGATCGCTGGGCCTGGCGCAGGCACTGTTCGATGCCACCGGCAACCAAGAATTTGCCGATATCGCCAGCCAAGGCATTGCCGACTCGCAGCGCCGCACGGCGGCGATCGGGGAGAAGGGTGACGGCCTGCAGCGCAACTTCGAGGGCGCTGTGTCCTCGATCGCCCAGCAACTGCCGGCGCTGCTGGCTGGCGTGGCCACCGGTACGGAGGTGGTGCCGCTCGCCGCTATGTTCACCCAGACCTTTGGGCAGGAATACGGGCAGGGCCGGGCGCAGGGTCTGGACGGCGGCCAAGCCGCCACCCGCGCGGGCATCTTCGGTGCCTTCGAAGTGATCGGCGAGAAGTTCGGGCTCGGCAATACCCTGCAGGCCATGAAGCTGGCCGCCAAGGGCGCAGGCACGCAGGACATTGCGAGCGTGCTGGCCAAGGGCATCCTGAAGGAAATCCCGGGCGAGCAGCTGACCACGCTTGGCCAGTTCCTCACGGACAAGGTCCCGGGCATCGGCGCGAATCTGGAAGCAGGCCTGGCCCAGTACCTGCAGCAGGCGGGCGACACCCTCGCGCAGACCGTCATGCAGGGCGGCCTGATGATGGGCGGCACGACCGGCGTATCGGCTGGCGTGCGCCACCTGCAGGGCGCGCAGAGCCAGTCGTCGCAAGCGCTGGCCGCAGACCAGGCGCGCGAGCAGGCACTGAACAAGGCGGCCAACTTCTGGCAGGCACCGCAACGCCCGGCACACGCGAGCACTCAAGCCGCCGAGCAGGTGGTACGCGAGATGGCCGCCGAAGCCGGCATGGACCCGACCGAGCTACTGCCCGCACAGCGCACCGTGCCGGCCGCGCCCGCCGCACCAGTGCCAGCGCAAGCCGCCGCCCCGGTGCCGCCCGCGGCCGCTCCCGCCGCTGACGTGCCGCAAGCAGAGCCGCCCGTGCAGGCAGCCGCCCAGCCGGCGCCCGCTGTGCCCGCCACCTATGACCCCCAGCAGGTTCTGGACTTCGCCCAGACGCGCTATGCCCGCCTCGCGGCAAAGCGTGACGGCGAAGCGCTGGTGCAGGCGGGACCGGACGGCAAGCCGGTGGATGGTGAAATCGCCGGCCAGGCGCTCACCCCGGACGAGCAGCAGGAAATGACCGTGCTCGAGCAAAGCCGCGGTGACGTGGCCGCGCTCGCCCGCTTCTATGGATTCGATGAGGACGCTGCCGATGGAAATCCTGCTCCCGACCAATCCAATGATGTCAACGGACGAGGCCCTACGCCGGATGCAGCTGTGGCAGGTGATGAGGCCGCTGGAAGTGCCGGAGCTTTACCGGCTGGTGCAGACGGCGGAAGTGCCGGAGTGCCCACGGCTCCAGCATCTGGCGGTAATGCTGTACCTGGTTCAGACGGCAACACCGACGGCCAGCCAGCACTAACGCCGACGGATTCTACGGCTGCGCCGCCAGCGTTGGCGGACATGACGGACGAGCAGCTGCGCGAGCGCGCCGCATACATCCGCGATCAGGCCCGCGCCAATGGGGGCTGGAACAAGATGGCCACCGCCGAGCGGGACCGTGTTGACGCTGAGATCCAGCGCCGCACCGCGGACCAGACTGCTGCTCAGGTAGAGGCTGCCGCGCATGAGGCTGCGACCTCACCAGTCAATGACCGGCCAGAGCCGACCGACGCGCAGAAGGCTGCCGGCAACTACAAGATGGGCCACGCCACCGTGCACGGCCTGGACATCACCATCGAGAACCCGCGCGGCTCGACCCGCAGCGGCAAGGATGCCGACGGCAAGCCGTGGTCGGTGGAGATGGCGAATCACTACGGGTACATCAAACGCACCGAGGGCGCCGACGGCGACCACGTCGACGTCTTCATCGGGCCGAAGCCCGAAAGCACCAAGGTTTTCGTGGTCGACCAGATCGACCCGCGCACCGGCCGCTACGATGAGCATAAGGTTCTTCTCGGATTCCCGTCGCTCGCCGCCGCGCGCGCTGGCTACCTCGCCAACTATGAGCAGGGCTGGAAGGGCGCAGGCGCCATCACGGCCATGTCGATGGACGAATTCAAAGCCTGGCTGAAGGATGGAGACACCACCAAGCCGCTGAATCCCAAGGTGGGCAAGCCGAAGACGGAGAAGCAGGCAAAGGCGGCGCGCGAGCAGGCTAGGCGCGAGGCCAAAGCGCCAGCCACCGAAGTGTCGAAAGAGCCGGCACCGGCAAAAATCGACACGCCTGCCGCACCTGTCGAAGCCGTAGACAAGAAGCCGGTCAAGCCCAAGAAGAAGACCGAGAAGCAACTCCGCGCCGAGCGCGCGCAGAAGCTGGTCGACTACTTCGCCCCCGGCAACATCGTGAAGGGCTACGGCGGGCTACTCGACGAAGTGCTGGCTTTTCACCCAGCCGCCGATGGCAATGGCTGGGGCGTTACGGTCCAAGAGGTTCGCAAGGTTGGCGACGAGTATGTCCGTGTCGGCAAGCCCCAGGATGCCCGCACGCATGCGACCATGCCGGACCAGCGCGCGCTGGATGCTGGCCCAGTTGCCCGCGTGCCGGATGGTGAAGCCACCTACACCGAATCGCGCGCGGACGGCAAGCCGTTCCCTAATGCGCCGCGTCGCGGCCCTGAGCCGGAAGCGGCCGAGGAAGCGACTGCCGAGCAATCGTCAGGCGAAGAACCGGGCGCCGAGCCTGGTCATGATGCTGAGCCGATTGAGCGCAACCGCGACGGCCGCGCCGAGCGCCGCGCACCGCTCGCGGGCGAGGACCGCTGGCCAGTAGTCGCGCCGATGGGATCGAGCAAGCAGGCAAAGGACACTGCAGCCGCGCAGAATCAGGTGGTCGCCTACATGAATGGCGACATCACCCGTTCTGACCTGATGCGCTACCTCGAGGAATCCAGCCTGCCGCAGGGCGTGATCTACTCCATCACCCAGCGCCTGGTGGACGACGGCCCCAGCATCGGGGAAGTGGACGCCATGCTCGAGCGGCGCGAGAAGGGCGAGCCGGCGCCCGGCGCGCGTGCCAAGCCGAAGACGGAGAAGCAGTTGCGTACTAAGCGCGCCGCCGCGCCGAAGAAGGCGCGCAAGTCCGATGTCGAAAGCACTGCCCACGGCATGCTGCACACCGCCAAGGAAGCGAAAGCGGCTGCGTTCAAGCGCGTGAAGGATCTGCGCCAAGCCATCAAGGATGCGCCGATCGGCGAGAAGTCGGCCCTGCGCCTGGACCTGATCAAGGCCGAGGACCGCTGGCACGAGTATCAGCGCATGGAGGCTTCGGCGAACAGCAAGATTGCTGAGGATGCCGCCGCGCAGGGGATGATGTTCTCCCGCACCCAAGCAGCCGGCCGCGTCACGGCTGAAGACCTTCGCGCCATGATCGACCCGATCGCGGCGCAGTGGGAGGCCGGTCCGAAGGGTGGGGTAGAGGTGGTGCAGTCCGTGGACGACCTGCCGCCACACTTGGCGAACTACCTGCGCTCCGCCGGTGAAGATGGCCGCGTCGAAGGCTTCTATCTGCCGAAGTCGGACAAGGTCTACCTGATCGCAGATAACCTGCCGAGCGCCGGGCGCGCCCAGGCCGTCGTGTTCCATGAGGTCTACGGCCACAAGGGCATGCGCGCGATCCTGCCGGCCGAGCAGTATGCCGAGATGATGGACCGGATCCGCCGCGCCAATCCGAAGATCGCGCGCGCGGCCGATGAGTGGTTTGAGCAGTACGGCGTCGACACGATCATGATGAACCGCGACGCTGGCCAGTCCAACGCAGAAGCCAAGCGCAACGCCGAGCTGCTGGCCGTCGAAGAGGCGCTGGCAGACATGGCCGCTACCGTGCCGGTGGCCGGGCCCGTGCGCAAGCTGCTCGCTGCGCTGCAGGCTGGTCTGCGCAAGATCGGCCTGCAAGCCGTTGCCGATTGGCTGGAGGGCAAGAGCGAGGCCGAGACGTTCCGACTGCTCGCCGATGCCCGTGCCGACGTCTTCGGTACCACGGTCAAGGGGAGCACGCATATCGGTCTGCCGACCGCAGCTGCGGCCTTCGCCCGCGACGAGAACGTCGATGCCCCTGGCATGCAGTTCTCGCGCTCGCGCGACGCCGCGCAGATGAACCTGTTCCGCATCCTTTCGCGCTCTGGTAAGGAAGGATCTGTCGACACGATCAGTGGGTGGGACAAGACTGTCGGCACCCAGTACAACAAGGCGCTCAAGGACGAGCACTTCGGCCGGGTGTTCGGCTACGCGCTCGCCATGCAGAACGAAGTTTCCATGGCATCGGTGCGACCCGCCGAACTGGCGCCAGCCCTTCTGCCCAAGGTTGACGCCTTCGGTACCGCGCTGCGTCAGCTTGTCCTTGGTCGCAAGCGCGACAAGGAAATGGTGGGCGCCACCAATGCGATCTTCGCCGGCACTACTGCAGGCTCGACCGTCGCCCAAGGGCAAGTGTGGACGCCCGAGGAACTGAAGGAGAAGTTCGGCCTGTCCGCCCGCGGCATCCGCCTGTACCAGCAGGCGCGCGCAGCGATCAATGCCTCGCTCGATGAGGTGGCGGCGGCAGAAGCCTACGCCATGGCCCAAGGCTTCGTGCCGAAGGGCATGCGGAACACAGTGATGCACAACCCGGCTGGCGCCCGCGCGGCGCTTCTGTCGGCCATTGACCAGCAGATCCGCATGCTGGAGCGCGCCACGAAGAAGAGTGCCGGGGCAAAGACCGAGGCAGAGCGCGCCGAGGCGATCGAGTCCGCCCTGAAGCCCTACACCGAGACCCGCCAGAAGATCGAGGAAATCTTCGACCGCGCCGACGACCTGAAGAAGGCAGGCTATGCGCCGCTAATGCGCTTCGGGAAATACACCGTCTACGCCAACGAGGTCGGGCCGAACGGTGAGGTGCTTCGCGACGAGGACGACCAGCCCAAGACGCTGTACTTTGGCATCTTCGAGACCGAGGCCGAGGCTATCCGCGCCGCCGACAAGCTGCGCGCTAAGTACGCAGACCGCGGCGACGTGCGTGTGACGCGCGGCAAGAAGGACCAGAAGGGGCATGAGCTGTTCACCGGGATCTCGCCGGAGACCGTCGCGCTGTTCGGCGATGTGATCGGCAAGGATGAGGCGACCCAGAAGTTCTACCAGCAGGCGCTGTCCGAGCGCTCGGCCCTGAAGCGCCGGCTTGGCCGCCGGGCGATCGAGGGATACAGCACCGATCTGCCGCGCGTCCTGGCCAATTTCATCACGTCGAACGGCCGCTTCGCCGCCCAGCGCTATTACATGCGCGACCTGAACAACGCCATCCGGGCTGTGCCGAGGGCAAAGGGCGACGTGAAGGATGAGGCGATCGCGCTGCGCAATTATCTGGCGGATGCTAACGACGGCGGCGCCGGCGCAAGCTCCATCATGTTCGCCTACTTCCTCGGTGGCTCGGTGGCGTCGGCGGTGGTCAACCTGTCGCAGCCGTTCATGATGACGGGCCCGTACCTGGCGCAGTGGGGCGCCGGCCGCACGGCCGCCGCGATGGCGAAGGCCATGCCCTACGCCCTTGGCAAGAAGCAGATCGCCGACCAGGGTCTGCGCGAGGCGATGAAGCGTGCCAACCAAGAAGGCATCGTGGAGGCGCAGGAAATCTTCCACCTGTACTCGCAGGGCGCCCAAGGCGTGTCTGCCGCGATCGCGCGCCGGCTCGCCAGCATCCCGAAGGTGGGTGCAAAGCTGGGCGAGAGCACCGAGAGCATGCGGGCGCGGATGGAAGGCTTTATGACCCTGTGGGGCATGATGTTCGCTGCGGCCGAGTCGTTCAACCGAAAGTTGACCTTCGTGGCGGCATGGGAACTGGCCAAGGCCACCGACCAGGCAGACCCCTACGAGTTCGCCGCGCGCGCTGTCAACGAGACTCAGGGCATCTTCAACAAGGTGAACCGCCCGAACTGGGCGCGCAGTACGCCGGGCCGCCTGCTCATGACCTTCAAGCAGTACAGCATCATGTATCTGGAGCTGCTGCGCCGCATGTGGCGCGCCGGACCGGAGGGCAAGAAAGCCGTGCTCATGATGATGGCCGTGCTGTTCCTGGCCTCCGGCGAAGAGGGGCTGCCGTTCGCGCAGGACGTGAACGACCTTGTCGACACCATCGGCCAGGCGCTCGGCTACGACACCAACCTCCTACGCGACAAGCGGAAGTGGGCACACCAGATCCTCGGCAGGACGGCGGGCGACTTCGCGCTCTACGGCATCTCGTCCATGATGCCTCTGGATTTCGCCGGCCGCGTCGGGCTGGGTAACCTGATCCCGGGCACTGGCCTGCTGAAGCCCGCCGAGGCGAAGGACCGCACGCGGGAGGTCACCGACGTGATCGGACCTGCGGGCGCGCTGGTATCCGCCGGCATGGACTCGTACGACGCGTGGACCGCCAAGCAGCCGGGCCGTGCCGTCATGGCGGTGATGCCCAAGGCAGTTGGCAACGCCGCGGCCGGTCTGGAAATGGCCATGACCGACAAGGCCGTCGACTACAAGGGCCGCAAGGTCACCGATGTTGGCCTCGGCGAAGCCGTCGTCAAGGGGCTCGGTTTCACGCCGACGAAGGTCGCGGAGGATACCCGCCGCCGGATGCCGGCAAAGCAGGACATCGCCCTGGTCAAGAAGGTGCAGGGCGACATCATGGACCTCTGGGTGCGCGGCCTGGCCGAGCGCGACAAGGGCATGCAGGACAAGGCTGCCGCGTGGCTCAAGGACTGGAACGAGAAGAATCCCGAGTCGCCGATCATCATCAGCAACAAGTCACTGATCAGTCAGGCGAAGCAGATGGCCACGCCGAGCGCTGACCGGATGCTGAAGGGTGCGCCGAAGGGGCTGCGCGGGCGAATGGCGACCGAACTCCGATCCTCTGTCGAGGAAGACTGACGCAAGCAGCATGGGGGTGGGCGGAAAGGGTCGGCGCTGGCTACCGGCTGGCCACTGTATCAACCGCCTGTGCCAGCCGGGCATGCGCGGGTATCGGGTGCTGCCCGACAGCCGCACCAATCCACGTTGGCTATACTGTATGAATATACAGGTATCCGCCATGACCATCGACCTTCAGCGGCCGCCGCAGCCGACATACGAGATTCCCGATGATCACATCTGCTACAAGTGCTCGAAGCCCCTCATTTATGTCGAGCAGGGGTACGGCTGGGACTACTTGAAATTCGAGTGTTGGCACAACCGGTACGCGCCATGCGTGCATGCCTGCCCGCATTTCAACCGAGAGCCCGGCGTCGACTAGGTGCGCTAGAAATAGCCGTCTAGAACCACGTTGTAAGTTGTTGATTTTATTAGTGCGCCATTGTGCAGATCGGTGTTGTCCATGGCGTGCCAGATGCGGACGTAAGTCTTTGAATCTAAATGATATTTTTCTGAATCATTCTAACTACCTCTCAGGTAGTCGCTCGCATGCGCGGTACATGCTGTAATACGTCACATGGAAACCCTGACGCCCGGCTCCGAGACCGCTCTCGACTTTCCCGACCTGCTGCGCTACTGGCGCGGCAGGCGCGGCTACAGCCAGCTCGCGCTGTCGCTGGCGGCGGGCGTGTCGCAGCGCCACATCAGCTTTCTCGAGTCCGGCCGTTCCCGGCCCAGCCGCGAGATGGTGCTGGCGCTGGCCGAACGGCTCGGCGTACCGCTGCGCCAGCGCAACCGCATGCTGCTGGCGGGTGGCTTTGCGCCGGCTTACAGCGAGCACAAGCTGGTGTCTCCGCCGCTGCAGATGGTGCAGCAGGCCATTTCGCTGATCCTTGCCAAGCAGGAGCCGTTCCCGGCGGTGGTGCTCGACCGCTTCTGGAATCTTGTCGACGCCAACGCGGCCTACCGCCGCATGCTCGATGTGCTGCTCGATGATGGCCGCGTGCCCGCGGCACTCGGGGACGGTGGCGGCCGTATCAACCTGATGCTGACGGTGTTTGATCCGAATGGCTTGTGGCCCGTGATCGAGAACGCGCGGCAGGTCGGCCGCTACCTGCTGCGGCGTGTCTGGCAGGAACTCCAGGTTCAGGCGAACGATGAGGTCGCGCGGGAGATTTTTGCGCGAATTGCCGTCTGGCATCCCGACATGGTCGGAACCGGTGGCGCACTGTTGCCGGATGATGAGGCGACGGACGGTCCGCCGCCGCCTGTGCTGCCGGTCACGCTGCGCGCCGGCGCGTTCCGAGCCTCGCTGTTTTCGACCATCACCACGCTCGGCATTCCACAGGATGTCACGCTGCAGGAAATGCGCATCGAGTGCTTCTTCCCGGCCGACGATGCCACGCGCGAGGTCTTCGAGGCGCTGGAGCAAGATTCGCCTCCGTCTTCTCAGAAGCGGTAACGCACGTAAACGGTACTGAAACCCGTGCCGGGATTCGGTTCCTTGATCCCGGCATTCGAAATGTGCTGGTAGCGATAGCCCACGGCGAACTGCTGTTCCTTGCCGAACGCCACGCCCACGCCCGCATACTCCGAAAACTGGAATGCGGTCGCATAAACGTGGTCATCGGAACTTCGCGTCTCGCTCATCAACCGCACGCCGACGGACAGCTCCAGGAACGGTACCCAGCTGTAACGCTTCCAGGCCAGCCTGGCCACCGGCGAGAACCCGAGCTCCCATGGATTGCGCGGGTTATTGCTGCTGGTGCTATGCCAGCGCGCAACATTTACCTCCCATTGCAGGTCGAGCAGCCACCCTTGGGGATTGCCCCACGCGAAGCCGGAGTCCCACAGGAACGCGGCTTCCACTTTCTGGACATCATGGCTGGTGTCGATGCCATAGCCGATCTGCACGGCGGGAATGGGTGGGGCCGCCTGCGCCACGCTGGCCCCGAATGCCGCGCCCGACAGCACTGCGGCCAGTGCAGCTTGTCGGATACGTTGCGCCGGAAAAGGGAGATGGCGCAGGGTTAGGGGAGCAGCACAGCCAGGCCGGGCTTCGGGCAGCAGTCGCATGGGTTGGCTCGTTGTTGTCGGGAAGCGCGGGGGGCGGCGCGCACAGTCCCTTTTTCATCACACCTAACCTAGTTGTAGTACACGATGGGCCACGCTGCTGGCCAAGGAAAAACGAACAGTCGTGCTAACATCGCTTCGCCGGCAGTTCCAGCGTCATGCCTTGAGGCTTCACGCGGCATTGCCGGCACCGTTACGTCTTCAGGGCGGGGTGAAAGTCCCCACCGGCGGTATGTCGCAGCGTGCGTTCGCGTACGATGCGGCGAGCCCGCGAGCGCCTGCACCTCCCGTGCAGGGTCAGCAGACCTGGTGCGAGGCCAGGGCCGACGGTCATAGTCCGGATGAAAGAAGATGGGCGGAAGCGTGCCTGGCAACCTCGGTTGCAGGGCATGGATGGTGCTTGCCGCGTTCGGACATCGACGTCCGGCGTACGGTGTCGCGCCTCCATGTCGTGCGCCCGTGCGGTTGCTTGCGCGCTTTCGTTGATCCTCCCCTGAAACGCCCACTGATCAGCTAGCAAGGAGCGTTTCATGCCAAGCCTCTCCAACGAATCCGATTCCATCACGCTTGCCGCCGATGCCGACGAGCGTCCATTGGCCCTGCGCATCGCACAGGCACTCGATGCCATGCGCGAAGGGCGTCCCGTCGTGCTGCTCGACGATGACGACCGCGAAAACGAAGCCGATCTCATCCTGGCCGCCGAGTGCCTGACGCCATCCAACATGGCGATGATGATCCGCGAATGCAGCGGTATCGTGTGCCTGTGCCTGACGACCGACAAGGTGCGTCAGCTCGGCCTGCGTCCCATGGTGGAAAACAACCGCAGCCAGTATGGAACGGCATTCACCGTCTCGATCGAAGCGCGCGAGGGTGTTACCACCGGCGTGAGCGCGGTGGACCGCATCACCACGATCCGCGCGGCGATTGCCGAGGATGCCGGCACCGATGCTGTCGTCAGTCCCGGCCATGTGTTCCCGCTGGTCGCGGTCGATGGCGGGGTGCTGGTGCGGCGCGGACACACCGAAGGTTCGGTCGAGCTCGCGCGGATGGCCGGCCTGTCACCGGCCGCAGTGCTTTGCGAACTGATGAATCCCGACGGCACCATGGCGCGTCGTCCCGAGGCATTGGCGTTTGCCGAGATGTTCCGTCTGCCGATCCTGACCATCGCCGATCTCGTGGCGTGGCGAGAAATCCACGGCTGAATTGTGCCGCCCGGGTCGGCAAGCGCGGCAGCCTATGCGACAATGCGGCTCGTTTTTCCCGTCAATTCGAGGGCGATTCAATGCTTTTTCGTATATTTCGATGCGCCGCCGTGCTGTTCGGCTGCACCATTAGCGTGGCCGCCCACGCCGAACCCCGCGCTGCCTACGACAGTCGTCCTGCCGCTGCCGCAGGGCTGTACGAGTGCCAGCAAGCGTCTGGTGCTACCGTTTTCCGCTCCACGCCGCGCGAAGGTTGCGCAGTGCTTGCCGCGCCCGATCCGGCGGCGCCGGATCCGCAGCGCTGGCTTCCGCTGATGGGTGCCAACGGCGTGATTTCGTATTTCGATCAGCTCGCCGTCAAGCGTGCGGGGCCGGAAGTCGGTGTGGTCGTCATGCGCAATGCGCCGTCGGGCGTGATCCGTACCACGAGCGGCGAACCGATCCGGTCTTCGCTCAAGCGCATGGTGCTCAACTGCGCATCGTCGATGGTGGCCGTGGTCGAGCAGACGCTCTACACGAAGCGCTTTGGAAAGGGCGAGGCGCTCTACACCATCCGCTCGCCGCAGTCGTCGCGCTTCCAGCCAGCGGCCAGCGGCTCGGTGGCCGCTGAACTGCTCCGAAGGCTGTGCCGCTGAGCGGCAGGAAATTGTTACTCAGCGACGTGCCGTGACTTCCACTGGCCGTCCTTCTGCTTGCAGAACCAGCCGGCCCAGTGCTCCTCGGCACTGCCGCGCTTGAGGTCGGTCTTGAGCCGTCGGCAGGACTGGCCCTGGTCGGTCTTGGTAGTGACCGGCGTCAGCGTGCCCTCGACCGGCAGGCGCTTGCCAGTGGCCGGAAACTCCCACGAAATCGATTGACCGTCCGCGGTATCGTTCAACGCCTTGCGGACGGACTTCGCGAACGACGCGGCTTCATCCTTGCTCATCTTGCCGATGATGGTCCCGGAGAGGTAACTGTCGAAATAGGCCCGGGCGGGAGTGGTCACGGCGAACATCAGCGTGGTACCCAATGCGCTGGCCAGGGCAACGGTAGAGAGGCGTCGGGCTTGCCGAGACAGCATGATGGTTCCTTTTCGGTACGTTCTGGTACGTTGAAAGCGGCGGGCCACCGCCGCAGGCAAGTGCATTGTAAGAACCCGGTTCACAAAGAGGAAGGGGCGCACATTCGTCTTGCTGGAAAGGGGTTTCCGACCCCACCGTGGTGCGACGGTCCACGGGCGGCGCCTTTCGCGCCGCATGCGTCATGGTGCGGTTGACAGGCGATTTGCACTGGCCTAGCGTTGATTGTTGCCACTGATGCTTGCCGCAACGCCATCCGCATCGACAGGCAGCGGGGCACAACGCGAAATCACCGCGAGAGGAGTCCCCATGAAGCTGCGCCATCTTACCCTCGGCCTCGCGCTCGCCGCCGCATTCGGAGTCGTGCACGCCCAGTCGCCCGCCAAGGGCGGCAAGTTCGACCCCTATACGGATGGTGCGAAGGCCGGCAAGTTTGACACCTATACCGACGGTGCCAAGACAGGCAAATTTGATCCCTATACCGAAGGCGCCAAGTCCGACAATGTGACGTCGTTGGCCCCGGGTGCGCGTACCGACCAGTTCGAGCCGATCCAGGGCGCTCAGCGCGTTGGCAAGTCTGATCCGTACACGGACGGTGCCAAGGCCGGCAAATTCGACACCTATACCGACGGCGCGAAGCAAGGCAAGTTCGACACCTATACCGACGGCGCGAAGCAATAGCGCTTCGTAGCGAGCCGGGACCCTTGACGCGCGAGCCGTGCCCTGACGTGGCCGCGCGCCGACACAGGCGTCCGCTGCAAAGGTGTAAAGCGCCTTTGCAGCGGCGTGGGTTTCATTTTGTTTCAAACCTTGCGTGATCGAAACGTGACTTCTGAGTCTCGAATTGTTAAGGTTTGTCGCATACCGCAATCCAGCGACGCCGGGCCAGCAGGCTCGGTTTTTTCGCGCCTCGGGCCAGACGTGGCCATGCCAGGTCTGTCTCTTGCTTGGTGGGCCGCAGTGTTCCCCAAGTCATCCGTTGTGCCGGCCGCAAGAGCCGGCCGCACCGTCCACGCTTCCAATCTGGGCATTCATGTCATCAAACGCCACGCCACGCCTGTCCGAACCATCGCCCGCACGGTCTTTTGTCCGTGTCCGCAACCGCGGGGTGTCGGGCAGGGTTCGTGTACGGATGGCCCGGTGGCTGGGTGGCAGTGCGCTTGCCGTGCTTGCCATGGCGGCGCATGCGTTCGATTTCGATACCGTTGCCGCACGGGCACGGCAGCTGGCGGCCTCTCCGTACAAGGCGCCCGCGCAGAGTCTCCCGCGCGAATTGCGCGAGCTGTCGTTCGAGCAGTACCGCGAGATCGAGTACAAGCCTGAACGCTTTGCGTGGCGCAGTGCGCGGCTGCCGTTCGAGTTGTCGTTCTTCCACGAAGGCATGGTCTTTGACCAGCCCGTGCGGATCCACGAAGTGGTCAGCGGCAGCGTGCGCGAATTCCGCTTCGACCCGACGGCGTTCAACTACGGTCCGCACAAGGTCGATGCTGCGCGGCTCAAAAACCTGGGCTTTGCGGGCTTTCGCGTGCTGTATCCGCTCAACCAGGGCAAGCGCAAGGATGAACTCGCTTCCTTCCTTGGTGCGAGCTACTTCCGCGCATTGGGCAAGGACCAGTGGTACGGGCTGTCCGCGCGCGGACTCGCCGTCGACACGGCACTGAATTCCGGCGAGGAATTTCCGCGTTTTGTCGAATACTGGATCGAACGGCCTTCCGCATCGGACAAGCAGCTGACGATCTATGCGCTGATGGATTCGCGCCGCGTGAGCGGTGCCTATCGCTTCGTCATCAAGCCCGGTGAAGAGACGTCCATGGAGGTCAAGTCCCGCCTGTTCCTGCGCGAGAACGTGACCAAGCTCGGCCTGGCGCCGCTGACCAGCATGTACCTGTTTGGCGAGAACCAGCCATCGACCGAAGCCGATTTCCGGCCGGAGGTGCACGACTCGGACGGCCTTTCCATCCATCTGGGCACCGGGGAATGGGTATGGCGTCCGCTGGTCAATCCCAAGCGGCTGCTGGTGACGTCGTTTGCCGCGACCAATCCGCAGGGCTTCGGGTTGATGCAGCGCGACCGCAGCTTCGGCAATTACCAGGAAATTGGCGCATGGTATGAGCGGCGGCCGAGCGGCTGGGTAGAGCCGCGTGGAAACTGGGGTTCGGGCCGCGTGGAACTGGTCCAGATCCCGACCCCTGACGAGACCAACGACAACATCGTTGCGTACTGGGTGCCTGACAACCCGCCCAAGCCCAAGCAGCCGTTCGACTACGAGTACCGGCTGATGTGGCAGAAGGACGGCGAACAGATGCCGCCGCTGTCGTGGGTTACGCAGACGCGCATGGGGCAGGGCGTCACGCGCAACAAGGAAGACACCAGCTTCTCGCTGGTGGTGGATTTCGAAGGCCCGGCGTTCCGCAAGCTGCCGGCCGATGTGCGCATCGACCCGGTGGTGTCGGCCGACGCCAATGCCGAACTTCTGAAAACGTCAGTGCAGCGTAACGACGCCACTGGCGGCTGGCGCATGACCATGATGATGCGCCGCAAGGATGCCAACAAGCCGGTTGAGTTGCGCGGCTATCTTCGCAACGGTAATACAACCTTATCCGAGACGTGGAGCTACATCTTACCCCCAGGCTAAAGCAGCGACCGGCCCAGGCAGCGGCATGCGAGCGCTATGTCGACCGCCTGCCCGTATCGTCCGAACTGCGCAGCGAACTGCTGGCCGATCCGTCCATGCCGGCTTCTACGGGCATCGCCATCGACCCCCGCGATGCCCAGGCGGCCATCGAGCAGTTGCAGTCCAGGCTGTCGGCACGCGAGCCGGCCAAAGGCGAAACCCCCGAGCCCGGCGGCTCGACCTACGGATCGGTGGGACGGCGGTTCTCGCTGGCCTACGGCAATCCGCAAGTTGCCGGAGAATCGTTGCTGAAGCGCAGGCCCGACGGCACGGTACATGTCGACACTGGCCCTGAACCGCAGCGCAGTTCCATGGTGCCGCGCCAGTGGCCGCCGCATATCGTCACCGGCTGGGTGCGCAACACCTGGCGCCGCATGCTGGGACGCCCGCCCGTGCCGGAGACGTGGGACACACTGCATGACGGCCCGGATGCCGAAGGCAAATGGCATCCCGCCGGTTCGCACCGGCGCTGGTTCCTGCTGGGGCTGGTGGTGGCGCAGACCACGTTGGCCACCTACTTCATGACCAAGGTACTGCCGTACCACGGCGCCGATCTGCTCGAGATCGCGATCCTGGTCCTGTTCGCCGTGCTGTTCTCATGGGTATCCGCGGGCTTCTGGACGGCCATGATGGGCTTTCTGGTGCTGGCCAAGGGCGGCGACCGGCATCTGATTTCGCGCTCGGCCGCACCGGATGCGCCGTTGGCGCCCGATGCGCGTACGGCGGTCATCATGCCGATCTGCAATGAGGACGTGACACGCGTCTTTGCCGGCCTGCGCGCGACCTACGAATCGCTCGCGCGCACGAGCCATCTGGCCAACTTCGATTTCATTGTCCTGTCTGACAGCGGCAACCCGGACCTGCGCACCGCGGAGGCCGACGCGTGGATGGAAGTGTGCCGCGCGGTAGGCGGATTCGGCCGGATTTTCTACCGCTGGCGCCGCCACCGGGTCAAGCGCAAGACTGGCAACGTGGCCGACTTCTGCCGCCGCTGGGGCAGCAAGTATCGCTATATGGTGGTACTCGATGCGGACAGCGTGATGAGCGGAGATTGCCTGGCCACGCTGGTGCGGCTCATGGAGGCCAACCCGGGTGCGGGCATCATCCAGACCTCGCCGCTGGCGGTGGGGCGCGAAACGCTCTATGCGCGCGTCCAGCAGTTCGCCACGCGCGTGTACGGCCCGCTGTTCACGGCAGGCCTGCATTACTGGCAGCTTGGCGAATCGCACTACTGGGGCCATAACGCGATCATCCGCGTCAAGCCGTTCATGGAACACTGCGCGCTGGCGCCGCTGCCTGGCCGCGGGCCGTTGTCGGGCGAGATCCTGTCGCACGATTTTGTCGAAGCCGCACTGATGCGCCGCGCCGGCTGGGGCGTGTGGATCGCGTATGACCTGCACGGTTCGTACGAGGAACTGCCGCCGAACCTGCTCGACGAGGTCAAGCGCGACCGCCGCTGGTGCCAGGGCAACCTGATGAACTTCCGGCTGTGGCTGAAGCAGGGCTTCCACATGGTGCACCGTGCGGTGTTCCTGACGGGGATCATGGCCTACCTGTCGGCACCGCTCTGGTTCCTGTTCCTGCTGTTGTCGACGGCCATGCTGGCCCGGCATGCGCTGGTGCCGCCCGAATATTTCACGCAGCCGTATCAGCTGTTCCCGACCTGGCCCGAATGGCATCCGGAGAAGGCGCTGGCGCTGTTCTCCGCCACGGCGACACTGCTGTTCCTGCCCAAGGTGGCCAGCGTGCTGCTGCTGGTGCGGCAGGCGCGCCAGTATGGCGGCTTGCCCCGGCTCGTGCTGAGCATGCTGATCGAGGTCGTGCTGTCCGCGTTGCTGGCGCCGACCCGCATGCTGTTCCACACCAAGTTCGTTGTCGCGGCCTACAGCGGGTGGGGGATTTCGTGGAAATCGCCGCCGCGCGAGGATGCGGAAACGACCTGGGGTGAAGCCGTGCGCCGGCATGGTTCGCACACGCTGCTGGGCCTGGCATGGGGCGCGCTGGTGTACTGGCTGAATCCGTCCTTTGTGTTGTGGCTGCTGCCGATTGTCGGCTCGCTGGCGCTGTCGATTCCGCTGTCGGTCATGTTGTCGCGGGTGTCGTTCGGCCGCGCTTCGCGCGAAGCGGGTCTGTTCATGATTCCCGAGGAAGCCCTGCCGCCGCGGGAAATCGTCGAAACGCAGCAGCACGTGGAACAGGCCACCGAGACGCCGGATTTCGTCGACGCCGTGGTCGACCCGGTCACCAATGCCCTGATGTGCGCCACGGCTTCGGCGCGTGTCGTACAGCCGGAGTCGGCCAGGGAACGCCACGCCGCGCTGGTGCAGCACGCATTGACCGGTGGCCCGCGCGCGCTGACGGCCTCGCAGCGCCATATCCTGCTGGGCGATCCGTTCGCGCTGTCGAAGCTGCATGAACTCGTGTGGGGATCGCCGCTGGCCGATGCGGGATGGAAGAATATCCGCCTGCTGGTCCGGCGCGCGCCCAACGTCTTGCCGCTGCGCCCGCGCGTCGCCTGAGCAGGGAAGGCGCGGCGCTGCCGCGCCCCTCGGGCGGATTCCGCAACGTCAGTCAGCGCAAGGCTGAGGTACAGATCGGCGAGTTGATGTAGACGTCGCCGACGCGGCGTTCGCCGCGGTCGTTGCGGGTCATGTAGCGGAACATCATGCTCACGCCCAGCTTGGTCAGGATTTCCACGTCGCGATTGGCGCAGATATTGCGCTGCAGCGGCGCGGCGTAGTTCACCTCGAAGCTGGCAAGGTCGAGCATCGGCCCGCGGTAGTTGGTCAGCTCGAGCTGGAACAACACGTGTTTGCCGGGTGTCGACTGGCAGCGCCGCAAGCGCGTTTCCCCATCGATCTCGATCGGCAGGGCGTCATTGAGCAGCCGGCAGGCGCGCGCCAGCACGCCGTCAGGCCGGTTGGTACTGCGCAGCAGTTCGGGCACGCCCGCCGCACCGGTATTCTGGCCTGTCGCCGCGCCCTTGAGCATGCGGGACAGTGCGTCGGCTTCATCGAATACGGCCGCAGGCGCCGAGGCGGGTGGCGTGCGCAATGGTGCCGGGGCGCTTTGCACTGGCCATGGCAGCAGCAGTGCAGCCGCGAGAGCGGCTGAGCCAAGCGAAGCAGTGAGCGGCGTGTGTCGTATTCTCATGCAGGATAACGTTGCCGGGGCAAACCTGTCGCCCATCTCTGCGCGGCCATCGGTCTGCCGCATAGACAGAGCCGTCAGGCTCGCATTGTACCCTCCACCCCCATTCGCGTGAAAGCGGCGCCACACGGTAATCGGCGGACAGCAGCCCTGTCTCTCCCCGCAGCCGCGCAAACTGTCACGCAATCCAATACTGCCAAGATTAGGATATTTGCCGAACCCGTCGTTGGCGGGGCATGGCGACACTGGACAACGCCGGCGGGCAAATGTCGCAGACATTGAACCTTTGCCTTTCCAGCCAGATTTGTCATGCTGTGCAACAATTCGCGCTCTGGCGGATGGCTGACGAACGCAGCTTGCGCCGGCACGGACTCCCGGACTGACACTGATGCCCCAATCCTCTGGCAGCCAGAAGGCTGCGCGTTTCCCCGCCTGGCTGCTGATCTGCGCCTCGCTGACGGCCATTGCGCCGCTCTCGATCGACATGTACCTGCCCAGCTTCCCGGCGCTGGCCGCGGACATGCGCGTGGATATCGGCCAGATTCAGTTGACGCTGGGCACGTTCCTGGTTGGTCTGGCCCTGGGGCAGGCCTTCTACGGCCCGATCAGCGACCGTTTCGGACGCAAGCCCCCGCTGTACGTTGGCCTTGGCCTGTACGCCCTGGCCGCGGCCGGTTGCGCCATGGCGCGCAGCGCGGAGTCGCTGATGCTCTGGCGTTTTCTTCAGGCACTGGGGGGCTGCGCAGGCATGGTGATGGCCCGCGCCGTGATCCGCGACCGGCTCGAAGCCCATGAATCGGCCCGGGCATTCTCGTCGATGATGCTGGTGATGGGCCTGGCCCCGATCTTGGCCCCGATCCTGGGCGGCGCCATTCTCAGTGCCTCGGGCTGGCGCGCGATCTTCTGGTTGCTGACGTTGGCGGGGCTGCTGATCCTGGCGCTGGTGCATTTCCGCATGGAAGAGTCCCTGCCGCGCGAACGTGCTGCACCGCTGCATCCCGGCGCCATCGTGGCAAGCTATACAGGATTGCTGCGGGACCGTGAATTTCTCGGCTATTCGCTGTCAGCCGGCTTCGGGCAGGCGGGAATGTTCGCGTATATCTCCGGTTCGCCGTTCGTGCTGATCGAGCTTCATGGCATCGATCCCTCGCACTATGGCTTTGTATTCGGTGCCAATGCGCTCGGGCTGATCGGCATGTCGCAACTCAATGCGCGTCTGGTCCACGGCCGCACGCTGGATAGCGTGCTCCGGCGCGCGGTGCTCGCGCCATGCGCAGCAGGCCTGATGCTGGCCGCTGCGGCGCTGGCGGGCGTGCTGGTGCTACCCGTGCTGCTGGCCGGATTCTTTGTCTTTATCGGCTCGCTGGGCTGTATCACACCCAATGCATCGGCACTGGCGCTGACGCATCAGGGGCATCGTGCCGGGACCGCATCGGCACTGATGGGCACGCTGCAGTTTTCGCTTGGTACGGTGGCCGGCGCCGCCGTCAGCTTGTGGCACGATGGCACGGCCCTGCCGCTCGCGGTCGTGATGGCCGCGTGCGGCATGGGCGCGGTAGCGTTGCGCGCGTGGGCTTGCGCCGGGTCGTCGGCGCGTGCAGCGGCCTGAGGCTCAGGCCGCTGCGTTCTTCACAACGACCATCTGCGCTGGCATGGGCGCGGCATAGCCGGCCTGGCCAAAGCTTTCGCGGATGATGCGGTTGGTGTCGAAATACACCTGCCAGTAATGGTCGTTGTGGCAGTACGGACGGACTGCCAGCACGGGCCCGACCAGCGTGAATTCCAGGATCTCGACATCGACCGGCGGATCGGCCAGGACATTGGGAATCGCCGCGATGCGCTCCTTGAGCAGTGTCACGGCGGCGGCCGCGTCGGTGCTTCCGGCGAGCTGGGCCTTCAGTTCCACGCGGCGGAACGGGTTGGCGCTGAAGTTCTGGATCGTGTCCGAGAAAATCTTGTTGTTGCCGATCACCGTCAGGACATTGTCCGGCGTATCGAGTGTCGTCGCGAACAGCCCGATCTCGCGCACGGTGCCGGTAACGCCGCCGATGGTGACGAATTCCCCTACTTTGAACGGCCGCAGCACCACGAGGAATGCGCCGGCCGCGAAGTTCGCCATGAGCCCGGACCAGGCCATGCCGATGGCCACGCCGGCCGCGGCGATCAACGCGGCGAAGGTGGTGGTCTGGATGCCGAAGTAGCCGAGGATGCCGATCACCAGCACCACGTTCAGCGCCACGGTCACGATCGAGCCAACGTAGCGCAGCAGGGTCGGATCCACCTGCTGCCTGCCCAGCGCGTTCTGTACCATCCGCACCACGACATGGATCAGCCAGCGGCCGATGATCCAGAAGGCCAGGGCGGCCAGGATCTTGACTCCGAACTCCGTGGCGTAGGCAATCACCACGACCTGCAACTTCTCCAGCGTTGACGCATCCATCGGCATTCCCCTTGTTTGTTGGCCGGCAAGTGCCGGCTGGAAAACGAAGAACTGCGAAGACTGTCTGGTAAATCTTGCGCGCTTTTACGGCGCAAGACTTCGGGCACGGCAATTATTGCCATGCCATCCGGGGAAGTTCAAGCAAAGAATTGTCAGGAACAGGCCCGCGCGAGGGCCTGTTCCTGCTGGGACTTACCAGTTCGTTTCGCGCTCGGGCGTGGCCGAGATGCGGTGCAGCGTCAGGTCGGCGCCATTGAATTCGGCCTCGGCATCCAGGCGGATGCCGACCAGTTTCTTGAGCGTGCCGTAGACGATCGTGCCGCCCGCTACGGCAATCACGATGCCGAGCAGCGTGCCGATCAGCTGCGCGCCAAGCGAAACCCCACCGATCCCGCCAAGCGCATGGCTGCCGAAGATGCCAGCCGCGATGCCGCCCCAGGCGCCGCACAGGCCGTGCAGCGGCCAGACGCCCAGGACATCATCGATGTGCCACTTGTTTTGCGCCAGCGTAAACAAATGCACGAACAGCACGCCGGCGACGGCGCCCGTCACCAGCGCGCCCAGCGGGTGCATCAGGTCCGAGCCGGCGCAGACTGCGACCAGGCCTGCCAGCGGGCCGTTGTAGGCAAAGCCGGGGTCATTACGGCCGGCCCACCAGGCCGCCAGCGTGCCGCCGGCCATGGCCATCAGCGAATTGATCGCGACCAGGCCGCTGATCTTGTCCACGGTCTGGGCGCTCATGACATTGAAGCCGAACCAGCCCACCGCCAGCACCCATGCGCCGAGTGCCAGGAACGGAATGTTCGACGGCGGATGCGCGCTGATGCGGCCATCCTTCTGGTAGCGGCCGCGGCGTGCGCCGAGCAGTAGTACCGCAGGCAGGGCAATCCAGCCACCCACCGCATGGACGACCACAGAGCCGGCGAAATCATGGAACGGCGCGCCGGTCAGATGGGTGATCCATTCCTGGATGCCGAAGCGCTGGTTCCACGCGATCCCTTCGAACAGCGGATAGACGAAGCCGACCAGCACGAAGGTGGCACACAACTGCGGATTGAAGCGGGAACGCTCGGCAATGCCACCGGAGATAATCGCCGGAATGGCCGCGGCAAATGTCGCCAGGAAAAAGAACTTCACCAGTTCGTAACCGCTCTTTTGTGCCAGCGTTTCGGCACCGGACATGAATTGCACGCCATAGGCGACGGTATAACCGATGAAGAAGTACGCAATGGTGGAAACCGCGAAATCCACCAGAATCTTTACCAGGGCATTGACCTGGTTCTTCTTGCGTACCGTGCCCAGTTCCAGGAAGGCGAAACCCGCATGCATGGCCAGCACCATGATTGCGCCAAGCAGGATGAACATGGCGTCGGTGCCAGTCTTCCAATTGTCCATAGGTCCCTCATGCTCAAAATGGGAGCATGGGTATGCAAAAAGCGTTCCAGAATCGGCTGCATGCTGGTGCGAGTTGCACCGTCATGGTGGAATCCGCACCGGATTGCCGCCGGGCGGGCACAATCTTCCATCGCGAACGTGGTGCACGGGAGTTCATCGGCCGAGGCGGCCAGGCCTTTGCGCGCCAGAATGATGCAGATGGATGGTGCTCGCATGAACCTTGACGGTGCATTGCACCATATCGGGGAATGCTATGAAGGATCGGGCAGTCGGCCCTGCTGCTGAAGGGCGGACTGTCCCGGCCTACGGTCCTCAGGCAGAAAAGACACAGCGAAAACATCGCGAACAGAGGGTGAAATTACCCGCTAACCGGCCTCAAGCAAGGATTTCCGGGTTTTTTCGTTGCATTGGTGCCACTGGGGATTGCCCAAGGCGCGAAGGGCAGATTAGACTGCGCCGATCGATGCATTGCCTTCTGGCAGATACATCGGTGACGACGACCAACAAGGGAAATCAGCCATGAATAAAGGTGAACTGGTATCGGCCATCGCCGCGGAAGCAGAACTGAGCAACGCCGCAGCCGAGCGTGCGCTCAACGCAGCGCTGGACAGTATCAAGAAGGCAGTGGCCAAGGGTGATTCGGTAACGCTGGTGGGTTTTGGCAGCTTCAGCTCGGGCAAGCGCGCCGCACGCACGGGCCGCAACCCGCGCACCGGCGAAACGATCAAGATTCCGGCCGCGAAGACCGTGAAGTTTTCTGCTGGACAAGGTTTCAAGGACGCCGTGAACAAGAAGAAGTAAGCTGTCTGCGTCCGGACTAGCGAGAGAGCGGCCTGTCGGGCCGCTTTTTTATTGGTGGCGCGGTTATGCGGTACCGGACGTGTGGCGCTCCGGCCCTTTCGCGGGCCCAGTCCGGTGCCCCGGAGCGCCGGTTTACGGGTTACACTGCCGCGCCTCGGCCCCCGCAACCTGCCTCACCATCATGAACGACCAGTCCCACCAGCTTTCCATGACCGTGCTGATGACGCCGGACATGGCCAACTTCTCCGGCAACGTGCACGGCGGCACCATCCTGAAGTACCTGGACATGGTCGCCTATGCGTGCGCAAGCCGTTACGCAGGCCGATACGTGGTCACGCTGTCGGTGGATCAGGTGGTGTTCCGCCAGCCGATCCACGTCGGTGAACTGGTGACCTTCCTGGCGGCCGTGAACTACACCGGCCGCAGCTCCATGGAAATCGGCATCAAGGTGGTGACCGAGAACATCCGCAGCAAGCTGGTGCGCCATACCAACAGCTGCTATTTCACGATGGTCGCGGTCGATGACAATGGCGCGCCGGCCGAAGTGCCGCCGCTGGAACCGCGCGACGAAGTCGAGCGCCAGCGCTTCGCGTCGGCACAGCAGCGCCGCGCATTGCGCCAGGAAATGGAAAAGCGGCACGACGCCATCAAGTCGACCGGGAACTGAATTGGCCATGGCACGCATCCTTTCCCTGCTTGCCGGCGCCTGCCTCGCAGGGGCGGGCACGCATGCGCTGGCCGAGGAAATCGGCAGCGTCAATACGAACTTCCGCATGACGGGCTCTGACAAGGTCGTCATTGAAGCGTATGACGACCCGATGGTGCAGGGCGTGACCTGCTACGTGTCCCGCGCGCGCACCGGTGGCATCAAAGGGACGCTGGGCATGGCCGAAGATCCGCCCGAGGCGTCGATTGCCTGCAGGCAGGTCGGGCCGATCTCGTTCAAAGGACCGTTGCGCCAGCAAGAAGACGTGTTCTCGGAGCGCATGTCGATCCTGTTCAAGACCCTGCACGTCATCCGCGCGATCGACCGCAAGCGCAACACACTGGTCTACCTGACGTATTCCGACCGGATTGTCAGCGGCAGCCCGCAGAACAGCGTGACGGCCGTGCCGGTGTTGGGCGGCACCCCCATTCCTGTCAAATAGCCGCCCCGCCGGCAAACGAGCCAGCGCGTATCACGCGGCCGGCTCGAACAGCTTGCGCAGGTTGGACTTCAGGATCTTGCCGTTCGCATTGCGCGGCAGCAGGTCGGCCAGCACGATGATCCGTACCGGCACCTTGAACGCGGCCAGCCGCTCCGCGACAAATCCACGCAATTCATCCTCGGTAGCCTGCATGCCGGGCCTCAGGCTGACCACCGCGCCGGGTTCCTCGCCGAGCATCTTGTGCGGGATGCCGACCAGTGCCGCATCCATGACCGCCGGGTGTTCGTAGAGCGTGCTTTCCACCTCGATGCAGTAGATGTTCTCGCCGCCGCGGATCAGCATGTCCTTCATGCGGTCGACGATATAGAGGTGGCCCTCGTCATCGAGCCTGCCAATGTCGCCGGTGCGCAGCCAGCCATCGGCAAAGGTCTGCGCGGTGGCTTCGGGCTTGTTCCAGTAGCCGCGCACCACGTTCGCGCCGCGCACCATCAGCTCGCCCGTTTCGCCAACCGGCAACGACTGGCCGCGGCCATCGACGATCTTCATTTCACCGATGGGCAGGGCCGGGCCGCTGCTGTCCGGCCGCAGCACATACTCTTCCGCGCTGTGGCTCGTGAACGTGGCAGATGTTTCGGTCATGCCCCAGCCGATACCCGGCGCCGACTGCGGAATGGTTTCGCCGATGCGCCGCACGAGTTCCGGCGACGCCGGCGCACCGCCGTAGCTCATGCTTTCCAGCGAAGAGAGATTGAAGCGGTCGCGCTCGGGATGCTCGAGAAGCTGCCACGCGATGGTGGGCACACCGCCTGCGGTGGTGCAGCGTTCGCGCTCGATCAGTTCCAGCGCTCGCAGCGCGTCCCAGCGATGCATCAGCACAATCTTGCCGCCGTTGGCCAGCGCGCTGTTCAGCACGGCCATGCAGCCCGTCACGTGGAAGAACGGCACGGACAGCAGCGCGGCCTTCTGCGGTGCTGCAGGGTCCGGAGCGGGAATCGGCTCGCCCCGGCGCAGCAGGTTGCGTAGCGGACCGAACAGGCTGGCGACGGCGACGGTTGTGGCATTCCGGTGCGTGCCAAGCGCACCCTTGGGCTTGCCTGTGGTGCCGGAGGTATAGAAGATCGTCGCGTCGTCGTCGGGATCGATCGTTACGTCGGGAAGGGGCAGGTCGACCAGTGTTGCCCATGCCGAAGAGCGGCCGATCACGCTTTCCAGCGCTGCGACCTTCGCATCGCCGTCGAGGGCGCCCGCGCGCGAGACGTAGACGCGCTCCAGCGCAGGGCAGGCGGGCAAATGCTGAGCCAGACGGTCCAGCCGTTCCGCATCGACGATCGCCACGCGGCTGCCCGAGTCGTTCAGTCCATACTCGAGTTCAGCACCGGTCCACCAGGCATTGAGCGGCGTGACAATGGCACCGGCCAGCAGCGCGCCGTAGAACGCCACGGGCCATTCAGGCAGGTTGCGCATGGCCAGCGCGACGCGATCGCCGGGACGGATGCCATCGCGCACGAGTGCGTGCGCGACATGCAGCGCCGCACGCCGGAACGCGGCATAGGTCACGCGTTCGTCTTCGTAGACCACGAAGGTCCGTTCGCCGAAAGCCTGGGTTGCCTGGAACAGGTCGCGCAGCGTCGGTGGCGCGTTCTTCCAGATCGTGGTGGAGATGCCGCGAATCATGCGCGTTTCCGTTTCGAACGGGGCGCCTGGCGCGGTGAGCCGGGCGTGGGCCTCGGCCAGTGACATGGCAGGCCAGTTGCTGGCCGGCTGGAAATTGCTCGACATGACTGCCTCCCGGACTGCAATGCAGGTGGAGGATGGCGTAACGCACCATCCCTGAACGACATGCGGGGACATGCAGGGAAATACACAGAACAACGAGAAAGCACGCAAGGCGGCCATGCCGCCTTGCGTCAGGACATCACGGTGTCAGATCGTGACGCCGCCGTCGACGACCATGGCCTGGCCCGTCATGAAGCTGCTTGCGGCGGAGGCCAGATAGACGGCCGCGCCGGCGATCTCGACGGGCTCGCCGATGCGGCGCAGCGGCGCGCCCTGGGTGGATTGCTTGTAGCGCTCGGGATCTTCCCACAGCGCGCGCGCGAAGTCGGTCTTGATCAGTCCCGGCGCAATGCAGTTCACACGCACATTGTGCGGACCGAATTCCACGGCGAGGTTGCGCGCGAGCTGGAAGTCGGCGGCCTTCGAGATGTTGTACACGCCGATGGTCGGCGAGCCGCGCAGGCCGCCGATGGACGAGACGATGATGATCGAACCCTCCTTGCGCTCGATCATCTGCGGCGCCACCATCTGAATCAGCCAGTGGTTCGAGATCACGTTGTTGTCGAGCACCTTGCGGAACTGATCGTCGGACACGCCGCTCATCGGACCGTAGTACGGATTCGATGCGGCGTTGCAGACCAGGACGTCCACCTTGCCGAAAGTGCGGTTGGTTTCATCGACGAGCCGTTGCAGGTCATCGCGCGACGAGATATTGGCCGGGACGGCAATAGCGGTGCCGGCGCCGTGGCGTGCGTTGATGGCGTCCACGACTTCCTGGCATGCCTCGAGCTTGCGCGACGAAATCACCACTTTGGCGCCCTGAACCGCCATCTGCTCCGCAATGGCGCGGCCAATGCCGCGCGATGAGCCAGTCACGATCGCGACCTTGCCCGACAAATCGAACAATGACATGGAGTCTCCTGATATCGGGGCCCGTCCTGGGCCTGCCTGTGTTCTGTTGGACAGCGCCCGTTGCGGGCCTGCCGGGACATTATGGGTGGGGCATGTGGCCCAGTCCACCGGCAAGCCCTTGGCTGCGGGCCCATATCAGTATTCTTTCTGCGGGCAATGCGCGGCGTGCATGGGGCCGATGTGGCGATGCTGCCGCGGCGCGGCAACTATAGTCAGACGCCCAGCATCGCAGGCAGCACACGCTCGAGCCCGGCAAGGCTGTCGGCGTCGAGCGCCACGTGAAAGCGGTTGACCAGCACGTCGATGACATCGCCCGCGGTGGATAGCGCCTGCCGATGCACGGTGCCGTCCGTGGCGCGCTCGGCCAGTTCGCCGTTGGCCAGGGTCAGGCGCAAGTTGCTATCGGTGCGCGCCACCATCAGCCGCTGCGTGAAAGGGCTGTCCGGATGCGTGCAGATGTACCAGTTGCGCGCGATGAAGTCGATCCAGGGCTGCGGTGTCAGGTCGAAGCGGTAGACCTTGAGCCAGCCCTCGGCGCCGCGCACTTCCAGGTCCTGGCCATGGAAGGCGCTGGCGGCGGTATCGCCCGGCGCCGGGACCAGCCTATAAGGAAAAGCCGGCGCAGCCGGTGCGGAAAATGGCAGCGACCGGAAAGGCGAGGGGCCGCCAAAGCCCACATCGGCAAGATAGCTGCGATGCGCGACTTCCACGCGCAGCAGCATGTGCGATGCCATGGTCTGCACGTCATCGGCCACACCCCAGCGCACACGCGCGGCAAGCGGCGTCACGGTGTAGCCGAGCGCCATCAGCGCGGCGGCCAGCAGCGTGTTGAGTTCGAAGCAATACCCGCCGCGTCTGCGCGTGACCAGCTTGTCGAACACGGCATCGATGTCGATTCGCACCGGGCGGCCCAGCAGCGGGTCGATGTTCTCGAAGGGGATGCGTGCGAGTTGCGCGGCGATGAGCGCATCCAGGGATTCCAGCGTCGGGGACGGTGGTGCGTCGAGGCCAAGGCGTGCGAGGTAGGCGTCCAGGCGGGGAGCGTCAAGCGTGATCATGTCGCGTACCGGGTTCAGTTGAGCGTTTCGAGTGCAGCCAGATCGAGCAGTTCGATGCTGCCATATCGCAACCGCAGCAGCCCGCGCGATTCGAGTTCGCGCAGCGCCTGATTGACGGTCTGCCGTGACAGGCCGAGGATCTGCGCGAGCTGTTCCTGCGGAATCCGTACTGCCTGGACCGCAGGCGTGGTATCGCCCGCGGCGTGAGCCGGGTTGCCATAGCCGCGTGCGATGGCGGCCAGCCGGCGAGCCGTGCGCGCGGCCGGCGGCAGCAACTGCATTTCCTCGACATAGTCAAAGACCAGCCGCGTCTTGGCCGCAAGCAGCAGCCCGAATTCGCGCCACCATGCGGGATGCTGAGCGAGCCGGCGTTCGAGGCTCGTGCGCGGGATGTGCCACAGCCGCGCAGCGTGCACGGCGCGTGCGTCGTGAGTGCGTGGCAGGCCGTCGAACAGGCAGATCTCGCCGAACCAGGCGCCGGCTTCGAGCAGGCCGAGCAACGCCGCCTTGCCGGACTCGCCGGCGGCGTCGACCTGCATGGTGCCGCTGGCCACACAATAAAGCCCGTCAAACGCATCGCCGCGCGCGAACAGCGCTTCGCCAGCGGCGAGCTGGCGCCATGTGCCATCTTCCAGCAGCGCCTCTCGCAGGGCATCCGGCAACTGGGAAAACCAGACACTCGCCTGTAGCGCAACGGCCGCCTCCGTGCGCGACGGTGGAGCGTTGCCGCCCGGAGTGCCGCGCGGGATGCCTGACGGGCCGCGCGCCCCGCTGCCCGGGGGCTGAGCCATGCCCATGTCGTCTCCTGTCGTGTTCGGGTTGATACGTACGGCGTAGCACGTACGACTGTCAAAAATCAGACAGACGCCGGGGGACGCGGTCAATACTATAAATCTACAAGAATCGACAAGACAGCCGGGCTTGCGGCACTGCCGCAGCCATCGGCCCGCATCCAAGGAGACGCCCCGTGAACACCCTGGTCGAGCATCTGGCCAACTACGCCGCCTATCACCGCAATCCCCGCAATGTCGCCACGCATTTCATCGGTATCCCGATGATCGTGCTCGCCGTCACCACGCTGCTCGGGCGGCCCGCCATGCCGCTGGGCGACGGTGATGCGTACCTCACGCCGGCCATGGTGGTGTACGCATTGTCGTGCCTGTTCTATCTGCGCCTGTCGGCGGGATTCGGCGTGGCGATGGCAATCGTGCTGGCGCTGTTCCTGTATGCCGGAGCTCACCTTGCGGCGCTGCCGACGGGCGGGTGGCTGGCTACCGGCGTCGGCCTGTTCGTGGCGGGCTGGGTCATCCAGTTTGTCGGCCACTACTATGAAGGCCGCAAGCCCGCGTTCGTCGATGATCTGGTCGGACTGCTGATCGGGCCGCTGTTCCTCGTGGCGGAGACTGCTTTTGCCTGCGGGCTGGCAACCGGTACCCGCGATGCCATGATGGCGCGCGTGTCCTGATGCGGCAGCGGTCAGGCCATGCCTGCTGGCAGCCGCAGCCGCGCTGCCAGGCCGCCGAGCGCGCTGGTACCCAGCTCCAGTGATCCCTCATACATCGCTGCAATCTCTGTGACGATGGCCAGGCCGAGACCGCTGCCGGCGGCGGCTTCGTCGAGCCGCCCGAACCGGGCGGTGGCCAGTTCGCGTGCCTCGGGCGGCATGCCCGGGCCGTCATCTTCCACGAGCACCTCCAGCAACGCTGCTGTGTTGTCTTCGCGCAAGCGGATGCGTACCTGCGAGCGCGCCCACTGGCAGGCGTTGTCGAGCAGGTTGCCGAGCATTTCCACCAGATCCTGGCGGTCGCCCGCGAAGTGCCCTTCGCCTTCCACGCCGATCTCGAGTTGACGGGAACCATGCAGGCGCGTCAGGGCGCGCGTCAGCTCGCGTACCGCGGGGCCGGCCTCGATGCGCTGGCCACGTGCCGCCGCAGCGCCTGCTGCGCGTGCGCGGGCCAGGTGACGGTCGACCTGCCGGCGCATGGCGTCGACCTGGCGTGACACGGCCTCGGCAGCCGGGCCCGGCAGGCTGGCCGCCTCATTGGCAAGCACGGCCAGCGGTGTCTTTACTGCATGGGCCAGGTCCGCCGCCTGTCGTCGCGATCGCTCCAGCGCCTGCGCGTTGTGGTCGAGCAGCGTGTTGATTTCGCTGACCAGCGGCTCGACCTCGGTCGGCCAATTGCCGCCCAGGCGGCTCTCGCGCCGTGCCTGCATCGCAGACAGCGCTTGCCGCAGACGTTTGAGCGGCGCCAGCCCGAAACGCACCTGAGCAGCGACCGCCAGCATCAGGCCCATGCCAAGCGCACCGAGCGACCAGCCGAGCATGGTGTTGAACGCGCGCCGCGCGGCACGCAGTTCGGTGCGGTCCAGGGCCACGGAAACGTTCACCGGTGTGTCCGACGAAGCCAGGACGATGCTGCGCGACACCACCAGCAGCGACTGCTTGTTGGGTCCCTGACGGACTTCGGCAGGCGTTCCCGCAACGTTGTGCACGGCCTTTTCCGGCATTTCAGTGTCCCACAACGAGCGCGAACGCAGCAGCGCGCCGGGAGCTCGGGCTTGCCAGTAGGCGCCGGAATAGGGGAGTTCATAGCGCGGGTCCGCTGGCGCGCGTGTCAGCAGCAGCCGGCCGTCGGGGCTCCAGTCGAGCGCGGCGGTCAGGCTGGTGAGCTGGTGTTCCAGCTGGCGCACGTAGGTATCGTTGACGTGCCTCTCGAACAGCGTGGACAGCATCCACCAGCTTGCGCCGAGCGCCGCGGCCAGCCAGATGGCGGCCACGGCCAGCAGGCGCAGCGCGAGAGAGTTGCGCATGCGGAGCCTTAATTCCCGGTCGCAGGTGGCGGTCGCAGCCGGTAGCCCTGGCCGCGCACGGTCTCGATCACGTCCACACCGAGCTTGCGGCGTAGCCTGCCGACGAAGACTTCAATGGTGTTGCTGTCGCGGTCGAAGTCCTGCGCATAGATGTGTTCGGTCAGCGTGGTCTTGCTGACGATCGCGCCCGGATGGTGCATCAGATAGTCGAGCACCTTGAATTCGTGCGCCGTCAGCACCACGGCGGCGCCATCCACGGTCACGGTGCCGGCGCGCGGATTAAGCTGGACCGGTCCGCAGCTCAGTTCGGGGGCCGGCATGCCGTGCGCGCGGCGAATCAGCGCGCGGATGCGCGCCTGCAATTCTTCCATGCGGAACGGCTTGGCCAGATAGTCGTCGGCGCCCGCGTCGATGCCTTCGACCTTCTCTGTCCAGCTGTCGCGCGCCGTGAGAATCAGCACGGGAACGTTGACCTGCGCGGCGCGCCAGCGGCGCAGCACGGTCAGGCCATCCAGGCGCGGCAGGCCCAGGTCGAGGATGACGGCATCGTAAGGTTCGTTCGCGCCGAGATGCCAGGCGTCGAGCCCGTCTGCCGCCATGTCGACGGCGTAACCGGCCGCTGCCAGGCTCGCGTGAACCTGGCCGGCTAGCGTCGGTTCGTCTTCCACCAGCAGGATGCGCATGGTTCAGGGCTCCGTAGGCATCAGGGCTGCTTGCGCGCCTGGTCGAGGTTGCGGCCCTTTGCCTTGATCAGCGCGCCGGTGCGCGCATCGTATTCCAGCTTGGCCACCGAGCCGCCCGGCAGCAGCAGCTTGACCTCGTACTGCCAGATGCCGTCATCGCGGTCCAGTTCGACACCGATGACATCCCCCGCGTACTGCTGCGAGACCGCTTCGAGGATCCGCGACAGCGGCAGGATCTCCCCCGACTGCACCGCCGCGCGGGCGCGGTCGGCGTCCTTGTCGGCATGTGCCGGCGCGCCGATGCCAAGCGCGAGCGCCAGCGCTGCACCGGTCAGCGCGCGCGCGAGCGCAGGACGGCGCGCGTGGCGGAACCGGGTAGGGCGGAGGACGTGAAATGTCTTCATGGCCTGAAGTTTGCATCAAAACGCCTGAACGCAGGCTGAACGGATGCCTCAGCCAGCGTTCAGGTGCCGTTCACGACAATGCTTGCCAACCGTATCAGGAGTTCAGCCATGTCGCACCATCCGTCCCCCGCATCCCTGTCACAGTCCCTTTCACCATCCCCACGGCATTGCTCGCCGGACCGGCGCACAGCATTCCTGGCGGCTGGCGCGCTGTTTTCCGTGCTCTGCGTGTCGAGCGTTTTCTGGATGCATGTCGACCTGATCGCGCTGCTGCGCGAGTGGTCGCGCGCCGATGCAAACCTGCCGCTGATTGCGCTGGGCACCATGGCAGTTGGCCCGCTGATTGCCGCCTGGCTCGGCGAATAGGCCTTGAAAATAGGGTCCTGGCGCATGCAACGCGGCGCGCGCCGCCCCAATTTTCTTCCGCGAAAAGACGCGTAAGAACGCGAAAGTGGGGGGACGTAGTGCCTCTACGCGCTTCTGCTGAGGTATTGCTGCGACAAAACACGGGGTTTTCACGGGGTTTTAGCGTTTGCATGTATGAAAACCCTTTGATACACGGTCGTTTCCGCTATGATTCAGTGGGCGCCGGCAAGGGGTATGTGCAACGCAATGCGAAGCCTTCGAACAGCCGGCTCTGATCTGTTCAACTCTCGTATATCGATATGGCGACCAAAGCGAAACCGACCGCGAAGACGACTGCAACCAAGCCCGCTGCCAAGAAGGCTGCGGCAACGAAGGCACCCGTGAAGGCTGCCGCCAAGAAGGCCGCGCCGGCCAAGAAGGCTGCTCCGGCTGCCGCGGTGACCCCGCGCCCGCTGAAGGACACCTTCAACAAGTCGAGCCTGGTCGCTCACCTGGTAGCCCAGACCCAGCTGGAACCCAAGGCCGTGAAGACGGTGCTGGCCCATCTGGAAAACACCATCGTCAGCGCGCTGAACAAGAAGGGCGCTGGCGAATTCACGCTGCCGGGCCTGCTGAAGGTGACCGCGCAGCAAGTGCCGGCGAAGAAGAAGCGCTTCGGCAAGGACCCGTTCACCGGTGAAGAGCGTTGGTTCCCGGCCAAGCCGGCCAGCGTCAAGGTGAAGGTTCGCCCGCTGAAGAAGCTGAAGGACGCTGCTGCCTGATTGGCCAGTTGATCCGCGAAAAAAAGGAGCCGCTAGTCGGCTCCTTTTTTTCTTGCCCGATGCCGGGCAGCGCGCACGGTTGGCGATTTTCCGTCGACACGCTTCGCGAACTGGCTATGACTTAACCAAGGTCAAATTGCGCCCTTGGGCACGCGCCTAGAATCCAGATCGTCATGGGTGCGGGGGCGCTCCCCATGACAACGGCTCCCGGCGTCTTCCCGGAAGCCCGCCCGCCGCCAGCAATGGCTGCGGGCTTTCTTTCTTAGTGCGTCGCATCGCACTGGCAGGGCGTCAGCCGCCGACAATCTGCTTGGCGTAGCTGGCGCGCTCCATTTCGCGCACCTCGACGCTGATTTGCACGCTCTGTCCTTCCGCAGTGGCGGGGCGGACCGCCTCGGCAATGACATCGCAGACGGCCTGCCCAAGGGCGCGCCGCACGGCCAGCTCGCGGCCATCCAGGATCGACAGGCGTGCATGTACGAACGCGCGCTCCGCAGCCTCTACCCCCTGCCGAAACGTGGACAGCACGATGCAACGCGATTTGATGTCGGCTTCGCCGAATTCGCCGGATGCGAGCAGCGCGGCATTGGCCTCGTCGAGCAGTTCTTCGGGCGAACAGTTGAGACGCGTGTTTTCGGTAATTTCGATCACGAGGTGGGGCATGGCAGATCGGGGTGGGAACAGTACGAGCCGGACGCTGTGGAGAGCCGGGGCGAATCGTCATGATACGTGCATTCCGCAGCGTTGCTCCCGCCCGGCCCGTCTCCTGAGTTAAGCTTGCGTCGAAGACTGCGGCGTTGGATTCATCACAACAGCACACATGGAAACCATCAGCTTCGAAATTTTCCTGCGCCTGTTCTGCGGACTGCTCGCGGGTGCCGCGATTGGCCTCGACCGCAACCTGCGCGGCAAGGCCGCCGGCATGCGCACGCTGGGGCTGGTATCGCTCGGCGCGGCAACAGCGGTCTGCCTGGTGACGCAGTATGGACATCCGATGGACGCAATCTCGCGCGTGCTGCAGGGGCTGCTGACCGGCATCGGGTTTCTGGGAGTCGGTGTGATCGCGCGACATGGCGTGCACCAGCGCCCGCAGGGGCTGACCACAGCGGCGGCAATCTGGCTGTCGGCGATCCTCGGTGCGGCGGCGGGGGCAGGCTACTACGCGGTCGGCGGCCTGGCGCTTGTGCTCGGCATGTTGCTGCTGTGGATGGGCGGGCGCCTTGAAACGCGGCTGCATCGTGTGCTCGATCCGATCAATGGTGACAGGCACAACCATCGCGACAACGGCGATGCGGGGAAGCAGGCGAAGGGCAATGAACCCGACGACGACATCTGGCCCTGAAGCATCCAGGAAGCATTCCGGACAGGCGAATCGGGAACCTTGCGGCGTGACCCGGTGCCACACACGACAACGGTAGCGACATTCCGGCTTTCCTGCCGGTGCCGCCGCCATCCAAACATGCTCAGGAGGCCTCGCCATGAAGCCGATTACCCTGTTTGGCGCGCCGACGGATGTCGGCGCAAGTACCAGAGGCTGCACCATGGGCCCCGAAGCGCTGCGCATTGCCGACATCGTCCCCGCGCTTGCCAGGATGGGGCTCGATGTCCGCGATGCCGGCAATATCGCTGGTCCGGTGAATCCGCTTGCCCCACCGGTGCAGGGCCTGCGCCATCTCGATGAGGTAGTGGCGTGGAACCGCGGCGTGTTCGAGGCCAGCACGCGCATTCTCGAGGAGGGCCGGATGCCGGTCCTGCTTGGCGGTGACCACTGCCTGGCGGTCGGATCGGTCAGCGCAGTCGCCCGTCATTGCCGGGAGGCTGGCCGGAAGCTCGTCGTACTCTGGCTCGATGCCCATGCCGATGCCAATATCGGAACCAGTACGCCGACTGGCAACATGCACGGCATGCCGGTGGCCTGCCTGTGCGGCGACGGCCCCACGCCACTGACCACGCTTGGCGGCCAGCCACCGGCGGTACGCCCCGACGAAATCCGGCAAGTTGGCATCCGCAGCGTCGATGCGCAGGAAAAGCTGCGGCTGCATGCGCTGGGCCTCAAGGTGTTCGATATGCGCTATATCGACGAGTACGGCATGCGCCAGACCATGGAGCAGGCGCTCGCCGGCGTTGACGACGACACGCACCTGCATGTGAGCTTTGACGTCGATTTCATCGATTCGGCCATCGCGCCCGGCGTCGGTACGACGGTGCTGGGCGGACCCACCTATCGCGAGACGCAACTCTGCATGGAGATGATCGCTGATACGGGACGGTTGTCGTCGCTGGACGTCATGGAGCTCAACCCTGCCTGCGATGTGCGTAATGAGACAGCACGGCTGGTAGTCGATTTCCTGGAAAGCCTGTTCGGCAAGTCCACGCTCCTGCGGGCGCGCTGACGAGCGCTCCGCACGCCAAAAGCAAAAGGGGGCGCCATGGTGGCGCCCCTTGTGCATCGGGAATGGCTCGCTCAGGCGTGCAGTGCCGCAGCAGCGGTGGACTCCGCGGGCACGTTAAACCGGGTGGGTTCTTCGCGCGCAAGCCGCTGCAATTGCGCCAGTTTGGCACGCAGCCCTGCGTCGAGGCGCGGTGGCGGCATCAGCGTGGACGGGCAGGCCACGCCGAGGATGTCCAGCGCTCGCCGGAAGTTCTCGACGGTGAGGCCCTGCGCCGGATCGACGCTCACGAGGTGTTCGCGCTGCGTCTCACTCATTGAGTCGGCCGGCGCGCAGGACAGGATCACATAGGTGGAGGGCATGGCACGGCCTTCAAAGTACGCGGCAATCTCCGCACCGTGGCCGCCTGCTACGGCAGGCGTCATGCCTTCCACCTGCAGGTCCAGTTGCTGGAAGATGGCAGCAGGCGTGCCGCGCCGCCACGCGTCCGACACCACTACCCGTGCGCCCGCCAGGCCGAAGAGCCGGCGAATATAGCCGAGCGCAATGGGGTCGAAAAAATGGACATCGCGCAAAGTGCCCGAATCGGGAACCCCGCCGAGCCGGGCCTGAGACCGGTCGGAAAACAGTACGCCGGGTACGTCCAGCATGATGAGTCGTTCAGACATGATTTCCTTGGGGTTACACATCGGGTTGGTGTGAGCAAAGATTACCCGGCAACCTGATGGCTGCGCGTAACAGCGCCAGCCGCAAGTGAAACATATCTGTAACTTCCTCGCTGAACTCGTAAATGCCGGTTACCTCTCAATGTCAAATGTTTCCGGCAGACACATCTGTACTCCACTTTTATCCGGCGGCAGGAGCGGACATGCGCTACCTAGGACGGCGGACGGTTACGGGGCGCACTCCGGGGCCCGATCATTTGGCAGCAGCCCGATGTGAAGGTCAGGCTGCTGCTGACCTCGCGCCAGATTGCCGTGTTTTCTTGGGTGGCTGGGGCTGTCCTCATGGATGTCGAGGCGATAGCCATGTGCATAGACCACCGTGATCGAAATGCCGTTCTCGGGGCTGAGTCGCAACGTCTTGCGCAGGCGCGACATCAACCCGGCCAGCGCACGCGACAAGGGCGGCAGTTCATGGTGCCAGATGGCCTGTTCGATGCGGCGGTTAGCGAGTACGCGGCCGGCATTGGTGAACAGCAGCATGGCCAGGTCGAACTCCTTGGGCGTCAGTGTTATGCGCTCGCCGTGCAGCGTTGCGAAGCGGCCAACGCTGTTGAGCTGGTACGGGCCCGCGCGCGCCACCAGCCCCTGACGCTGACGGTCCCCTGTGGCGCGGCGGCGCAGCGCGGCCATTCGCGCCAGAAGGACGCGCGTACTCTGCGGACCGCTCAGGTAGTCGTCGGCGCCCGCGTCGAGCGCTTCGACGAGGGCTTCCTCGCTACCGTTGCCGCCCAGCATCATGATCGGCAGATCGCGCGAGCGCGCGCACCGTACCGTGCGGATGACGTCAATCGCCGCTGTGTCGGGCAGCTCGTCGTGGATCAGCAGCATATCGTACGAGGCCAGACTGACGCCCTGGATGAGCGCACGCGGGGAAGCAAAGACGTTGCATCGGAAGCCGGCGCGCGCCAGCAACTCGGGAACGGCTTTCAGATGCGCGGACTGACCGCTCAGCAGCGCGATATTCATGGGGTCATGCATACGGTGGCGGCGGGAATGAGATGAGTTGGGTTTTCCTGAAGGTACTGAGTCGAGAGCGTATAAAGGCAAACGCGGCGGAACAATCGGACAAATCCGATTCCGGCCGGAAAATTGCGCTAGCTCAGATGTGCGAGCTGGTTCGACCGAGGCGATGCCACGGAAGGCGTTTATCGCGCCGCAGCAGCGGCAAGGCGCCGCGCCACGCACATCGCTGTGCCAAAATAAGAACCATCGGAATCCGGTTCCGCGTGGCGGACACCAGGGAAGCCTGCACATGCTAAGCCCGAGCGTTGTCGCGACGGTCATCCTGATCTTTCACGTCATTGGCGTGCTGGCCGCATTGCACGCCGTGATGACCGTGCGCACGGCGCCCGGCGCCATCGCCTGGGCGGGATCGCTGGTGATGATGCCGTACCTCACACTGGTGCCTTACCTGATCTTCGGCAGGAGCCGTTTCGCCGGCTACGTCAATGCGCGCCGCTTCAACGACGACCGCCTGCGCGAAATCCGCCACGGCATGACCCCTGAAGACCGCGAGGCCCGCAGTGCCTGCGTGGTGCACGCGCCCGAGCCGGCCTGCATGCGCGCGCTTCCGCGGCTGACCGGCATGCCGTGTCTGGCCAACAACGATGTGCGCCTGCTGGTCAACGGCACGAATACGTTCGACGCCATCTTCGCAGCGGTGGCCGCTGCCAGGCAGGTGGTGATCGTGCAGTTCTTCATCGTCCATGACGATGTGCTCGGCCGACGCCTGCAGGCGTTGCTTTGCGAACGCGCGCAGGCTGGCGTGAAGGTCTACTTCCTCTACGACAGCATCGGTTGCCACGCCTTGCCGCGTGGCTATGTGAAGACCCTGATGGCGGCCGGCGTCGAGGCGCGTGCGTTCTCGACGCACCGCGGCTTCGTCAATCGCTTCCAGCTCAATTTCCGCAATCATCGAAAGCTCGTTGTCGTGGACGGGGCGCAAGCCTTCGTCGGCGGGCATAACGTCGGTGTCGAGTATCTGGGCGAGCGGCCGCCGCTGGCGCCGTGGCGCGACACCCATATCAGCCTGCGCGGCAGCGCCGTGCTGGATCTTCAGATGGCGTTTGCCGAGGACTGGTACTGGGCCGCGCGCGAAGTGCCATACCTGCTGATGCCGCCGCCTGACGTGGGCGGGCGCATGACCTGCCAGGTCGTGCCGACGGGCCCGGCCGACGCGCAGGAGACCTGCTCGCTGTTCTTCGTCGAGGCGATCCAGGCTGCGCGGCACCGGATCTGGATCACGTCGCCGTACTTCGTGCCGGACGAAGCGGTCTTTGCAGTACTGCGCCTGGCGGTACTACGCGGCGTCGACGTGCGTATCCTGATCCCCGCCAGGCCAGACCATCTCGTCGTGTTCGCAGCTTCCACGCTGTATGCGCATCAGGCAGTGGCCGCGGGGATCAAGCTGTATCGCTACCAGCCGGGCTTTCTCCACCAGAAGGTTATCCTGATCGACGACGACGCAGCGGCGGTCGGTACGGCGAACCTCGACAACCGCTCGTTCCGGCTGAACTTCGAGTTGATGGTGATGACGGCAGACCGCGAGTTCGCCAGCCAGGTCGCCGACATGCTGGAGGCGGATTTTGCGCAGGCGCGGCGCATCGGCGTAGACGAATTCCTGCGTGCGCCCGCGCCACTGCGCGTGGCGATGCACGTGGCAAAGCTGTTTGCGCCGATCCTGTAAGTGAGGTGTCGGGGAGCAGCGCCGCGCCCTATTGTGTACACTGTTCACTATTGGTTGGGAAAGACAAGAACAGTATGTACAGGGGGAAATCATGAGCGGGACTGCCTCAACGGTGCCGGCCCGCACGACGTATCGTCATGGCGACCTGCGCCGCGCGCTGCTGGAAGCTGGTATTGACCTGGCGCGCGAGGGCGGGCCTGATGCCATCGTGCTGCGTGAAGCCACGCGGCGCGCGGGCGTGGTGCCCAACGCAGCGTATCGTCATTTCTCCAGCCGGCAAGACTTGCTGCAGGCCGTGCGCGCGGCAGCGTTGTCCGCGCTCGCGATTGCCATGGAAGCTGAACTCGGAGGCCTGCGCCCGGCCAGTAGTGCGGCGGCGCTGGCGCGCGCGAGCTTGCGCGCCGTGGGGACGGGTTACCTGCGTTTTGCCCTGTCCGAACCTGGGCTGTTCCGTACAGCTTTTTCCGTGCCGGACCAGGTGGAAAACGATGCAGACCCCGCGAAAGCCGGCCACAGCGGGCTAAATCCCTTCCAATTGTTGTCGGCGGCACTGGACAGAATGGTCGAAGCGGGAATCCTGCCGGCCGCGCATCGGCCTGGCGCCGAATACCTGGCGTGGTCGGCCGTCCACGGCCTTGCCATGCTGGTGCTGGACGGCCCGTTGCGTGGCAGGGAGCCCGGAGAGGCTGCGGCGCTTGGCCAGCGTTTGCTGGACATGGTGGAGCGGGGACTCCAGGCAGCAAGCTGATTCAGGTAAAAAAATGCCACGATGGCGGGGACCATCGTGGCAGCGTAAGGAACCAGGACGGGGTCCCCCTGGCTCGTCGGGGCACCCGCGGGATGGGTGCACGGGCAAATCTATTCGGTTAGATCTCATAAGAAAATCGGATAAGTCCTAAATTTGTTCACGAATTGTGTCTTTGGGCCCAGAGTCTCTTTGCTTGCACATGTGGATTCGGGGGATCGGCTGGATGGCCAGACGGTCTAACAGATGTCAATCGGGCATCTCGCCCGGGACAAGTGATGGGTGGATCATGCGATACGCGCTCGGCAGCGTTTTCACGATGGCAGCACTAGTGGCCGGTTGCGCGGTCTACCCCGACTATTACGGCGCCGACTATCTCAGCTATCCGGCTTATCCGGTGGGCTCACCGTACTACAGCGGCTATCCGGTAACGCCTGGCTATCCCTACTACGGCCCAGGCTATGGCGGCTACTATGGGAGCTTCGCCTATGTCTATGGCGGAGGCCGATGCTGCTGGTATGGCGGACACCGAGGCTGGCACGGCTCCGGTGGCTGGCACGGGTCCGGTGGCTGGTATGGCGGCGGCCGGAGCGGTGGCCGTGGCGGCGGAGGTGGTCGCGGAGGTGGTCGTGGCGGAGGCGGCGGACATGGGCGGTAATGTCAAACGGGCAAAGGGCCGCTAGCCAGTGGGGCGGCTACCTGTGTGCACCCGGCACCGCCAGCAAAGGAGTCTTGCCATGCGCAAACCAGTACCCGAGAAAGCGCCAAAGGACAGTCGGCAACAGCCCAAGCGGGCGCCGACCGACGAGCGGATCGACCGCGAACTGGACGAAGCCCTGAAGGAAACTTTCCCTGCCAGCGACCCGATCGCCGTCGATACGGAAATGCCTCGTCCGTCGAAGACAACGTGACAGAACGGCTCGCGGACTAAGGCAACTGGCGCAGTTGCCCGATCACGGACATCAGCCGTCCGTGCGCGACGATGACGCCGGACTCGTCCTGCAGCGCTTCCTGGTAGCGCTTGCGAAACGCGCCGTCGCCCTTGTCGCTGAACAGCCGTTCGGTGGCCCGCGCTACTGCGCGGCACGTTTCATCATGGTGTTCCGGGGATTCGAGTTCCTCGTCGATTTCGATGATGAGCCGGGACAACGGGTCCAGCCAGCGGAAGAAATTGTCTTCCGTCACCAACTGCACGAACAAGCCTGCCGGGATGGGGCCGTTCAGGCGTTCGTACTCGCCGCGGTCATAGCCGATGACTTCCTTGTGAACCTGCAGCAACGCTGCGCGCAGGGCCTGAAGGCCCGAGCGGCGCGTTTCCTGGGTAGCTAGGAATTGTTCGTTGGGCATGCCCTTCTCCATGTTCATGGCCCGCGGGCAGGCAGCCCGCATGCGTCCATGAACGGACCGCCGGCGCCTGCCAGAAATTCAGGGCGCAACCGGGCCGTTCCCTGTCAATGCCCGGTGCGCCTGCCAGTATAGGCAGGGCGGCCAGCGCGCCGCGCTAGCGATATACCCGTATTGCCGGGTGCCTTCTACCTTAGGAGGTCATGAGGCGCGCACGACGTTCGGCCTTGCGCTTGGGCCGCGCTCCATCGAAAAAGATCGCGCATAGTTCGTCGATGATCTTTTCCGCAGAGCCCTTCCTGGGATTGAACCAGGTCTGCGCGGACGTGATCGCACTCAGCACAAACACGCGGCACAACGCAATGTCGACGTCCTCGCGCAACTGGCCTTCGTCGCGCAGGTCTTCCAGCAAACGGCTCCAGAATGCCTGATGCTTTTCGCGCCGCTTGATCACGCGTTCGCGTACGCTGTCGGGCAACTGCGCCAGCAGCCTGCCGTGGGCCAGCGCATAGTCGCCATACTGGATCAGCGCGCTCATCTGCCCCAGCAGCGCGGCCCGGAAACGTTGCTCCGCGTCGGCGTCGGGCGGCAATGCATCGAGATGATCCTGGATGTGCCGGATGATGCTCGCTGCGCCGTGCTCCATGACCGTATCCACCAACTCCTCCTTCGATGAGAAGTGGTAGTAGATGCTTGCGGCTTCAATGCCGGCCTGGTCGGCGATATAGCGCATCGACGTGGCCGAATAGCCTTGCGTGCCGAACGCGCGCGCGGCAAGGCGCATCAGCTTTTCCCGTGTGTCCACGGTAGCGGTGTTGAGCTGGCGTTTCGTCATGGCAGCGTGAGTTGAGTGAACGGAGTGGGCGATGGTCAGGTGACTGAGCGGACGTGATACTACAGCTGCTACTGCCATTTCTCCATGAAGTGGCAGGCGACAACCGGCAGGCGCGCCGCTGGCATCGTGCGTGATGGGTTAACCCTCATGGAAATATCCCGGCATGGCAACCAGACTCTACCTAACGTTCGTCAGGTTAGAATAGCGCAGATTTTCGCGTTCCGGTTCCGCATCGACACGAGACCCGCGCATCCGCAGTCTGGAGCCTCCATGACCGATTCCCCGCAAGTCACCATGACCCTGGAGCGCGGCCTCCGCGTGCTGCGCGCCTTCCGCGCCGAACGCGCACCGCTGAGCAACAGGCAGCTCGCGCAACGGACGGGGCTATCGAAATCGACCGTCTCGCGCCTGACCAGTACCCTGATCCATATGGGCTTCATTCGCCGTGCCGCCGGTGGGCCAGAGTTTGAACTGGCCTCCGGGTCGCTGGGCATCGGCCATGCCTATCTGGAGACCAATCCTGTCACGCGGCTTGCCAGCCCGTTCATGCAGCAGCTTGCCGACCGGCTCAATGTGTCGGTCGCGCTGGCGGTGCCCGACAACCTCGACATGCTGTATCTCGCCTACCGGACCAGCGCACGGATTGCCACGCTGCGGCTTGGCGTGGGCTCGCTGCTGCCGATGGGAGTGACGGCAATTGGCCGGGCGTGGCTGTGGGGCTTGGCGGATGATGTGCGGCAAGACTATATCGCTTCGATTCTGGAGGCGGCAGGCCCGCAGGCCTCGGATGTCCGGCAAGGCATCGAATCCGCATTCGACGACTTGCAGGCGACCGGCGCATGCATGGCAGTCGGCGAATACCAGCACAATGCCTACGGAATCGCGTTGCCGGTCAGGGTGGGGCGTGCCGGCACGCTGATGGCGCTGAACTGCGGCGCGGTCGAACTGGCTCCCGATATCGCCGCGCTGCGGCGGCGCATCGTGCCGGAACTCAAGGACGCTGCCGTGGAGTTGATGGCACTGCTTCGCGACGTCTAGACCGGGACATAGTGTCTGCTGCGGGGCCCGCTGCGACCCCGGCGTGTTTCGGGCGCCAACGCGGAACCGCAAACGTGCCGTACTTTGGAACGAAAGCGGAGGGACGCGCCGCTCCGACAGCCAGTGCTGTATGCGGACGGAAGAAACACGCAGCCGCGCTCGGCTCAGCGCTGTTTCAAAGTACGGGACGAAGTCGCACGGAGATTGACGTGCAAAGGCGCAGGGACGACCCTCATTGCATGGTTGCGCCGGCCAAGGATGCAACGTAATGCGCCAGATGGGGCGCCGATCCCATCCGCGGCGCCTTGGTTTCCCGAGGGCGTGCCCCTCTAGTTTGTCCGCTTCGCACGCCCCGTTTCTTTTCATGGCCACCTAACGCCACGGCATGCCCGAAAGGCGGGGCCACAACCGCCCTCTTGAAAGCCGCATTGAGCGGTCGATGCCCAGCCTTCGCGCGGTCATTGGATGTGAGATGACTTCAACGGCGGCTGATCGTCAATTTCATGACATAAGCGTAATTATGTCTAAAAAATATTGCCGTCTATTGTAAAGTTAACGTAATACGTAGTAAAACATGATTATGGTGGAGACTCGGGCTGCGCTTAGGCGGGGCACGGTGCCCCGCCGCGAAACGGCTGCGATCCCAAGGCCGTCAGTGTGGGTGTGCCGATATATCCACTCGGTTGATACGCTCCAAATCCTCGAAATGCGGTCGGGACGCGCGGCGACCGAAACAGTCATCGCCAATTTGAAGCCAGCGCGTACGCGCTGCTGCTCCGGCCGATGAGAAAAAAGAAAAGAGGGAAATGACTTTCGACATTTCGCCAGGCGGCATGGCTGGCGAAATCGCAGCGAGCATGAATTACCGATCGATTGTTACGCTCGCAAGCCTTGCGCTTGCCGCTTGCCTCCCGGCACCTATCACTATTTGGTGAGGGTTTCCCAACCAATGGAGATTCACTTGTCACGACCCGGACGGTAAAATCTGTGCCGACCTTTTAGCGCCGGCACCGAGAATGCATACCCATTACGATAATCTGAAGATTTCTCGTGACGCCCCGCCGGAGGTCATTCGTGCGGCATACAAGGCATTAAGTCAAAAGCATCATCCGGATCGCAACCATGACTCGCCTGAATCTCACCGGGTCATGACGATTATCAACACCGCTTACGAGGTTTTGATGAATCCGGCAAAGCGTGCGCAGCATGATGCGTGGATTCTGTCGCAGGAAAAGGCGAAAGCGGGCGCGACTGCAAATGCCGGCCAGCGTGCGAGACCTGCTTCGACCGCGCCGGGGACGTCCACGGATCCGGCGTCCCGAAGCGGTAGCGGTGCGCGACAGGCGCCTCCTGCGGATTCCAGTGCATCGCGCAAGAACGGGGACAGCGAGGATGCAGTGAATCCGGCAGGCGCCAGCACTGCCTCCAAGGCGTTGTTTGTATTGGTGGCGGCAGGGGCTGCGATTTATCTGATCATCCCGACGTCGCGCCAATCGACGGATGGCCCCCGGCAGACAGAGGGCTGGACGCCTTCGGTCTCGACCATTGCCGCCATGACGGGTGAGCCGCGTGCCGCGGTCGTGACGCCAACCAAGTCGCCTGCGCCGCTGCCCCAGTACGCGCGCAAGCCTACCGCGCCGAACGGCCAGGCCTGGCCCGCGTGGAGCAGCTATATTCCGGGCTACCCCATCCGCAAGACCGGAGGGTTGTCGTCATTGACTGTCGACAATTCCCGCAATCCTTCGGATGTCTTCCTGAAAGTGTTTTCCCTTGGTGGTGGCGATACCATCCCGGTGCGTTTTGCGCTGATCAAGGCTGGCACGTCATTCGAGTTTTCCAATATCGAGCACGGCAGTTTCGATGTTCGCTACATGGACCTGGATACGGGAAAAATTGCCAAATCGAACCCGTTCGAACTCGAGGAGGTAGCGGAAGGCAACGGCACGCGATACAGCCGGATGTCGCTGACGCTTTATCCGGTGCGCAACGGCAATACCCAGGCGCAGGAAATCGAAGAAAGCGAGTTCTAGAGCCGCAGAAAAAGGCCCGCCTGGCACGGGCCGGTCAACGCAACCCGATGCATGGCGGGCGTCGCAGTTGGCGCGTTGTACCCGGATCTGGACGGCTTCAAGCCTTCGCGGAAGCCGACTGAGCAATCCCCGCGATTTGGTCAACGGAAACCGGGCAAGAGCCGAAGCCCTTGCCCGTACGAGCCACATCTAACAACGGCCTTTCTTGTCGGTCCTCAGACCAGTGCCGGATAGTCGGTATACCCCTCGGCGCCCGGATGGTAGAACGTCTCCGGCCGGGGCTCGTTGAGCGATGCGTCGAGCTCGAGGCGGCGCGGCAGGTCCGGGTTGGCGATGAAGAGTTGACCGAATGCGACGGCGTCGGCTTCGCCGGTGGCCAGCACATGTTCAGCGGTCTGCTTGGTCATTTTCTCGTTGGCGATATAGACACCGCCGAAAGCCGCTTTCAGTGCCGGGCCCAGGCGATTGTCGCCGAGTGCCTCGCGCGCGCAGATGAACGCGATGCGGCGCTTGCCCAGTTCGCGGGCCACGTAGCCGAAGGTCGCCGCCAGATCGGAATCGCCCATCGAATGCACGTCGCCGCGCGGCGACAGGTGCACGCCGACGCGGTCAGCACCCCACACGTCGATGCACGCGTCGGTGATCTCGAGCAACAGCCGCGCGCGGTTCTCGATCGGGCCGCCATAGGCATCCGTGCGCTGGTTGGTCGAGTCCTGCAGGAACTGGTCGAGCAGGTAGCCGTTGGCGCCGTGGATTTCAACGCCGTCGAAGCCGGCCTTCTTGGCATTTTCGGCACCGTGCCGGTAGGCCGCGATCACGCCCGCGATTTCGTCGGTTTCCAGTGCGCGCGGCGTGACGTAGGCGCGCTTCGGGCGCACCAGGCTCACATTGCCTTGTGCCGCGATCGCGCTCGGCGCCACGGGCAGTTCGCCGTCGAGGAAGATCGGGTCCGAGATCCGGCCGACGTGCCAGAGCTGCATGAAAATGCGGCCGCCGGCGGCATGGACCGCGTCGGTCACGTGTTTCCAGCCCGCGACTTGCTCGTCGGTCCAGATGCCCGGCGTGTCGGCATAGCCGACGCCTTGCGGCGTCACCGCCGTGGCTTCCGAGATGATCAGGCCGGCGGACGCGCGCTGCACGTAATACTCGGCCATCAGCGCGTTCGGCACACGTTTGCCGCCGACAGCGCGCGAGCGCGTCAGCGGCGCCATGATGACGCGGTTGGGCAGGTCGAGGTCGCCGATGCGGATGGGATCGAAGAGGGTAGGCATGAGGTCTGGCTTTTCGTATGGGTGGAGGAGTGCACAGCAGTGCGTTGGCAACGACGCCGAAAGCGCCATGCCGGTACGAACTCAAAGGTCCTGGTGAATATGGTCGAGGAACGCCTGAATGGTCTCTTCGTCGCGCTTGAAGAAGACCCATTGCCCGATGCGCCTGGCCCGGATCAGCCCGGCACGCTGGAGCGTGGCAAGGTGCGCCGACACCGTCGACTGCGACAGACCGCAATGCGTGTCGATCAACCCGGCGCAAACGCCCATGTCGAGCGGGTGTTCCTGCGCGGAGAAATACGCCTCCGGCGTTCGCAACCAGGCGAGTATCTTCCGCCGCATGGGATTGGCCAGGGCCTTGTGGATCGCATCGACGTCAATCTCGGGCTTCGCAGAGGCGGAGTCCGGCGCACGTTGTTTCGGTGATTCACGAACCATATATCGGGAGGAATCAAAATGTATATCGTGACTATACGATACACGTGCGAAGCCTGCATGACCCCTCGCTGGGTGGGGTTTTCGTTTCAAAAGCCGATATGGGAAACCTACTTCGCGAGCTTGCTGTCGATGCGCTCCAGGCGCAGTTCGATCGTGCTCAGGCGACCGTCGATCGAATCCAGGCGCGTGTTGATTTTCTCAAGCACCTTGTCGTTGACTTCGAATTTTCCGGTGATGCGCTTGTCCATCTCCTGGATCTGGACGTTGAGCGGAGCGGTACCGCGGTCGACCTTGTCCTGCGTACTGGACGACAGGTAGGTGAGAGCGGCAAAGATCGCCGCGGAGACAGCGGCGCAAGCGGTGCCGATCATGACCCACGGGATCCTGTTCTCTGCAGGTTTCTCCGCATTCAAGCCGCCAGCGGCGGCAACATAGGCCGCAATCAACTCCGGTGATACCCCCTCGTCGTTGCGATAGCGACGGAACTTGCGCGTATGCGCGAGCCTCGGGTCAGCGCTGCCGGATTCATCTGCGACTCGCTTGTCGTCATGGTCGTGTGCGGCGGTCATGGTCATATTCTAAGCGCAGGGCTGGCACTCCCCCAATGCTGGTGCCGTGTCGCCCACCGGAAAGACGGCCATTCTGGCACTTGCCCTCCAGGCCTGACACCGTAAAACCCTGAGACCGCCGCGCTCGCTTTAACCCACCCGCAGCATATGCTTCTGGATCTTCCCGCTTGTGGTCTTCGGCAGCGCCTCCATGAAGTGGTAGCGCCTCGGCCGTTTGTACGCGGCCAGGCGGTCGCCTTGCAGCAGGAATGCATCGAGCTGCTCGGGGCTGACGCTGGATTCGGGGCGCGTGACGACATACGCCCCGACCACCTGTCCCCAGGTGGCATCGGGTTCGCCGAGCACCGCAACTTCCAGCACCGCGGGGTGTTCGATCAGCGCGTCTTCCACCTCGCGCGGGTAAACGTTCTCGGCGCCCGAGTTGATCATGTAGTCGATGCGGTCGCGGATCCAGAGGTAACCGTCCTGGTCCAGGCTGCCCAGGTCGCCAGTGTGATACCAGCCGTGGGCCAGCGCCCGGGTGTTGGCGTCGGGGCGGTTCAGGTAGCCGCGCATCATGCAAGGCCCGCGCACCAGCACTTCGCCGACTTCACCGGGGTCGCACGGCTGCGACGGGTCGGTCGGCTCGCCGTCGTCGCGCAGGCGCGCCACCACAAGGTCGTGGCCCAGTGACGGCAGGCCTGCCGAACCGGCGTGGCTCAGTTGCTCGTGCGGGTAGAGCACCGACATGCAAGGACCCATCTCGGTGGCGCCATAGACCTGCACCAGGCCAGCGCCGATCTTGCGGTTCCATTCGCGGATAAGGTGCGGCGCCATGGATGCGCCGCCATATTCCGCCAGTCGTAGCGACGACAAGTCACGCCGCTCCGTATCGGGATGGTTCAGCAGCATGCCGACCATGGTTGGTGCGGCGAAGAAATGCGTGACACGCTCGGCCTCAACAAGTTGCCATGCCTCGCCGGCGTCGAAGCGCCGCTGCAGCACCTGCGTGGCACCAAGCTGCAGCCGTGGCAGGAAGCTGGTGTGCAGCTCGGCGGTGTGGTTGAGCGGGGCCACCGACAGGCCCACGTCCTCGCGTGTCAGGCCCATCGCCTGATGCATCATCGCGTTGTGGAACAGCTTGCTGCGGTGCGTATGCACGACGCCCTTGGGCCGGCCCGTGGTGCCGCTCGTGTACATGAGGATGCACGGATCGTCTTCATGCACGATGACATCCGGCGCCGTGGCGGGCTGGCCGGCAGCCAGTGCAGCGAGATCGTGCGTGGCAAACGACGGCGCCTCGCCGTCGTCGGCGTAGATCAGCAGCGGGGTGCCAGCCGCCTGGGCCGCGGCTTTCTCGGTGACTGATGCGACTTCCTGCTCGAACACCAGCGCGCGGGCATTGCCGTCGTTCAGGATATAGGCGAGTTCCTGCGCGGCCAGCCGGTAGTTGACCGGGTTGAACACGGCGCCGATGCGCGCGCAAGCGAGCAGCGTGAAGACAAAGGCCGGCGTGTTGTAGAGAAAGGCCGCCACGACGTCGCCCTTGCCGATCCCGAGCGAGAGCAGGGCGTTGGCATGCCGGTTGACCTCCGCATCCAGTTCTGCATAAGTCCACGCGCGCCGCGCAGTGCCCAAGCCGGTCACCAGCGCAGTCTTGCGCGGCAGGTAGCGGGCGGGCCAGGAAAGGGTGTCGCCAAGGGTAAGGCCGTCAGTCAACGTTGTACTCCGCGGGGCCGTGGCAGGATGCCGGCACGGCCGTCTTGTTTCGAATGAGCCGGCAACTATAAGGCGCTCATTACACGGGAGTGAAATAACGATTCGCTCTTTCCTTATGCAGGAAGCTTCACGTGCGGGGCGGGCGGTGCGGGATCTGTGTTGGATATGCGCATCGAACCGGCGCCTTTGGGGCGTGTCAGGCCAGGGAAGCTGGCCTGAACCCGGACGGCATGGCAAACTCCGCGGCCGGTACGGTTGTTGCTACGCAGCAGGGCAACCGGCCGCATAGACAGAACAAACATCAAAAAAGACATTACCCCACATTGTGGGAGGAGACGCTGCGATGCCTGTGAAGGATCATTACCTTTCCGACGCGCCCCCGCGTGAGGAAATCGACACTCTGCAAGGTCCGGCGCTGCTGGAGTTCGGCACCGACTGGTGCGGCTATTGCCAGCGCGCCCAGCCTGCATTGGCGCAGGCCTTTGCCTCGTATCCGGACGTGCGGCATATCAAGGTGGAAGACGGCAGCGGCCGCCCGCTTGGCCGCTCGTTTCGCGTCAAGCTGTGGCCCACGCTGGTGTTCCTGCGCGATGGCCGGGAGGTGTCGCGCCTCGTCAGGCCGAGCGATGCCGCAGCCATCCTGGAGGCCATGGCCGCTATCGCCTGAGCGCACCGGGAACACCTTGCGGAGTCTGCCGCAATCATAAGCGTGCTGGCAATCCCCGCTTCAGGAGGGAACAAGTTTTGCTCATTCAGGCCGATTCTCCGAAGGGCGATACCTGCGGTGTGGCAGCGCACCCATGGGCGCCTGGTTCCTGAATCCGGTGCCGGTCCGCTTCGCATGCCAGCGGGCGGCCAGCCAACCTTAAGCATTGAAAATGAGCGCCGACAGCCCAGAGCAGCGACCAACCGTCCTCGTCGTCGACGACATACCGGAAAACATTGCCGCCATGGTGGCAATGCTGCAGGACCAGTACCGTGTGCGCGTAGCCAACCGCGGCGCCAAGGCGCTGCAACTGGCCGCGTCGTCGGCGCCGGACCTGATCCTGCTCGACGTTTCAATGCCCGAGATGGATGGCTACGAAACGTGCCGCCATCTCAAGGCGAATCCGGCCACGGCCCACGTCCCGGTCATCTTCCTGACCGCGCGCACCGATGAACTGGATGAAGCGCGCGGCTTCGAGGTCGGCGCCGTCGACTACATCATGAAGCCGGTGAGCCCACCGGTGGCGCGCGCACGCATTGCCAGCCAGCTCGCGCTCAAGCAGGCGCACGATTTCCTGCGCGACCGCTCGGCTTATCTCGAAGCGGAGGTGCAGCGGCGCACGCGCGAGATTACCCAGATCGAAGATGCCACCATCATCGCACTGGCGGCACTGGCCGAAACCCGAGACAACGAGACCGGCAACCATATCCGCCGGACCCAGCACTACGTGCGGGCCCTGGCGCGCGCGCTGCGCAATGACCCGCGCTTCAGCGCGCAACTCGACGACAGGACGATCGACCTGCTGTTCAAGTCCGCGCCGCTGCACGATATCGGCAAGGTCGGCATTCCGGACCGCATCCTGCTCAAGCCCGGCAAGCTGACCGCGGAAGAGTTCGAAGTCATGAAGTCGCACACCATGCTGGGCCGCGACGCCATTGCCGACGCCGAAGCCCAGTGCGGCACGCGCAATTCCTTCCTGCGCTACGCGCGGGAGATCGCCCACTACCACCATGAAAAGTGGGATGGCACCGGCTATCCGGAAGGACTTGCCGGCGATGACATCCCCGTCGCGGCGCGCCTGATGGCGCTCGCCGATGTCTATGACGCGCTGATCTCCCGGCGCGTCTACAAGCCGGCCTTCTCGCATGAGGAGTCCGTGCGCATCATCATGGAAGGCCGCGGCCGGCATTTCGACCCCGGCATGGTCGATGCATTCCACAGCATCGCCGACGAATTCCACGCCATTGCCCTGCGCTTTGCCGATCCTGAACACGAGCCGCAGCGCGATTTGTTGCCCGCCATCTGAATGATTTCCAAGCCTAATCCACCCGCAGGCTTCTGGCTGCGCAGCTCCCTGCTTGCCTACGGGGCCTTGCTGATCCTCGCGGTCTGGCTCGTGGCGTTTGCTGCCATGTCGATGGTGCGCCAGAACGAGCAGGTGAGCGTCGGGGCACGCCTGGGCGCGACCGTCAACACTACCGCGCGCCAGCTCGAAACCTGGGCCAGCGAGCAGCGCCGTCGCGCGGTGTCGATGAGCACGCTCGACGATACGATCCGCCTTGCCCGGCCCTTGCTGGCCAATGGTGCCGATCCCAGTCCCGAGCGCGTCCAGGAGTTCGTCAACTGGATTACGCCGCTGTACCGCTCCAACGGCTACATCGGCTACGGCCTGATCTCGATGGACAACCGCATCATTGTCTCGGATCTGGTCGAGCGCAACGGACAGCCGCTGCAGCCCGAAGCCGCCGCGGCAGCCACACGGGCGCGCGAGAACGGCGCATCGCTGTCCGCGCCATATCCGGGCCCTGTATTGACGGACGGGCCGGTTGGCCCGGTGGGCCGCAGTCCGTTCCAGATCGTGTGCTCGCGCCTGTGGGACAACGACCGTGTCGTTGGCGCGCTGTGCCTGCGTATCGACCCGTATGCGGTGATGCTGCAGATCCTGAAGGCCGCACGCTTTGGCAACACCGGCGAACTCTATGTGATCGACCGCGACGGCCGCCTCAATTCGCCGAGCCGCTTCGATGAAAGCCTGGTCGGGCAAGGCCTGCTGCCGCCCGGCGATGCGTCCATGTTCAACCTGCGCGTACGCGTGCCGCACGACCTCGGCGACGGCCGGTGGCGTGTCGACGACGACGCACCGCTCACGCGCATGGCGCAGCAGGTGCTGCATTCGGAAGCCCTGCAGGTATCGTTCGGCTACCTGGATTACCGCGGCCAGCGCGTGGCCGGCGCCGGACTCTGGATACCGGCGCTGGGCAGCGGCCTGATCCTGGAGCAGGACATGGAGGAAGCGCTCAGCTCCTACCTGTCCACGCGTACCGTGGTGGCGAGCATGGCGGCGGCGATCATGCTGCTGATCGGCGTGGCTGCGTGGGCCCTGCGCAAGAGCCAGCACCGCCTTGCACAGAGCGAGGAAAGGCTGCGCGCCTTGCTGGACCACTCGCCCGCGATCATGCACCTGAAGGACCGCAACCACGCGTTCCTGCAGCTCAATCCGTCGATGGAGAAGTTGCTGGGCCTCAAGCGCGACCAGGTGTTCGGCAAGACCGACCGCGAGCTCGCGGTCATGCCCGATGGCACCCAGGAGCGCTGGGAGATCGAAGCGCGCGTGATGGCCACCGGCCGCGCGGAAGAGCAGATCTACGCCATGCAAACGCCAGAAGGCTCGCGCGAGCTGCGCGTCATGCGGTTCCCGGTGCACGATCCGACCAGCAATGCGGTGGTCGGCGTAGGCGCGGTGGGCATCGACATCACGGACCAGGAGCGTGCCAACCGCGAGCTGAAGGAGATGTCGCAGACGCTCGAGCACAAGGTGTGGGAGCGTACGCGCGAGCTTGCCGTTGCCAACGCGGAACTGGCCAAGGCCAAGCACGAGGCCGAGTCGGCCGCGCAGGCCAAGGCGAGCTTCCTCGCCAACATGAGCCATGAAATCCGCACGCCGATGAATGCGGTGATCGGCATGGCGCATCTGGCGCTCAGTACGCAGCTCGATCCGCAGCAGCGCGACTATGTCGAGAAGATCCAGCGTTCGGGCCAGCACCTGCTCGGCATCCTGAACGACATCCTCGACCTGTCGAAGATCGAGGCCGGCAAGCTGGACATCGAGCAGATCGATTTCTCGCTGGAGCGCCTGCTGCGCACGGTGGGTGACCTGGTCAGCGAGCGCGCTGCCGCCAAACAACTCGAGCTTGTGGTCGACGTGCAGCCCGACGTGCCGGACTCCCTGCGCGGCGATCCGCTGCGCATCCGGCAGGTGCTGATCAACTTCACCACCAATGCGGTCAAGTTCACCGAGCGCGGCGAGATCGTCATCCGCGTGGCGCGCTGCGCCGGCGAGCACGCCGAATCGCGGGTCCGGTTGCATTTCGAGGTGCGCGACACGGGCATTGGCATCGACGCCGACGCCATTCCACGCCTGTTCCGCAGTTTCGAACAGGCCGACAGCTCCACCACGCGGCGCTATGGCGGCAGCGGGCTGGGGCTGGCCATCAGCCACCGGCTGGTGACGCTGATGGGCGGCACCATCGGCGTACAGAGCGAGGTCGGCAAGGGCAGTACGTTCTGGTTCGACCTGTCGCTGCTGCCCGGCACCAAGCGCGCGCCGGCGCTACTGGTGCAACCGGAACTCGCCGGGCGACGGCTGCTGGTAGTGGACGACCACGGCTATGCGCGCCAGGTGATCGGATCGATGCTGCGCGGGTTCGGGTTCCGTGCGGACGAAGTCGAATCGGGCGAGAAAGCGCTGTCCGCGATCCAGCATGCGGATGCCGTTGCCGATCCCTACCACGCCGTGTTCATCGACTGGCGCATGCCGGGTCTGGACGGTATCCAGACCGTGCGCAGGCTGGCGGCCATGTCGCTGCAGAGCCAGCGCCCGCGCCCGCTGATGATTACCGCCAACGGGCGCGAGGAAGTCGTTCGCGAAGGCGAGCGCAACGGGTTCGAGACCACGCTGCACAAGCCGGTCAGTCCCTCGGTGCTGTTCGACGCCACCATGCGCGTGCTGGCCTCGGAGCCGGGACGCATGGCCGACAAGGGCGCACCGCGTTCCGTCACCGGGCCGAGCTGGACGTTGCCGCACGCACGCGTGCTGCTCGTCGAAGACAACGAGATCAACCGCGAGGTGGCCACGCACCTGCTCCAGCAGGCCGGCATCACGCCCGATACGGCCGAGAACGGTGCGATCGCGCTCGAACTGCTGGCCGTGCAGGACTACGACCTGGTGCTCATGGACATGCAGATGCCGATCATGGACGGCTTCGAGGCTACACGCCACATCCGCGCCAACCCGCGGCTGGCGTCGATGCCCGTGGTGGCGATGACGGCCAATGCCTTGCCCGAAGACCGCAACCGTTGCCTGGCTGCCGGCATGGACGACCACATCGCCAAGCCCATCAGCCCCGCCACGTTCTTCACGACGCTGCACCGTTGGCTGACTGGCGCGCCGGCGAGGACGGGGGGGAGCTTGTACGATGCGGCCTGGCACGAGAACGTGGCGAATCCGGTGACCGAGATCATCGAAGTGGTCGAGCCGGTAGCTGAAGAGGCTGTGCCGGACTGGATGCAGGCACTGGCGGGCACGGGCCTGCTCGACGTTGAGGGCGCGGTCGCCCGTGTCGGCGGGCGGATCGACACGTTCCGCCAGTTGCTGGGACGCCTGCTGTCCGGCTACGCCCAGACGCCGCAGCAGATCGGTGCATTGCTGCAGGCCGGCGAACGTGCCGAGGCCGCGCGGCTTGCGCATGCGCTCGCGGGGCTGGCCGGCAATCTCGGCGCCAGGCAGGTGGCGGGCGCCGCCGCGTCGCTGGAATGCACGCTGATGGGCATGGCGGCAGAAGATGCATCTGTGCTGCTGAATGGTCTGGAACAGGCGCACGCGAGCCTGTGCATGGCGCTGCGCCAGTACCTGCCTGCGGAAACACCCGAACCCGCTGCGCCGGTTGCCACCCAGGCGACCAGCACGGCGGACGTGCTAGACCGGTTGCGCCGCCAGCTTGCGGACGGGGCCAGCGAAGCCAGCCTGACGCTTGCGGCCAATCGTCAGCGACTCGCCGACGTGCTGGAAGAGGACCGTTTCCGTCGCCTGTGCGAGGCGGTAGAGAACTATGACTACGAGAGTGCTGTGGAGGTGCTGGCGGATAGCGCCGGCTAAGCCTGGCAATGCAGGCTTCCGCCGCATGGACAGACCGTCATGACGACAACGCCGCGCGCTGCGCGGTTGGCTACATGCCCCGGAACTGCGGCTCCCGTTTCTCCCGGAATGCGGCGAGTCCCTCGGCCCTGTCATGCGAGGCGGCATACAGGCGCACCAGGTCCCGCTCGCGCCGCATCGCCGCGGCCTGAGACTGGTTTGGCGCGTCCCGCAGCGCGACCTTCCCTTCGTGCAGGATGACCGATGCGGCGACTTCGTCTTCCGTGAATTCGGAGCGAACGGGATACACGGCCACCTGGCGCACCGCCGGGTGGCTCAGGAGGATCGTTTCGACCTCGTAGGCGGAGATGTTCTCGCCGCGCCGGCGGATCGCATCTTTCTTGCGATCGGTGAAATAGAGATAGCCGTCCTGGTCGAAATAGCCGCGGTCGCCGGTGTGGAACCAGCCGTTCAGGTGGGCCGCGGCCGTCGGGCATGTAACGCAGAAAGACCCGGTCGCCGGATATCTCCGCGCGTCGAGCGATGATCGCCGACATGGTCCAGCGCCGGATATCGCCGAACACGCCGGCGACGTCGATAGTGGCCTCCTTATGCCTCCTTGTCTTCGTTGTGCAGCGACACAGGAGACGATTGTCGCAATGGAGGTAGCATTGGCGACTAGCCGGATTGGGTAGTGCGGGAGAAGCTGGCAGCGCGCCCGGCGGGGCGCTGGCGGCAATGGAGGACTTCTAGCGTACGCTCAACGGTCCAGCTCCTGTCCCACCATCATCCGATGTCCATCCGGCGTAGCGAGCGCCATTTCACGCATGCCCCATGGCTTGTCGGCGGGCGGCTGCGCGATGATGGCGCCGCGCGATGCCAGTTCGGCATGCAGTGCGTCGATATCGTCCACGTGGAAGTACGCGAAGTAGCTGTGGTCGCCAGTCTGCGATGGCGGGAGAGCATCGGGGCAATGCCCGAGCATGACGCGCACGCTGCCGCGGCTGAGCGCGCGCCAGTTGTTGCCGTCCTGCCAGTCCGTGGAAAAACCCAGCGCGTTCTCGAAGTACGCAGCGCTGCGGGCGAGATCGGGTACTGCGAGAACGTAGGCGTAGGCACGCAGGTCGGTTGGCTGGGGCATGCGGCATTCCTTCTGTATGCGGGCAAGGATGCCGCACAGGATAGCCGAGTTCGGCATGGCGGCGGCAGCATCGCTTCGCGGCCGCCGTCGTGGTCAGCCGTGGTGGGAAGCGCCCGGCGCGCTTGCGGATGGCGATTTCGCCGAAGTCTGAGGGCTTTCAGCACACGGGTGCGCCGCGCGGGCAGCAGCGCGGCCACGTTCGATGACGGCCCAGTCGGGGCCGGCCATGGCGGGCCATGCCGCCGTGACAGCCGCGGCGCCGAGCAGCGCCAGCAGGATGTTCTTCATTGCAGTCTCTGGAGCGGGAAATTTGCGCAGGCGCCGTGGAGCACGGAGCCTGCGGGAGCGCTTACGCGTTGGCGCCTGTGTGTGCGGGCGAGGCCGACACGCCGCGCTGGTCCATGCCGGCGATGTTCAACGTGGTCGCCGGGTGGTTGGCGCCATCGGTGAACGGGTCACGCTTGCCGAGGGCATTGCCACCGTCGGTGTACGGGTCGCGCTTGCCGAGAACATTGCCGCCGTCGGTGTACGGGTCCGGGTTGCCCTGGCGCATGATGTAGCCGTAGCGGTCGCCGGAGATGCCGCGGTCCTGCATGCCTTGGGCGGCGGCCTGGCCGGCCAAGGCGCTGGCACCAACGGTAGCGACGGTAAGGAGGAGGGCTTTGAGGATCTTGTTGTGCATGTCTGCTGCTTCTTCTGACTGATTGGAGGCGGCATTCCCCCTGGGAATCGTGGGGGACGCGGCGCGGCGGATCTGCCGTCCCGCATGCCGTCCGGGTCGCCTTGCGAGCGGTGCCGTAGTGTTTGTTGTGCGGCACGGAAGCAAGTGTAGTCACGCAGCGTTATTCCGTTGATGATTTAAACGTCGATCTTCCAGTCGGTTTTTTCATCATGAACCGTTTGCATGCCTTGCGAATCAGGGTTGACCCGCTCCATTGCCGGCAGCGGCATTCGCTACACTGAAGCGCTGCACCCGCGCGGAACAAGGCTGGCCCGAACCGCCGCGCGCGGGTAGAGCGTTACACGCCGCGCCCCCCATGAATCAAGCCCCGACGCCATCCTTACCGTCCCCGCAGGAACCTGCGGCCGCGCGCACGCTGCGGCACATCGTCGCCGATGAAGCCCAGGCGGCCGCCGCGGAACTGGACGGCTGGCAACAGCGTTACCAGCAGCTCACGCCCGGCGTCTTTCGCGCCGAGGTATCCCAGGTGACATACGGTGATGTCCATGTCTTCCGCGAACTGACGTCGCAGAGCCTGCTTGAGGAGGGCGAAGCGGCACGTGGCTATGTCTCGCTGGCCCTGCCCGACGTGCAGTGCCAGGGTGGCTGGTTCTCCGGTTACGCGATGGACGGACAGACGCTGCTGTGCGCCGGCAACGGCCGCGCACTGGCGATGCGTACGCCACTGCAACTCGATCTCGCCGGACTGACGGTGCCGATGCCGGCGCTTCAGCGCGCCATGGCGCTGGCTGGCGGCGAGACGGTCCGGTTGGAACGGATGGCGCCCGTGCGTCAGGTGACGAAAGGCGCCAGCCGGGAATTCCGGGCAGTACTGTTGTCGGTCCTGGCCACCGCGGCGATCGATGCCGAGGTGTTCAGCAACCGCTTTGTCGAAAGCGCGATGCGCGATGCCTTGCTGCTCGCGGCTGCGACCGCCCTGGTCGGCGATGGCACTGACCGCAACGAACCGCTACCCACGATTCCCGCGCGGCGCCGGCTGGTGGCGGACGCCTACCAGATGATCCGCAGCGCCCCCGACCAGCCGTGGAGCATCCTGTCGTTATGCGAACGGCTGGGCGTGTCGCGGCGCACGCTGCAATACAGCTTCAACGAGGTGACCGGGCTGTCGCCGCTCGATTTCGTGCGCGCGGTACGCATGAATGGCGTGCGCCAGGCACTTCGCACCGGCGCTGCGGAGTCCGTCGGCGCGGCAGCCGCAAGCTTCGGCTTCCAGCATCTGCCGCGATTTGCCGCGCAGTACCGCGCTTTCTTCGGCGAACTGCCGTCAGCGACGCTCGCGCGCCGCTGACTCGACTTTCCCTCGTCAGGCCATTACCGCGCGCGGCAGGTGTCGACCTACCCAGTCGCGTTCCTGCTCGTACGCCCGGGCCACGCGCAAGACGCTCAGGTCATCGCGCGGACGGCCGATGAGCTGCATGCCCATGGGCAGCCCGTTCTTGCCGAAGCCGACCGGCACGCTGATGGCCGGACAGCCTGACAGCGTCCACGGGAACACGACTTCCATCCAGCGGTGGTAGGTATCCATCTGCCGGCCGGCGATCTCCTTGGGCCATGGTTGACGCACATCGAACGGAAAGACCTGTGCGGTCGGCACGGCGATGTAGTCGAATTTGGCAAAGACGCCTTCCACTGCCTGATACCACGCACTGCGGTCGGCGCTGGCCGCATAGATGTCCGCGCCGCTGAGCTTGAGCGCGCCTTCGATTTCCCAGATGGCTTCGGGCTTGAGCAGCGCGCGCTTGGCCTCGTCGCGGTAGAACGGCAGCATGCCGTTGCCGACCAGGAAGTGCCGGTGCACGAGCCAGGTCTTCCACAGGCGTTCGGGCGAGAACGGCGGCTTGATCTTTTCTACGCCCACGCCAAAGGCCGGGAACGCCTGCAGGGCCTGCTCACATAGCTGCAGGATGCCGTCTTCCATCGGCAGGTAGCCGTCCCAGTCACCGAGCCAGGCCACGCGCTTGCCCTTCAGGTCCGTCGACAGCGCGGCCATGACGTTGTCCGGCGTCAGCGTGGCAAGCACCGGGTCCGACGCCAGCGCCTGTGGCGTGCGCGGATCGGGGCCGGCCTGGGTGGCGAGCAGCAGGGCCACGTCAGCCACTGTGCGGCCCATCGGGCCTTCATAGCCGAGCTGCTGGATAAAGACTTCCGGCGTGGGCCCATAGGGCACCCGTCCTACGGAGGGACGGAAGCCGTAGACATTACAGAACCCGGCCGGGTTGCGCAGCGAACCGCCGAAATCGCTGCCGTCCGCCACGGGCAGCAGGCGCATGGCCAGGGCCGCCGCGGCGCCGCCGCTGCTGCCGCCCGCTGTGCGCGTGCTGTCGTACGGATTGCGCGTGGGGCCATACACCGGGTTGAAGGTCTGCGAGCCCAGGCCGAACTCGGGCGTATTGGTCTTGCCGAGCAGGATCGCACCCGACTTGCGTACGCGTTCGACGATGATCGCGTCGGACGTCGGCACGTTGTCCTTGAAAATCGGCGAGCCGAACGTGGTGCGGATGCCGCGCGTGAGCGCCAGATCCTTCGGGGCCTGCGGCATGCCATGCATCCATCCCGCCACTTTGCGCGCGGCGAGCGCCTCGTCCGCCGCGGCGGCTTCCTGCATCAGGGCATCACGGTCTCGCAGCGCGACGATGGCGTTGGTCACCGGATTGACGCGGTCGATATGCGCCAGATAGGCGCTCATGACCTGCCGGCAGGACAGGCGCCCGCCGCGGATTTCGCGTGAGAGCTGCCAGGCCGGCATCAGTACGATCGGGTCCGGCGTACCGCCGCCGGTGGCCGGGCCGGACGTGGCAGGCGCCGCGCCCGCTGGGGCGGCACTCGCTGTCCGGCTGGTCATGGCCGCGGCGGCGACAGTGGTAACGGCCGCGCCGGCCAGGTGGCTCAGCCATTGGCGCCGGCCGGGCTGCGGGGTGGACTGCGGAGTGGACGATGCAGGGGCGGTATCGTTCATGGTCTGTCTTGTCATAGTGGGAAACCCATCGGCAGCCGGGCGGCAATTACACGGCGATCATGACCGATTTGGTCTCGGTATAGTGGTCGAACACGGCACGGCCCATTTCGCGGCCAAGGCCTGACTGCTTGAAGCCGCCGAACGGCATCGCGTTGTCGAGCAGGTTGTGGCAATTGACCCAGACCGTGCCGGCCTTGATGCGCGGCACGAGCCGGTGCACGCGCGACAGGTCGTTGGACCAGACCGATGCCGCCAGCCCGAACGGCGTGCCATTGGCGCGGCCGACCACTTCGTCGATGTCATCGTAGGGCAGTGCCACGACCACGGGCCCGAAGATTTCCTCCTGCACGACCGATGATGTCTCCGGTGCACGCGCCAGCACAGTGGGCTTGAAGAAGTGGCCGCGCGGCAGGTCGGCATTGCCGCCGCAGACCAGTTGCGCGCCGGCATCCACGCCGGCCTGCACGTAGCCGGCCACGCGCTTGCGCTGGCGGCGCGATACCAGCGGACCCATGCCAGTGTCCGGCTCCAGGCCCGGCCCCAGGCGCAGGCTGTTGGCGATATCGGCCAGTGCCTGCACCGTCGCGTCGAACTTCGAGCGCGGCAGGTACAGCCGCGAGCCGGCGGTGCATACCTGGCCCTGGTTGAAGAAGATGGCCTGTGCGGCGCCCGCGGCGGCAGCTTCCGGCGACATATCGTCGAGCATGATCACGGGCGACTTGCCGCCGAGTTCCAGCGTCACGCGCGCCAGGCGCTCCATTGCCGCGCCGCCGACGAGCTTGCCGACTTCCGTCGACCCGGTGAACGCGATCTTGTCGACCTGCGGATGGCCAGCGAGCGCCGCGCCGCAACGCGCTCCGTCGCCGGTGACGATATTGACGACACCTGCCGGATAGCCCGCTTCCATCACGAGCTCGCCGAGGCGCAGTGCCGACAGCGGCGTTTCCTCGGCAGGCTTGAGCACCACGGTGCAGCCGCACGCCAGTGCGGGACCGAGCTTCCACGCGGCCATCAGCAGCGGGAAATTCCACGGGATGATGGCCCCCACCACGCCTACGGCTTCCTGCCGCGTGAACGCGACGAATTCGCGCTCGCGCACCAGCGGCACCGACACATCCAGGCTTTCACCGTGCAGCTTGGTGGCCCAGCCCGCCATGTAGCGCAGGAAGCCCGCGGCGCCGGCCACATCGATCGCGCGCGCCATGGTCGCGGGCTTGCCGTTGTCCAGCGCTTCGATCTGCGCGAGTTCCTCGGCATTGGCTTCCACCAGGTCGGCCAGGCGCAGCAGCAGGCGTTCGCGGTCCGATGGGCGCATGGCGTGCCACGGGCCTTGTTCGAAGGCCTTGCGCGCGGCTTGTACAGCGGCATCGACATCGGCCGGTCCGGCTGCGGGCACTTCAGCCAGCGTGGTCTCGCTGGCGGGGTCTTCCGTGGTGAAGACAGCGCCGTCGGCAGCGGCGCACCACTGGCCGTCGATCAGCATGCGCTTCGGGCGCTGCAGGAAGGCGCGGGTGGCGGCGGAAAGCAGTTCGGTGCGGGTATCCATGGGTCTCCTCGGGTGTCTTGATTGATGTGTCGGTTCAGCGGCTGGTGCCGAGAATGGCGGCGCGGTGCGCGGCCACGTCGTCCAGCCGGTCATTGCGATAGCGGGTAACTTCTTCAGTGGTGAACGGGGCGATGTCCTGGCGGCCGGTCAGCGCGGGCAGCATCCAGTTCATCAGTTCGGCGACCTCGGCATTCGTCAGCGATGAGCCCGAGGTGCCGGGCACCTGGATCAGGAACGCGCGCCCGGCGGCCGTGGCCAGCAGTTGCGGCACGGTAGTGCGCATGTCCGGAATGCCTGCCGCCGGCTTGCCCGATCCGTCCGGCAGGTGGCAGCCGGAGCAGTGCAGCACGTAGTTGGCGTGACCGCGCTGGAGCCGGCCTTCGGCGTGCGCAGCACCGGCCACCAGCGCGGTGGCCAGCCATGCCAGGGCGAGACGGATCGTGGCGCGCTGCATGTCAGTTCGCCGCGTCGCGCAGCTTGCGCACGGCGCCCGGCGTCTTGCGCTGCGCGCGGGCCTGGGCCAGTGCGTCAGGGCCAACGGCGGCCGTGGCCTGGCCGTTCTGCGTGCCGAGCCACGCCAGCACGGCGGCGAGCGATTCGTCGGGCAGCGTACCGAAGGCCGGCATCACGCCATTGAACGACTGGCCCTGCGATTCGATGGGGCCCGCCATGCCGTGCACCAGCACATTGGCCAGGTAAGTCCGGCCCGCCGGGGAGCCAAGGCGCTCGCGCAGCGCATTGGCCAGCGGCGGCGCCACGCCCGGAATGCCGCTGGCATCGTTGTTATGGCAGGCAGCGCAGTTCGCGGCGAACACTTCCTTGCCTTGTGCGACGAGATCCGCCGCGCTGGCCGTTGCCGCAGCGCCGGCAAGTACGAGCGCCAGCCACAGTGTGTGCGATCGGGATTTCATTCCTGGACTCCGAGGATGATCGAGGTGGTGCAATGGAACATCGTGCTCGAGTTGCTCATGCACCAGTTCACGTCGTTGTGCACGCCGAGCTTGTAGCCGGGGCGCTCGCGCTCATTGGTGTTGCACTCGCAGCGCCCGCACGTGGTTTTGCCGCAGCAATCGTTGTAGCTGACCATGTAGTCCTTGCCGTCGGCCGGGTTGCGGCACGTGCCGACCCACGACACGCGCGATGGCTCCGTGCCCGGCGGGCACGTGGTGGAGCTGCCGCCGCAGCACGAACACAGGAAGCCGTCCACGGCGCAGTATTTCCAGTAGTCGCACGAGGTCTCGTCCACGGCCTTGCCGGTCTTTGCGCCGTGCGCGGCCGCGGCATGTACGCTGCGGTCGAACGGCAGCACCGGCAGTGCCACCGTGCCCACCATGGCCTTGCCCAGCGTGGCCAGCATGCTGCGTCGCCCGGTGCGCTGGGCGGCACGGCGGGTCTGGCGTTCGAAAAGCTTGTCAAACCACATCGTTGTATCTCCTTGCCGCTCAGGCATGCGTTTCCAGGAACTGCTGCACGGACGCCACGTTCAGGTCCATCGCCGTGAACAGGCTTTCGAGCTGCTCGCGGGAGTTGACCAGGCCCTTGGCGCGCAGCGTTCCGTGCTCGTCCAGCAGCACCGCGTAAGGCAGCTTGCCGATCTGCAGGTGCATGCCGAGTTCGCGCGACAGTACGTAGTCGAAATCGCCAAGACCGGCCTGGCGCAGGAAGGCGAGGTGCTCGGGCTGCTCGCCGTCAGACGCGAGCACAACGCGCAGCCAGCTGCCTTCGCTGGCGCGGATGGATTTCAGGACCGGAATCAGCTTCTTGCAGACAGGGCAGGTCGGGGACAGGAAGAACAGCAGCGTGCTGGCCGCCTGATGGCCGCCTACGGTGACGGCGGTGCCGCGCACGTCCTGCAGCGCGAACGGTTGCAGCGGCTGGCCGACGCGCGGGCCGGCGTCGATCATCAGCGCGCCCATCGGGGCGACGCGTTCATACAGAATGCCGACCTGGCGGGCCAGGGCGTAGAGCCCGAACAGCAGCGCCAGCACGGCGATCCACAGCACGATATTGGCAATGACAAGTGCAGTCATGACAGTCTCACGAAGAAATAATGGAAAAGGGATTCAGGCCCGTACCGGACTGCGGGCACGTCCGGCGTTGACAAGCAGTTGCGTGGCGCCGAGCCACATGAGCAGCAGGGCCAGTGCGATAAAGCCTGCCGCGGCATAGTCGAGTGCCGACATTGCACGGCCGTTGCCGCCTGCGGCCGACGCTGCGGCGATGCCCAGCACTGCGAGCAGCGCGGCATTGCGCCACAACAGTCCACCGGACAGCGGCATGCTGTCGTCCGCGCCGCCGCAACCGCAGCGGATGTCGCGCCGGCCGCGCAGCAGGTTGATCGCCACGGCGCCGGTCGCCACGCCAGCCACGCCCATCGCGGCCAGGGACGAAGCCGCCTGTAGCGGCATCAGCGCGAGCAGCAGCACGGCAAGGGCTTCGGCGCCGATGAGGGCCAGCGCTACCGCGCGCCCCCACGCTGCCGGGACCAGCCGGTAGGCATCGATGGCGCCATGGAAGCGATCGGGCTCGCGCAGCTTCGGCGCGACCGACAGCAGCAGCACGAGCGCCGCCGCTGCGCTGCAGGACGCCGTGACGACCGGATCGCCGATCAGATCGAAGGCAGTCATTGGTGCGCCTCCACTTGCACGGAGTTCTCGCTCACGTTGTCCAAGCGCGCCACCTGCTTCAAGTTTCGGGCGGGATCCAGCGCGACCACGCCCGACTTGGCGGCATCGAGTGCGTACAGCACCGGCTGGCTGCCTTGCGTGATGGTCAGGGCCAACGCGTTCTGCCCCGGCGCGCGTGCCACGCGCTTGTGCTGGGCAAGGTCGATGGTCCAGATCTCGGCGGCCGGGGTCTTGTGCGAGCCTTCGCGGCTGCGCGGATGCATGCCGACGTAGAGCCGCTGCGTGCCTGCATGCAGCGTGAAGAGCTGGTAGCCGCCCGGCTTCCAGCCGCCCTTGGCATCGGCCGCGGAGAGGATGGGCCACGGCTTGCTGAAGGCCGGCGTCTCGGCCGACAGGTCAGCCGTGTACACGTTGCCGTTGAACGAGACGAAGTACAGCGTGTCGCCGATGCGTTCCGAGTGCAGGAAGACCGGGTCGGCATCGGGATCGAACATGCGCGCGCTGCGCTTCTGCCCGGTGGGCTGGCCCTGTGCGTCGTGCGCTACGGTCAGCATGGCGCCGTCGCTGCACAGCGTGCGGAAGCGCTGGCTGGATGCCGCCGTGGCGAAGATCCCCCAGCAACCGGGCGTCTGCGTTTCCGCGACGAATTTCCCGGCCTGCAGGTCGACGATGCTGACCGATGTCGCCGGCGTGGCGTTCTGCACGTACAGGAAGCGGCCATCCGCCGATACCGTGATGATGCCGCGGTAGTTCAGCGATTGCGCGTGGCGCGGCGGAATCACGATCTCGCTGCGGTAGGCCAGCGTGTCGGCGTCGTAGATGCTGACGACATCCGTGCGCTCGCCACGGGTCAGGCGCGGGTAATAAGTGGAAACGACATAGATCGAGCGCTTGTCCGGCGACAGCACGGACTGACCGCCGAAGCCCGTGGGCAGCAGGCCCAGGTACTTCATCTTCCGGCCGTCCACGACATGCAGCCGGCCGTCGACCATGTGGCGGAACGCCACGTCGGAGATATACAGCCGGTTCTCGTCGGCGGGCGCCAACGGCGCCACCGTCAGCGTCTCGGGCGGCAGGTCTTCGGCCACGGCCGCGCCCGCGCCGAGCACTGCGGCAAGCAAGAGGGGGATCAGGCGCCGGGACCTGCTTCCGGCTGCCCGCGGCGCACGCCCGGGCGTGCTGCTGGCGTCATTCACGACTGGCTCCTGTCTGTGCTGGAAATGGAGCCAGTCTAGAAATGGCGGTCGCTCAGGCGTTAGCCAGGATCGGCAACGGTCATACCGGGGGAATTACTAGGGTGAGCCAAGGGTGCGGACGCGTATAAGCCGTACCTATGCGCTGGATTGGCGCAGGATTTGGCCTCAGGCGGGGTTCTAGGACTGCCTTCCGGTTGGTGCTGCACCGTGCCGGAGCATGACGGCGTCCGGGCGAGCATCCGTTTTTGGCAATGGGTGCGATACGTCGTGGCCGTGTTCCGCGGCTTGCGGAGCCCCGCCTGCCTGCTGCCACCCGCCGCCAAGCGCCAGAAACAGGTCGATCTGACGCATGGCAACCCGACTGTCCGACTCCGCGAGCGCAGCTTCCGCATCGGCCAGCGTTCGCTCGGCGTCCAGCCGCGCCAGATAGGGCGTACGTCCAGCCTCGTAACGCTGCCGTTCCTGCCGCGCCGCTTCCGCCGCCTGGTCGCGCGCGAGGTGCAGCGCGTGCTGGCGCTCCAGCTCGCGCGAGTAGGCGCTGAGTGCGGTTTCGGTCTCCTGCAATGCCCGCAGCACCACGCCGTCAAAATGCGCGAGCGCGGCATCCGCGCCGGCTTCCATGCGCGCGATGCGCGGTCGCACGCCGTTGGTCGGGAAATTCCAGCTCAGCATCGGGCCGATGCTCCAGCGGGCCGTCGGTCCACTGCCGAGATCGCTCAACAGGCCAGTCAGGCCGGCGGACGCGCCGATGCGGATACTCGGGTAGAGATCCGCCGTGGCCACGCCGATCTTCGCGGTAGCGGCGGCCAGTTCGCGCTCGGCCTGCCGGATGTCGGGCCGGCGCTTGAGCAGTGCGGCGCCATCGCCGACCGGCAGTGGTTGCGTCAGCGGTGGTTCCTCGTGGCATTCGGTTTCCTCTGCCGGCAGGGCGGCCGGCGGCTTGCCGAGCACCAGCGCCAGGCGGAATCTGGCGGCTTCGCGCGCGGCTTCCAGCGGGGGCAGCGCGGCGCGCAAGGCCTCCACACGCGCCTGGGCGCGCACAGCGTCCGTGGGCTCGGCCCGGCCGGCGGCTGCGAGCTTGCGCGTGGCATCGACCGTGCGATCCTGCAGCGCAATCTGCTGGCGGGCCACCGCGAGTTCATGGCTGGCCGCGCAGCCTTGCACGTAGGCGCGCACTGTCTGGGCGGCAACGCCAACGCGGGCCGCGTCGAGGGCCGCTTCGCTGGCCTGTATGTTGGCCAGCGCCGCTTCATCGGCGCGCGCAAGCTTGCCGAAGAAGTCGATCAGGTAAGACACGCCGGGCCCGAAATCCCCGAGATTGAACACCGGCGGCTTGGTCGTCTGCAGGTAGCTCTGCCCCGACAACTGGGCGCGCGAGACGCTCGCGCCGATGCCGCCTTGCGGCAGGTTCTCGGCCTCTACCTCGTGCAACGCGGCCGTGGCCCGGCGCAGGTTGGCCGATGCCACGCGGATATCGGTGTTGGCCGCGAGCGCCTCGCGGACCAGACGGTCGAGCCGCGGATCGTCGTATAGCTGCCACCACGCATCGGGGACCGGGCCGATCGATACAGCGGGATTCGCACTGCCCAGCAACTTGCCGTTGGCCTCGGGCGCGCGTAGGGCGGCGGCATCGGGTACGTGGTAGTCCGGTCCGACCGTGGTGCACGCGAACAGGAGCGGAAGCAGCGGCATCAGCCCTATGCATCGCCATGTCCTCACGGCTTGTGCTCCACGACGGGCTGCTGCACGGACACCGTGGCCGTGCGTCCTGACACCAGCCGCACGTCAGGCGGGACCGCATCAAACGTGATGCGCACGGGCACGCGCTGCGCCAGTCGCACCCAGTTGAACGTCGGGTTCACGTTCGGCAACAGATTGGAGCCGGCGCTGCGGTCGCGGTCCTCGATGCCGGCGGCGATGCTCTGCACGTGGCCGCGCAAATGGTGCGGCTCGCCCATGATATGTACGTCGACCGGGCTGCCGATGTGGATGCGATGCAGCTTGGTTTCCTCGAAATAGCCTTCGACATGGAACGACGAGGTATCGACCATGGACAGCACGGGCCGTCCGGTGGAAACGTAGTCGCCCAGCCGTGGCAGCCGGTCATTGAGGTAGCCATCGGCAGGGCTGAGCACGCTGGTGCGCTCCAGGTTCAGGCGCGCGAGCCGTACGGCGGCGTCGGCCTGTGCCAGCGCGGCTTCGGCCTGTTCAACGCGGGCGCGGCCCTGTTCTGCCACCTCGCCTGCGACCAGGCCATCCAGTGAGCGATTGCGCGCGGATTCGCGCCTTGCCTGCGCCAGCGTCGCGCGCAGTGCCGCGGCATTCGCCGTCGCCTGCTGCAAGGCCAGCGCGTAGCGGTCACGGTCAATCTCGAACAGCACCTGGCCGCGCCGCACTTGCTGGTTGTCGTGCACGAGCACGCGTGTCACCAGTCCGGATACGTCCGGCGCAATCTGGACGATATCGGCGCGCACGTGGCCGTCGCGTGTCCACGGCGCGGCCGTGTAGTAGTCCCACAGGTGCCGCAGCACCAGGACAGCGGCAAGCAGTGCCAGCAGCGTGGGCAACAGCCTGAGGAGGGGGCGGAATCTGAACGTCATGTCGGCAGCCTCAGACCGAGGGCGACGACGCCGCCCAGCACGATCACATAGAGGCAGAGATTGAAGAGGGAGCGATGCCACACGTGCCGGTAGAACCCGAGCCGGGCCAGCAGCACGCGTACGCATGTGGTGGCCGCGAACGCTGCCAGCATCAGCACCAGCAGCGCCGGCACGAACACGCCGTAGAGGTCGATCTCAGTGTTCAAGGCCGGGCTCCTGTATCCGGTAGGCCGGCGACGTGCGGCTCGTGCAGCGTGACACGCAGTACGACGAGCGCGGCAATGGTCTCGTCGCGATGCTCCGGAAGCGCGGCGACCTGGGCAATGGCCGCGTCGATGCAGGCGGGCAATTCGACGGACGGCGCTGCGGCATGCCCGCTGCGCAGGCGCGCACGGTAGTGGCGCGCCACCAGTGCCAGCACACGCCGGACCGGCCGCCGTGCGACGGTGGGCAGCGACGGCAGCGCGCGCCGCAGCGCCAGTGCGCAGAAGCCGACGTGCAGTTCGCTGAAGCCATCCGGGCCGGCGCGCACGGCGCCAAGCCGTGGCACCAACTGGCCGAGGCGATCCAGCATGCGCGCGCCAAGCTTCGCGTCATGGTCCGCGCCCGGCCATGCGGCCGCGCCGGCCAGGTCTTGCCAGCTTGCGCGGATCAGCCGGCGCGCGGCGACGCTTGCGCCGAACGGACGCGTGGCCAGCGCCCACAGCGGTGCGAACAGCATGGCCGCGGCGTTGGCGAGGCTGCCGTTGAACGTGCCAAGAAAGTTGGCATCGTAGACGCTCTGGATATTGGCGAACGACGCCGTGTTCACCGACAGCAGCATGGCAATCAGGTTGAAACCGGGCCGAGTGATCAGCATGCCGATGCCAAGGTAGGGCACGGCAAGCATGCCCGCGAGCGTCTCGAAATTCTGCGCATGCGGTACCACCAGGAACAGGTAGAACGAGGCCACGACGAAGCAGACGGCACTCCAGCGCAGGAAGGAGCGGGCGACCGGCCGCGGCTCGTCGATGGTCGCGAAGAAACAGCACGCGATGGAGGACACCGCCACCGCCCCGGCGCCGTCCGGCCAGCCGGAGAAAATCCAGAGCAGGCCCGCGCAGAACACCGCCAGGCCCGTGGATGCGGCACCGAACAACAGCATGCCGTGGTCGTGATGCAGCGCGCCCCTTGCCGGCATGGTTGCGGCGGCCGGGGTATCGCTCAGTTTCGGAAGCGGCTGGTCGGGCCGGTCGCCGATGCCATGCTGGAGCGCTGCGCAGTCGCTGCACAACGCGGCCAGTTGCGCGAGCTGGCTGCTTGCCGCCGTCAGCAACTGCGCGTGCCAGCTGTCTGCTGCGGCGCTGGCCAGCGCCTGGCGATCCGCGTGCGGCGGCGAGCCAGCCAGGCCACCGCGCAGCCATTGCGAGAGCGCCGACAGCGCCTGCGCGAGCGGTGCCGGCACGCCGGCCGGATGCATGCGCAGCGCCTCCAGCACCGCAGACAGCGCGGACAGCAACGGCATCAGCGTGGTCATGCGTGCCCGCAGGGCGCGCGCATGGCGCAAGGAGCCGGCGCTTTCGGTGTCGTAGGAAAGCTGGGCGATCAATTGATCCAACGCGAGGATGTCGGCGGCGAGGCGATGGCGGCCTGCGTCGGCCCGAGCATTCGCGCAGAGGATGTCGTCAGCCCATGCCGCGGCATCCGCCAGCCAGCTCGCGGCGCGTGCGCGCAGGGCCGGGGCGACCTTGACTGGCAGGATGATCGATCCGACCAGCCCCGCGCAGACAATGCCGATGACGATTTCTTCGATGCGCGCGACGGCCAGATCGAAGATCTGCGCGGGCTGGTCTACCGCCGGCAGCGCCACGATCGGCAGCGTGTACGCAGCCAGCAGGAATACATACGCGCGCGGCGAGCGCTGCAGCAGCGACAGGTAGACCAGCGCGACGATCCACAGCGAGATGGCCGCCATCAGCACGATGGGCATATTGACCAGCAGCGGCACGGTCGCCACCGCGGCGGCGGCGCCCAGCACGGTGCCGGCGACGCGATACGCGGCCTTGGAGCGCGTGGCGCCCGTCAGCGGATGCGAGACGAAGTACACCGTCGCCATGGCCCAGTAGGGCCGCGGCAAGCCTAGCGCCAGCGCGATATAGAGCGCGAGCATGGCGGCCAGGAATGCTTTCAGCGAAAACAGCCACTGTCGTGCATTCGGCCGCATGGCCATGAGATCGAGTTTTAGTGTTCTGGTTTGGGGGCGCATCGTGCGCCGCCTGGTGCGGCCTTGTTGCCGGACGCAGGCGTAAGCGGAGCGTGGAAGCGAAGTGTAGTCAAATGGCGGCCATTCCAATCATGATTTAAAATTCCTGGAATCATTCAGTATTTTCATGGAAGTGCTGCCACCGTCATGCCGATCGATATCCGCGCGCTGCGCTACTTTGTCGAAACCGCACGCCTGAGGAGTTTTACGCAGGCGGCCACGTCGCTGTTCGTCACGCAATCGACCATCAGCAAGATGGTCCGGCAGCTCGAAGACGAGGTCGGGCAGCCGCTGCTGATCCGCGAAGGCAAGACGGTGCGGCTGACCGATGTGGGCCGCGTGGTGTACGAGCGCGGGCAGGAGGCACTTGGCGTGGTGCACCGGCTCACGCTGGAGGTCGCGGACTTGTCATCGCTGGGACGCGGACAGTTGACCGTCGGCATTCCGCCCATGGTCAACCTGTTCTTCTCGCCCGCCGTCAGCGCATTCCGCAAGCGCTATCCGAACCTTGAACTGCATCTGGCCGAGCATGGCGGCCATCTGGTCGAACAGATGGTGGCCAGCGGGGAACTGGAGGTGGGCGCCACAGTGCTGCCGGTGGACAGCGGCGTGGAACTGGCGACGCAGCCGTTCGCCAACTATCCGATCTGGGCCGTGGGGCCGCGCAAGGCGGCCTGGGCCCGTGGCAAGACCGTCAGCCTGGCGGCGCTGCGCGATGAACCGTTGGTGCTGCTGACTGACGCGTTCTCGCTCACGCACAAGCTGCGCCTGGCGTTCCTGGAGGCGCGCATCGAGCCGCGCGTGGTCGCGCAAAGCGGCCACTGGGATTTCCTGGCGTCGATGGCGGCTGCCGGTCTTGGCACAACGTTCCTGCCTCAGCCCTTCCTGGCACGGTTGCAGGACCGGGACAACCTGGCCGTAGCGCGGCTGACTGAGCCCGCGATGGACTGGGCGCTGGCGCATACCTGGCTGCCGGGCCGTTATCTTTCGCACGCGGCGCGGGCATGGCTGGCGGTCTGCGACGAGGTATTGGGCGGGAAGACGCTGTCGGCGTGAACCTGTCTTGTCCCGGCTGGGCCTGGGGCAGGCCGAGTTGCTGGCGAGCACAGCAACGGTTCGCGGTGATCGCGCTATCGGACTTCTGGTGAAGGGTAGCGGGACGTGGCGCTCGATGCGCCGGACGTGTCGCATCGTCCGGGCGGGACGTGCAGCAGAACCAGCGGCTCCTGTCCCGCCATATAGCGGTAGTCCAGCGTCACGCCGAGCTTGCCCAGTACCGGGACGTCCGGATTGCGGCAAACGCCGCGCTCGAGGATCGGCCGGGCCGACACCATGAAGGCCTTGGTGTCCTCGCGCTTCGGTTCGACGCCCGTCACCTGCAGGTGAAACTCCACGATCTTCCCGGGCCGCGTGGCGCAGCCGGTCAGGCGGGTCGAACTATCGAGCACGATTGGGGTGGCTCGCGCGAGTTCCGCGCAGGCCATGCCGAGCTGGCGTTCGGCATCGCGCGCGGTCAGCCGCGTCACTCCCGCCATGCCGCTTGGCTTGCCGCGTACGGTGCCCAGCAGCAGGCTGGCCAGTCCGGAAAGCGCAGGCGCGGCAAAACTGGGCGGGGACGCAGCGACGAGCAGCAGGGCGAGCAGCCATGATGCCCGCCGTTTATCGGCAGGAAGGCAGGGGAAAGGCATGAAAGACCGCAACGCAGGCAGAAACATCTCGTAACACGCGATGTCCACTGTAGCGCGCGGCGGTGCCGATTGTTGTCAGGCGTTGTCCTACGGCGCAACAAGGTCTTGATTTGCATTGCGGGGAGCAGGGCGCCGGAGCAGAACGCCTATTGCGTCCAATAGACATCCACCGGCGTGCTGTCCTGGTGCAGCAGGTAGCTGACCGGCAACATCGGCGTGGGCTCCATGGTCGCGGCATCGAATACCTGTTTCTTCCACGGCCCGCTGAAGCTGATCAGTACGCGCCGCGCGCCCAGCAGGGCACGCAGGTTCAGGCTGACGCGGCGGTGCGGCGCCGCGCGTGGGCTCATGGCGAGGTAGCCTGGCGGCTCGTTCAGCGACAGGCCTACGGGCAGTTCGGGCGCATCCGCAAACAGCGACGCGGTATGGCCGTCATCGCCCATGCCGAGCACGACCACGTCGGGCTGGCGGTAATTGCGGTTCAGTTCGGCCACGACGGCCGAGGTGTCGATCTCCGCGATTTCCGTACAGAACGTTGGCACGGGCGGCTGGAACGACGCGCGCGACGCGGCCTGGCGCAGCAGTGCGTCGCAGACGAGCCGCGCATTGCTGTCTGTGTGGTCGATCGGCACCATCCGCTCATCGACGAGCATGACGCTGATGCGATCCCATGGCAGGGGGCGCTGCTGCAATGCCGCGAACAGCGGCAGCGGCAAACGGTCCCCCGAGATGGCCAGGCAAGCTTCGTCCTTGCTGGCCAGCGTGCGCTCCAGCTCGCACGCGACGGCGCGCGCCATGGCATCGGCGTGCGCGCAGGCATCGTTCAGTTCGATTTGGCGCATTGGCTTCCTCCCTGCAGGTGGCGGCAAAGCGATCCACGGCGGGGTGCAAACGCCCTGGCTCGCGTGCGGCCGGACGGCATGCTCACGCCGATATTCCGGTCCACGTTTCGGGTCGCGCTTTTGGCCGGTTCGGCGGTTTGCCGGGCACAGCGCTTGTTGGATGAATCGATTCTAGGTGCCAAACGGTGCGCTGCACAATCGGGCATGCACTGACACGGTGGTGAAGGTGCGTCGAGTGCACTTCGGACTGCGTTGGTATGCGGCTGGCGTCACAATTCCCGCTCATGCGCAACAAGGGAGCGTTGACGAGCAGCGTAGCGCGCGCTGTTGCGGCGCGAAAAGCGGCTCAGGAACCGCCGCGGTCGACCAGCACGACGGTCACGAGCAATGACGCGTTGGTGATCGCGTTGACATCATGTGGGGCACCCGCCCCAAGGTAGAGCAGGTCGCCCTGGTGCAGGCGCCGCTGGGCGCCGTCCACGCCGATCTCGACTTCGCCTTCCAGGCACTGGATCGTGGATGCCCCGGCGACGGAGTGGGAGCCGACACGCTTGCCCGCCGGCAGTACCATGCGCATCACTTCCAGCCCGTGTTCCTTGAACAGGGCGGCACTCGGCGTCTGCGTGAGTTGCTTGCCGAGCGGCAGCACGCTGGCGACTTCGCCGGAAGACAGGTGGGGCAGAGACATGGCGGGACTCCTCGTTGCGGCGTTGTCTGGCGGGAATGACATGCGACCTCGTCATTGTAGGAGCCATGAACGTCCCGCCGGACCCGCGCAACGATGGCCAGCCAACTTTGCGCCGGCTGGCTCCGCCGGGGATCAGGACGCGGGCGCGGGCGCCGGCTGGCTGCCGGTGTCGGCAGCAGTGCCGGTCTGGTCATGCCAGCCGCCGCCGAGGGCCTTGTAGAGATTGACCTCGCTGGTCAGCTGTTCCTGCCGCGCGACGATCAGGAGTTGCTGCGCGTTGTAGAGCGATCGCTGCGCATCCAGCACCGCCAGGTAGCTGTCCACGCCGGTACGGTAGCGGCGGTCGGCGAGGTTGTAGGCATCCTGCGCCGCTTCGACAAAACGCAGCTGCGCCTCGAGCTGGCTGGTGTACGTGCCGCGCGCGGCGAGGCCATCGGAGACTTCGCGGAAGGCCGTCTGGATCGTGCGCTCGTACTGCGCGATGTTGATGTCCTTCTGGATCTTCGCGTAGTCGAGGCTCGCGCGCAGGCTGCCGGCCGTGAACAGCGGCAGGCTGATCTGCGGCTGGAACAGCCAGGTGCCCGATCCGGCCTTGAACAGGCCGGACAGTTCATTGCTGGCCGTGCCCGCCGAAGCCGTCAGGGCGATGCGCGGGAAAAACGCCGCGCGCGCCGCGCCGATATTGGCGTTGGCCGAGCGCAGGCGGTGTTCGGCCGCGAGCACGTCGGGCCGGTTTTGCAGCAGGTCGGACGGCAAGCCTGCCGGCACGTCCGCCGTCAGCTTCTGTTCGAGCGGCAACGGTGGTGGCAGGTCGTCCGGCATGCCGGTGCCCAGTAACAGCATCAGCGCATTCTCGTCCTGCGCGACCAGGCGCGTGTAGCGCGCCAGGCTGGCGCGCGCGTTTTCCACGGCGGTCTGCGACTGCCGCAGGTCCAGGCGTGAGGCAATGCCCTCCTCGTAGCTGCGGCGCGTCAGGCCATAGCTGCGCTCGTAGTTCGCCAGCGTATTGCGCGTGAGCGTGAGCTGGGCGTCATCGGCGAGCAGCGCCAGGTAGGCGTTGGCCACGCTGGCCACCAGCGCGATCTGTGCGCTGCGGCGGGTTTCGTCGCTCGCGAAGTATTGCTCGAGCGCCGCTTCGCTGAGGCTGCGGATGCGGCCGAACAGGTCGAGCTCCCATGCTGTGGTGCCGAGCGACACGCCGTACTGGCTCGCGATCATGCGCCGTCCGGTGGTGGACAGGTCCGCGGGAATGCGCTGGCGCGTTTCCTGCGCGGCCACGCCGATCGCGGGGAACAGGTCGGCCCGCTCGATCTGGTATTGCGCACGGAACGCTTCGACGTTCAGTGCCGCCACGCGCAGGTCGCGGTTATTGTCGAGCGCGACTTCGATCAGTCGGCGCAGCCGCGCGTCGGCAAAGAAGTCGCGCCAGCCGAGATCGGTCGCACGCACCTGCTGCGCGCCTGGGGCGGTATCGGCTGTCGCATAGGCGGCGCCTTGCGGGTAGGCTTGCGCCACCGGCAGCGCCGGCTGTTCATACGAGGGAATCAGGCTGCAACCGGCCAGCAGGGCGACGGCGGCAGCACAGGTCAGGGTCTTCTTCATTGCAGCGCGCCTTTTTCCGCGGGGGCGTCAGGCTGGCTCGGCTTGCGTTTGCGTGCGAACAGCGAATTGACGGCGACAAAGAACAACGGCACCCAGAAAATCGCGAGTACCGTGGCGGTGATCATGCCGCCGATCACGCCGGTGCCGATGGCGTGCTGGCTGCCCGCGCCGGCGCCGGTCGAGACGGCCAGCGGGAACACGCCGAGCATGAACGCGAGCGAGGTCATCACGATCGGGCGCAAACGCATGCGACAAGCCTCGATGGCGGCGTCGACAAGGCTCTTGCCGTGCTCGTACTGGCTCTTCGCGAATTCCACGATCAGGATGGCGTTCTTGGCGGACAGGCCGATCGTGGTCAGCAAGCCGACCTGGAAGAACACATCGTTGGACAGGCCGCGTGCCATGGTGGCGAGCAAGGCGCCGATCACGCCGAGCGGCACCACGAGCATCACCGAGAACGGGATCGTCCAGCTTTCATAGAGCGCGGCCAGGCACAGGAACACCACCAGCAGCGACAGCGCGTACAGTGCCGGCGCCTGCGAGCCGGACAGCCGCTCTTCATACGACAGGCCGGTCCATGCATAGCCCACACCGGCCGGCATCTGCTTCATGATCTCCTCGATCTCTTTCATGGCCTCGCCGGAACTGCGGCCTGCGGCCGGTTCGCCCAGCACTTCCACGGCCGGCACGCCGTTGTAGCGCTGCAGCTTCGGCGAGCCGAAGCCCCACTTGCCTTCGGCAAACGCGGAGAACGGCACCATCTCGCCCTTGTCGTTGCGCACGAACCATTTGTCGACATCGTCGGGGTTCATGCGTGAATCGGGACTGCCTTGCACGTAGACGCGCTTCACGCGGCCGCGGTCGACGAAGTCGTTCACATAGCTCGAACCCCAGGCGATCGACACCGTGCTGTTGATATCGGCCAGCGAGATGCCGAGCGCGCGCGCCTTTTCATCGTCGATCACGAGCTGGTACTGCGGCTGGTCGTTGAGTCCGTTCGGGCGCACGCGCTGCAGCACCGGGCTCTTCGAGGCGAGCGCCAGGAACTTGTCGCGCGCGTTCATCAAGGCCTGGTGGCCGATGCCGGCCTGGTCCTGCAGGTACAGGTCGAAGCCCGTGGCGTTGCCCAGTTCCTGCACCGCGGGCGGGGCGAACGCGAACGACATCGAGTCGCGGAAGCTCGCGAACTTGCGCTGGGCGCGCGCTGCCAGGTCGAACACGCTGGTGTCGTCGCCGGTGCGTTCCTCCCACGGTTTGAGCAGGATGAAGGCGAGGCCCGAGTTCTGGCCGCGGCCGGCGAAGTTGAAGCCGTTGACGGTAAACAGCGAGTCCACCACGCCGCCTTCCTGCTTGAGCAGGTATTCGCGCATCTGGTTCAGGACTTTCTGCGTGCGCTCGGCGGTGGCACCGGCTGGCGTCTGTACCTGGGCGTAGAGCACGCCCTGGTCTTCTTCCGGCAGGAAGGACGTGGGAATGCGCGTGAACAGGAAGCCCATCGCCACGAGGATCGCCACGTAGATCAGCACGAACGGCAGGCGGCGCTTCAGGATCGTCGACACGCCGCGCTCATACCCCTGCGTGGTCGAAATGAACTTGCGGTTGAACCAGCCGAAGAATCCGCCCTTGTTCTCGCCGTGGTCGCCCTTTTCGATGGGCTGCAGCATGGTCGCGCACAAGGCCGGCGTCAGGATCAGCGCGACCAGCACGGACATCACCATCGACGACACGATGGTGATCGAGAACTGCCGGTAGATCACGCCCGTGGAGCCGCCGAAGAACGCCATCGGCAGGAACACCGCCGACAGCACCATGGCGATGCCGACCAGCGCGCCCTGGATCTGGCCCATGGACCGCCGCGCCGCCTCCTTCGGTGGCAGGCCTTCCTCGGCCATCACGCGCTCGACGTTTTCGACCACGACGATCGCGTCATCGACGAGCAGGCCGATGGCCAGCACCATGCCGAACATGGTCAGCGTATTGATGGTGTACCCGAACGCGGCCAGCACGCCGAACGTGCCCAGCAGCACCACCGGCACGGCAATCGTCGGGATCAGCGTGGCGCGGAAGTTCTGCAGGAACAGGTACATCACCAGGAACACCAGCACGATGGCTTCCATCAGCGTCTTCACGACCTCGTGGATCGAGCCCGAGATCACCGGCGAGGTGTCATACGGGTAGACGACTTTCATGCCGGCCGGGAAGAACGGCTCGAGCGTGTCGAGCGTCTTGCGGATCGCGCGTACCGTTTCCAGCGCGTTGGCGCCGGCGGCCAGACGCACGGCGATACCGGAGGCCGGCTGGCCGTTGTACTGCGCGTTGATGTTGTAGTCCTGGCCGCCCAGGCCAACCTCGGCCACGTCCTTCAGGCGCACCTGCGAGCCGTCCGGGTTGACCTTGAGCAGGATGTTGCCGAACTGTTCGCCGGTCTGCAGGCGGGTCTTGCCGATCACGCTGGCATTGAGCTGCTGGCCCTGGACGGCAGGCAGCCCGCCCAGCTGGCCGGAAGCGACCTGCACGTTCTGCGCCTTGATGGCGTTGCTGACATCGAGCGGCGTGAGCTGGTAGCTGTTGAGCTTCGCCGGGTCGATCCACACGCGCATCGCGTACTGGGAGCCGAACACCTGGAAGTCGCCGACGCCATACGTGCGCGACAGCGGGTCCTGGATGTTCGAGACGATGTAGTTCGACAGGTCTTCCCGCGTAATCTTCGGATCCGTGGAGATCAGGCCGACGATCAGCAGGAAGTTGCGCACCGACTTCGTCACGCGGATACCCTGCTGCTGCACTTCCTGCGGCAGCAGCGGCTGCGCGAGCGCGAGCTTGTTCTGTACCTGCACCTGCGCGATGTCGGGGTTGGTGCCCTGTTCGAACGTGACGGTGATGGTCATGCTGCCGTCGGCATTGCTTTCCGACGAGATGTAGCGCAGGCGGTCCAGGCCGTTGAGCTGCTGCTCGATGACCTGGACCACGGTGTCCTGCACGGTCTCGGCCGAGGCGCCCGGATAGTTGACCGAGATGGCGATGGTCGGCGGCGCAATGGCCGGATACTGGCTGATCGGCAGCGAGCGGATCGACAGCACGCCGGCCAGCATGATGACCAGCGCGATCACCCACGCGAAGATGGGGCGATCGATAAAGAAATTGGACATGAATACTCCCTCGCCGTGGCGATGCGCTCAGGGCTTGGCCGCGACCGCGGCGGATGCGCCGGCGGCAGCCGCGGGCGGGGTGCCTGCGCCGCTGTCTGCCTGGGCGACGCGGACTTTCGCGCCGGGCTTGACGAACTGCAGGCCTTCGACGATCACACGGTCGCCGGCCTTGAGGCCGTCCGCCACCAGCCATTTGTCGCCGATCACGCGGTCGGTGCGGATCTGGCGCAGTTCGACCTCGTCCTTCGCATTGACCACCAGCGCCGTGGCCTGACCCTTGAGGTCGCGTGTGACGCCTTGCTGGGGCACCAGCAGGCCGTCGGCCTTCACGCCTTCACGCAGGCGCGCGTGGACGAACATGCCGGGCAGCAGCTCGTGGCGCGGGTTGGGGAACACCGCGCGCAGCGTGACCGAGCCGGTGCCCTGGTCCACAGCAACCTCCGAAAATTCCAGACGGCCGGTTTCCGGATACTTCGTGCCGTCTTCGAGCACCAGGTTGACCTGTGCCGCATTGGTGCCGGCGCTCTGCAGTGCGCCGTTGGCGAGTTCGCGCCGCAGCCGGAGCAGCGATGCGGAAGGCTGCGTCACATCGACGTAGATCGGATCGAGCTGCTGCACCACGGCGAGCGCCGCGGCCTGCCCGTTGGTAACCAGCGCGCCTTCGGTCACGCTGGAACGGCCGATGCGCCCCGAAATCGGCGCCAGCACCTTGGTATAGCGCAGGTTGATCTCGGCCCGGTCCAGCGTCGCCTGTGCCTGCTGCCACGCGGCCTTGGCTTCGTCATACTGCTGCTTGCTGACCGCTTCGTCGCCAACCAGGCGCCCGTAGCGCTGCGCCAGCAGCCGCGAGGACTCCATCGTTGCCTTGGCGCTCTTGTAGGTCGCATCGTAGGTAGACGGGTCGATCTGGTAGAGCTGCTGGCCCTGCGTCACGTCGCTGCCTTCCTTGAACAGCCGCCGCAGGATGATGCCGTCCACCTGGGGCCGGACTTCGGCTATGCGGTAGGCGGTGGTGCGGCCGGGGAGCGAGGAATCCAGCGTCACCGCTTCGGTCTTCAGCGTGACCACGCTGACCTGGGGCGGGGGCGGGGCGGCGGCTTCTTTCTTGCCGCCGCATCCGGCAAGCGTGGACAGGGCGATGGCCAGCGTAACCGGACCCCAGACGCGGCAGCCGCGTGATCGTTGCATTGCGAATTCCTGCGAAAAAATCAAGCGAATCAAGATGTTCGGCGGCCAATCACGATTGACGGGGCCGGAGCCGGATATGTGAGGCGAAGCAAGGGCCATGCCCGCACCTGGTGCCGGTGCAGGTTTGCCCGGCGTAGCCGGGAAGTCTATCTCGACTTGCCAAAACGTTCCGGTCGATTATCGGCTTTGAATATTTCAGAATCTTTCATGGTGATTTGCCAGCGGATTCGCAGGCCTGAAAGTCATCGTAGCCGCGCGTTTCCGGCAAGCGTTGTCCGGCGGCTGTCGCAGTCGGTGTGGCAAGATCGGGTCCCAATCGCCCGTGCGAGGCGGCAAACGACGAGCCATCGACAGAGACAAGGAGCAAGACCATGAATGCAACAGCAAGTCCGCTTGCCGGTGATCCTCGCCTCGGCGCGTGTGCCTATCTGCTTCACATGCTCCTGCAGCGTGCGGAACAGCGCCAGCCGGGGCTGCTGGATGAGCTGATCGGAGGCGTGACAGCCGACCGCGATGCCGTCCGCGCGCAAGCGGCGGCGCCGGCCGGCGTAGAGGCGGTATTTGCGGAAACGCTGCGCATGCTTGAGGTTGCCAGCGCCCAGCTCAAGAATGCGGGCCAGGCGGGCTGATTTTGCGTCCGTCAGGCGTACACCGGCGGCGTTCGTCCGACGCCTGGCTTTCGCGCCACCGAGATCACCCATCCGGGGGTGTCCGCGCAGACGGCAACCTGTGAAAATCCACCGTGAGAGACCTGACTCAGGTCCTCAAGCCCTTCTGCCCGTCCCCGCGCGGGCTTTTTCTTTTCCGGAGCCGTCCCGCCGGTCTCCCAAGTGTCCGCTTATGCCTTTCTCCGGGCACGGGCGGCCCTGGCAAGGCACTTCCCAACTGTGCTCTTGAACTGTGCTCCTGTCTGTACGCACCGCAGGACGCGCGCCGAACCTACTCTGGCGCTACAGGATCTGGCCGAACCGATCGACGGTATTCCGGCCAGCCGAAGCCCCCAGCCAGACAGGACACCCGCCGCCATGAGTTCGCCGACCCCCGAGAAAGGCCACATTGCCCCCTACACCCATCCCGCCGCCGGCTGGGGTGCGCTGAAGTACGTTGCCATCAACCTCGTCAAGGAGAAGGTCGCCGGTGGTAAGTACAAGATGCTGTTCAAGCAGAACCAGGCCGATGGCTTCGACTGCCCAGGGTGTGCATGGCCCGACCGGCAGCACGCCTCGACCTTCGAGTTCTGCGAGAACGGCGTCAAGGCTGTCGCCGCGGAAGCGACCAGCATGCGCGTCACGCCCGAGTTCTTCGCGCAGCATACGGTGACGTCGCTGCTCCAGCAGACGGACTACGAGCTGGAACAGCACGGCCGCCTCACGCACCCGATGGTGTACGACGCGCAGACCGACAAGTACCGCGCCATTGCGTGGGACGAAGCATTTGCACTGATCGGCCGCCACCTGCGCGCATTGCCGGACCCGAACCAGGCGGCGTTCTATACCTCGGGCCGCGCCAGCAATGAGGCGGCGTTCCTGTATCAGCTGTTCGTGCGCGCCTACGGCACCAACAATTTCCCGGACTGCTCCAACATGTGCCACGAGGCCACCAGCCGTGGCCTGCCCAAGACCATTGGCGTGGGCAAGGCGACGGTGGTGCTCGATGACTTCGAGCATGCCGATACCATCCTGCTGTTCGGCCACAACGCTGCCACCAACCACCCGCGCATGCTCGGCGATCTGCGCGAGTGCGCACGGCGCGGTGCGACCATCGTGTCGATCAATCCGCTGCGCGAACGCGGCCTGGAGCGCTTCACCAGCCCGCAGCATCCGGTCGAGATGCTGACCGGCTCCAGCACGAAGATCGCGTCGATGTTCGTGCAGCCCAAGCTCGGCGGGGATTTCGCGCTGATCAAGGGCATGGCCAAGCGGCTGGTCGAACTCGACGACGAGGCCATCCGGCACGGCCAGGCACGCCTGATCGACGTGGACTTCGTGCGCGAGCACACCATCGGCTTCGGTGCCTTCGTCGAGGACCTGCGTGCGGAGAGCTGGGCCGATATCGTGGCGGAGTCGGGCGTCCCGTTGCCGGACATCGATGCGCTGGCCCGTGTCTATGCGCGCGGCCAGCGCGTGATCGCGTGCTGGGGCATGGGCCTGACGCAACACAAGCATTCGGTGCCGACCGTGCAGATCCTGTCGAACCTGATGATGATGCGCGGCAACATCGGCCGCGCCGGGGCGGGCCTGCTGCCCGTGCGCGGGCATTCGAACGTGCAGGGCGACCGCACGGTCGGCATCGAGGAAAAGCCAGAAGATGCGTTCCTGGATCGCCTGAAGACTGCCTTCGGCTTTGAGCCGCCGCGCGAGCATGGCTATGACGTGGTCGAAACCATCGAGGCGATGCTGGAGGGCAAGGTCAAGGTCTTCATCGGCCTGGGCGGCAACTTCTCGACGGCTACGCCCGATACGCCGCGTACGCACGAAGGCCTGCGCCAGTGTGCGCTGACCGTGAACATCGCCACCAAGCTCAACCGCAGCCACCTGATTCACGGCAAGGCATCGCTGATCCTGCCGACACTGGGCCGCACCGAGATCGACGAACAAGACGGCGTCGCGCAGGGCGTGACGGTCGAGGATTCGGTCTGCATGGTGCATATCTCGTTCGGCATGAACAAGCCGGCGTCGCCGCATCTGCTGTCCGAGACCGCCATCGTTGCGCGCATGGCCGCGGCGACGCTGGGCTCGGAGAAAATCGACTGGCTCTGGTACGTGCAGGACTATGCGCGCATCCGCGATGCGATCGAGATGGTGATCGACGGCTTCGAAAACTACAACGAACGCGTTGCCGTGCCGGGTGGCTTCCACCTGACGCCCCCCGCGTGCAACCGCGAGTGGCACACGCCGTCTGGCAAGGCGCAGTTCCTCGTCCATGCGATCGACAAGGACACCCCGATTCACCGCGCGCGTGAACAGTACGGCGACAAGCTGCTGGTGCTGATGACCACGCGCTCGCACGACCAGTACAACACGACGATCTATGGCCTCGACGATCGCTACCGCGGCGTGTTCGGGCTGCGCCGCGTGGTGTTCATCAGCGCGGGCGACCTGGCGCGGCTGGGACTCGCGGCCGGACAGCGTGTCGATATCACGAGCGTCTGGGACGACGGCGTGCAGCGGCGGGTCGAGGACTTCGAACTGGTCCAGTACGACATTCCCGAAGGATGCGTCGGGGCGTACTACCCCGAGACCAATCCGCTGGTGCCGCTCGAAAGCATCGGCGATGGCTGCGGCACGCCAACGTCGAAGTCGGTGCCCGTGCTGCTGACGCCGTCGCGTGTCCAGGCTGCCGCTACCTGACGCAGGCGCATCGCTTCCCACAATGTCCCGTGCGCCGGCCAGGCGCCGGCGCGCTATCGATCCTTGCGAGACCATCATGGATTGCACTGAACTCGTCGAACACCACGGCTATGCCGCACGCAGCATCGTGCGTCACAAGGATGGCGCGGTGAAGCCTGCCATGGACCACGTGGCGGAGGAGCTTCCCGTGTCCCTCGTGTACAACGGCATCTCGCATGCCGTGATGATGGCCACGCCGCTGGATCTCGAAGCGTTTGCCGTGGGCTTCTCGCTGACCGAAGGCATCGTCAGCCACAACGCGCAGATCCATGACATCGATGTACGGCTCCACGCGCACAGTGCCGAAGTGCACCTCCAGATCAGCGAACAGGCCTTCGCCGCGATGAAGGCGCGCAAGCGCGCGCTCGCCGGCCGCACGGGCTGTGGCGTCTGCGGCATCGAGAGCCTGGAACTGCTCGACCTCGAGCCCGCGCCGATGCGGATGCCGGCAAAGCGGTTGCAGCCGACGCCGGAAATGATCGGCCGCGTGGCGGCCGCGCTGCCTTCGCACCAGCGGCTGATGCGTGAAACCGGCGGCGTCCACGCGGCGGCGTGGTGCAATGCGCAAGGGGAAATCCTGCACGTCTTCGAGGATGTCGGCCGGCATAACGGCCTGGACAAGCTGATCGGCCATCTGGCGATGCAACGCGTGGACATGGACGACGGCTTCGTCTTCCTGTCGAGCCGCGCCAGCTATGAACTGGTGCGCAAGGCTGCACGCATGAACATCCAGATGCTGGCAACCATTTCCGCGCCGACGTCGCTGGCCATCCGGATTGCGGCGCAGGCCGGCCTGCGCCTGCTCAGCTTTTGCCGGAAGGATGGTTATGTCGAATATACCGGTGCAGCATGCGATGGCACCTTCAATCCACCGGCCGAAGGTGTTCTCGAAGGAGAGGCAGCATGCTGAGCTTCGATGAGGCACAGGCAATCTTCGCCAACGCGGCAGAGCCGGTGCGCGAGACAGAAACCGTATGGCTGGGGCTGGCAACCGGCCGCGTGCTGGCCGGCGACCTTGTCGCCGTGACCGACACGCCGTCGGCCGACCGCAGCGCGATGGATGGCTATGCGGTGCGTTGCGAGGACTGGCAGGGTGGCGCATGCCTGCCTGTGCAGCAGGTGGTGTACGCCGGCACGCGGCCGCAGGCGCTGCGTCCCGGCCATGCCATCCGCATTTACACGGGCGCCGTGATCCCTGTCGGGGCCGATGCCGTGGTCGCACAGGAAGACGCCGAGGAGAACTTTCGCGGCGTGACCTGTACCCGAACGCCGCTCACTGGCCAGCATATCCGCCGACAGGGCGAGGATGTCCGCCGTGGCGAGCTGTTGCTGCCAGCCGGTACGCTGATCGAAGCTGGTCATATTGCCGCGCTGGCATCGCAGGGGCTTGTCCATGTGCCGGTCTGCCGGCTGGTCGAGATTGCCATCCTGACGTCTGGCGACGAGGTAGCGGCCAACGACGAACCGCGCGACGTATACCAGGTGCATGACGTTAACGGGCCGATGCTCGAATCGCTCGTGCAGTCCATGGGTGCCGTCGTGCGCTGCCACCGCCATGTGCGCGACGATGAGCGCGTGCTGCACCATACCCTGCGCGAGCTGGCCGGCCATGCCGACCTCGTGCTCGTGACCGGGGGCGCGTCGGTCGGCCAGCGCGATCTGGTGGCAGCGGCGCTGGCCTCGGCCGGCGGCGAGCTGCTTTGCCGCGGCGTCAACATGCGGCCCGGCAAGCCGGTCACGATCGGACGCCTGCGCGGCAAGCCCGTGGTCTGCCTGCCGGGCAATCCTGCAGCCGCCTATACCACCTTTGCGCTGCTGGTGACGCCGCTGCTGCGCCGGCTGCAAGGCCGGACCCGGCTGTTCCCGCCGGTGAGCCGGGTTCGCGCGGCACTGGCCGGGGCACGCGTGCCGCCGTGCGATGCGTTCTGGCGTGTGGGAGAGGTTGGCTACCCCGGTGACCCCGGCAGCCAGGAAGGCCTGGTTCACGTCGCAGCGCAACAGGGTGCGGCCGCCGTGTCGGCGCTCGGGCACGCCAGCGGCTTTGTGCGGGTAGGTCCGCAGAATGCCGGCCAGCTCCACCATGTGTCGTTGCCGTACTATGATCTACATCGTTGGCTTGGCTGAAGACTGCCCGCGGAAAGAGACCCGGCGCCCAGGTGCCCGGGAAGGCGCAACCGGAAGGACCGGCGAAGGGAGCGCGGCGTGAAACTCTATGAAAAACTGGCTGCCGACATCGAAGCGCTGGTGAAGCAAGGCGTGCTGCTGCCCGGCGAGCGGATTCCGTCCGTGCGCCAGGCCAGCCAGCACCACCGCATGAGCATTACCACCGTGATCCGGGCCTATGTGCTGCTGGAGAGCCGCGGCATCATCGAAAGCCGGCCGCAATCCGGCTACTTCGTGCGTGCGCGCCCGGGCGAGCCTACGGTCGAGTTGCGGCCTTCGCGGCCCAGCGCCAAGCCTTCCGCGGTCGACGTCAGCGCGCTGGTGCTGTCCACGCTGCGCTCGATCCGCTCGGACGACGCCGTGCCGCTGGGCTCGCCGTATCCCGATGCATCGCTGTTCCCGTGGCAGCGCATCAATCAGTACGCGAACAACATTGCGCGGCGCTATGCCAAGTGGACCATGCTGGACGACCTGCCGCCGGGCAGTCCCGAACTGATCCGGCAGATTTCGCGGCGCTATCTGGAAAACGGATACGCGATCAACCCGAATGAGCTGATCGTCACCATTGGCGCGACCGAGGCCATCAACCTCTGCCTGCAGGCCGTGGCAAAGCCCGGCGACACGATCGCAGTGGAGTCCCCGACTTTCTACGCGATGCTGCACGCGATCGAGCGGCTGGGCATGCGCGCCATCGAAGTGGCCACCGATCCGGTCGAGGGCATCGACATTGACGAGCTGGCGCGGCTGATCGACGAGAAGAACGTCGCCGCCTGCATGGTCATGCCCAATTTCCAGAATCCACTCGGCTTCCAGATGCCCGACGAGAAGAAGCGCGCGCTGGTGGAAATGCTCACGAGCAAGGACATCCCTGTCATCGAGAACGACGTCTATGGGGAGCTCTACTATGGCGAGGCCCATCCGAGTTCGCTCAAGGCGTTCGACACCGCCGGCATCGTGCTGCACTGCTCGTCGTTTTCCAAGACGCTGACCAACGCCTACCGCATCGGCTGGGCGTTGCCGGGCCGCTACCGCGGCGCCGTCGAGCGGCTCAAGTTCCTGAATACGCTGACTACGCCAGCCATCCCGCAACTGGCGATCGCCGAGTTCCTGAAGAACGATGGCTATGACTTCCACCTGCGGCGCGTGCGCAAGGCCTATGCGCAGCAGGCCAGCATCATGGCGGCTGCGGTGCGCAGGTTTTTCCCGGAGGGCACGACCACGTCGCGGCCGGCCGGTGGCTATGTCCTGTGGGTGCAGCTTCCTGAAGGTATCGATGCCATGGAGATGTACCACGCGGCGCTGGAACACCGTATTACCGTGGCGCCGGGGCATATGTTTGCACCCGGCGCGACCTACGACAACTGCATCCGGCTGAACTACAGCGCCGAATGGTCGCCAGGTATCGAATCGGCTGTCCAGACGCTGGGCAAGGTTGCCACGCACCTGCTTGCCAAGCGGCCGAGCGGGCGAGGAGAGTAAGCACGATGTCTGATCCCGCCAACGAACAGAACGGCGACAGCTTCGATCCCGCCATTGTGGAAGTCCTGCTGGTCCTGCAACAGGCCGGCATCGAGAACAGCGCCACGCCGTGGTCGCTGCCCAAGATCGCCAAGCGCGCACAGTTGCCAATGAGCGTACTGCGCCGGGTGCTCACGCAATTACAGTCGGCCGGCCTGGCCGATGTCAGCGTCGAAGAGGATGGCCGCGGGCACGCCAGCCTGACACAGGAAGGCGCGGCGCTTGCCGCGCAGCTGTTTTCCGATCCTGCCTGAATCCCGTTCAGTTTTCTGCAAGCGGCACCTGCTCCGCAGGGCATTGCCGCTTGCTTTCAGTCATGCGCGCTTCTTACCCGGATCGTGGCCGTCTGGCCGGCGACCAGATGCATGCCGGGCGGCACCTCGTCGAGCGCAACGCGGACCGGGATGCGTTGGGCAAGGCGCACCCAGTTGAACGTCGGGTTGACGGTCGGCAACAGGTTCGGCCCGCTGCTGCGGTCCTGGTCGTCGATGCCCGGGGCGATGCTGACGACATGCCCGCGCAGCGCCGTGCTCTGGCCCATGATGCGTACGTCGGCCGCGGCGCCGACGCGGATCGCGGGCAGTTTGGTTTCCTCGAAATAGCCTTCGACGTACTGCGACCCGCTGGCGACCACCGAGAGCGCGGGCCGGCCACGATTCACGAAGTCGCCAGTGCGGGGCAGATGGTCCGCGACGTGGCCGTCGACCGGGCTGGCCACGCGGCAGCGCGCCAGGTCGAGGCTGGCCGCTTCCACTGCCGCGTCTGCCTGGTCGAGGCGCGCCTGTGCGGTGGCCATGTCGGCTTTGCCGGCGCGCGCCAACGCTGCGCGTGCGGCGTTGGCCGCACCCTGCGCCTGTTTCAGGGCCACGCGAAAGCGCGCTTCGTCGACCACGAACAGGACCTGGCCGCGCTTCACGCGCGCATTGTCGGCAACAAGGACTTGCGCGACGAGCCCCGATACGTCGGGCGCAACCTGTACCACCTCCGCACGGACCCGGCCGTCTCGCGTCCACGGTGCGCCGGTGTAGTACTGCCACAGATGCCACGCCGTCAGCGCCGCCGCACCCACGGCGATCAGCGTGACAGCGACGGGGACCAGCAGGGAAAGCTTTCGATTCATGATGGGACCTCCCAGACGAGCGCGACCAGTGCGCCCAGTACGAGGATGTAGAGCGAAAAATTGAACAGCGACCGGTGCCACACGAAGCGGTAGAAGCCGAGGCGGTCGAGCACGGCGCGCACGCCGGCCGTGACGGCGAACGCGGCCAGCATCCAGGCCAGGGTGGCGGGGACGAATACGCCGTACACGTTGAAATCAGTGGCGTGCATGCGCACCTCCATCGATCGGGGGTTGGGGTGGATACAGTGCGAGGCGCAGGCTGGCGAGTGCCGCCAGTGCGGCGCGCGGGTAATTGCCTGACGGCGCGGCGAGCGTGGTCCAGGCCGCGTCGATCGTGACGGCCAGCGCCAGCGGCGGCGCAAGTTCGTGGCCGGCTCGCGAACAATCGCGGTAATGGCGAGCCACGCCCGCCAGCGCGCGTTCGACGGCGCGGCGGCGCGGCGCTGGCAGATCGGCGCAGATGCGCCGGAGACCGAGCGCCGCCGATTCCACGAGGAATGTCCCGACGCCACCGCCAATGCGATGCCGGCCTGCCACGGCCGGCCACTGCCGCAGCAGGCGGTCGAGCATGCGGCCGCGCAGCCGCGCAGTGTTGACCGGTGCACGCGGATGCGCCACCAGCGCAATCTCGCTCCAGTTGGCCCGGGCCAGTCGGTATGCCACGAGCTGTCGGCCGAACGGCTGCATCAGCGCGGCCCACAGCGCGGAGAAGCACAGTGCCGCCAGGCTCGCGAGGCTGCTGTTGAAAATGTCGGCAAAGCGTGCGGCGGTCAGTTGCGGCGTGCTGGCGAACGACGCCGCCGTGACTGCCAGCAGCACGCCGAACAAGGCATAGCGCGACTGCGTCGTAAGTGCGCCGATGAAGAGATAGGGCCAGAACAGCAACAGCGCGAGCGCGCTGAAGTCATGGGCCAGCACCAGCACCACGAACTGGTAGTACCAGGCCAGCAGCGCGCAGGCGATGCTCCACACCACCACGCGCCCGGCCATCAGCCGCGGCTGCTCGGCGATTGCGATGAAGCAGCTTGCCAGCGCCGCCAGCCCGACCGGGCCCGCGCCGTCCACCCAGCCCGACGCCATCCACAGCAGGCCGGCGACAAGCGTCGCCATGCCGGCGGTGGCGGCACGGAACAGCAGTTGGGCGTGGTCGTGGTGCCGTGCCTGTCCGGCGGGCTCGACCCGATAGCGAAGCACTGCGGGCTCGCCGGCGCCTTGCCGCAGGCTCGCTTGCAGCACACGGCAGTCCTGCCACAGGTCGGCCAGTTCGTCGAGATATTCGCCAGCGGCCGCAACCAGCCGCGCGTGCCAGTCCGCATTGGCGGCCGGCATCGAGCCGGCCGTGCGGCATGCATTCAGCGGGCGGTTGGCATCGGCCCTGCCGGCAATCCATGCCACGGTGGCGCGCAGGCGCTGCGCCACCACGTCGGGCAGCCCTTCCGGGGCGCGGCGCAGCGCGGCGACGGCGTCAGCCAGCGCGATCACCCGTGGCAACAGTGCGGCCATGCGCTGGTGCAGCGCGCGTGCGCGCCGCAGCGCCGGGCCGCTGTCGCTCTCGTAGGCCAGTTGGGCAAGCTGCGCTTCCATGGCGACGATATCGGCGGCAAGCACGCTAAAGCTGTCGTGACGCCGCGCCGGGCTGGCGCCCGTGCCGAGCATGTCCTCGATCCAGCGCGATGCATGCGAAAGCCAGCCTGCCGCGCGCGAGGCCAGCGCCGGCCGGGTCCGCACAGGAAACACCACGGCACTGACCACGCTGGCGCAGACGATGCCGATCACGATTTCCTCGATGCGGGTCAGCGCGACGGCAAAGACGCTGCCCGGAGCGGTCACCGTCGGCAGGGCCACGATCGGCAGCGTATAGGCAGCCAGCAGGCAGATGTAGTTGCGCGGCGCGGGCTCCAGCAGCGACAGGTAGAGCAGGGTGCCGGTCCAGCACGCAATGGCGGCCATGAGCAGCACGGGCTCGCCGATCAGCAGCGGCACCAGTGCCACGGCGCACAGCGCGCCGAGCAGCGTGCCGGCGACGCGGTAGGTGCCTTTGGCGTATGTGGCGCCGGCCAGCGGGCTGGAGACCAGGTACACCGTTGCGAACGCCCAGTAGGGGCGCGGCAGGCTCAGCGCCAGTGCCGCGTACAACGCGAGCATGGCCGCGCCGAACACCTTGAGCGAATGGACCCACGGCGCAAGATCCGGCCGCGCGGCCCAGGTTGCGGGCAGCGCGCCGGCCGCGTGGCTGGCGGGCTGCTTGTCGCCGGAGGAGGTGCCAACGGATGCCATGCCTGCCACTCAGGTCGAAAGGCCGGCCGCGCGCATCAGCAGCCGCATCAGGCAGGCAAAGACAAACAATGTGCCGACACTTGCCGCCCACAGCGCCAGCAGCCAGCCGAGACGGCTTGCCAGCGTCGATTTCGAGATCGTTGCCATCAGTGGTACCCCTCGCCGCGGCGGACCTTGCCACGGAACACGTAGTAGGACCAGGACGTGTACGCCAGGATGATCGGCACGATGAACAGCGTGCCGACCAGCGCAAAGCCCTGGCTCTGCGGCGGCGAAGAGGCGGCCCAGATCGAGATCGACGGCGGGATGATATTCGGCCAGACGCTGATCGCCAGCCCGGTATAGCCCATGAACACCATCAGCAGCGCGTACAGGAACGGCGCGGCATTCGGGTGCTTGTGCAGGGAGCGCTGGATGCCCACCGCTGCGCCGAACACCAGCAGCGGTACCGGCAGGAAGAAGAACAGGTTGGGCAGCGCGAACCAGCGTCCGGCGATGGCGGGGTGCGTGAGCGGCGTCCAGATGCTGACCGCGGCGATCATCGCCACCATCACACCGGTGAGCACATTGGTCACGCGCAGCATGGTCCATTGCAGCCGGCCCTCCGTCTTCATGATGAGCCACGTGACACCGAGGAACGCGTACGTGATGACCACCCCCACGCCGGTGAAGAGCGGGAACGGTGCCAGCCAGTCGAGCGCGCCGCCGGTGTAGGTGGTGCCCTGCATGGCGATGCCATCAATATAGGCGCCCAGCGTCACACCCTGGAAGAATGCGGCGACGACCGAGCCCCACGTGAAGGCGGCGTCCCAGTAAGGGCGGCTGCGGTTGCTGGCCTTGAAGCGAAACTCGAACGCCACGCCGCGGAAGATCAGGCCCAGCAGCATCAGCATGAGCGGCAGGTAGAACGCGCTGAGCAGCACCGAATAGGCGAGCGGGAACGCGCCGAGGAGCGCCGCGCCGCCAAGCACGAGCCAGGTCTCGTTGCCGTCCCAGACGGGGGCGACGGTGTTCATCATCACGTCGCGGTCATGGCGGTCGCCGACGAAGGGAAAGAGGATGCCGATGCCCAGGTCGAATCCGTCCATGATGACGTACATCATCACGCCGAAGAAGATCAGGCAGGCCCAGATGGCGGGGAGGTCGATACCCATGTTGATCACCTGTTCAGGAGTTGCGGTGGCCGTGAGGAGCCGTGGCGGTGCGAGCGGAAGCCGCTGCGCTGACGGCGGCCGGGACGGCGCCGACAGTGCCGGGGCCATAGGGTTGCGGGTTGGCGTGCGCGTGGGGGTCGGCAACGGGACCGGCGCTTGCCAGCTTCAGCATGTAGCGGATGCCCACGCCGAAGACGACGAAATAGACGATGACGAACAGCGCGAGCGTCAGCGCTACCGGACCTGCGGCGTGCGCGGACACAGCGTCGTGGGTGCGCATCAGGCCGTAGACCACCCACGGCTGGCGTCCGATCTCGGTGGTCATCCAGCCGGCCAGCAGGGCGATCAGGCCTGCCGGGCCCATCGCCACGGCAAAACGCAGGAACGCGCGGGACCGGTACACGGCGCCGTTGCGGCGCAGCAGCCAGCCAAGCAGGCCATACAGGATCATCAGCACGCCAAGTCCGACCATGGTGCGGAACGTGAAGAACAGCACGGTCGCATTGGGTCGGTCGGCCTTGGGAAAGTCCTTCAGGCCGCGGATCTGGCCGTCGAGGCTGTGCGTGAGGATCACGCTGCCCAGGCGCGGGATTTCGATTGCGTAGCGCGTCTCTTCGCGCTCCATGTCGGGAATGCCGAAGACGATCAGCGGGAAGCCGTTCTTGTCGTCTTTCGCGGCGGTGTTCCAGTGGCCTTCCAGCGCGGCGATCTTGGCGGGCTGGTACTCGAGCGTATTGAGGCCATGCGCATCACCGACGACCGCCTGCAAGGGCGCGGTGATGAGCACCATCCACAGCGCAAGCGACAGCATCTTCTTCGCGGCGGGCACCGCGCGGCCGTGCAGCAACTGCCACGCTGACGCCGCCGCCACGAACAATGCCGTGGACAGCAACGCGGCAATCACCATATGCGCAAGGCGGTACGGGAACGACGGGTTGAAGATCACGGCGAGCCAGTCAATCGGCACGACCTTGCCGGCCACGATGGCGTAGCCCGCGGGAGTGTGCATCCAGCTGTTGGAGGCCAGGATCCATGTCGACGAGATCATGGTGCCGAGCGCGACCATCACTGTCGAGAAGAAGTGCAGCCCCGGGCCGACGCGGTTCCAGCCGAACAGCATCACCCCAAGGAAGCCGGCTTCCAGGAAGAAGGCGGTCAGCACTTCGTAGGTCAGCAGCGGGCCGGTAATGCCACCCGCGAATTGCGAGAAGAACGACCAGTTGGTGCCGAACTCATAGGCCATGACCAGCCCGGACACGACGCCCATGCCGAAATTCAGGGCGAAGATCTTGACCCAGAACTGGTACAGCGTGCGGTAGACCGTGTCTTTGGTCAGCAGCCAGCGCGCTTCCAGAAAGCCGAGGAAACAGGCCAGGCCAATGGTGATCGCGGGAAATAGGATGTGAAATGAAACCGTGAATCCAAACTGGATCCGGGCGAGTTCCAGCGCTGTAAGTCCATGCATCGATGTGCTCTCCGTGGGGTTGCCGCCGGCGTGATGGCGGGGCGCGCGACATTACGGAGAAGGGTAGGGAATACAGCTTGTGGGGGAGGGGTACAGTTTCCGGGGATGTGCGCAAGCTCAGTTGTGATGGAGTTCGCGCGGGTTGCTCCCCTCTCCCGTGGCGGGAGAGGGGGTGAGGGCGGGAGCGTCAACGAAGTGATCGCCGGCCCCCCCCTCACGACTCAGTGCTGCAGCGCCTGAACGATGCCGCCGACGTTGTTCAGCATATTGCTCACGGTCTTGATGTCGACGTCGGTGCGGGTCGAAGCATCCACTTGCGTGACCGGAGCCACGATGGTGTTCGGGCTGAAGAACGACACGCCGCCGCCGCCCACGATGGCGTTGGTGCCGGAGTTCACGAAGATGCTGCCGCCGCGCACGGCGCCCATCTTGGCGCTGTCGAGGTCTTGTTCGAGCGGGAGGTTCTGGATGGTCAAGGACATGATGGTCTCCTGGGTAGGCTGGATGAACGAGATATGGGCTTGGTGGGAAATCAGTGCTGCAAGCCGCGCACGATGCCGCCGACGTTGTTGAGCAGGTTGCTGATGCTCGAGAGGTCGATGTTCACGCGGCTCGAGGCGTCGACCTGGGTGACCGGGGCGACGATGATGTTGGGGCTGGCAAAGGACACGCCGGCACCGCCCAGGATCGCGTTGATCGCGTTGTTCATGAACAGGCTGCCACCACGGACGGCGCCCATCCTGGCGTGATCGAGGTCTTGTTCGACGGGCAGGTTCTGGATGGTCAGGGACATGATGGACTCCTTGGGTGTCTGGTCTGGCTTTGGTTCAGGCGTTGCGCTTGCAGGTATATACGCATGAGGTGTGCCAGTCCTTGTGTCGGAGGCTGGAAGTTGCATCAAGTATTTGAAAATAAAGAAGAAATTCGATTTATGCCGCTGCCCGTCGACATATCCGAGCTAGGGCATGTTGGAGGGCGGCAGACACATTCCAGAGGAAATAGTTGGCACTCGGCAGACATGCGCGCACCGCCGAGCCTGTGAGGCTCACGCAACCCGACTACGTGCGTCCAATGTTCGTTGAGGGATTTAAAATCGAGCATTAACATGTGAATGCACTATTTTAAGATCATCCGAAGTTTGCTGGATGTCGTGTACACTGCCGGGCATTGTTCGTTAAATCGAGCAATAACAGCATTGCGAGTGATTTCTCACACATGAAAGTCTCCCAGTCCTCCGTCCTCACCCCAGAGCTGGCTCAGCAAGCGGTCCACGTCGGACGGTTGCTGGCTCGGCTACGTCAGGCTCGTCACATCAAGCAAGCCGACGCGGCTGTGCGCGCGGGACTTTCTCGCAACACGGCCTATCGGATCGAGAAGGGAGATCCCGGCCTCGCCTTCGGCCAGCTGCTTCGCTACCTCGACGCGATCTCTCCAGGCGCAACCTTCGCGAGCCTTCTGGCGGAGACAGATCCGGCGCTGAAGGCGCTGCAGTCGCGCGAAGCCACCAGACGCGTCCGGGATTTGTCCGCCTCGGAGCTTCAGAGCCTCGATTTCTGACGACTTACGCTGATGGCAAAAGACCAGCAACTAATGACCTTTGCCCAGCTGGGAGAAGCCTGGGCGCCGTGCGGCCAGCTGACTATGACGGAGGAGGGATCCGCACTGCTGGCTTCCAGCTTTGCCTATGGGCTTCGATATCTGGATCGCCCGGATGCGATCGAAGTGGATCCCGTGAGTCTCGGCATCCACGGCGAGCCGGTGAAGGGCCGCCGGTTGCTGCCTGTGAACGCGCTGACGGGCTTCGGTGGCATACGCGATGCGGCGCCCGATTCGTGGGGGCGCCGGGTGATTGAGGCCAAGCTCAAGGTGCCCGCAAACAGCCTGCCGGAGTCGCAGTACCTGCTGCACGCGGGCAGCGATCGTGTGGGGGCACTGGATGTTCGATCGGGCATCAACACGCCCCCTACGAGCCCGGTCGGCAATATCCACGCGATCGAGTATCTGATGGAGGCGGCAGAGCGTATCGAACAGGGCCTGCCTGTCCCGGCCAACCTGGAGCTAATCTTCGTGCAGGGTACAGCGCTGGGTGGCGCTCGGCCGAAGGCCACCATCCGGGATGACGCCGGCCACTTGGTCCTGGCCAAGTTCTCCAGCAAGACCGACGCCTTCGACGTTCCCCTCATCGAGGCGGCGTCGTTGCTGCTGGCCAAGGAAGCCGGGCTGAACGTCCCCGCGGTGGAGGCCCGGTTGCTCGGCGGTCGCCGCCTCATGATGATCCGCCGGTTTGACCGGTACTGGCTCGACCGTGGGGTCATGCCGCAGGCGGATACGGATCTCTTGCTGGCGCCGTCCGCAGCCCGAACCGAGCGCCGCATGGCATTCGTCAGCGGCCTGACCCTGCTTGGTTGCGACGAGACGGAATCGCGCACAAAGGCCTACGCGGATTTGGCCGCGGCGATCCGCAGGTACTGCCATACGGCAGTTGTTCGCGCCGACAACGAAGAGCTGTTCAAGCGCATGGTGTTCAACATCTTCGTGACCAACGACGACGATCACTTGCGCAATCATGGGTTCATCTGGGATCCGAGACTGCCGGGGTGGAGGCTGAGTCCGCTCTATGACGTGCTGCCAAGGCCTTCGCACGCAACCGAGCGCCTGTTGCATCTCGGAATCGGGCCTCAGGGGCGCAGCGCAACGATCGACAACGCACTGGCCGGCTGCCCGCGGTTCTCGATCAGCGCGGCGCGTGCAGCAGAGTTGATCGCGAGCATTTGGGCTGTCGTCCGGGAGTGGCGGGTGTTCTTCGAGCAATGCGGCGTCGGTGCGCCGGACTGCAAGAAGATCGCACCGGCATTCCGGCATTTGGAAGACATCAGTAGCGCCGAGACACGTCGCCAATTGCCGTGATGTTTTGCGGTTGGGCGGAACCGCGACGGGTTCCGCCGCCCCGGAAGGACTTAGTGCTGTAGCGCCTGAACAATGCCACCGACGTTGTTGATGGTGTTCGTCATGGTCTTCAGGTCGACGTTGGTGCGGGTCGAAGCGTCGACCTGCGTGACGGGGGCGAAGATCGTGTTGGGGCTGGCGAACGACACGCCGCTGCCGCCCACGATGGCGTTGGTGCCGGAATTCACGAAGACGCTGCCGCCGCGCACGGCGCCCATCTTGGCGTGGTCAAGGTCTTGTTCGAGGGCGAGGTTCTGGATGGTGAGGGACATGATGATCTCCTGAGTAGGCTGAGTGAGCTGAAAGCGCTGGATTAGTGCTGCAGGGCTGCAACCACGCCGCCCAGGTTGTTGATCGTGTTCTGCACGGTCTTGATGTCGACATCGGTGCGGGTCGAAGCATCGACCTGCGTGACCGGAGCGAAGATCGTGTTGGGGCTGGCGAACGACACGCCGCTGCCGCCGACGATGGCGTTGGTGCCGGAGTTCACGAAGATGCTGCCGCCGCGTACGGCGCCCATCTTGGCGTGGTCAAGGTCTTGTTCGAGCGGGAGGTTCTGGATGGTCAAGGACATGATGGTCTCCTGGGTAGGCTGG